>NZ_VXKP01000009.1:0-11468 GCF_008711455.1 Francisella sp. XLW-1 | reverse complement strand
AAACATACAGTTTCTGTAGACCAACCAAAAGTTTTTTATAATGAAATTGTAAATTTTATTTATGGTACTAAATAACTATCTAAATACATGCATGACCCTTTTTTGACAGAATCCCGGCCGGAGGTCAAATACTTTTTATCGCCAGCTTTTATGCGATAGAAAGTTCTTTCAGATATTTTATGTTTTTCTATGATTTTTTTATTTGTTAACTTTTTATTTTTTGATTGTTTTTTAATATCATCAATCACAGCAAAAACTAGTTCTTCCGATATCTCAGAAGGTCGCCCTATTTTTCTTTTGTGTATTTCTTTGAAATCAAATTTTAACTGGATCATAATTCGTTCCATGAAGAACTTTTTTATTTAATTACACAAGTTGCTGAAATTACATAATTTACATAACTTATTTAAATTGTGATTTTTCCTGTTGCATACTGATGTATAAGAGCCTTAATAACAGATTGATACTTAAGTCCTTTTTCAGATGCTCTAGCCTTAACACTTTCCAGATCAGAATTTGTTATTTTAAGACTTATCTGTCTTTGCTTTGCACTTTCTGCTATCTCTTTTTTAAATTCCATAAGCTCAGATGTCGATATTGGCTCAAAACTATCCCTATTTGCTTCAAACTCTTTTTCTAATCTTTCAATTTCATCTAAAGTAAAATCTTTTCTCATTTTTCGTTCCTCCAAAGCTTAGTTGCTTTTCTACTTTTATAAGCTGTCACAAAATAAATAATTTTAGGGTTTTCTTGCAATACTATACTCGGAACTTCCCAAACATAATCATCTATAACGACAAGCATTATTATCTGATGCTTATATTCATCTCTAGCTTGCTTAACAACCTTTATCAAACCATCATTCTCAATTGCTTCTTGAATAGCATCAAAAGAAATCCCTCTTTCGTTAATAAGTTTAAGGTTTTTCTCTAAATTCCACCTAAAGATCATTATTTAAAATCACATATATATAATATATATATTATATATGTTTAAAAAAATAAATCAATTATATTTAAATAATTTATGTAAGTTAAATAATTTAAATAAGTTATTGAAATAATAGTGCCAACATGAGATAATTATTACATAACTTAAATAACTTGCGTAATATATGTAATTTATTTAACTGATGTAATTTAAATAAAGGAGATGATGATGATACTTTTGGTTGGTGGTCAAAAAGGTGGAGCTGGCAAAACAACAATAGCAACCAATATTGCTTGCTATCTAAAACATTTAGGCAAAGATGTTATATTGGTAGATTCCGACAAACAAAACTCTACGACGTCATGGGTCCAATATAGATTAGAAAGTGATGAAGAGCTTTTAAACATCCCTTCGGTTAAAGTAGCTGATAATATATCTCAAGCGATAAAAGACCTCAAAAAAAAGTACGATTACATAATAATTGATTGTGCTGGTAGAGATTCAAAAGAACAGCGTACTGGTATGCTAGTAGCCGACTGCTTACTAATTCCAGTTAGACCTTCTCAATACGATTTAGATACTCTTGAAAATCAAGCAGAGATTGTAGAAACTGCTAAAACAATAAATGAGAACTTAAAAACATTTGTTATGTTCTCAATGTGTCCTACTCATCACTTAATTGATGAGAGAATACAAGCAGAAAGATATTTAAAAGAGTTCCCTGAATTTCATTTATTAGAATCCTACACCAGCGATCGTAAAGTCTATAGAGATACTGCATATTTAGGCAAAGGCGTTGTCGAGGTAAACAACGATAAAGCAGCTAAAGAAATTAAAAAAGTTGTAGAAGAGATTTATACATTTAAATAAGTTAAATAAAATACATAATTTATTTAATGTATTTAAGTTATTTAAATTAAATAATTTATTTAAAGGAACAAATATGAAATTAAAAAACAGACAAAATAGAAAACCAAGTGTAGAAGAATTTATTAACTCAGCAGACAGCGATCATGTTACTGGTAACGATACACCAGTCAAAGAGGAAAAAAAGAAATATAAGCGTGTTACATTTTCGTTAGATGAAGAAACAAAGCAGCTTATAGAAACTCTATCCATAAAAAGCACAACAAGCAAAACATCTAATTCTGATATTGTTAAAATAGCAACTCGTTATTTAAGCAGCTTAGATAATGATGCGTTTGAAGCAATTGTTACTAGATTTAAATAACTTACTTAAATTATTTAAGTTATTTAAATTAAATAAGATTAAAAGGTATAAATATGAAAAACAATATAAGTTTTCAAGACAACTTGACAGAAGAACAAAAACAGGAATTAGCTCAATCATTTGAAGATAGTGTGCGGCTAGCACCAATGAGAATGAGTTTCTTAAGAACGCATGGTTTTTTAATAGATCTTAATAAACCACTACCTAACTTTGATGGCGAAATGAAAGTCCTAAATATAATTAAAAGTGATCGTAGACCTAAAAGGTGGTGGATACGAGCTAAATTAATAAAAAAGACCAACGAGTATGTAGCTCCAAAATCCATTGATATAAATCCAAAAAATAAAGGTAAAGTACTAGACACAGTAGATTTTGAAGTTTGGAATGATGACTTTGCTGAAAAGATAGAAAGTGGACAAATTAAGCAAGGTACAAAAATAAAGACAAATATAAAACTACATATATCAGTAAAAGATGCTTATATTGCAGATGAGCAAGTTGAACTGATTTAAAGTCGCAATAACTAATAAAAAATGACAAGGAAGCATTTATGTATGCTTGCAAGAGAAACTATAAGACTTACTAAAGAAATTATTGAGTTGAAATAAGATATATTAAAGCAACTTAAATTATAAAAATAGATATTTAAATAGGCTGAAGATTATGAATAGATTTGAAATAATAGAAAAAATTGGGTTTCAATTTCATATTGGAAATACAGAATCAGGAGAATTTAGTTATCCATCCGCACTTAAATCTATCGACAAAGACATTAAGAACTATCAAAAAGGGAGTACAAGTAAAAATCATCACTATTTAGATATACGGTTCGAGAATGAAAGGCTTGCGATATTAGTAGAAACTAAAAACAAGTTTAGTAAATGGGATAAATCTAAAATTCAAAAACAACTACAAGATTATGTTCGTTTTGAAAAAGCATATTCAGACAAGAGAATCGTAGCAATTCTTGCTGAAACAGAAGGCGATGAAGTTTGGGTTTGGTATGGTCAATCGGTAATTATAGATGATGCACATAAAATTATTGGAGAAACTAAAATAAAAACTTTTGAAGAGTATGAGGAAATATGCTTTGGTAAAGTTAATGACAAAATCAAAGTAATAGATTCTATAAAAACACTTAATGAAAAGCTACACTCAGACGGTATAAGCGAAAAGTTAAGAAGTCAATTTGTTGGAACTTGCCTTTTAGCTTTAAAAAATGGTTTGGTGTATGAAAATATAAGAGAAACAATAAATCCAAAAACAGGCAAACTTTTAAAGGAAGAAGCAGTAGTAATTAATAATATCAAAAATATTTTAGAGGGATTATTAACAAAAAGTGGAAGTATAAACAAAGCTAGTAAGTTAGCTATTCTTAATAATAAAGTTTTAGATGATCAGGATGTACAGAGCCTTACCTACAAAGAATTAACTGATATTTTAAAGTTTATAGACAGCAACATAGTGCCTTACATTAATGATAAAAATACAGCTGGACAGGATTTACTAAATCTATTTTTTACAACATTTAATAAGTACGTAGGGAAATCAGATAAGAATCAAGCTTTTACACCAGATCATATATGCAGCTTCATGAGTAAAGTTGTAGGTGTTAATAGACATTCGCGGGTGCTAGATCCTTGTTGTGGTAGTGGTGCTTTTCTTGTTAGAGCGATGACAGATGCAATGGATGATTGCGAAAGCGAAGATGAACGAGAAAAAGTAAAACATGAGCAAATATTTGGAATCGAATATGAAGCAGGAGCATTTGGATTATCATCTACGAATATGTTAATTCACGGAGACGGAAACTCAAATGTAGTCCAAGACTCATTATTTAATAGAGGTCAGTGGATTGAAGATGGTAATATTAATGTAGTTCTTATGAATCCGCCATATAACGCTACAAAGAAATTTTGCAATGAAGAGTACACGAAAAGTTGGAGTGCTAATAAAAAAGAAGATCCATCAAAAGGCTTTCACTTTGTTGAATGGGTAGCAAGACACGTTTCACCTTTAGCGAAAATCGCTGTTCTACTTCCAATGCAAGCAGCAATTGGAACAAGCAATGATGTCAAAGAATTTAAGAAAAAAATGCTTGATAATTATACTTTAGAAGCAGTCTTTTCTTTGCCAATCGAAATATTTTATCCAGGTGCTGCAGCAGTAGCAGTCTGTATGGTTTTCGACCTGTCTCAAAAACACGAAAAAGCTAATAAAGAAACCTTCTTCGGATATTATCGTGATGATAAGTTCACTAAGAGAAAAGGACTAGGAAGAGTAGAAATGTCTGATAAAAAAGGTAATAGTTTATGGACTAAGACAGAAGAATTATGGCTTAATTTATATAAAAATAGAAAGGAAGTTGCTGGTCTGTCTGTGATGAAAAAAGTTAGTTGGAAGGACGAGTGGTTAGCCGAAGCGTATATGGAAACTGATTATAGCAATTTAAAATCTAGTGATTTTGAAAAAACTATAAGGAATTACTACTCATACATTATAAAAGATGGTGGAGAAAATGCTTAAAACAAATACTTGGGAAGATTTCCGTCTAAATGATATTTTCGATATTACTCCAGGAAAATATCATAGCAAAGAGGAATATCAAGATGGTTCAACACCTTATATTACAGCTTCTGCAAATAATAATGGAATTGCAAAAAGAATAAATTTGCAAGCAGATTTTAAAGGTAATGCAATAACAACAGGAAAAGTTGGATGTATAGCTTTTTATCAAATTGAGGATTTTTGTGCCTCAAGCGATGTAAATGTTTTTAGAGCAACAAAGTTTAATATGAATTCTGAAATTGGAATATTCATTACATCCATAATAAATTTTTCTGAAAATTATAGATGGACATATGGAAGGCAGTGCCGAGTTGGTGATAGTAAAAAAATAATTGTAAAACTTCCAGTTTTATTAGATGAAAATCAAAATCCTATAATTGACAAAAAGAAAATGTTTAATAAAAAAGGGTTTGTACCTAATTTCAAATTTATGGAAGATTTTATAAAAAATATTCAACAAAATAATAACAAAAACTCTATAGGAAACTCTTTAAATACGAAAAATGCAAATAATGAAGTAATTATTAAAGCTGATGATTGGAAAGAATTTTACCTTCATCGGCTGTTTAATATTGTAATGGGGAATGGAATAGACGCTAACAAAACGACAGATTTTGACCCAATAATTAACTATGTATCTCGTGATAGTAATGGTAATGGTGTTGTAAGCGTTGTGGATAGAATTGATGGAGAAAAACCATTTCCAGAGGGATCAATGTCAGTATCTTTAGGGGGAAGCTTTTTAGGCTCATGTTTTGTGCAGCGACAACCATTTTATACTGCTCAAAATGTTGCAGTTTTACAAGAAAAAGAACCTCTCTCATTACATTCTAAACTATTTATTTCTTCTCTAATTCGTAATGAATGCAAAATTAAATATTTGGCATTTGGACGAGAATTAAACTCTCATATTAGGAAAGACTTTACAGTCAAGCTACCAGTTAAGAAGCGTGGTAAAGATTTTGTGTTTGATAAAAATAAAGTATTTTCTAATGAAGGATATATCCCTGACTGGCAATTTATGGAAGATTATATTAAGTCTTTACCATATGGTGATAGGATATAACTGTTAGTTGTGAGGGATTGATAACAAATATGTAAAACCAAAAATGATTGAATGGTATGCTAAAAATGAGAAGTTTTTAGATATTGATGTGGTTAATATGAAAATCAAGGATCTTTAAGTAATGACAAAAAAATAAAATTTTTTGTCATGGACATTTTCAAATAATTTATATCAATTAATCGTTACCAAAAAGTATACTTTTGTATCCAATTATAAATATTATGTATAAAACATTATACAAATATAGGGTATAATATATTTATACTTAGTCTTTAAATATTAGTATAATGTTTAATATAAAACCAAATAAAAAAATTGCATTAATGCTAGCAAAACGTTCTTTAGCAGAACTAGTATATGATGCTGTTAATCTTGAGGGTATAAATTTCACTTTACCTGAAGTTCAAACACTGCTTGATGGAATCACTGTAGGGGGTCATAAGCTACATGATCAAGAGATAACTCTTAATCAGTCAAACACATGGAAAAAAATATTTGTAGATGTAGAAAATGATAAATTTCAACTTACTAAAGACTACATCATCTCTCTACATGACTTAGCAGGTAGAAATGAAGCCTTAGAGTGGGGCTGTTTTAGAAGTGGTGGTGTAACTATCGCAGGAACGGATTACTTACCACCCAAAGCTCGTGAGCTTGATGAATGTTTTAATTTAATGATAGATCAATCAAAAAAGATAAAAGATATCTATAATCAGTCTATATTCATCTTTTTAGAAATGGCTAGATACCAGTTCTTTTATGATGTTAATAAGAGAATGGGAAGGTTTGTAATGAATGGTAACTTATTACTACATGGATATCCTGTTATCAATGTTCCAGCTAAGAGACAGTTAGAGTTTAATCAAAAAATGTTAAATTTTTATGAGTCCCATAATCATGCTGAAATGACAGAGTTTATGCTTAGTTGTATAGATAAAAAAGTAATAGAAATAATGAGTGAATAAGTATGATTTCAATGCAACAAATTAAAGAAGAAGTGAAAAAACAAGGTATTACGCAAAAACAATTAGCCGAAGATCTTGGAGTTTCAACTACAGCTATTAATAAATGGTTTAAAGGAGAAGCCAGCCCAACCTTAGATAATTATGAGAGAGTCTTAAACATATTGAAAATAAGCTACAGTATGGATAGTTCACTTAATAGTGTTCAAAAGGTTATTTTGAATATAACTAATAAAGCAACTTCTCTTCAAAAAGAAGAGCAGTTTTCAAAAGAGAAAATAAAAGACATGATAAAGTTACTATGGTTGGATGACTTGCTAGATGTAATGGCAGATAACATAATAGAGGAATCTAAAAATGGCTAAAGTTGGATATGCAAGAGTATCTAGCATTGGACAAAAGTTAGATATTCAAATTGAGAAACTGAAAGCTTATGGTTGCACTAAAATCTATCAAGAAAAAATATCAGGAGTAGATCAAAATAGACCAGAGCTTATTAAATGCTTAGATTATGTCAGAGATAGTGATGATACTCTTGTAGTCACAAAACTTGATAGAATGGCTCGTAGTGCTCTTCATTTGGGTAAAATTGTAGAACATCTACAATCTAAAAAAGTTAATTTAGTAGTATTAGACCAAAACATAGACACAACGTCTATTTATGGAAAACTTACTTTTCAAATATTAGCTTCTGTAGCAGAATTTGAAAATGAAATTAGAAAAGAAAGACAAAAAGAGGGTATTCAAAGAGCTCAAAAAGACGGAAAGAAATTTGGCAGACCTAGAAAAGTTACTGCCGAAATTATTGAGAAAGTTTTAGAAGACTCAAAAACTAAAACTGTATCTCAAATACTCAAAGATAATAATATTTCTCAGAGAACTTATTACAAAATTAAGAATGGAAAATATAATGGATAGATTGTACTCTAAATCAGCATGGAAAGAGCTATTCAGAATGAAACCAATTGATGAGGACGTTTATACAACAACTAAAGTCAATTCATACAAGCAAGAGTATAAGCTTTATTCTAGTGATCAAGTAAAGCCAATGCGTAAGCATACAAAAAAACTGCGTAGTGAGGCTCAAATACAAGCTACAAATAGAATGCAAATTGCATTAGATAAAAATAAAGCTTTAAATGAAATAAAAAAATTAGATATATACAGGAGTAGAGTTAAAAAAATAGCTGCTAACTTGATAGAAGAAGATGTTATTGTCTTTGATACAGAGACAACTGGCTTATCAAGTCCACATATATTACAGATAACTGCTATCAGTTCAAAATCTAAAGAAGTTTTGATTGATACTAATGTTTTTACAAAAAAAGAGATAGAAGATGGTGCTTATGATGTTCATGGTATATCCAAAGAAGACATATATAACGCTCGCAAATTTATTGACGTTTATAGTGAGCTACTATCGAAATTAAATGGTAGAAAATTAACATCATACAATACTAGTTTTGACTTTTTAGCGTTAGAATGTTCATTAGAAGAGCATAACTATATTTTAGATACAAATATACTATCTCACCATTGCATTATGCAATTATCAGCTAGCTTTTATGCTCCAAGAAATAATTATAAAGGGCGGTTTGCTCTCTATAATGCAATGATTGCATCTAATCTAGCTTTTCAAGGAGAAGCACATACCTCCAAAGCTGATACTTTAGCTGCATTAGACTTATTGCATTATTACAGTAGTTATGATTTAGAAAAGGAATTAGAAAAATTAAATAACTTACATAAATAGTCTCCTTCATCATTTAAAGCAAGTGGATTCATAAAGAGATGGCTATAACAATATTTTCATTATTAATAGTTCTTGCTTACTGCTAATTTAAACCAATGCGTTATTTGTATATAATCATGAAAACCAGAAAAACAGAAAAACAGACAAGCATTTTTTAAAATGCTCATTGTTTGTTTATTTATATATTAAACAATTAAATATTAGGAAAACATTAAAGTATTGATATATAAGCTTTTCAAGAGATTAAAACATACAAAATGACTAGAAAAACATACAAAATGACTAGAAAAACATACAAAATGACTAGAAAAACATACAAAATGACTAACTAATCACCTAAAAACATACAAAAAAATATTTGTATGTTTTAGTGATTTTTGATAAGATTTATATTATTAGGATGAGTTAATGAATAACATAGTGGAAAAATCATTTTATATAACTTCTTTATTTGCCAGTATAAAATCTGAACATAACTGGACTTCAAATGAGGTTAAGACCGTATTACTAATGTTTTCTAAAATGGATAAATATAAATTATATATCCCAGATTTTAGTAATAATGAAGCTCTTTATGAAGCTATCAAAAAGATACCTAATGTTTATAAAATATCAAAAGATGAGTTTATAAAGGCTACTGGTATTAGAAAAGATAATGCCTCAAGAGAAATAAACAATGTCAGAAAAAAATTAGTATCTAAAGTAATTCACACACCTCATCCATTTGAAGATGATGCAGATTCTGGTGAAAGTATATCTTGGTTTAAAAAAATATCTTACTCATCTCAAAATGGAGAAGTAACATTAGAAGTTAATGAGTATGCATTAGAAAGATTAATAGCATTTGTTAAATATTCTAAAATTTCTTTTGAAAACATTGTTAGATTAAAAAGTAGTTACTCAATCTATACGTATTTATTTCTTAAAATAATAAAAGATATTTCATATAAAGAAAAATTAAGTAGAGAAGATATTAGTATAGAAGAGTTTAAAGAAAAACTATCCCTGAAAAATAAATATAAAGATATTAATCTTTTTAGATTAAGAGTGTTGGATGTAATTACAAAAGAAATAAATGATTATACAGATATGATTATTTCTTATGATTTAATTAAAGAAGGTAGGGCTTATAGTAAAATAAGATTTGATTTTGACTACAAAGATAAAGCACTAATAACTAATGAGACTGATAATGATGATAAGAGTAATAATCTGTTTGGTTTTGAAATCTCTGATAGCAATGAAGACTCATACTTTGAAGCGATTTTAACATCTTGGGGTATTAGAGCTAAAAAAGTGGTAGAAATTGAAGAGTCTTATTCTATTGATGCTATTAACGAGGCTATAGAGGTTACTAAACAAGCAATAGATAGTGATTCAATCAAGACTACTCCAGCAGCTTTTTTCATTGGAACATTAGAAAATAAAGAATTACAATCTCAAGTCGAATTTGAAAGAGAACAACTTCTAATAAGAGAACAACAAGAAAAAGAAAGAAAAGCAGCGTTACTTGCTGAATATGAAGCTATAGAAAAGTTTATTAATGATAACTCTGATGAGATATCAAATTATTTAAGTATTAGCAGTGGTGGCGGTTTATTTGAGCTTTCTAGAGATGTAAAAGAACAATTAGAGAATCTTTCTTGTGTTGATATAGAAAAGTTCAAAGACTTTAGATCTAAATTTGTTGTTCTAGAACAAGGATTTTGGGATATGAAGCAAAGAAAGGAAATTAGACCTAATATGTATCAATTTTTAAAATTTATTAGTTTTTATAATGCTATATAATAAATAATATAAATCTTTCTTGATGTAAAAAATGTCTAAAATAATTTTATTATCTCCAAAAGAGAAAGTTATCAATCATAAAGCAATGATTCATCGTTGTTATGACTCTTATACTTTTGTAAGATATTTTCTTGGTGATAATCATGAAATAGATGCTGAGTTTTTTAGACTTAAAAAAGAATGTGGCTTGGTATTCTTTTCTTTGTTTATCATAGATGAGACCAAAAAAATTAAGTATTATTTTTCTTCTGATGAAGTATGGAATAATTACTACATTAAAAATAATCTTATAAATCATGATCATTTATACAGACATGCTTTATCAATATGTAGAAATTCTAAAGATGTATCTACAACACTTGTTCATCATAATTCATGCCCCATATTAACACCAGAAAACAAAGATGTTGAATTTGAAAGAAAAGCGGTTGGTAAATATAGCAATGGCTATGGTTTCGTATACAAGAAAGGGAAATATATAGAAATATCTGGTTTTGGTGGAGCAATTGATGATAAAAAATTCTCTGCTAAACTTATGCCATATAGGAGTTCTATTCAGTAAGGTACGGGATTTCTGCGACCATAGCTGGAATCATTGCTATATCTAGCTTACAGAGGGGTGACCGATTTTTAAATCGTTAATTAGAGATTCCACAATCCCTTGTAAATCAAGGGTTTCAGCACTATTGGTAATTTCATAAATTTAATCTTAGTATTTAATGTTAATAATTTATTACCTCATCAATAATCTTTTTCTGAAACAAAGCCTCTGGACTATTTTTATCTGCAATATTGCAAAGCTCAAATGTCGCTTTCCACAGTACCCAGGCACGTGCTCTAAGCCATGTATCATTATCTAAGCGCATTTCAGCTGCAAAGATATATCGTGCTCTACTGCTTAAGTAAGTCCAAGCAATGACAAGATCACAAGCGGGATCGCCTATAGCAGTTCCACCAAAATCAATCACACCTGATAATTTATTATCTTTGATGAGTATATTGCCAACGGCATAATCACCATGGATCCAAACAGGTGCTTTATTCCATTTAGTAGCACATGCTCTTTCCCAAAGTTCTAGAGCGCTGTTGCCATCTATAATATCTGCTAATTTAGCAATTTGTTCGCGGGCTCCAGAATCATAAACACTAACATGATCACCTCGCCACCAA
>NZ_VXKP01000008.1:0-13493 GCF_008711455.1 Francisella sp. XLW-1 | reverse complement strand
CTGATATCTATTAATTAAAATATCTCTATTATCGTGAATTAATTGTTACATTTATCTCTAAAATTAACCTGATTGCATGATAATATAAAAAAGTCGGTTAAATAGCAGACTTACTGAGAATAGCTGTGTTTCTTTTAGTTTCGTCAAAACCTAATAAGCTACATTTGGAACTATCTTTCAACTTTTTATAACTTTCAGAATACAATCTAGCTTGATAGAGAGATTGGTACTGTAACATGGGGAAATGGCTTAGATCTAGCTCCAGATATAATGTATGAGGAAATTAGCAAAAAAAGTCAGAGGATTTTAGAGTAGAATTCAATTTTGCATTATGGAGCAATTTACGGGAGCATTATAGTATTGGGCTTACAAAAATTTATTTTACTTGCTACAATATAAATGTTAATTATAAAAAAACTTTCTTTAAGTGGGAGTAATTGAAAAAAGTTCATAAAATAAATAGGAGAGAGTCGAAATGGCAGTAAATGATGAAATACCAAAGTCACGGTTGATGCTTCGCTATAAAACTGAGGTTGATGGCGAGTTAAAAGATAAAGAATTGCCTTTTAGATTACTAGTGATGGGAGATTTATCACAGGGTTTATCAAAGGATAGAAAAGAAGACTTTGAAGAAAGAAAGATTCGTCATATGGATGGTACTATTGACTCTATGATGAAAGATATGGATATGGAGCTTAATATATCAGTACCAAATCGTATATCTCCATCAAAATCTCCAAATCTAGATGTTAAATTAAAAATTGATTCAATGAAATCATTTCAACCTGGCGTAATCGCGGAAACAGTGCCTCAACTTAAATCTCTAATAAAACTAAGAGAAATGGTACAAGAGTTTGAATCTACTGTTGACAATAATAAAGGTTTTCGCAATTTAGTAAAAGAAATCCTTAGAAATGAGGCAACTTTAGAGAAGATAAAGCAAGAATTACCTGCTTTAGAATCTTTCAAGATGGTTAGTGAAAAAGCTATTGAAGGTGAAGTTATCTCGGCTGAAGAAGGAGACGAATAATGTCTGAAGTTACTACAGAAACACAAACAAAAGAAGAAATTAATTTATCAAAGTTATTTTCTAGCTTAAACCTTAAAACTACTGATAATGCTTTACAGAAAGTAGATTATGAGTATGTTACTGATGCTAATAATCAAACAGATATAACTTCTGATGATGTATTAAGGTTAGCTGCTGGCTTATCAGCTATTTTTGCAAATGCAAAAAGTGAAGATATGCATCTTTATAATAAACATTTAACTCGCAATGTAATTAATCGTATTGACACGATAATAGAAGAGCAGGTTAATGATATTATTCATAATGAGAAATTTAAAGCATTAGAAAAACAATGGCTATCAGTTAATGAAATCTATTTAGATAAGCCAAATGATGCACCAATTAAGCTTTCTGTTTTAGATGTTTCTAAAGAAGAGTTGTTAGATGATTTTGAGACTAATGCTGTTGATATCTCATCTAGTGATATGTTTAAGAAATTATATGTCAGTGAGTATGATCAGTATGGTGGAGAACCATATGGTACAATGATTGGCTTATATGATTTCAAGAACACTCAAGATGATATAAACTGGCTTTCAATAATGGGGAAAATTGCTACAGCTTCTCATGCGCCTTTCATAGCAGCAGTTAGTCCTAAGTTTTTTGGTTGTGATACTGCTGAAGATCTAGCAGATATCAAAAATCTAGGAGCTTTAATGGAGCATCCAAAATATGGTAAATGGAACAAGTTCCGTAAGACAGAACAAGCTGCCTATGTTGGTTTAACAGTACCGCAGTTCTTGTTAAGAGCTCCATATGATCCTGATAATAATCCAACAACAGGTAAGTATATTAAAAACTTTAAAGAGAAAATAATAAACCCTCTTTCAAACGAAGAGTATACTTGGGGTAACTCATCTGTTTTATTTGCTAAGAACTTAATGAGAGCATTTAGAATAACTGGTTGGTGTCAGAGTATCAGAGGACCGCGCTCAGGGGGTACTGTAGAAGGTCTTCCAGCACACACATTTAATATCAGAGGGTATGAAGAGTTAAAGGTTCCTACAGAGTTTGTAATACCTGATTATCGTGAATTAGAATTTGCTAATGCCGGATTTATGCCATTTGTCTATAAGAAAGGTACTTCAGAAGGTTGTTTCTTTAGTGTTAACTCATTAAAAATGACAGAAGAGTATAAGGATCCTAAAGATTCAGAGAATTCACAGCTTATAGCAAATATATCATATACCTATTCGATAACTAGGCTAGCTCATTATATAAAAATGATAATGCGTGATCGTATTGGTTCTTCAGCTACTAAAGAGTCTATTACTGATACTCTTTCTAGTTGGATAAACCAATATGTTACGACTGTACCAAGCCCAACAGATCTAACTAAAAGCTATTTTCCTTTTAAAGCAGCAGAAATTTCTGTTGAACCTATAGAAGGTAAGATAGGCTGGTATAAGTCTAGTATTGCAATCCTTCCACACGTTCAATTTGAAGGTATGGATGTTGAGTTAAGTGTTGAAGCAAGACTTAACTCATAAAAACTAATAATTAACCAACAAAAAATATAAGGAGACTCAAATGTCAGATTTTATAGCAATAGATGGTCAGAGAATGACATTAACACCTCATTCGCACAGCGCTGCTAATCTTACAGCGCCATCACCTACACATGATGCTGTATTCGTTCAATTAAAGTTTGCAGCAGAAGCAGGTCCTGTTGATTCAAACTCTAAACTATCTTATTACGATATCGGAAGCAAAGCTCCAGGTTCAGCTTCTGTAAACTTTAAGGTAGAGTATGCAGATTTTGATGCGATTGCTCAAACAATTACCTTGGATGTTATAACAAATAAGGCAATTGCAAAAGAGTTGAACGCAGGTCTTACTAAAGTATTAACAGGTGGTGCAAAAGCTCAGCTTACTGTAGAAATAGCAGCAGCTAATGAAAAGCAAACTGTAGATCAAGTAAATAAAGGTACGATAGTGAAATACTTTGATCCTCAAGGTGCAAAATTCACAATGAATGAAGAGCAGACTCGTCAGTTTCAAGCTGTGATTGCTGCTGAGTGTGGTGATGCTTATCTTCGTACTACATCGCAAAATGAGACTGAATTAACAGGTACTATATCTCTTTCTGGTAAATGGGGTAAAGGTACTCCAATTTCAACATGGTCTGGCGATAGTACTCAGAAAGTTGTTGTTGGTGTTGTTGCAACAGCTGCTTAAATAATAATTAAATAGGATATTAAATGAGCAAAGCAAGTGAAGAATTAAACGATTTATTTAGAGGTGATCAAGGTTGGGAAGTTATTAAACGTTCTAACTTTGAGGTTTTAACTGAGTGTACGGAATTTATAGAAGAAAGGAAGTTTCATGAAGTTATAAAGACTATTTCTGAATATATTCAAGAAGATAAAGTTCTTGATATACAGTTTTTTTGCCTTTACTTGCAGGCTTATTTAAATCTAAATCATAGTGCGGATGATTTTGTTACAACTCTAGAAGCCTTAGCCGAGATATTAGGTAGGTATGAGTTGATTTCTCCTATTAATAAAAAAGATATGATAGTTATACGTAGCATCATAGCTTTAACTAATGAAGCTAATGATGCTTTGAACTATTACAAGACTGATATTTCAAATACTCAGTTAGATCTAATTAAGACTCATATAAGTGAAATTTATGAGTTATTAAATTCTAGTATTGAAGAGGCTGACTTAGCCGAATTTAATAAGTCAAAGAATCAATTTTTAATTACAGCATCTAAGTATCTTATAAAAGAAGAAGGCAGTGCTCAAGAAGAAACCCCGGAAGTTGAAGAAAAGCCGCCTACTTCAAGTAATGAAAATAAAGATGATAGATATAGTTTCCATTGGGCAAATCTGTTATTAAAAATATCAAGATTTAGCAAACTAGCTAGTTCACCAAATGGGACACCAGATAAGTTTGAACAATCATTATTATTTGATTCTATTCAAACTGAAATTCAAAATTTTAATCCTATTAAGTACTTTCCAAGGGAGTTTCAAGTTTTTCTAAATGCAGTTACTCCGGAGACGTATACTAGTATTCAACAAGTTATCGAGGGAAGTAAAGGTTCACCTTTATGGGATTTTATGCTTAAAAAAGTAGAAGCTAATATAGAGGTTGATCCTGATAATAAGCGGGTAGGAGTTGGTGATTTTAATGTTGATAATATTTTAGAGCTTTCTAACCAAAAACCTATGGCTGAAAATAACTATGATAAGGAAGGTCATAATAATTATGAGCTGGATCATGGTCATAGTCATAACCATCAAGATGATGACTTTGATTCAGCATTTGATTTAGATTTATAAAGAGAATAAAAATTTAACTAATTATATTTAAATATGGGATAAACCATGCAGCAAATAAATTGGCATTTAGGACAGGCGGTATTACCTGAACATTTTACATTATCACAGCGTTTTTCAGCTCAGCGTAATATAAACCTCTGTCAAATTAATTCGGCAACTGACTTTTATGGTTTAGCAGAGCTTAAGATAGATGAATATTTATTAGAGAAAAATATTTTTAGAATAGAGTCGTTTATGTATATAACCCTTAGATCGGAATGTATTCATTATCAGCGCTCGACCTATCCAAAATCTTTGGAGCTAAATTTAAATACAGTTGACTCAGATACAGCAGAGATTGTTATTAGTATTGATGAGAAACCTTTGATTGAGAATATCAATGATGGTACTACCAAGGTTCAAACCAAGTTGCCAAACATTTCCTTGGTAATTAATCCAGAAGAGGTTGATGAGCTAAATAGCTTTAAGATTTTAGTATTAAATAAGTTAGAAGATGGTAAATGGACATTAGGAGAGTTCTTGCCGCCTATTTTAACTACTAAAAATCATGGTTTTAATTTAGTAGTCAATAAGATTAATAATCTATTACAAACTATATATTCATATATATTAAATGAGCGCTCAACGAACTCTGCTATTTCGGCAGTTAAAGTAACATTGTTAAATAACATTTCAAATAGTTGTAATCAACTTCGTTATTATCTATGGCAGTTATCTTATACTAAATATTCGCCAATGTTTATATTTCATGCTGCACAAAAAATATATTTGGATTTGTTACAGTATCAGGATATAACTGAGCTAGATCCAGCATTAGTTTATAGGCATGATAGATCATTAGATAGTTTTCAGCGATTAATTAGTGCTATATTTGAGAAGGTTTTACATACAAAAGCTATAGAGTACAAGACATTTAAGCCAATAGAAAACCTACTATCCACAGGCGTTATAGAGTTTGAAGCATTAAATCGTAAGAAACATTACTTAGTAGTACGCAAGCCTGTAGAAGATTATAGCTATTCACTATCAATGATTAAGCTTACATCTCCAAGTAGAGTAGAGCATGTCAACAAATATGCAATGGTTGGATTAAAACTCTCAAAGCTAGATTTTAATCCTTTACCTGTATCAAGTGTTGATAAATATTGTGATATATATGAAATTTTACCATCAAGAGAATGGGATTATATTTTAAGTGAGCAAGTTATTTGCTTATTAAATAATAAAGATGTAAGTGATTTAAAATTTGTTTACTATTATGTGTAAGTATTTAGAAATGGGTATAAATGAGTATAAATGAATTAAGCAAAATACCTACAACTCGACTAAGACAATTAGACCTAATGGTTCTACTAGAATTGTTGTATCGTAATGGTTTTGAGGCTAATGATATTACTTTTGTGAGCCGCCTTAGTTTAAGCCAGGCTGGTAGATTAATAGAAGATGTAATCTTTGAGAATTCTGGTGTTAAACTTATAGTAAATATGGGTATTTTATCGGCTAACTCAGCATTGCCAGACCATGTGCTAGATTTCTTTTCTTCTTATAATGAATCCACATCATTTAATGTTCTAAACTCTTTAGCAAGTAAACTTTTAAAAAGTCAAATAAATATGCTTTTGACTGAACAGTCTAACGACCTGAAAAACTTATATTTAAACGGAGATATTCTTTTTACACGCAATGATAATTTTTTTTATTCGTTATCATCTTTTAATAGTTTGTTTGAAAGGGCACTGACGCAATTTAATTTAAATGTTAGATCATTATGGAAGCTAGATCTTATTGATAAATCTAGTTATCTGGATAGCAATAGTTCATTTTCAAATATGCATCTTGGGAATAAGTTATTATCTCCGAAATTGCATTTTGATATAACAATTCAGTCTGAAACTTTATTTAGTGAAAAAACTTGTAAAGAAATATCTCAGTGTATTGATAGTTTAGTTTTAAGTGAACATTTTGAGTCAAATAGAAAATACATAGCGGTGAGTGTTTGGCTTATTGTGCATCCTATAAAAATTGTTTTTATGCCATTTAATTTATCAGATAGCACTGAGTTGATGAGTCATAAGATAAAAATCTATGAGAGGTATGAATATGGATACTAATTTAAAAGAGATTCAGTCAAAAGAGCAGCTTTACCAGTATCTAGAATCAAGTAAATACAATAAAAATGATATCTTAAAGTCTAGGGATCTAAAGGCGATTATTGATGCCGTAGATTATACAGTGCAACGCTCTACCTCAAGTACACAGAATTTCTTGTTACAAAGAAGATTTAACCTTTTCTATAGTTATTATCCACATTTCTTTCAGCATATTCCAAATCATGCTATTGTAGAAATATCAGCTAATCAAAACGATAAGTTTATAGATTTAGAATTAGGAGAGGAATTTGCATTAAATTTTGATGATAATCGTTTTAGGTTTCAAGCAGCTATTCCTTTTTCATTATCTCCATTTGAAGTAATAAATTGTTATTTGGATAAAAGTTTATTAAGTATAGAGTTAGACGCAATTAGGCCTTTTAGGTTGGATAGGAATCGCTTTTTATTAAGCTGTAACCCTTTAGCGTTAAAAAATTATCAAATTTATCATCTAGTAAATACCTTACGCCAATATGAAACGGCGAAGATGACACTATACTCTAGTCAATTAGAGAAGCCATTATCTATAAATGTAGCTTTAAATTTTGATATTAAGTTAAATTTAGAGGTGACTCAAGAAGCTATATTGAGATCTTTAACTCAAGCAGTATTTAGTAATTTTTATGTTGAGTTTGAAAGTTTACCTGAAGATTATCTTTTTTCTAAGATTCTATTAGAAATAGAGGTTCCAAAGTCTAATAATATAGTGAAGCCATTATCAGGTAAAAGTATTAAGACTAATCTTTTGCCAGTTTTTAACTTATTTGAAGATTATGCTATGAAAATTAGCTGTGATTATTCTCAAGAAAGCTATGCAATAAAACACCTAGATGGCCCGAATGAATATGTTCCAACAAAGCTATATGAAGTACAGTACAATGATGATAAGGCGTATCATAGCTATTTAAATTTAAGCTCTGCTAAGAGTTATAATCTGATGTTTGAACCTTCAGGGCATATGCGAGTAGCTTTTCTTAAACCATCTTTAGAAGACCTTTCAGAGGAAGCTAATGAGATTGTTATTAATGCGCAATGGACACAAATAGCTTCTGCTGATATTGAGAAAAAAAACTATACTTTTTTACCTCTTAGTCGCAGTATTGGAAGTTTAAAATTTAATATTATTTATAGTTATGGCTTTAAAAGGAACCAGCTCTTAGAAAGAGCAGAAAATATCTTAAAAGTTTTAAATGTTATAAACACTACAGGTTTAGATGTGGATTTATTTAATACCTTAGTGTCGCTCATAACTAATCATGATATTTATGCTGTTGATTTTATTGATAAAAATTTGATCAGTATTGAATCAGATGGACAATTTAGTTATGCAGTTTATATTAGAACAGATTTGTCAAAGTCAGAGTTTATTTTTTATGCTGACTTAGTACAAAAGTTCCTTACCAATCATCTTTCTAGAAGGATAGGTATTCAGATAAATTTAAAAGTAAAAGTTAAATAGGGAATGTTTATGTACCAAGATATTATAGATGTTTTTGTTACTATAAATTCTTTTATAGATAACTATGATGCAAATGTTGAAATGCAGGATGTTGTAGCATTTCGTGATGAAGTTATTATCAAAACTAGTAATATTCGTGATACGGTTTATCAAGAGCATGGTGAAAGAGCGAGCTTCTATATAGCTTTTGCTATTTATACTTACTGTGATGAAATGATGAATCAGGTAAATCTAAATATGACAAAGAGTAATCCAAACTGGCATTTGCTCCAAGAAGAGGTTTATCAAAGAAATGATGGGGGAGATTATTTCTTTGAAATTGCAGATAGTATTCTAGATAATCCTGTATTTCCAAAAGAGGTTGCCCAAGTTTTATATTTGATCTTAGCGTTAGGATTTAAAGGCTGCTATCTTGGTGTGCAGGCTGAAATTGATAAATATAAAAATAAGCTCAGTGTGGTTTTACCAGATCAAGACATACATGGTCTTAGTTTTGAAACTTTTGAAGGAGTTAATAATAAATTCAAAAAGAAGTATAAATCTAGGATTCTTAAGAGTTTATTTATTGCGAGTGTATGTTTTCCACTGGTCGCTTATTTTGGGATATGGTTTGTTAGTTAATTTATATGAAAAATAAACTATTCTCTCAGATATCTGAAAATATAACTTTCTTTGAAGAGTTTGATAAGGCTCTAAAGAAGAATATTGCTGCTGTGAGTAGTCAAGATAAAGTTCTATCATTAGCACTAAAAGAGTGCGTGTTAGATTATCTTATTATAAATGAACATGCGCAGATTGCTTTTGATATCCTTAAAGCTGAATATAGTTTAGTTGAACAAGCGGCTACTTATGAAAGTATAACTACATTATCACAATTATATTCAGGCTTAAAAGATTATGATTACTATGGTTTAAAGGAAAATGTTAAAAAATTAAATGATAAGTCTAAAATAGTATCGAATCAAAATGTCAAAGTACAAGATCTAGCTAAGCAGGCTATTTATTTGCTAAAACAAGAAATTAAGGATTATCGTCTCTTTAGCTGTTTGGATAAACTATCTAGTTTAATTAGTCATAGTCAATTAGATATAGAGTTTGGTAATATTGAGAATATATGTGCCGAGAAAAATAGACTTCTAGAGTATTACAATACTAATGTATCACTTTTGGACTTAATTAAAGACTATAGTCAGAAAATTGATGAAGATGAAATAAATTCTAAGTTACAGCAAGATATAATTTCAGAGTTAGAAAGTTTCTTTACCCAAGCTTCAGAAATGTTGGGTGATACACTAAACCCTATTTTGGCTAAATTAGCTAATGAGATTGAAAATACAGCTAATTCTGGTCAAATTTCTTTATTGCTAGAACAGGCTAATGATGCTGTTTTTAATTATAGTTTTGGGACATTGCATACCTTGGCTATTCAACCACCTGATTTATCAATAATTCCACAAGATGAATTAGTTATTCTTAAAGATTATATTGATGAGTTAGGTAATGATTCATATAGTTCAATTCTTAAGGCTTTAGATAATGCGTTTGGATATATTAAATATCAAGAATTAAGTACAAATATCTTAGATCCTCAAGGTGTAACGAGCTTTAGAGCAGTTCTATTTACATTAGCAGAGTTAAAACTTAAAGCGCTAACCTCTAATAATAACTATATATGGAATCCAATTATTGAAACTTTAGAGTCAAAATTAGCAGTTGATAAAAAGATAAATAACTATGTTGATGATGCTTTAGTTATCAAATTTAAGAATAATTCTAATTTTGCTGCTCTTTTTAAATTAAAGCTGAATATATTAATGTTGTCTACTTATTATGATTTGAGTTTTGAGAGGCTTTTAGGAGGAGTAACTAATATTAATAAGTTTACTTTACAAAAAAATGCTTGGTTATCAAATACAAAGTTAAAGGATATTAAGAAAGCAAAACAAGAAGAGCAAGCTTTTTATAAACTAAGCTCACCTAATAATATTAAAGATAAAGATGATCAAAACAAAGATCTCTATGAAAAATTTAATCAGATTATAATTGCGATAACTAAATTTAAGCAGGTTGAGTTCAAAGATTTTAAAACATTTAATATTGATAATTATTTATTAGATTTTGAAGCAAAAAATAGCTGTGATTTTTTAAATAAAAAGCTTGCATATAAAACTTTATACCAGCGCTATTTTATGGCCGATCATAATAAAAGTTACGAAAAAATATATTCGCAATGGATTGAGCTAAATGTATTGTACGGTGATGGTTTTAGCACTTGTGGTCTAGAGGAGAATGTTACAACTATTGAGAACTTGCTTATTAAAATTAGAGAGAAGTTTTTAACAGAAGATATGCATGAAAGCTGTGATAAATTAGTGATTGAAATTTCTAATTTATATATCAAATGCTGTGAAAAGGATTTATGCGGTAATATTAAGGATAAAACTGAGCAGGATATGTTTAAACTTGAAAATTTAAATAATATTTTACAAAAAAAGAATCCCTCGGCAGATGATATTAAATTTATCAAAAATATTGAAGATACGCTTAAGAGTAGTGCCGCTAGGAAAGATAAAATAGATTTTAAGTATATTAGCGAGTTAGAAGAGAACTGTAAAAAGCAGAATCCTTTATTTGGTTCTGGACAAAAGCTAGATGAATTAAGTCAGCAATTAAATAAGCTTAATCTTGGAGGAGATAAAAAAGCTTGCTTAACAGAACTAAGTAAAGTTTTAGCCAGTTTATAAGGGGATATTAAGATGAATGATATTACAAGCTTAATAAGAAAAATTGATCAAGATCGTATGATTATGGCTGCTTACCCTGGTTTAGAAGCAATAATTCCAATGAAAAATATGCGCCAGTTTAATTTTTTAACACAGTTAGATAGCGTTTTATCTAATCAAAATAGTACACAAGGTACTACGTTAAAAGAAGCTGTTCAGGGAGTTCAACAGCAAGTTTATAACTCTGCTCAGAGCCAAGCAGAGCAGATAAAAAAGATTAAAGATGTCAAGCAACAGGATGCTCCTAAGAAGTTATTAGCAAAAATTGATAAGCTTAAAGAGCAGCTTAATAATGCAAAAATCAACTTCTTAACTAAGAAAAAAATCAGTAAGCTTTTATCTGAAAAAGAAAAAAAATATCTTGTATATGCTGAACTTGTTGAAAACGCAGAACAAGCTGCTAACAAAGTTTCAGATTTTAGTTTTGATAATATTAAAGTAGAGCAAATATCTAGTTTAAAAGATAAGCTAAAAAGTATTGCCTATTATGAATGCCTGATGGGTGATTTAGATAATAGCTATTCGCTAATGCCTGAGTTATTAAATAAAAAATGCTTGCTAGGAGGAGATCACTATGAGTAATTTTGTTGTAAGTAATGCCTTTCTTAAATGTTCATTTGGAGCTGCACCAACTCCATTAACTGCATTACCTAAAGGTCCTACATTTGTTAAAGGTCAAGGACAGCTTGCTGCTACTATAAATGATCATATACCAATGGCAAATATTAAACCATTTGGAGTATGTAATAGTCCATCAAACCCCGTGGGGATGGGTAAGCCGTTTGTTCCAACTCCTTGTCCTTGCACTCCAATTACTCCGGCTCCTTGGACTCCTCCTGCGATAAAAACAAAAGTAAATAGTCAACCAGCACTATTAAAAAACGCATGTGCTATGTGTGTTTTCGGTGGGCAGATTAGTATTACAATGCCTGGTGAAATGATTATAAATGCTAAATAAATTACATGTTTACAGCTATTCTCAGTGAGCCTTCAAAGCCATTAAAATCAATGTCTAGTTTTTAACTCTTTCGCACTAATTTTCATTAATATCTACTAAATCATTCCACATTATTAGATAATTACATACAAATATTAAAATATTTTGTATTTAATGTTCAAAGCCAAGAAACATCTAAGTTTGCAATCACTTATAGATGGATTTAAATCTACAATTAGTAATTTAGCTATTCTCAGTAAGTCTGCTATTTAACCGACTTTTTTATATTATCATGCAATCAGGTTAATTTTAGAGATAAATGTAACAATTAATTCACGATAATAGAGATATTTTAATTAATAGATATCAGTTTTTGTAATCGAATTTATAGTTTATTTTCAATAGATACACCTATCCTACTCCAACCAAATGAAGGTATGATAAATCTATACTATTTGGCCTTCACCTCCGGAACTTGCTCCCTGACGCCAAACTGGATCTTTGAATTATCAAAAGTATTGACAGTAAAGGGATTGATAGATATTTAGATTTGAAAAATTTGAGTTCCTATAACCACCTGAGTAGGTACTGAGAAAGTAAATTTTGACTCAAAATTATGAAAATAAGTTAAAAAACTGAATGAAATAACAACCACAGACCAAAACTAGGTACTAATATTTCAATTTGGCGTCAGGGAGCAAGTTCCGGAGGTGAAGGCCAACTTCTTTGAAAGGGTTAAGCAGAATTTAGGTATTAGTGACAAATATCAAATAAAATCTAATTTAGAATATGGTACATATGACAAGGCTAAATCATATTTAGAGCGATTAGATCAGATGAATAAAAGAGTTATACTTCTTAGCAAGCGTGCTAAGACAGGAAATATTATTTTTAATAGACTCTCTGAAGATAAACAGCAGCAAATAACTTTTGCTAAAAAAGCTTTACCTGATGCTCAGAAGCGATTTAATAAACAATTACTTAGATTTTTAGAAAAAGAAAAACAGTTTCCTAATGAAATCAGAAGATTGGATGCTTATAAAGATATTAAAAATCTAGCTATTAACCATCAAAAAGAGTTTTCAATACTTAAATCTAAAAATCGTGTTAGAAATTATGGCATAGAAAGGTAGACCTTCGGCTTGAATCCTGATAAAAAAGGATTATAGCAATTTTTGTCAATATTTTTTATTGTGTACAGAGAGATTAATCGCTTTACGCTTTTACTAAGCTTATTACACACCATATATCAGCAAATTCAGAGATATAAATTTGCTCGTCTTTCAAAAGTTTTTGGTAATGATTTTTATTTTTTGCATTCATAGACAACACTCTCGTCGCTATCAGTAGGGCTATTTGAACGATCAAAAGCCTTTAGTGTTTTAACATCACGAAACCCTATGCTCTTTAGCAATTCTAGTAATTTTCCCGTCTCATATATTTTAATTTTATATTCTTCAATTTCAGTCTGAATCACTTTATTTTTATCAATCAGCTCATACTTGGCTACAGAAGAGCAGATATCACCATCAATCGAAGCACAAGAAGATAGCAGGATCATTTTGCCATCTGGACGCAGCCACTTAGAGCCACGCCATACACCAAGTTCTGGCACTGCATTTTTTGTTTCTACTTCAAAAACAAGAATACCGTTATCATCTAAATGATTATAAAATGATTTTAAAGTTTTCGATATTTCATTAGAATCAGTTATCAACCCAAAGGATCCACTTGGAATAAAGATACGCGAATAAAGCTTATTATCTGGTATTTCACTTGCTACAGATTTCCAGATGTTTACATTT
>NZ_VXKP01000007.1:0-40212 GCF_008711455.1 Francisella sp. XLW-1 | reverse complement strand
GATTATGTTCATTTTCTAGATCTTTTAGATTATCTAAACTACCTGCATAAGTAAGCTTGTCATAAGATACTATTTTCACATCATCATATCTTGATAACATCATACGCACATAATTGCTACCTATAAAACCTGCTGCTCCTGTTACTAATATGTTTTTTGCTTTATACATTTTCATTTCCCATCATTATAAACAAATATCTTTATTAAATAATTCACAATCAATCTAAGAGCCAAGCTTATTCTCACTTCTATGACTTGTTCCTAGTGTATAAATAGTAGTATATTTATAGCCATTTTTCTCGACAAGATAAGGTGTAAGCCTTTCTAATGCATGTAGATAGCTACCATCCACAGGCAACGGTTCTCTTTGCAAAATACCTTCTTTATTAAGCTCAAAAAAGTCTCTAATTGCTTCTGTTCTTGCCCAAAACATATTTCCTACAGGAAATACTGGAGTTTGCTCTATATTTCCAAGTTCCAATATTTTACAAAGGCTATCAATATAAGCCTTATTTTTACCAATATCAACAAATGTATTATCATCAGTAAAAATTAAGCCCATTTCCTTATCATTAAACAAATTCAAAATCATATTTACATGACTACCTATTAGGTTATCAAGTAAGTATTTTCGCCACTCATCCCCTACGACTTTATCGTTTCCTAAAGATTTTTTTGTATGAAAATGTCCTATAACTTCATAATTGCCACTATATAATTTCTCTCTAAGATTAAATATCATAGGACCAACATCTCTTCCAATATTATCTACCACACATATTTCAATTTTTGCAGCACCACAATTAGAAAATTTTTGCTTAATATAATCCCCGCTGTCTTTAGATACTGTTGTAATATATAAATCATATCCTGCAGGGAGATTTTTGAAATATGAAGCAAACTCATCAGATAAATCAACATAGTACAAATGTAGATGCACCGCAATTCTTCCTCTAAAAGTTATAGCTTCATACTTCGCATCACTTGATATTACATAACATGCATGGGTCGCTAATCCACCTTTCTTAAGAGCGTCATATATAGGAACAAAAGAATCATTTTCATTCTCTATTTGCCATTTTAAATTAGAAAATCCTGGTCTAGGATTTACAGCACCTAAATAGGCAATATTCTTACGATATAACATTACATGCTTATATATTGCCTCTTCTTCGGTATTAAATTGATTGCCCATATAATCAAAGTTCATAGCATTTGAATCTTTTATGGCATGCACTATTAGTCTATTTTCACAATTATGTTTATGGAAAAAATTAATTTGCTCATTTAAAAAATTTAAATAATCTTTAGCCTGATTACTGATACTTTTATCATTATCTACAGTATTTAAATTAAAATATAAGATATCCTTTAATAAACACCCTGGTAATTCTTTAACTATCATATTTTTAGGAGCTTCTTCGGTTAGAGTAAACTTCATAAGTTGTTTCAAATAACTATCCTGCGTAGCTTTTGATGGAAACACTATGCCATCAGCAAAAAGCATGAGATCAAACAATTCTTTATTTAAACAATCATTTTTGTCTAATGTATGATCTTGAAACATAAATAATGTTGCAACTCCAACATAATTAGCAGACTCCAAAACAGGCAAGACTTCAAGAGAATTATATATAGCTATTTTTATACCATATTGTTTATTAAGGTAATCAATAACAGTACCTATATGAAGCATATCACCTTGATACTCATCTGCTTCAACTAATAAGAAACACCTATCTAAGTATTCTTTATAGCTCTGAGATTTTTGTGCTACATAATGTATCACATTATACTTTTCACTTAGAAACTCGCTTAGATTCAAATTCAAAAATGACTCTGCTGTTAGTGATGATTCGTAAGAAGCTATAAATATAGTTTCTTTTGTCGCACAAAACTCTTTTTTTCCGTGTAAAATACTTCTTTCAATAAGACCTTTTTTAGGAGGTTTAAGTTTTCTGAGGATTCTTGCAAATATACCTAGCTTTTTATTTTTAACAACCATTTAAAACACTATCAATTTTAATTTAAATACACTTCAAATCTCATAATTTCAGATTTGCACAATCTCACATTAATAATACAAACTTCGTATCGTAATTACAATTTCTTTCAGATTCAGGGCATCTATACTATAGAGACTTTTGCGTATCAATACAAAAATATACTAGATAACTTATATTGTAAAAACTTCTATTTACCAAACATCTTTGCAACCTTACTAAATGGTGAGGTGATAACTCTTACAAACTTAAATACTTTAGCAGAATAAAACCTCTCAATTTCACTATTTAACATATTAATTCTATTATTTAGATTTTCTAATTCCTGTGTTTTACTTATAAATTTTTTATTAGCCTGATCTAGGAGAACTAATTCAGACTCATCTATACCCAAAAATCTTAAATCCTTATAAATTGAACTTTTTTTTGCGGTTTCTGAAGATGTATTTTTCAATATAGCATAAATTGTTTCAATTGCGGCTGTAAATACACTAGTGGTACTTAATCCTCCCCATCTAAAAACTGCTACTGTCAAATCTACATATCTAAACTTAGCTCCACTTAGATATATTTTCATGAAAAAATTATAATCAGCTACGATTCTAAAACTCGTATCAAGTTTTAAACCTTTTAATAATTCAGAGCTCACTAATGATGACTGAGGACAAAATGGCATTCTATCAAATATTGTATCTACAGGTCTTAAACTATCCTTATACATAAACTCATCAGATTCAGATATATAGTCAGTTCTACCACAAATAACATCTTCACTACCATCTACGATACTCATAACTCTCTCGAGCACATGATTGTCAGCAAACATATCATCGGCATTCATAAAAGATATCCATTCACCAGATGCTAAACCAATACCTTTATTCATTGCATCATAAATACCACTATCAGGTTCACTTACTATTATGTCTATATCTTGTTCATATTTTTTGACTATATTTAAAGTATTATCTTTCGAGGCACCATCAATAATTATATATTCTATATTTTCTCTATAAGTCTGAGATACAACACTGTTAATAGTTCGTTCAATAACGTTTTGTCCATTATAAACAACTGTTATTACCGATATTTTTTTCATTTATGGCTCCTAAAAACAATAGATAACATATTATCAATTCTCTTAGCTAGCTTATAGATCATTGTAGTTTTAATTTGATTGAACTCGCTCTGCCTTGCATTAAGAACAGATTTCTGTTTCTCAATAAGATTTTCAAGACTTCTAATACTCTCATTTAAAGGAATCAACTTGCTATTCTCATCTTCTCTAAGACGAATATATGGCTTAAAATAACTACTCTTAACTAAATCATCACCAAAATATTTAGAAATAATAAAAAGCCTTTCAAATCTTTCATTAAAAGATTTCGAATCACTACTTTCTGAAATAACTAACGGTAAATAAAAAAAAGATACTTCACCTTTAAATAACCTTATAAGTAAGTCGTACTCTGCCGCGTATTCGTAGAAAGTATTAAACATATAGGCTTTCAAAATATTTGACTTAAAAATACACGACTCCAAGAGAAATGGTTGTTTTTTAGCAATAGTTTCTACTGATTCAGCAATTTCAGTTCTACATGTGCCTAATACTGTGTTAGTTAATCTTAATGAATTTCCATAATATACATCAGCAGTATTATCTTTAACTATAGAAATAGCCTCTTCAATAACATTCTTAGAAGCGTATACATCCCCCAACTGTAAAAAACAAACCCATTCTGTAGAAATTATCGAAACACCCGCATTCAATGCATCATAGTATGAAAAAGCTAGCTTTTTCATACTATTAAATTCTAAAGATAGTAGATCGGTAAATAACTTATCATTTAAATCCAAATCACCACTAGTATCTACTATCAACACGCTGACTCTATCGCTAGCACTTTGCTCACATACACTTTGTAGACTTTTCTTCAGTAAATGATATTTATTTTGATCATAAACCATTATTAAAGATAAGAACCTTTTTTCTGACTCCATTTAACGTCCTAGTTTATAAGTTAGAAACAATTTTAAACCGCATATCATATTATATAGTTAAATAAACTAGAAGTCATATGTCGTAAACTTCCCAGTCGTACAATCTTATTTTTTGCAAAATTCATTTATGTAACATTTAACTTAATCTATCAATTCTTTAAGCAAGTGAGTAATAGGCTCTGAAGGACAGTCTGTTTTAGGACTTTGCATAGAATAATTATTCAATACTTCTATATAGTCAGTCTTTATCTCTGTGCTATTAATTACTTCTTGTATAGCTTTTTTACAGTCATTGATATTATGCACAGTCCAAACATTAGAAAACATAGATGCAAATGCATTTTTGCCAAATGCAAGACATGGCTTGTTACAAGAAGATGCCTCCATGAAAACACTTCCCGAATTAGATGTTACAATTTGCGAGCCCTCTATAAGCGCTTTCTGATTGAACTCCGTTCTGATCAAATACACATCATTAATCTCACTAATATATTTGTAGAATCTTTTATTCTTATACTGCGGTAAAGCCTCAACATACTCTTCCATAGTATATGCTTTCTCATTAAATTGAGTAGGATGCTCTTTTACATATATTTTCCAACCTTCCGGCAGTACAGATCTAAGTATTTTAAGATTATATAATTGTAAAGCATTAATACCATCACTCGGAGAGATAGTGCTTTCAGGCTCAAAATGAAGAGGAAACAAAACATATTTATCTGAACTACAAGGAGTGGTACAAAGTTTGTCATAAAAAGCCTTAAGCCCCTTGAGATAAAATGGGAAAAAATACAATCTTTTATACAACTCGAATTTTACTACTCTGTATAGTTGATATGATGTCATGACAGAAAACATTTCTTGAAGAGGCTTTCGCTTT
The DNA here is from genome assembly GCF_008711455.1 of Francisella sp. XLW-1. Lineage (NCBI taxonomy): Bacteria > Pseudomonadati > Pseudomonadota > Gammaproteobacteria > Thiotrichales > Francisellaceae > Francisella > Francisella sp. XLW-1. The sequence goes on along the minus strand of NZ_VXKP01000007.1, from coordinate 35,328 downwards.
TCACTAATTTGTCCAGCGTCCCTATACATACTTATATTTTCAGCATTATTTTCTTTAAAAGAATTTAAAGACTTAAGAATTGTTTTATTTTTAGAGTCAATCAAACAAAATCGCCTCATATTAGTATCAGAAAACCCTAAATCTCGCCTATGTATGACTCTCGAAACACAATCAGAGTCTATAGCAGCTTTCTCAAGCATATAATCAGACAAATAATGGTTTTGTGAGACGTTATACACAATACTTATGTCATTATCTTTGAAAAGATTTGTAAAATAACCATATATATCAAGACCCTGCTCTACCGCTTGTGTAGTAAATTTAAAACCATCTGGATACCTATTATTAGAGGCAAATGCTCCTACACTATCTATATTATTTAAGTTATCAATATCAAAATCATAAAATTCTTTAACAGGTACCGTTGATAAAAAACCCATAGCACTATCTAATCTTGAGATAAAGCTAACAATAAGAGAATCAATTACATAAGCATTTCTGTATACTATAAATTCACAATTAGGAAACCGCTCTTTACACTTATCAAGATTAACAGCGTTGTTATGAATCATAATATCTTTATTAAAAATCACATTCTCATAAGTAAGCACTATATATATAGTACCTATTGCCTGATTTTCTCTTAAGCGCTCTATTAATCTTTTAATGTCTATTAATATCCATTTACAGTTTATCAATACATTTATTTTTTTCATTAATACACCTAGTATTTAGTCGCGAATATAACACACAGGAAATCACTCATGGAACTATTTTTTTGCTCTTTTCTTTATACCTTTAACTAAACCATATATACCAGTAAGCTTAAGGATTACTCGCAATACTTTAAACAAAAAGTCTTTAGATTTATAGTATATATATGGAATAACTAAATGTATGAGTCTAGTAAACATAAGACTTATAAATGGTAATATAGTAAATCTGATATAAATAGTTAATTTATTGTTTTTGAGAAACTTGATACTCTTGACGTACATAAATATAAAAAGCCAATATACTACCACAATAATGCCTATAAAAGCAGACTTTATAAAATACATTAATCTAGAATTCAAAATATCAGACTCCATTTACACTAATTACCTAAGCCACTACTAACCATCAAATCTATCGCCGAACTCATAATCCTTCTCAGCTACTTTGCCTAAAATATCTTTTAAATATTTAGGATGCATACCCATACCTGGCCTAACGCTGCGGATATTGTCTTCGGTAAAGACATCTCCTTTCTTTATATCTTGTGCAACATAAAGACTTCTAGCAAACTGCCTACTTTTTTTCCTTTTTTCTGTTAAAGAGTAGTCAACTCTTCCGAGTAACTTCTCAGCATCTCTTACAGCATTTATCATCTCAGAAAACTCTTTTCTGTCTAGAGAAAATTCCGCATCAGCACCTCCTATAGACTTATCAAGTATAAAGTGTTTCTCAATTACCTTAGCTCCCAAAGTAGTAGCAACAACCGGCGCTGTGATGCCTAATGTATGATCTGAAAATCCAGAAACAACACCAAATGTATCAGCTAAACTTGGAATCATTGCCAAATTCGCGTCTTCTAGCTTTGCAGGGTACGCACTAGTACACTTAAGCAGTATAATATCGTGATTACCAACTTCTCTACAAATATTCACAGCATCTTGAATTTCATCAATAGTCGCAATGCCAGTTGAAATTATGATAGGCTTACCTTTTGAAGCTGTATATCTAATAAGTTCATAGTCTGTTATTTCAAATGACGCGATCTTATATGCACTAGGATTAAATTGCTCTAGAAAATCAACCGCAGTTTTATTAAAAGGTGAAGAAAAAATATCAATCCCAATCTCTCTAGCATAACTAAATAGCTCTTTATGCCATTCCCATGGAGTATAAGCTTCTTGATAAAGATCATGTAAATATCTACCATCCCAGAGAGTTTCACCAGCAATCAAGAAATCTTCTTTCTTGCAATTCAAAGTTATCGTATCAGCGGTATACGTCTGTAGCTTAATTGCATTTGCACCTATTTCTTTAGCTGCATTAATAGTATCTAGAGCATTTTTTATGCTACCATTATGATTTGCACTCAGCTCTGCTATGATATACACACCATCTTTACTTATGTCAAAATTACCGATTTTCATTTTACAACTCTCTTAAGCTTCTTTATCATAAAAGTTATACACATAACCCAATACAGCTATTCCACTATCTTTGACTGCGCGACATTTTTTATAGTTTATATTAAGTAGACTACAGCACCACCAAATCAAATCATTAAAATCAAAATGATCTCGTATATATACTGTACTAGATATTCTTGGGTTTATTTCAAAAATGAAGTAGTCGTTGTCATACTTCCTACTTTGTATGTTTATACTTCCTTTTAGGTTAGTTTCTTCTGCAATTTTTTTTGCATAACTTTCTAGACGGTCGGACTTGTATATCTCAGCATAACCTGTCATTCCTCCTATCAGTCTTCTTTTAAAAGAAATAACCGCAAAAATATTATCATCTCTATAGACTGCAGTTGTTAACTCTTGATCTATACTTCCAATATATTCTTGGACTATATATTGGCTTAAATCATCTATCCCTTCTCTTAATTGATCAAGCTGTTCTTGACTTTCAATTTTAAGAATTTTTTTTGTAACTGTTGATCTTGCAGCCTTGACGATAATATCATACCCCTCAAAAATATTATAATCCTTCAAACTCCATGTTTTAGGTACGGGAATATTAATATCAGTCAAAAACTCAGATGTAATCTTCTTGTCCAAAAAGTTCTTAATAATTGTCGTATTATTAATTAATATATTTACTTTTTCTTTATATAATTCTCTGTTTGAATTAAAAAAGTTAATATCATACTCTGATGCCGGTATGATTAAGTCAATATTATTATCAAATATTATTTTGTTAATAATATCAGTATAGCTGTCATCACTTGTTCTAGGAACCTTAGAAAAAAAATCTACTTGGCTTTGACTAAAAATAATATCTTTAATATCTACCGCAAAAATTTCACAATTAAAGACTTTTTGCTTAAGTAGTATATTGATGATATTCATACCAATATCACCCCCAGCAGAGGTTACCAAAATCTTCTTACTCATCTCTCATCAAAACTCTTGTTAAATAATTCTTATCTGGATCGTATCTTCTAATATCATCAAGTAATTTAGATTTATCATAACTAAAATAAACCATCTCTTCTGTGCTATTGTTAAAATCTACTACACAAAAACTAGGCTTTTTGCTATTTCTAGGTTGACCTATTGATCCAGGGTTTATAACTTTCATTTTAGCATACTGCTTTCTCATGTCATAATGCGTATTACCTAAAAATAGGTAGTTAGCACTTACAGTTTCTAAAAAACTTTTTGATTCATTATCTGGATAAATATACCCATTAAAATAATCCTTAGGTGAGCCGTGATAGGCCTCAAATAAATTATTCTTCTCAAACTCTTGCATATTCTTCAAAAATTCTAATGTACTATGTGATATACTCTCACCTAACATAGAATATGACTTACCATACTTTTCATCTAGCAATTTAAAATTTTTAGATGAATATGCATTTAAAAAGTATAAATCATGATTTCCTTTTATTGATATCAAATTTTTAAGTCCAAGCAACAAATCAACACATTCATTTTGATAATAGTAATATCCTGCTATATCGCCCAAAAATAAATATGCATCTGGATTATGTAATCTCATCAACTTTAGAGCTTCTTCTAAGGCATATATATTGCCATGAATATCCGAAAAAACTATAATTTTCATTTTAAACTACCGATTTCTTCGACTAAAACATCTCTAATATCTTTCAAATCAAATAGATTTAAATGCTTTGAGTCCAGACAAATACTTCTATCTAACTGATAAACTTCTCTTTTACCATAAGTCAACTTATCAAACTCTTGATTAAGAACATTTGATACAATATCAACTATATCTTTCAAAGAAACACAACCTTTATTTGCTAAGTCTAAAAAGCCTAAAGGCGACTCACAGATTAGTTTAAGTAAAGCCTTAGCCATTTCATTTTTAGAAATAAATGAATTTCTAAATTCATCTATAACAATAGTATTTGACCTTATTGACTCTATCAAGAATTGAAATCTCTGACTGTAATCATCATATGCGATTATAAACGGTGGTCTTATAATAGTAGCCTTATCAAATAAAGAGCTGTTATAGATAGCCTTTTCAGCTAAATATTTATTCTTTGTATAACTATCTCTTATAAGTTCTTCATTAATTATTTCAAAACCTTCATATACATCAGAGTAGTTATATATGAAGAATGTAGAAATCATAATATAATGATTTAAATTTCTAAGCTTAGAACTTATATTTATGATATCGTTCGCCTGCCTTTGGTTATAACAAATCATATCTAATATAACATCTGGATTTACGGAGATAATCGCTCTCTCTAACTCTTTCCTATCATCTCGCTCTAGAGCTATTGATTTTACACCCTCAACATCAACAGCTCGTCTTGAAATCACATAGACTTCATTTATTGATTTATCTATATTTTTTAAGAACTCAAGGCCTACAAATTTGGTACCACCTAAAACTAAAATTCTCATCTAACTCTCCCTGATATTTAATTCTTAATATCTTGCATTAGCTTCAAGACATTTATCTTTAAAAGTCTTTGGTCCATTTTTTCTAATAACAAATAACCTTTTTTTTCTAAATAATCATACATATCAAGTTGATTATCGGCAGTCATTATCCCAGTAAATGGTAACCTCATAAACAATACTTCATTTAGCGTGACACTTGGCGATACAATAGCAAAATCGCTTTCATGCATTAGCTTTGCGACTTCAATAGAATTAATATGTATTGTTATCCAAGACTTATCTAAACAAAACTCTTTTAGTTGCTCCAAATTTCTATTTGTCGTAGTCGTCAAGACATTTACATGTATACCACCAATTTCTCGAATAACCTCAAGGATTGGGATATTTATATTACTATGATCAGCTCCCCCCATTGCCAAAAACACATGAGGAACTTTATTTTTTTGTTTAGGCTTTTCTCGATACTCATAAAACTCTCGCCTTATTAGTGTATATTTCGATCCGCAACGAAGTTCACATCGCTCTGGTACTAACCCTTTATATCTTGTTTTATCAGCACTAACATTATGATTTATCAAAATATCACAATAATGCTTTTGATAAACATCATCAAACACCATAAGCTGAATGTTTGGATATTTATCTTTAAGGGCTCTTTCAAAATTATAATTAATATCATAGTTATCAATTATAACTAAATCCGGACTACATATATCAACAACTCTTGATAACTCAGGTAATGTATTATCTTTAACTATTTCAAGGTTATAACCAGCTTCCTTGATCTTGAAGTTAATATTCCCGGATAAATCTCTTGTCACAAAAGTTACATTTTCAAACTGCGACGCTAGTACAAGATCTCTCATGATATGCCCTGTACCAATACTTGATGAAGAGTCAGCTCTAATTAGAACATTCACCAGAACCTTTCCTTACTAAATAAAATGCTTTGGCTAATGCTAAGTCGTCAAAATCATCAATATCAACCGCACTAAAATAAGAAAGTTCATGAAACGCATAGCCTTTACCATAAAAACTACCAGAGTCATAAAGCTTCTTAACATCTGCTATCCATACTGCTCCAGAAGGACACAAAAGTTCTTCCAAGTCTTGAGATCTTTTTTGTATTTGCTCTGGGAACAAAGGTTTGTATTCATTGCCAGATTTTAGATGAGCCCACCATGGATTAGTATATCCATACGAAAAAGCACTTAACAAAAAGTCATAACCCTCTTTCTCAAACACCTTATACATCTGTAAGATATCATCACCATCTCTAAGTGGACAGTTCGGCATCAAACTTACCACATTATCATATTTATAGCCCAGTGACTCTAGTTGTTTGAGAGTATTTATTATCACATCACTTACCGGAGAAATATCATCAGCATATTCGCTTCTTAAAAATGGAACCTCTGCACCATACTTCTTTGCGACATCTGCAATTTCTTGACTATCTGTTGATACAACAACCTTGTCAAAACAGCCACTTTTTAGAGCTGCTTGAATTGTTTTAGATATCATTGGCTCACCCAAAAAATCTATAATATTTTTTTTAGGTATCCGTTTTGATCCACCTCTAGCAGGTATAATCGCAACTGTCTTTGCTACCATACTGACCAGCCCCCATCTACTATCAAGTTATGTCCAGTTAGACTTTTCGACACACTACTTGAGACAAACCATACAGGTTCAAAAAGCTCACCTTTCTTTAGCATCTCGCCTGCTGGACATAACTTAGCATATCTTTTTTTAAATTCATCGCTAACTCTACCTTCAACACCACCAAATGACACCGTATTAACTCTTACCCCTCTATCTGCAAATCTTACAGCTAGTTCCTTAGTAAGATGTATTTGAGCTGCTTTTGCTATACTATATTGTATTGGAGAGGAGTTATATCCATCTTCATATAAGTTTCTATTAAAGGCAACTACCCCATACATAGATGATATATTAACAATAGACTTTAATGTATCAACGAAACCACAAGATAGTAGGTATGGCAATGTTACAGACATAAATAATTCTTTATGGATGTTGCTTGATGATGAAAATCCATTTTCTTCAACAACTACGCTTTTCAAAGATCTAGCATTGTTAATTAGATGTGTGTATTTACCAACATTTTCTCTAACAAACTCTTCTACATCTGTCTCATGATTAAATTCAACAATTAATGCGCGCAGTTTATCTTTGTGATCAACAAACCTTTCTAAAACCTTGCCAGCACTATCCTCAGAAGTGGATGTAAATGAGACATCATAGCCCTTAGATAAAAATCCTTTTACAAGCTCTTGCCCTATTACTCCAGAACCTCCCGTTATTAATACATGCATTTTACTTCATCCCTTTTTCTATTATTGAAACAACCTTTTGATGATGTTCATACTCATCTACAAAACTAGCAGCTCTCACTCTATAAACGAAGACTTCTAGAGATGACTTGAATGCTCCAAAAGCATCGTCTAATATGATCATTTCATTGCCACTCTCTCCAATAATATCAACTTTTGCAGGTGATGAAAGATCTCCAATTGTTAAGAAGTTGGTAACTAAATCACTATTCCAAACTACCGAAACACCAACAACAGCAGATGTTTTATCTCCAAATTTAGATACGCTATTTATACTATCTGAGCTTGCATATCTTTGAACAATTGGATCTATAAGATGTACTGCATACTTATCCCATGATTTGGGAATAATCGAATTTATCAGTCTGATTTCTCCAAGCTTAGCAGTGACTCCCTGAGAAATATTAAACTGGGCTGAATATTTAAATGCAGAGCATGAAAATATCTGCCCCTCATAACGTTGCTTACTATAAAGTCTCTCAAGCTGAGATAATGATAAAGCTATAGGTTTATCAATAAAGACTGGTAATCCTGCATCTAGCACTTTGTAACATATATTTTCTCTCAACTCAGAACAATCATCTCGAGCAATCAACACGGCATCAACCGAACCAATAAGATCTTCAATATTCAGTGAAACATTGTCAATCAATGATACAGTAGCAATCTTTTTACTTAAGTCGTAATCTTCTGTCCATATATGTGTAACTTTAGCACCAAATATACACTCCTCTGGTAGAGACCTCTTCGAAAGATAGTCAGCAATCACAGGAAATCCACAATCATGTATTTTGTGCTTATCATAACCATTAAATATAGCACTCCATGAGTAGGGATGACCATTGCCAGAGCTAAAACCTACTATACCTATTTTGATCATTATCTACTTCCTTACCAATTAGTTGGCATATATATTTTTTCTGAAACATTGCCAAATGTTTCAATAATTTCTAGAATCTGTCTTTCATCCAACGATTTATAATTATTGTATAGATTTATATTATCTTGAGCCTGCTTAATATAATCACAACCAAACAACAAAATTGAGCTTTGTGCTACAAGATCAACAAATGCGAGAGACAGCTCTAACCTTGTCATATTATATTTTTCACATAAAGCATCTAGCTGAGTTATATACTTTTTTGCATCATTTAGTTTACTTGGAACCTTTGTAATATCCATAAGCAATAACCCCTGCAAAAATACACTCCTAATAAATATTAGTTTGTTCTTTTGCTTAGATTTCTCAAACCAGCTCTCTGCAATAGCTCTTTGATCAAAAATATTAAAAGGAAGCTGTATAATATCAACAAGATCGCTATTTAGAGCCATGTCAAAATCTTCTTTGGAATATATAGATACTCCAAAGTATTTTAAATGGCCATTAGCTTTAGCAAGATTAATCTTTGTTTCTAACAAAGCATAATCTTTGTAAAAAATATCCATATCATGAAGCAATAAACCGAACAAAGACTGTATATTTAATCTTTGTAATGAATTTTGGATACTTTCATCAAAGCTATCTATAAAAACATCTGATTTAATTTTAGACACAATAAAGCTATTACCATGCAGAGCTTTACCTAAGACCTCTTCAGAGGTACCATACGCTTGAGCGGTATCAAAACAATTAACTCCTTGTGAGATAACATAGTCAACGATATCATTGACCTCTGTTTGAGTTGGTTGCCCTTTTTGATTTGCAACTCCATAGTTAAGACCAAATTGAACAGTTCCTAGAGAGAGCTTAGATATCTTATTATCATTAAATATCACATATCTCATAACAGGATCACAAAGCCTCTTTTACTACTTTGGCAACCCATTGAATCTGCTCCTCTGTCAAATCTGGATACATAGGCAAACTTATTGCCCCATTATAATATGCTTCTGCATTAGGGCAGTATCCTTTCTTGAATCCCATCTTTTGGTAGTAGGGCTGCGAATATACAGGTATATAATGGACATTGACTCCTATATCATTATTACGAAGATATTCAAACACCACTCTTCTCTTGTTAGCTGGAACAACTATTGGATATAGATGCAATCCTGAATAGCTTTTGTCAAACTGATGTGGCAAAACGACTTCTGAACAATCCGACAATATCTCCTCATACATACTTAATACAGCATGTCTCTTTGCAACAAACTCATCAAGCCTAGACATTTGTGATAGACCAAGCGCACATTGCATATCTGTAATACGATAGTTGTAGCCTAAATCTATCATTTGATAATACCAAGGACCCTCTGACTCTTTTGTCATTAGAGATTCATCTCTAGTCATCCCATGAGTTCTCAACAAGCCTATCTTTGCTGCTAGCTCACTAGAATTTGTCATCAGCATACCACCTTCTGCAGTAGTCACGATCTTAACGGGATGAAAACTAAAGATTGCAATATCAGAATATTGGCAAGATCCTATTGGCTTATCAAGGTATCTACCACCAATAGCATGAGCTGCATCTTCAACTATCGAAAAACCATATTCCTTTGACAACAAGTGTATCTGTTGCATATCACATGATTGTCCTGCAAAATGTACTGGAGCCACTACTTTGGGTAGTTTACCAATCTTCTTTGCCTCAATTAACTTGTGTTCCAAACATTTAACAGACATATTATAAGTTCTAGGGCAAATATCGACAAAATCAACATCAGCGCCACACATAACAGCGGCATTAGCCGTAGCCAAAAATGTATTAGGCGATGTCCAAACAATATCTCCCTTACCAACACCTAATGCCAAATATGCCAAGTGTAAAGCACATGTTGCATTTGCTACAGCTAAAGCATGCTTAGCTCCACAATACCTTGCGACAGACTTTTCAAAATTAGCAACCGACGGCCCCTGCGTTAAAAAATCTGATTTTAGAGTATCTACTACAGCCTCAATATCATCTACAGATATATTTTGTCTTCCATAAGGGATAAAATCCATAATTACATCCTCGCCATCATTTCCAAAAATGACTCGTGTGTTAACCACTCAGTATTATTTCCAGAATTATACTCAAAGCCGAGCTCTACAGGACTACCAACTTCTCCTAACTTATTCTTCGTAAAGTCAGCCTTATGAGCAAATTGAATAGTAGGACAGAGCACATAATGATCATCAAATTCCAATGTTAAATGAGAGTCATCAGAAGGACACATAATCTCATGAAGTTTCTCTCCAGGTCTTATACCAACAATTTTATGAGGTAAATCTGGAGCCATTGCTTTTGCTAATTCTGTCATATACATAGATGGAATTTTAGGTACAAAAATCTCTCCGCCCTGCATTCTTTCAAAATTTTTGAGTACAAATCTAACTCCCTCTTCTAATGTAATTAAAAAACGAGTCATTTTCTCATGTGTAATAGGTAGCTCAGTAGCTCCTTCATCTATCAACTTCTGAAAAAAAGGTATAACCGAACCTCTACTACCAAGCACATTACCATAGCGGACAACGGCAAATCTTGTCTTTCTTGATCCGACCATATTATTTGCAGCAACGAATAGCTTATCGGATGCTAGCTTTGTAGCACCATATAAATTAATTGGATTAGCGGCCTTGTCAGTAGATAGCGCTATGACTTTTTCGACATTATTTGATAATGCAGCCTTTATGACATTCTCTGCGCCATGTACATTAGTCTTGATACATTCCATAGGATTATACTCAGCTGCTGGAACCTGCTTCTGAGCTGCTGCATGGATCACATAATCAACACCGTGCATAGCTTCTTTTAGCCTTTCACCATCTCTAACATCACCAATAAAATATCGCATACAAGGATCATTAAACTCTTGAGACATCTCAAACTGTTTTAGTTCATCTCTACTAAAGATGATTATTTTTTTAGGTTTATATTCAGACAATAATATCTCTGTGTACTTTTTACCAAAACTACCTGTACCACCAGTTATTAATATACTTTTATTATTGAACATCCTCGACCTAGCAAATGAAATAAGAATAAATATAATTATATATTTTCAAAAATTGAATAGCTATAAAAGAGTATGTCAAAAATCATGATACAGTTTATTCATCTCTCATAAAGCAAAATTTTAGGCAACCGCGAGTTAATGATTAATCAGAAAATATTTAAAACTGTTAAGTAATTTCCAAAAATGGAAGGTTCTTACAATATTTCATCATAAGAAAGTTCTTTAATCTCACACTCTCCATTTTCTGAATATATCTTACATTTTTTCACAGGCTTGCTATATATATGTAAAGAATATGCTGTTTCTAATCCTCTATTTTGTATACTATGTATCTCAGTATCTTTTGCTTCATAAATGTAACCACGTTTAACTTCTGACTCAGATAGTGCCAAAAATTCATCTCTATTAAAGCCATATAAAACGTTTGTTAACCTCCCTTGAATCAAGCTCACATAACATTCTTGAAGATTATGATCATGAATATAGGATCTTGATGCAAGAGGCCATCTCAGTAATAAAACCTCTATGAGAGAATCATTATACAGTGATGTCCTAGTATATTTAACAGAATCATTACGACACAAATTCAATAAATCATCATCAATCAAGCTTATTATCTGTTTCATAAGAGCTTTTAGATCATATTGGTTACTTTTACAGCGTTCTTTAATCAGTTTTAGCTTATTACTCATCTTAGCTATTCCAAATATCGAAGCTATCATTAATATGCTTGACAAATTTGCCAACACCTACTTGGTACTCATCTTGACCTGATAGATCTTTTTTTAAATTAGGATAAGCAATACCAAAACCATAGACATTTTCAACTATTTCACCAGTTTCTTTATTATAGTCTCGATTATTATTTCTATTGATTTTAAGTTTTCGTCTTTCAAAACCTATTGAGTAAATAGCTTTATTGACTACTGGTAAATATCTTTTAAGATTATGTTCATCATACTTCACTCTAATCAAATTTGCCAATAAGTTCTGCTCTAAAAACTCTCTTGACCATTCAGCGGCTACACCCTTTAAACCAGTATTATCATTTATAATCCCGTCTGGAGTATCAAGCGCATACTTTATATCTTCAATATAAAAGTTAACAATCTTTTTGACATTGTTTTCAACTAACGACTTAAGGATTAAAATAGCTGAATGTGACGATCCAAAAACTGCTACCGTATCATCTGCCGATATCACTTTAGATAATCTACTTGGATCAAGAGCAATATCCAAACCGATCTCTTGTACATCTTGATATAATGCTTTCTTCGGCTCAGCGCCAATTGCAACTATTGCTTTATTGCTTGTTATCTTTTGACCATTATCTAATGTTATAGTTACATTTTGGTCAGTAGATTTCACATCTATAGCCAACTGATTATATATATTTACCTTAGTTATCAATACTTTTGTTGAATATTCAAGAGGCTTTACAATATCATTGAGATAACAAGTCTGATCTTCTGGCATTTTAAAAATATCAAAATCACTTTGTCTTTTTTTCAAATCAAAAGACTCATAAGCCAGTAAGAAGTCTTTAACCCTCTTTACAGAAGTATTACCTGAAACATTGCGCCATTTTTTCCCTAGATCACCAACACAGAAATCTGAACATATCCAATGAATATTTTTACCACCCACATTCTCATCCAGAAGCTTAGCTATAGCTGTTATGCCAGCTACACCTCCACCTATTACAGCCCACTGTTTTGTCATAACCAATCCTCAACCATAATACCTTTGAACTTTATTCACAAATATATCTAACTCTCCTTTCAATAAATCATTAACACCAGCAGCTGCCTCTCTACCACCTCCGGTGGCGAATTGTGAGCAAATATCAGCCGCACCAAATGGTTTATTTTTTGGAGCTCTTAGACTTATGAGATAATTACCACTATCTTTTGTTGTTGCAATTATGATAGCTTTATCGCGATACTTATTTGCCAAATCATTGCCTAAAGTCCCGCTGACTCTTCTTGCCCAAGGTTGATTAGGGAGTTTAACTAACTTAAGCTTATTAAAATCCTCAATATCTAGATTATCTAGATTTTTACTGTCATCCTCATAACCTTGTTTCAATTTATAAAAGCAAGAGTGTTTATCAGCAATCACATCAAATGGAGTCTCATACTTTATTAACTCATGATACAAGTCAGCTGGATGATAATACAAATCATCAATCGTACTACCATAGCCATTATAGTTAATTAAAACACCTAACTCTTTTAGCTGAGCTTTTTGCTCACTATTCAATTTAAGCAAATCTGCCTCATTGTCTGCTATATGATGTAGATTATCCCCATAAGCTGCTGCAATAGCCCAGAGATGATATTTTTTATCTAAACTATTACTGACTATTAGCGCAGTACAAGTATCTGCTGATGTGTCTATGTGAGCTTTTAGTCTTGAATTTGAGATTAGCTGATCAGCCTGATGATGATCAAAATAAGTTATCTGACTGACATAGTGTAGTAGCCTTTCTATATCTTGATAATTCTTATCATACGAAATATCTAACACTATCACAACTGCATCGTTAGCATCCTGATTAGAAACATCTTTACATAGAGAAATATCTCTTTTGACCCCTGTTATTAGTGTATGGCTATTACTAGCTACTGGCAATGCCTTGCGTAGCTGAATAAGTGATAATATCCCATCCGCATCACCGTTGAAAATATCTATATACATTACATATACCTTAGATTTTATTATTTGAAATTAGATAGTCAAAAATCTGCCCTGCACAATCTTTTATAGATTTTGCTTCTGTTTTAATATGTATTTTTGGATTTATTGGTTTTTGATATGGTGATGTTATGCCTGTGAAATCTGCTATTGCACCTGCTCTTGCTTTTTTGTACAAACCTTTGGGATCCCTATTTTCACATTCTGATAATTCGGTATCTATAAAAATTTCAACAAAGTTATTCTTGCCAATAAGCTCTCTTGCTTGCTCTCTATCGGATATATATGGCGAAATAAAAGCTGTACTAACTATAATCCCAGCATCTACAAAAAGCTTCGCAACCTCAGAAATGCGCCTAATATTTTCAATACGACTGGTCTCATCAAAACCCAGATCTCTATTAAGTCCATGACGAATGTTATCACCATCTAGTATATAAGTATGATAGCCTTTTTGATGTAGTATACGATCAACAGCATTTGCGATAGTTGACTTACCAGAGCCACTTAACCCTGTATACCAAAGCACTAAGGCTTTATGATTTTTATGCTTAGCTCTTTCATCAGTTGAGACACTAGTATCATGCCAAACGATATTTTTGCTCACTTATATCTCCATTAATATAAAGGATAAATTATAGGTATCATAACACAGCAGGATACTACATATATTATTGAAACTGGCACCCCAGTTACGATAAAGTCCCGCCACTTATAGTTTGCAGCATTCATTACCATCAGATTAGTTTGATAACCATAAGGAGTCAAGAAACTTGCAGACGCCGCAAACGCCACCCCAAGCACCACGGGAAACACATTGATACCAACACCTAATGCTAGATTATATGCAACTGGAAACATCAATGCAGCGGCAGCATTATTGGTTATAAATTCTGTCAGTAATATTGTAGTGATGAAAATTCCCACAAATATAACTATGGCAGAATGTCCTGCTAAATATGTACGCGAAAAATCAGCAATAGTAGCTGCTAAACCAGTATTATTCATACTCGTAGCGATACATAATGAACTAGTCACTATCAACCAAACTTCAGTAGGGAAGCTATTTTTGATCTCATTGATAGATATACTCTTAGTTAATACCAAGATACCTAATAATATAAGCATCCCAGAAAACAGTGAATCCCCAGAAAAAACAGAATAAACAATAACAGCAATAAAACCAAATATCACCAAAGCCTCACGCCAGCCTGTAATCACTCTTTTAGGCTCTACACCTTTTATGACCAGAAAGTTTTGGGATATATTAGCTCTACCTCTAAAATCATCGCCTGTAGCCAATAACAAAAAATCTCCAGCTTTGATAATTAGCTTACCAAGCTTACCAGAAATTTTTTCACCATCTCTACGTACAGCAACTACAGCAGCATCAAATTTTGATCTAAACTCAATTTCTTTGAGACTTTTACCAACTATACTCGAATCTTGCTTAACAAGAATTTCTGTTAGCTGAAAAGTATCAAAACCCTCTGTTTGAGCATATAGTTTTAGACCATCAAACTGATTTAATATCGAAACTTTTTGGATATCTCCAGAAAATAATAACTTGTCTCCCTCTGCAAGAATATCATGAGGTTTAACAGGACATATCCTATCACCATTCTTGGTTATAATTTCAGCAAGAAATAAGTCCTCGAGATGTCGTAATCCAGCTTTTTCAATACTTTTGCCAATAAATGATGATTTAGCAAGCACTTCGGCCTCAACCATATAGCTATTATAGCTATTAATTTGGGGTTCTTTTTTTGGCAGAAATTTACTAGTAAAATATAATGTTATGCAACCGAATACAGTTACCACAGCTCCGACAATTGTAAAATCAAAGAAACCGAAACCTTTAGATCCAGTCGCAGCTGAGTACATACTACTAATAACCAGATTTGTTGAGGTACCAATCAAGGTCAAAGTACCACCCATAATAGTTGCATATGACATCGGTATCAAAAGTCGCGATGGTAGTACTGCTTTTGAGTTATTGATAGCTTTGATAAGAATAGCTACAACTGCGGTATTGTTTAGAACTGATGATGATAGTGCCGAAATACTCAAAACCTTTATTAGAGTTTTTTTCTCCGTCTTGGCAATCAGTAGATTTTGTAACTTCCGTAATACACTTGTTTTTTCAATCACTGATGCAAGTATCATGATGATTACTAATGTAACCAAAGATGCATTAGATGCATTACCTAATAGCTCTTTTTGGTTAACCCAACCAAAAGCAAAACAAGCAAACATCACCACACCAAAAATCATCAATGTCTTGTGCTGATAAAAGCACAACAACACAAGCATAACAACAATTATCAAAAATAGTAAAATAGCACTCATATAGCTAATCTCTTAAGTTTTTAGCTCCCCAATGAGGAAAATGCTTACGGATAAGAGCATTTAATTCCAACTCAAACTCTGAGTGATTATGAGAATGATCTCTAAGTTCTCCATCTGCAAGTGGTTTGATAATCATACCAGCACCAACAGTTGCATTAGATAATCTATCTATAACTATAAACGCACCAGTAGCTCTATTTTTTTGATAATCATCAAAACAAACAGGCTCAGACAATTTTAGCTCAACTGCACCTATTTCATTTAGATCCAATTTACCACAATCAATATCTTTTAGGATATTTATGTCTGTTTTGTAATTAAACTTACTTACCGAACCTGTCACTTGCTTAGTCAAAAACTTGACATAATAACCTTTATCTTCTGTCAAAGGTTGCTCATGCATCCAAACAATATGAGCTTTAATGTTAGATGACACATGCGAGATAGAATCCTTATGAACAATCATATCACCACGACCAATATCAATCTCATCATTTGTTGTTAGAGTCACGGCTTGCCCAGCCTCTGCAAATTCCAGGTCTCCATCAAATGTAACTATAGACTTGATTGTAGTAATCTTACCACTAGGCATAACTCGGATAGTATCTCCTAGACTAACCTCACCTGAAACGACAGTCCCCTGAAACCCTCTAAAATCCGAATTAGGTCGACAAACTAGTTGCACTGGAAATCTAAACTCATCACTATCAGAATGGTCTACTTTCATAGTCTCTAAATAATGCATCAATGCCGATCCTCTGAACCATGGCATATTTTCACTTTTAGTAACTACATTATCACCCTTTAGCGCAGATATAGGTACAAATCTAATATCTGGTATCTCAAGACTTCCTGCTAGTTTTATATAATCATCTTGGATTGATTTATAAACTTCTTGTGAATAATCCACTGCATCCATTTTATTTACAGCTACTATCACATGCTTAATACCCAAAAGAGAGCATATGAAACTATGTCTGCGTGTTTGGGTTTGTACTCCGTTTCTAGCATCTACAAGGATTATCGCCAAATCACAGTTTGATGCGCCTGTTGCCATATTACGCGTGTACTGTTCATGCCCAGGAGTATCAGCTATGATAAATTTACGCTTATCAGTAGAGAAGTATCTATATGCTACATCTATGGTAATACCTTGCTCTCTCTCAGACTGTAAGCCGTCGACAAGTAATGCTAAGTCAATTTGATCGCCTTGTGTACCAACTTTCTTACTATCCTCTGTAATAGCAGCTAGCTGATCCTCAAATATCATCTTACTATCATGTAAGAGCCTTCCAATTAAAGTACTCTTACCATCATCAACACTTCCACATGTGATAAACCTTAATAATTCTTTTTGCTCATGTTGTTTAAGATACTGTTCAATATTTGTTGCTATTAAATTTGATTGGTGTGACATTATTTTACTCCTTGACGCAAGTTAGTAGTTTTGAGTGAGTAGTTAGTATGAGTTCAGATAAAACAAGTGTTTTCGACCTGCTTTATTACTTACTTTTACCACACACTATCGACCACTAACTTCTTTCAATATATTTTTCTTTAAAGCTCTTAACATTCTAAATATTTCGTAGAGCTCATCTTTCCAGGCTAACCCTATAGCTTTATCTATATATCCAATTTCAATTCCAATATAAATCTGGGTTACAAGCTCTGATAATGATCCCTCTGATATATTTACAAACCTTGCTCTATCTTTATAGCTATCCTTTTCCATACCTTCAGCAATATTTGATGCTACAGATAAAGAACTTCTGGTAATCTGATCTTTAAAACTAAAGTCTTTTGATTCTGCAAAGTACTTATATATATCAGCATTTTCTCTACAAGATCTTTTCCAAACTTCTAAGCTCTCTCATTTCATTGACCACTCTACCCATTATCGACTTATTACTTAACTCTGAGCACTGCTTCTACCTACTATACACTAATTGCTACATACCTTTTAATTTCAAAGAAATTAAAAATACCCCTCAATTTTCTTCTTCTCCATCGAGCCGGCACTATCTTTATCTATAGCTCGACCTTGGCGCTCAGATGTTTTGGTTAGTAGCATTTCTTGGATAATCTCTGGTAAAGTATCCGCTCCTGACTCTACAGCTCCAGTTAATGGATAACAACCTAATGTCCTGAATCTAACCTTTTTATTTACAGCCCTTTGTCTTAGTTCAATAGGTGTCCTATCATCATCAACCATCATCAAAATACCATCATGCTCAACTACAGGTCTTTCTTTAGCAAAGTATAAACTTGGGATCTTGATATTCTCCATATAAATATATTGCCAAATATCTAACTCAGTCCAGTTTGAGAGTGGAAAGACTCTGATACTCTCACCTTTGTCTACCATACCATTATAGATATTCCACAGCTCTGGCCTTTGATTTTTTGGATCCCAGCGATGATTCTTATCTCTAAATGAAAATACTCGCTCTTTAGCTCGCGATTTTTCTTCATCACGACGAGCCCCACCGAATGCAGCATCATATTTACCTTTATTCAGAGCTTGCTTGAGTGATTGAGTCTTCATAATATCAGTATGTTTTGCACTACCATGTGAGAATGGCCCTACACCTTGATCAATCCCATATTGATTAATATGTACCAAAAGCTCAAAATCATATTCTTCTGCCATATTATCTCTAAACTCTATCATCTCTTTGAACTTCCATGTAGTATCCACATGAAGCAAAGGAAATGGAATCTTACCAGGATAAAAAGCCTTACGCGCCAAATGAAGCAATACTGACGAGTCTTTACCTACAGAATATAGCATCACAGGGTTCTCAAACTGTGCAACTACTTCTCTAAATATCTGTATTGACTCATTTTCAAGTTTTTTTAGATGTGTTTGCATTGATATACTTATATATTAGTTAACATTAAGTTTATAACGTTATTATATCCTCAAGTTGATTAATAGTCACAGATATACCTAAAATATTGTCAAAGAAATTCAGAATTATTTAAAAAACTAACAGATTTAAAACTAAAACCTTAGATAAATCTTATCAAAAATAAATCAACTAACTAGACCAGTAAAGTTACTACTAGTTAAAAAAATATTATAAGGAAGAAGAGACATAACTAATCAAAAAAATAGAAATAGCATAAATAAAACAGGCCAAACAATTAATACTTCGAAACCTTATCCAAGGAATATTCGTTGATATAACTGTTCGGAGAAAATCAGATAAGTTTACTTGAGATGCTGATAAATATTGCTATGACAGCTACCAAGATCTTCAAAATAGCCTACTAACACCCCTAAAAGCTTAAAGGAAGTTCTTTAAGTATATAGCAAAAGAGTTATAGATCGCTTATTATTTTGTATAATAGGTGAGTTTTATAGAAATTTTGGTATAACCCTAATCTTAGGCTTAGTTTAGTAGCCGGGATCATTAGTCTATAAAATAAACTCTAAAATAAAATACCGCATAGTAGTAATAGATCCTTAAATACTTATTTCGCAAAGTACTTAGTATACAAGCTATATATACTAGATTCATACTTTATATTTTTATCTTCAAGTTACCTATTTCAATAACCAAGCCCAAATATTTTCGATAATTAGAACTACATGAATCTAAAAGCTCTTACCTAACCCTATTAATAAATATTCTAATAAATTTCATACCCAACCGAAACGGTTTCATTAACCGCCATCCTTTAGAACGATAAATACAACTAAGCTCTGATTTATAAGCTTCAGCTTCCAATTTATAAGCAGTTAGCTCATTTTTTAAACTTAGTATCACATCATCTTTCAAACCAAGATTAATATCTAAATTTCTTACCTGTTCATTAAGAGATACAACAATATTACTGTCAACATAACATTCTCGAACTTCATACATAGAACGGTTCAGCTTTATTAGCTTTAACTTTCCAATAACCTTTTCATAAAAACTATTCATCCTAATAGATCTAGATTCACTAACTTTTTCACAAGCCGGAACCCTATATATAGAGGTTACTTTATCAACAGGTTTAAAATCACTAATACTCGAGTACCTTAACCACAGATCCCAGTCTTCAAGACTGTCAAGCTCAACATCAAATCCACCTAAAGCATCAAATAAACTTCTTTTAAATAAACATGACTGAATAGGTATATGATTAACATATGTAAACTCGATAACATTGAATTTCTTAACAGATTTTGTAATTAGATTTAAGTCAACAGATTTATCATAATATTGATAGACACCTGATAATAATTCATAATTTGTTGGCCACTCGAAGCTACTGGAGTAAACAGCATCAAAGCAACCATGTTTACCAATCTCTCCAACCAAAACCTCTATATGATCAGCGAAAAACAAATCATCGTCATCCAAAAATACAAAATAGTCACCTGAAGCATTATTCAAAGCAACATTTCCTGTTACACAACGGCCAACTTTGGCACAAGAAAAATATTTAATCCTAGAATCATTATAACTCTCTACCAATGACTTTAATGAATCACCACCATCTTCAACAACAATTATCTCAAAATTTTGGTACGTTTGATTCAAAACAGAACGAATAGCATCATTAAGAAAATAATCTCTACCCTGATAACTTCTAATCAAGACTGACACTAGCTTACAGGCAGAAACATTATCACATTTGTAAAATGCCCCTTCTCTAACCACCTCATAATCCCAATCATCGATAAACTTAGCAACATTTTTATCTGCATAATTATTTTCACTAAAATATTTTCTATTTTTTTGATAAAGCTTAAAGTTATTTATAAGCTCCTCCCAAGCAATACTTGGATGGTGGAAGCTTGATATTAAATGTTTATAAGCTATTTCACCAGTCTCAACATCATTAGCTGTACCATATCTTAATCTTAAATATAAGTTAGAAAGAGTAGAGCCTAAAAACTGAACTTTCTTAAACTTGTTATCTTCATATGTATAATGCCAGCATACGGCATTAGGACAATATTTAATTCTAAAACCGTGAGCTCTAAATCTCCACGAAAGTTCGACATCCTCTCCATACATAAATATTTTAGGCTCAAACCCTCCGACGATATCTAGTGCAGATTTCCTAATAAGAATACACGCAGCACTCGACCAAGTAGTTTCTAATGTAACAGGATCATAAATTTTAGGATGTTCATAAGGTTTCTGCCTCATTTCCCAAGATACAATATCTTCTCCATCTTGTTTAGCACATTGAACGAGATTTAAAATTGAATCATCCTCATAACTTAAATCCACATTAGAAACTAATACAAACTTAGACTTACAAAATCTAAAATTAGAATTATGCCCATTACCAAAGCCAACATTATTTTGTTCGATTATCTTATAACTTCTTAAACCGATACTCTCTATGATAGATCTCAATAAGTCTAGAGTATTGTCACTAGATCCATTATCTGTTATGTATAGATTAATCATATCTAGTGGATAATTCTGTTTAGAAAGGGACTTAACCCAATCATTTAACCATCTAGATGAGTTAAAAGTAACTATTGACAAATCTATCTGTATATCCATTTAAGATGTTCCTACCCTTTTTAAATTTATATGTTGCAGATTTATTAAGCTTGCCTTATCATATTTCTAATGAATGCCCTCTAAGGGCACTTAAGCAATTGTTTTGACATTGTAAAGTCACAACCAAGTCGCTTAACAATTAAACTGTTAAATTAAAATTACATTATACCGGGATCAATATGAATAACCAATTAAATTTTTTAAGATTTTTTGCAGCATTCTTGGTGTTATACGGACATGGGTATGTTTTGTATGGATTAACCCCAAACACCATACTATCTCACACGCTAGGACTTGCAATGTTTTTTTCCATTTCTGGGTATCTCATTTCTTATAGTTGGGATCGTGACCCGAGCTTCAAAAGATATTTTGCTCGCAGATCACTTAGAATTTTTCCTGCATTAATCATAATGCTTCTTATAACCACTCTACTACTCGGCCCCATAGTAACAACATTACCCATATCAGAGTACTTTAGTAGCTCCATTACGTGGTATTATATACTTAATAACAGCTTTTTACATATTCAATACTATCTCCCAGGTGTTTTTGAAAATGCTCACGTAAAGAATGCAATGAATGGATCATTGTGGTCACTACCTGTAGAGTTCTTTTGTTATATACTAGTTGCTGCTATAGGGTTTATATTTAGAAAAAAAGCAAAATATCTTGCTCTTCTTCTCCTAATCATAACAATTATACTTACTCTAGCTTGGGACCACCTTTTCAAATCACAAATAGTCTTCTACTACACAGATGTTCACTCTGCAGTCATTGTAAGCTGTTTTTTTTGGATGGGTGCTACACTACATCACTTTAAATTAAACAAATTATTTTCTTTTGAAGGTTTTGTAATTGGTCTTTTAATTATTATCTTCATGTATCAATTTAATAATAATATATTGAATGAAATACTAAAAATCATAATACTACCCTACTTGGTTCTAGCATTTGGATTTTCAAACGCAAATAAATTATCGATCTTTAACAAAGCTGACTACTCATACGGTATTTACATATATGCATTTCCAATACAGCAATCAATAATTTACATATTTCCGAATCTCTCATTTACCATGTATATGATTACATCTGCATTTTGTACATTAGCTATGTCAGTTTTTTCTTGGCATTGCATAGAAAAACATATTTTAAAATATAAACCTAAATAAGCTTTTTATCAATATAACATCTAATTTCATCAATAGTTTTAATACATTTTTTAAAAAATGTAAATAGTACTTTATAAAAATTCCTAGTTATTGTTTAATATAATTATTACATTATATTAACTGTCAGTGAATTATGAAAAAAATTACTAAAAAAGTTTTGTTACGCATGCCTCAACTAAGAAAATTAGTTATTCAGAGAAATTCATTATTAGATGAAAAGTATTCATTACTAAACGAAAAAGATTATTTAGTAAATGAAAGAAACTCTCTGCTAGATGAGAAAAGATTATTACTAAGCGAAAGAGATACTTTACTGAGCGAAAGAGATACTTTACTAACTCAAAAACAAGATCTAATTGATGAAAGAGATCTACTCATACAAAATAACGCTTCTCTTTCAGATGAGGTGAATCAGTACAAGAAATTTGTTCCTCCTGGTCACTTTTACTCTCCGATCCCATCAAATGAAGATATAGATTCATTTGTTAATGACTCTTGCGATTTAATAGATAATATACCTGGCATTGATTTGAATACTGAAAAGCAATTAGAGTTATTAAATAAATTTCATCAATATTATTTGGAGCTACCTTTCTCTGACAATAAAACTAAAAATTTGCGTTATCACTATATCAATCCTGCGTACTCATACTCTGATGCAATTATGCTATACTCAATGATTAGATATTTAAAACCAAATAACTTAATTGAAGTAGGATCAGGATATTCTTCTTGTGTTACTTTAGACACAAACGAGTTATTTTTTGATAATCAAATTAATTGTACATTTATTGAGCCATATGCAGACCTACTCAAATCCCTAATCAATCCAGATGACGAGTCTGCTAAAATAAAAATTATTGAAAGAAAACTACAGGATGTACCATTAGATACATTCAAAAATCTTAAAGAAAATGATATTTTGTTCATAGACTCGACTCATGTATCCAAGCTCAATAGTGATGTTAATTATTTTATACATGAAATTTTCCCTGCTTTGAACAGTGGCGTGTACATTCATATACATGATGTCTTTTATCCTTTCGAATATCCTAAGCACTGGATATCAGAAGGTAGAGCATGGAATGAACAATATATTTTAAGATCATTTCTACAGTATAATGACAAATTTGAAATTGTGCTATTCAATACTTACCTTACTTCATTTTTTAAAAATGAACTTATTAAAAAATTCCCATTACTTTATAAAAATCAAGGCGGTAGTATTTGGCTTCGAAAAAAATAAGAACTATCTTCAAACTCACTGGCATGAGTTACCGCTTGTACCCTATTCATTAAGTAATTGTAAAAATCTTATGATTAAAATAATAAAAATATCTTTTTACTAATAATGTCAGTTTATTTATAATTTTTAACTAGTAAAACTATCTTTTTTATCTAAATATTTCAATTTATATTTCCAATAGTTTTTTTACAAAAGATATAGTTAGTCACAATGGTTTTAATAATTTCCACGTACAAGAAGTCTATATTTTTCTAATATATATTACGCAACATTGTTTTACTATCCCTCACATTTAAGTAAGTTTTTCATAACAAAAATCTCTAATATTAGTTTATCGACTATTTATTCGTTCTAATTTTACGAACAACTGATCTAGCAATTCTCATTAAAAATCTAAATGGCTTCATAAGCTTCGAGCCTTTTGAGCTGTATATGCGATTTATCTCAGCTTTATAATCATCAACTTCTTTAGTTAAATATGCTACTTGATTATCTAGTTTGTGTATTTGAATATTTTGTTCATGTATTTGAATACTTTGCTCTTGAATTTGAATATCTTGCTCTTGAATTTGAGTATCTTGCTCTTGAATTTGAGTATCTTGCTCTTGAATTTGAGTATCTTGCTCTTGAATTTGAATACTTATTCTCTGTAATGTAGATTTTCTTTCATTGGTTACCGCATTTATACAGTGGTCTATATGTGATAAATAGTAGTTTTTTAACTCTTCTGAACAGCCAATACGACTATAATACTTTAGTAGTGAAGTGAATAGAGTTAGAGCCATGAGCGATCTTTGCTTATCCCCAATAAGAGAATGTATGCCATATCGATGTTGTCTATGAACACAAGATTTCACATCTTTCATAAACTTACCCTTACCATAATGTGATAATAGCGACCATATAAACATATCTCCAATCATTGTAAAATTAAACTCTGGTGGAAATTCTTCAATAACATTCCTAAATACTGTTGTAAGAGTATTAATAGGAGATCCTCTTTGCATCTCATGACTCGTCAAATCATTAGTAGCGCCACCAACATAATCATCAACAGGTATGCCATCAGCATCAATGGTTCTAACACCAGTATAACAAATCACATACTCAGGATTAGCCTCAAGAAAATCAACTTGCTTTTGTAACTTGTGAGGGTCTGTCCAATAGTCATCTCCGTCACATAGAGCTATGTATTTGCTTTTGGCCTTTTTCATGATTACTTGAGATGCTTTTATACCCTTACTATACTGATTTTCGCTTTCATATATCGGTTTTATGATGTTAGGATAATTTTTCTCATACCCTCTAATAATATCTGCTGTTCCATCTATCGATGCATCATCTCTAATAATTACTTCAAAAACAAAATCTGTTTCTTGCATCAAGAAGCTATCAAGTGCTTGAGCTATATATTTTTCATGGTTATAGGTTACACATAGTATTGATATAAGAGGGTTAATTCCTTTTTTTTCCCATTTTTTTATAATTTCTGACTCTTCTTTATAAAACATCTTTTTTACTTAACCTTTATTCCTTTTCTTCTCATTTTTTATTGCCTATACTCATAAATGCCATCTAAGACTTTCTCTACTTCTTCAATCAAACATTAAAGGGTTACCATACTTTTTAAGGTAAATTTCTCCTATAGTTTTAGAGCCTAAAGCATTCAAATGCTGCTTATCTCTATATAAAGGAGTTCCATCCATGAATGTATTACATGATTCACTATCACATATTGCTTTTTTAGGGTCTATAATTATAATCTTATATTTTGTTTTTAGCTCTGTAATATATTTTGAAAATCTTTCCTGTTTGTCAATAACATTTTTGAGACTAACTTCACATCTATTTAAAAGATTGTTTATTGGTTGCAAACCACACATAGCGATGGAGTCGGTGTTTAGATGAGGTATGTCAAGCATTACGATAGGAATAACATTCTTTTTATTACTCCACGCTATTACATTTTTTATATTTTTATAGTTGTTTATGTTAGCAGTACCCTCCCAAGAGCCTGCTAGAATAACATACTTAAACTTTCCTGATGCTATAAGTTCTTTTATAAGCATATTTCGGTCTTCTTTATTTCCCCAAGCAAAATCTTTTGGTGTTGATATCGGCCATATTGGAGCTGTTGATGGTTGAGTAACAATATATGCACTTTGACTTATGTTATCTAGCCATACCTTAATCATATTCATATCTGACCTAGCATGTGAATCGCCAGCAAGTAAGTATATTGGTTGTACAGAAGTATCTCCAAGAGTGCAAATATTTGCTGGAGGAGGGATTGAAGAGCCTGTTTTGGATGTATTAAAACATGCATCATATTGTTTATATCCGAAAGAACGATCGAATATATCTGAAGGAGCATTAAGCTTAATAAACCCAAAGTTGTTAATATATTTACTACCTAAAGCAAAACAACATGCGATGGCTATTGGAATTATCCATAATATTATAAGTGTCTTTTTAAATGATGCCTTAAACTTATACCTAAACGGCTTCTCCACAAATAAATAAGTCAATGTAGCCAATACAATACTTATAGTCAGTACGATCAATTTAACTAAATGTGTCTTCTCTATACTTAAATAATTTAAATACGCAATAATTGGCCAATGCCATAAATATAATGAATATGAAATCAAACCTATAAATACAATTGGCTTAATCGATAAAAACCTATTAACTAAAGTATTATATTTTTCATTACAACCAGCATATATATACAATACCGCTCCAACACATGCAATAACTGTCCAATTACTTGGATAAGACACATCCTTAAACAATATTGGATACAACATAAGCAATATCGAAATAATTGATAGTAACTCAAGTATTAACTTGTTACTTGTTGGCTTATATTTTGTAACATAAATAGCAAGTGCACATCCAAACAAAAGCTCAAAGGCCCTTGTTAATGGAAAATAATAAAACCTCTCATGATTAAAGTAATCATATATCTCGAAATAACTAAAATATCTAAAACAAAATAAAGATAAAACTATAAGTATTAGACTTATAATCAAATACTTATCAAAATTACTCAACGCTTGTTTATCTTTCCAACCTATTCCTATATATGCATTAAAAGCAAATATTAAAAATAAAGGCCAAAATATATAAAATTGTTCCTCAATTCCTAAGGACCATGTGTGTAATAAAGGTATTACCGTCGCATCTGTACTAAAGTAACCAAAACTTAATGTCTTAAAAAAATATAAATTTGAAAATGATCCCAATGCACTTACTAACGATTTAGAGTAATTCTTTAAATCTTGTGGTAACAATATCAACCATGCAAAAATCGTAGAAAATATTAATACAGTAATTAAGGCTGGAAGTATTCTTCGCATCCTTCTTAAATAAAAGTTCTTTAATGAAAAACTTTTATTCTCTAAATCTCTAATAATAATACTAGTAATTAGAAAGCCTGATATAACAAAAAATATATCAACTCCCAAAAATCCAGACTTAACTAAAGTTATATCAAGATGAAAAAATACTACCGATAATACCGCAACAGCTCTTAAACCATCTATGTGTTTATAGTATTTCATATTTATCATTTGAATTTATTTATACTACCTTTATGAAGGAAAGATAAATTATACCCAAAATCTTCATATGGCTTTATTATATTATATTTATTTAAATAATAAAGGAGAGTCTCTTTTTGCCAATCCTTTAAAGACTCAAACCTTTCTTTTGGGGTAAGTTTTTTGTCATCTTGTTTATGTTTATTAATTTCACCTATCTTATAAAGATTATTTAAATATTCATCAGTTACATCTACTTCATTATTTGTCAATTTTAAAATCAAAGCTTTTAATATTTCTGGTTTTGAAGTCACATCCTCCATTTTAACTTCACCCATATAGTTAATAAATGGAATATTTTGAATACTTTTCATTGCATCAAGATCAAGCCTTAAACTTCCTAGAACTCTAGCAGCTCCAATAAAAGCCAAATTTTCATAATCACCAACTAGTAAGTTATATTTATCATTTAAATAATAAATAAAATCTTTATCTTCTAAAATTTTGCCTGTCGTCCAATAAAGCTCGTTAATATCCGTTTTAAATAGATCTTTAAACTGTCCATATCCTGACCATACCAAGTCAATTGGATTTCTAATAAGATTAACAACATTAAATTTTCTTGTTGCATTCCCAAATTTTTCATATTGAATAGGCAAGTCTCTCAATCTATATAGATGAACAGATCCATAAAACTTAGCATCATCATAAGCCTCTATAAAATCATAGCTTTCATCAATAGCTCTATCTTGTCTGTTTTTATAGCCCTGATGAAATTTTTTTAGCTTATCTCTAATATCATTAGAGAGCTTTTCATCTAGTAAATTTGCTGCACTATGGGATACTATAATATTTTGATGCTGGCTTAGTACATATGCAAGCCAATTGCTCGCACTCCACCCATGACAAGTTATAATAAAGCGTTTTCTCAACTCTCCATCTCCAATATTGCATAGCCAAAACCTGTTTTACCAAATGTATTCCCATTATAAATCATATATCTTTTCCCATTATGATTATATACAAACGGATACTCGATCATCTCACTATCCCAACCGCTTTCACTAATATCGATTCCAACATCCTCATCTTTCCTTATCCAATCAATGCCATTAGCAGACTCTGCATATCCTATGCGATAACTACTATTCTTATTAGTTCTATAGTTTTGAATATTCCTATGAGCATACCACATTTTATAAGTATCACTATCTTTAAGCACACATGCTCTAACTATCCCACATTCATTTTCATCTTTATAATCTATCGCTACTTTACCTTCTCGCTTCCAATCAATTCCATTATTGGACTCTGCATATTTTATATGATAGAAAGGCTCACTTTTTCCATCATACTCCACCCATTTTGTATTAGAAAGATACCACATTCTCCAGATACCATTCTCTCTTAGTATATATGGCACAGCACTATAATATGGCTCAACATAATTCCTATCAAACAATGGCCCTTCAGAAAATTTATTAAAAGTTACCCCTCCATCTTTGCTAATAGCTAAGCCTATAGAGTTATGGTATGCAATTGTATTTCTTACATTCCAACCAAGATAATACATCCACACTTCATCACCCACATCAATAACATGCGATGGCATAGCACCGCAATCATCAAACATCCCGGCTTTTCCCAGTGTTATAACTGGTTTATCGTGAACATACAAAATTTCGCTAGGATCATCTGCATTAACCTCAATATATGAGATATTAGTTCTATTTAAAGTATCTCTCGTAGCAAAATAAATTCTTAAAATGTCTTGACTTACTTTATATACAGTTGGTACTGATGCGTGTGTTTTATTCCATTCAAATTTACCATCAGGAACATAAATTAACCCTTTTTTTTGCCACTTCATTATATACCTCTTAACCTGTTGCTAGGGACTCTTGATTTCTCTGTCTCTTTTGGAGAGAAAACAGATTTATTATCAGTATCTGATAGTATTATAGAACCAGCTCCTATAACATTTTCAGCTCCAATATCCACATTATCTCTGATAGTAGCATTGACCCCTATAAAACTATACTCACCAATATTTACACTTCCCGACACTACAATATGAGATGCCAAAAAACAATGATCTCCTATAGAACTATGGTGTCCAATATGATTACCACTCCATAGTACGCAATTATCTCCTATTTTAGTATAAGGTTGAATCACATTATTCTCAAATATAAAGCAATTTTCTCCAATAGGTGTATTATAATATATAGCTTTTGAGCTTATGTAACTGACGCACTCATAGCCTTTTGCTTTAGCATCATAAAATTTATCAGCTCTTAGCTTATTTACTTTTTTATAACTAATGGGTATAAACATCTTATACTCACTAGGGGAGTATTTTTCTAATAAATCTTCATAAGCTACTACTGGCAAGCCATGAAAATTACTTATAACTAGAAACTCTTTATCAACAGTAAAAGCAACTACCTCATGCTCACTATCGTTGGTCAAATAAAAATATGCTATTTCTGCTATTTGACCAATTCCAAAAACTACTACTTTTGCCATATCATGTCCTAAACTAACTTATAATTTGAAAGCATCTCTTGAATTTGCTTAATATCATTAAACATCAAAACATCTATGATTGAAAGGTGTGAGCAAAATTCATCACAAAATTGTGCGTATTCAACAATATTAGATTCTATAAAATTTAAGCTTATACCTTTATCATGAAATGCTTTTTTATCATAAAGCTCTTTACCACCAATCGCATTTATATAAATATCTGCATCCAATACCTTACAAATTTGTAATATTTTACCCTGACCTCTAAGATTATTGTCTTTGTGAAGATTACTAGACCTTATAAACCTAGTATCTATACCGATATAATTAGATATACTTTTTATTAAGTTCTCCAAAAATAAGGCTAAATTTTCTTCTTCTACAAGCATTATCTTTTCCAATAATCCATAAACATCACGAAAATATGGAGCTTTAGAGTAAGCTTGTTTAATTATTTTTAATATATTCGGTTTATTATTACCCATGTAAATTTCATTAATAAGCTTATTCTGACTAGCTCCTAAGAGCTCTAAAGTAAATCTATGAGGCCTATTACCAAGTAAGATATTATTTCTATTTATGTAACCTTTTTTTATAAAGTTCACATCGTCATATATAACAAAAATATCTACAGCTTTTATAAGTTGCCAATAGCCAATGTAAGGAAAAAAATAGGGCTGCATTACTGCAACTTTCATAAGCTATCCTTGATAATTGATATTATTTGATCTTGCACTCTTTCTGCAAGTCCATGATAAATAGGCAAACACATTATTCTTTTTGATATATCCCTAGATATTGACATATATTGTTTTGGCTCTATATAACTAAGAGTATCTAATGATGGGTAAAAGTACCGTCTAGGGAAAATATTCTGACCATTTAACGCATTTTGTACTCTTTTGAGCTCTTCTTCTGACTTAAACAATACAGGAAAGTAACTATAATTCTCCGTAGCGTTAGAATTAAACTCTTGAAAGTTGATCAAACCTTGTAGCTCTAACTTATACTTATCTGCAATAATTTTTCTAGAGTTATGAATAAGTTCTATATCATCTAAAACACATAGGCCCATTGCGGCTTCAAATTCGTTCATTTTTGCATTAGTGCCTAAATGTGGGATTTCTTCAGCATTCTTGATGCCAAAGTTTATTAGAAATCTTGCTCTCTCAGCGAGCTCATCATTACTTGTGATAAGCGCTCCTCCTTCAATAGTATGGAAAAGCTTAGTGGCATGGAAACTCAATGTAGATATATCGCCATAATTTAGAACACTTTGACCTTTGAACTTTACGTCAAAAGCATGTGCGGCATCGTATACTACTTTTAGATTATATTCTTTAGCAATTTTATCAATCGCCACAACGTCACAAGGATTACCAAATACTTGAGTAGCAACTATTGCTGTTGTATTTGGTGTTATTTGATCGATTATTTTATTTGGATCAATGTTAAATGTCTTCTCATCAATATCAACATATATTGGCTTGATACCATTAGCCACCAATGAGCTTGTAGTCGCCACAAATGAAAATGGCGTAGTTATCGCAAAATCTCTAACTCCAAGAGCCCTATATGCTATTTCTAAAGCTACAGTACCATTAGATACCAAAACTATATTTTTAACACCTAGATACTTTGCTAAACGTTGTTCTAGTTCTCTTACTAGAGGACCGTTATTTGTAATCTGTCCACTAGTATATACCTGATCTATATATTGCTTATATCTATCAATATTAGGTAAGTATGTTTTTGTTACGTTTATCATATACATTCCCATTTCATATTCATGATATAGCAGAATATTTGCTATAATTTTACTGACTTATTTTCATGCACACTAAAGTCTTCGGCAACTTCTATTCCAAAAAACCTACCTAACTTTATCCATTTGCTGTCATCTTCAAGATTTAAGCATATTAATCTATTTTTATCATTCTCACTAAAAAATCTTTGTACTTCTATATTATGCAAGTTATAAGTATCAATATATTTTTCCTTAGCTTCCAATAAATCTAGTCCATTTATCCAGTCTATATTTACATTGGGTTTTTTAGACAACAACTCTAAGCCCCTGCCATATATTTTAGCATGAACTAAATCTCTTCCTAAGCTTCTACCATTAGAGTGAGATATCATCGATCTGAACCATTTCTCTGGATCTCTCTTAATCAAAATAAATTTACTTTTTTTAAACCTATGAAATAAATATTTATAAAAGTCAGGAGAGAACCATGGGCCATCCTCAAACACTTGTGAGTTACAAAAATCCTTACTAGCGAATATATCCTCAAACTGCCCATTGTACCACTTAACACCCCAGTCATTTCTTTGGCATGACGAATCACCAGCTACAGAATATCCATGATTAGAAAAAAAATGACCTGTCGATGTTGTCCCATTTCGTTGAAATGATATACAAAATATTTTACTATTCTCAAATTTGTCCTTACCTGCATATCCAGGCACTGAACTTAAGGCATTAGTGCAAAGGCCTTCTGATTGTCCATACACTATATAGTGCACTAATGGGTTAACTTTTGTTATCCCAATATCAGGATTTTGGGATATATAAAACTTAGTATCAAAGTCAACACTAGGATCTCTACCCTCTATTGCACCATAATTCAAATAATGATCTATTGGACAGCATCCAGAATCTTTCACATCAGGATACCTATTATGATAATAATCAACATCAAATAGACCACTTTGTTCAATTATCTGCTTATCATCGATCTTCTGTTCTTTTTTGATATCTATTTTTCTTTTCATTGATAGACTAATTAGTAACTTATTTATTATTTTTTTACATGAAAGTGGTATTAAATCTTTAAGGATTTTCAAAATAACTCCTCATGATATATTCGATTAGTATGAAAAGTATCTCAAAATAATGTTACAACTTCCAGGATAATTTAACTAATAGTAGCTTCAACTAATCAATGCTTTATAATCGTTAATAGATGTCCTTATTTTTGCAAATAAAAATCTCGATGCACATAAACTCCTGTTAAACTCAAATGTTGGCAATCAGCACATATCGATATTTTATTTATCTGAATTGAAAGAATTGTTGGAACTTTTCTGCAAAGTTAACCGACCTCTATAATGTTTACTTTTGGAAAAAGATCAACTTTTGACCAAAGCCTAACTTTAGGTCTCATCAATACTTTAAAAATACAAGCATCTGGCACCACATCGAGAAACTCAGCAGCTTGATTAACGATAACTGGTGTTGAAATATGGGAGCACAATGAGTATGTATTTTCTTGGAGCGGTAGTTTCAATCCATACTCCACAATAAATCTTTGCCCTGCTGTATTCTCTAGTAATTTCTTTCCTGCTTGAGGAATACCACATGCTACAAGATTTATTTTTTTATCATCTAAAATCTGAAAATTGACAGAAATTGGCTTGTTTGTTGAGCTCTCTATATATATCTTTATCTTAACTTCTTGGTTAAACTCTGCTTCGATAACTGGCTCATCATTCATATCAACCAACTCAACATAGGTTATTCTAGCTCCACCACTCCCATATCTAAATGGCGCTACATTTTTATCAAAGTCGTCGGATGTTTTAAATATCTCATCTGCTGCTTGCTCTAACTTTTGGACATCCTTATCATGATTAGATTTATTTATATTATCAAATGTTGCTGAAGTTCTAGTAAATTTCCTATACTCTTCATTTAGATTCTCACGCATCTCTCTAATGTATAACTCAGCAACATCACTCGCCTTGCCTACAGCATGAACAACACCATTCTTCAGGTATACCCCCCTATTACACAGACTTTTAACACTACCAATATCATGACTTACAAATAGAACTGTAGTCCCCTTCTGTCTAATCCTGTCCATAGCTGTCATACATTTAGCTTGGAAATTCATATCTCCAACCGCTAATGCTTCATCTACTATCAATATATCTGGCTCAACATTTATTGCTACCGCAAATGCTAAACGCGCAAACATCCCACTCGAATACCCTTTAACTGGTTGATATATAAACTCTCCAATATCGGCAAATTGCTTAATAGCTTCGACCTTGGGCTCCATTTTCTCTCTGGCCATACCCATAAGCAAACCTTGGAAATAGATATTCTCCAAACCCGTGTACTCAGGATTAAAACCCGCCCCTAATTCTAGTAATGAGGCAATACGACCATTTATTTGTACTGAGCCACTACTCGGAGTAAGAACCCCTGTAATTATCTTCAACAAAGTTGACTTACCAGCTCCATTACCACCTATGATACCTACAGTTTCTCCTTTTTTGATTTCAAAGCTGACATTATTTAATGCATAGAAATCATGATGATACTTTTTCTTAAAAGGATGTATAGCCTCTTTAAACCTATCTGTATGATTATCATATAGCTTGTAAGTCTTTGATATATTCTCTACTTTAATCGCAATATCATTTCTCATTCTATAATACATCCGCAAAGTGTGGTTTAAGTTTTCTAAACATTGACATACCTAAGGTGACAAAAATAATTAATAGAACTATATTATATAGAGTCAATAACGGCTTATCCCAAAACCAGACATGATTGATCATACTATCTCTATACCCTGACACTACATAGTACACTGGATTTAGATTCATTATAAACTGATACTTAGCTGGCATCATACTCAGTGGCCACATAATTGGAGTCAACCAAAAGAAAAACTGAAGCAGTACAGCCACAATCTGACCCACATCCCTAAAGAATATAACTACAGAGCTTGTAAACCATGATATCCCTAATGCTAATAGAAAAGCAAACAAAGAATAGTATATTGTCTGTAACCAATAAATCGATGGATAATGACCATACAAAATAAACATCAAGAACAAAAAGAATAAGAAAAACATATGAATAAAGAGCGCTGATAGTATAGGCACTATCGGCAACAACGAAACCCTAAAAACTATCTTCTTTACTAAATACTGGTTAGCTAGTACAGCATTAGTCCCGCTTGATAATGCTTCTGAGAAAAAAAACCAAGGTATCATTGCAGCTATCAACCATAAAATAAACGGAAGCCCTTGCACAGGCTGACTTCTAAAGCCAACAGAAAATACAAACCACATAATAAGTATAGTAATCAGTGGTTGAACAAAAGCCCAAACTATTCCAAAGAAGTTATTAAGATATCGATCTTTTAAATCGGTCTTTGATAGCGATAATAAAAGATATCTACTATTATATATTTCTCGTAAAAATCTTATATACTTCATATTGCTTATACCAAATAAAATTCAATAGTTTCTTTAAACATTTTCTCAAAGTCTTGTGATGGTTTCCAACCTAGCTGGTTCTGAATCTTACTATTATCTATAGCATATCTCCAGTCATGTCCTTTTCTATCTTCGACAA
>NZ_VXKP01000006.1:0-61210 GCF_008711455.1 Francisella sp. XLW-1 | reverse complement strand
AGGGAAAATATAAATCGTTACGGTGTTTTTGAGTTATCAAAGTCAAAAACATCAATACCACTAGAGTTTAATATTCAGAGTAGAAAACAAACATGACCCTTTTTTACTAGGATCCCGGCCGGAGGTCAATATGTTTGATGTAAATATTAAAATAGAAAATGAAGTTATAACTATAGGTAACTTTGATAATATAAAAGAAGCTTCAAACTCGTTTCTAGATTATTTAAATATATAACTAGTTTTTTTCAAAACTAACACTTAGGTAATGTAACACCAACCTGGCCTTGGTATTTACCACCCTTGTCTGCATAAGAAGTTTCACACTCTTCGTCCGATTGGAAAAATAGCATCTGAGCTACACCTTCATTAGCATATATTTTAGCCGGTAATGGTGTTGTATTTGAGAATTCTAAAGTCACATAGCCCTCCCACTCTGGCTCAAGAGGAGTTACATTAACAATAATTCCACATCTAGCATATGTGGATTTACCTAAGCAGACTACTAGAGTATCTCTTGGGATTTTGAATTTCTCAACTGTACGAGCTAAGGCAAAAGAATTAGGAGGAATAATACAAACATCTCCTTTAAAATCTACAAAGTTTTTATCGTCAAAGCTTTTGGGATCGACTATTGAAGAGTTTATATTTGTAAATATTTTAAACTCATCAGCACAACGTACATCATATCCATAACTTGAAGTTCCATAAGAAACGATTTTTTGGTTATTAGAAACTTTAATTTGTCCTGCCTCAAAAGGTTCTATCATATTATGCTCTTGAGACATTTTTTTGATCCATTTATCTGATTTTATAGTCATTACTATTATTTCTCTCTTAATTTTCTAATTTAACACCAATAGAATCTAAACTACTTGCTTTAGGTAGTTTTTCAATTTCATTCATAATATTTTCAGCAACTGTCATATAACTAGTATTGATAGCATCATCTTTATCTAAACTGACATATGGTTTTCCATTATCAGCATTTTCACGGATAGATTTATGTAGTGGTAAATTTCCTAAAAATTCAATGTTATTTTTACCACACAATAGATGAGCACCATCTTCACCAAAGATGTGATCATTATTACCACATTTCGGACAAATATAGTAACTCATATTCTCTATGACACCAAGAGTTTTTATATCAACTTTTTGGAACATTGCAAGTGCTCTTCTTGCATCAATCAGTGATAAGTCTTGTGGTGTCGTAACGATTACAGCTCCTGTTACAGGCATATTTTTAGAGATAGTAAGCTGGATATCTCCTGTTCCAGGTGGCAAGTCTAAAAATAAATAATCAAGATCTCCCCAGTCAGTATCATTCAAAAGTTGCATCAACGCTCTAGATACAATAGGACCACGCCAAATTACTGCTGATTCAGGGTCTATTAGATTTCCTATAGAAATTATCTTAACTCCGTATTTTTCCAACGGAATAATCTTTTTCTTGTCTGTTGTATTAGGGTTCTGTTTCAGATCAAATAATGTTGGTTGGCTAGGACCATAGATATCAGCATCTAATATACCAACACTAGTCCCCATCTTTGCAAAACTAACTGCAAGATTAGCTGTAACAGTTGATTTACCAACACCACCCTTACCAGATGCAACCAAGATTATATTTTTTATATTAGGCAAAAGCTTCTGTCCTTTTTGGACTTTCCTTTTAGCGACATTTTCAATTTTCATGATTTTAAATTACTAGCGTTTTCGCTATTATAGATACAATTTGACTGTAATTATACTTAATTAAATATGCTTAAAAAAGTGATTTTAAAACGATTTTGCTAACAAGCATTGGTGGAATGTTAGAATTCTATGACTTTGTCATATTCGGTATGTTTGCAATCGTCTTGGGCAAGACATTTTTTCCACCAGAAGGATCTGTTGCATTACAAGCGCTCTCTGCATTTACAGTTTTTGCCGTAGGTTATTTTGCTAGACCGTTTGGTGGAATATTATTTGGACATATTGGCGATAGATACGGACGTAAAAAAGCATTTATTCTTACAATACTATTTATGGGTCTAGCATCTTTTTTGATAGCACTACTACCTTCATATCAGTGTGCAGGTATATTGGCTACATTACTATTTGTAGTACTACGAATTATCCAAGGAGCCGCAATTGGTGGCGAAATTCCAAGTGCTGTAGTTTTTGTGAAGGAATCTTTAGTTAAAAATGGCGGTCTTGCTTGTGGAATTATTTTTTGCTTTATTAACTTTGGTATAATCTTTGCAGAGATTACAAAGATTATAACAACTCATTTTCTTACCGATGATTATGCTTGGCGCGTAGCTTTTATGTTTGGTGGTCTTGCTGCTATTATTAGTTATTTTTTTAGAAAAGAGATACATGAAACCAACACTTTTTTAAATAAGAAAGATCATCACAAAGTTCCATTAATTGATTTATTTAAAACAGAAAAGCTCGCAATCGTAAGAGCAACAGCTGCAGTCTCAATATTTGCTATGGTAGTTGGTTTTTTCTCATTATATTTACCAACTTACTTTCAGCTAAATCATATAGAAAATGGACCTAGTTTAATACTTATTAATCTTTTTGTTTTTTCAGTAGTTTCTATACCTGCAGGATATCTTGCTGATAAATTTACACCTTTACGTATACTTTTGATTGGTGCTTTAGGCTTAATGATATTTGGAAGCTTTTTCTACTATAGTGTTATAACTAATTCAAAATATCTTTTAGGAATAATGCTTATTAACAATATCTTTATGGGACTTGTTGTTGGAGTAGCATCTAATTATGCGAGCACTCTATTTACGCCAGGAGTACGAGCTAGTGGATTAGGTTTTAGTTATAATATTAGTTTTGCAGTGTTTAATGGTGCTTTTTTAGCTCTAGCGAGCTTAGGGATCGCTAAGGGATATATATTAACGCCTCTATATCTAATATTAACCGTAGTTATCATTTCCATTATAATTTTACTTGTCACTAAAAGATTTGGTCAATATAACATAGCTATATAGATTGCTATCATTATGATAAAATTTTTCTTATATTTCTTTTATTTAGTTTTACCATGGAAAACTTCCTAAACAGTCTAGTATATATTTTAGAAGCAAATACAATTTTGTTTATATGCCAAGCTTTTACCATTTTTGTAGTCTTAAAACTAATTGTTGACAAAAAATCACCATCAAATATATTAGCTTGGCTATTAGCTATACTTTTTATTCCTTACGTTGCGATCCCATTCTTTTTTATTTTTCAGCGTAAGGATAAGCGTAAATTTTGGCAAAAAAATGCTATGAGTATGGATGATACCGAATCATTTGATAAATCATGTATATATCAAAATAGTTGTCAGGACTTACCTGTTAGTGTTATTAGAACATTCTCAAATCTTGAGTTGCCTACTCTAACTATGAAAAACTCGTTTGATATTTATACTGATGGAACAAAGTCATTTGAAGTATTTATAGAGGCTATAAAATCAGCCAAACATAGTATTTATATTCAAACATATATTATCAAAAATGATACAACATCAAAGCTTGTAATAAGAGCATTAGAACAAAAAGCTGCTGAGGGTTTAGATATTAAAATATTAATAGATTCATTAGGATCATTTTATGTTTATCGTCATAACAAAAGAGTATTTAAGAATCTAAGAAAGCTAGGCGCTAAAGTAGTATTTTTTATGCCTATAATATCTAATCCTTTGCGTAATTATATAAATTATCGTAATCATCGTAAAATATTCATTTTTGATAATAACACAGCTTTTAGTGGTGGAATAAATATAGGTGATGAATATATGTCACCGACTAAGCATAATGGAATGTGGAGTGATTTATTGTTCAAAATTGAAGGAGAATCTGTAGTCCACTTTCTGAAAGTTTTTTGTTCAGACTGGCACTTTGCAACATCAGAAGAACTAAACTTCAAAATTGAAAGTCAAATCACAACTGAGTGTTTCGCTCAGGTAATACCTTCTGGTCCAGATATGCATAAAAATCAGCTTTATGCTGGATTAATTACTGCCATAAACTCTGCTCAACATAGGTTATGGATTATAACACCATACCTAATCCCATCACTTGATTTACTACAATCGATACTATTAGCAAAATGTCGTGGAATAGATGTAAAAGTAATCACACCTAAAAACTCTGACCATAAAATAATTAATCGAGCTAGATCTAGTTATATTAGAGATTTACTCGAATGTAACATAGATGTATATTTTACTGAAAACATGCTACATGCAAAGGCTGTACTTGTTGACTCTAACATAGCTATCTTAGGTTCAGTAAATTTAGATAATCGTAGTCTATTTTTGAACTATGAAATAGCAACTTTTATATACTCACCTAAGCAAGTTAAGAAATTATATACATGGGCAGAAACTGTAATAGAAGGCTCAACACAGGATGCATCTCACCTACCAACGAAACGCACAAGTTTAATCGTTGAAAGTATAATGAAGATATTGACACCATTAATGTAAGCTACCCAGAAAATCAGGGCTGTGTTACAATCTAGCTTAATAATTTGTTATCACCATATAAATAAATGGAAAATTTCTTACTACATTTACTATACATCCTTGAAGCAAACATCATTTTATTTGTATGTCAGGCATTTACAATATTAATTGTTCTAAAATTAATAGTCGATAAGAAGTCTGCTTCTAATATAATAGCCTGGTTATTAGCTATACTTTTTATTCCATATGTAGCTATACCTTTTTTCTTTATATTCCAACGCAAAGATAAGCGTAGCTTTTGGCAAAAGGAAAATATGGATATTAGCGAATCAGGCTTACAATCATTTTGTATTAATGATAGTGATAGTTGCAAAAATTTGCCGATAGAAACAATAAATGTTTTTACAAATATGGATCTACCAACCTTAACAAGTAAAAACTCTTTTGAGATGTATACTAATGGGGTTAAGTCATTCGAAGCTTTTATGGAAGCGATTGAAGCTGCTAAGAAAAATATCTACATTCAAACGTATGTATTTAAAAATGACACAACATCTAAACTTGTAATCAGTGCCTTAGAAAAAAAAGCTGCTGAAGGTGTTGAAGTTAAAATGATGATAGATTCTTTAGGATCATTCTATATATATCGTCACAATAGAAAAATCTTTAAAAACTTACGTAAATTAGGTGCTCAAGTTGTATTTTTTATGCCGGTAATATCAAATCCACTTCGTAACTATATTAACTATAGAAATCATCGTAAAATATATATTTTTGATAATCATACTGTATTTAGTGGCGGTATGAATATAGGTGATGAATATATGTCGCCAATTGAGCATGAAGGAATGTGGGATGATATTTTATTTAAAATCCAAGGAGATTCATTAGCATATTTTCTTAAAGTTTTTTGCTCAGACTGGCACTTTGCTACAAGTGAAGAGCTTGAATTTAAAATTGAAAACACTATTTCTCAGGAAGGTTTTGTTCAAGTAATACCTTCAGGACCAGACTTACAGGAAGATCAACTATATTCTGGTCTTATTACAGCTATTAATTCAGCCAAAGAAAAGCTCTGGATAATAACTCCATATCTAATACCATCTGCTGAACTATACCACTCAATTATACTAGCAAAAAAGAAAGGCATAGATGTCAAAATTATTACACCTAAAAAATCTAATCATCAATTAGCTGATCGTGCTAGAGCTAGTTATATAAGAGATTTTCTAGCAAATGATATTGATGTTCATTTTACAAAGAATATGATCCATGCAAAAGCCGTGTTAATAGATAATAATATCGCTATGCTTGGTTCTGTTAATTTAGATAATCGTAGCTTATTTTTGAATTATGAAATTGCTACTTTTTTGTATAGTAAGAACGATGTCGAAAAAATATATCAGTGGGCTGATAAAATATTAGCTGATTCTACTCAAAGCACACAGCATATGACCACAAGTAGAGGTAGCCTGATCGCAGAAAGTATTCTTAAAATACTTACTCCGTTAATGTAACCGTAAATCGTAACACTTATTTGCTATGTTTTAAATAGACTTTTGTTGATATTTTTTTATTTGATAAAAGCTGGTTAATCTCTTGAATTTGTAAATTATTATGTCCTTGTTTTTGATTTATTTTAGTTAAACCAAGGAGATATACTATTATGCAAAAACTTAAAGCCACATCGAAAGCATTGTTAATACTAGGATTAGGTACAACAGTATTGACATCATGTTCAAATGATGATGACAAAAGCAATGTTGATCCATTAGAACTTTATACAAAAGTTACTCAGCTTGAAGCTGCTTTTGATGAGCAGTATGGCGATACATTCAAACTACCCCAAAATGCTAAACAATGTACTAAAAATATTACCAAAAACTCAGATGTATTTAAGTATATGGATAGCAAAACAGGTTATGATTATACAGATAACTCTCAATATGCCCAAACCGCAAAAAAATTAGTAGATAGTTTAAATAATCTAATGTACGAATTTAAAGATATTGGCTTTATTAAAGCTATAGAGCAAAGTGGTAAACACCCTGCTATTATGTTCGATATTGATAATACTCTTGAATTAACGTCTTTTAATGATGATTACGATAGCAAAGGTACCAAACCAACTCCATATATTACTGACTTTGTAAAAAAACAATGTTTTAAAAATGGAGTTGATTGCTATTTTATAACTGCTAGATATTGTAATACTGCCTCAGCAACTACTACTGCAAAATGGCTAAAAAATAATCTCAATCTTACAGATGATCAGATTGATAAATATGTATTTTTATCAGGTTCAATTGAAAATAGCCTTTGTGCGTCTGGTGCAAATGATAAAGTCGCTTATAAAGATTCATTTAGACAAGCCCTATCAGAACAAAGAAATGTATATTGGTTGATGTCTATTGGTGATCAAATGACTGATTGGTACGGCTCTCATAGTGGTTTAAAAGTCAAATTCCCAAATCAATTATTCCAAAGTAATATAGTACCTAATAACTATGATAACCCTAGCAACTGTATGTTGATGACTGTTACTGCTCCTACTCAAAGTTGCTATGATAGAATTAAATCAGGAATATTAGAGCATGGTACAATTAATTATTGTAAGAATTTCAAAGAAAATAAATATTATAGTGGTAATTAAAGTCTAAATTATTGTTAATTTCTAAGTCCAAATAGCGACTATTGCCATAATTGCAAAGCCAATAATTACAAAACTATACTGCTTTGTATTACAACAGTCTTTAACAAGTACAGATCTATCTAAACCATGTAAAGTTCCCATATA
Source organism: Francisella sp. XLW-1 (assembly GCF_008711455.1). NCBI lineage: Bacteria > Pseudomonadati > Pseudomonadota > Gammaproteobacteria > Thiotrichales > Francisellaceae > Francisella > Francisella sp. XLW-1. Next base: position 53,957 of record NZ_VXKP01000006.1, on the reverse strand, counting down.
TATAAAAGTACCTGCTGCTATAGCAGTAAATGTAGGCTCAACAAATGGATTTGAAACGTAGTTATGTGCAGCCTGTCCAAATAATATTCCTAATGGTGTCATAAAAACAAATATTATAAATAGGATTAGCCTTGCTAAAAATCTTAGGTTTGTCTTATTAATAGTTATAGCTAAAGCAAAACTTGCTGCCCATTTATGAGTAATAATTGCTAGAAATATTGCTAATGCGACACTTAACTGTTCTGATAAACCCAATGCTGCACCTTCAAAAAAACTATGAATAGACAACATTATTGTTGCCATTATAGCCATAAAAGATAGATTGCCTTTATTGCTCTTTGATAGTGCTCCACCTATATGTTCTAACAACAAAAAGAGTAAAATAGTTATCCCTGCTATCAAAAATGGAAATGGGTAGTCTATATTTAGTTCTGAAAAATCCCCAACTGAATCACTTAGCATATGAATTAGACCAGCACCTAAAAATACACCGCTTGCCAAAGCATCACCTATTGGGAAGTGAAATCCCTCAGGATTATTTGCTTTCTTTACAAAAGGAAATATACCAGAAATCGCCGTTACGAATAAAATCACAAGCAGAATTGTTAATTGAAAATTACTCATCTTTAGACCTCTTCATCATCTGATTCAAACCAAGCAGGAAATGGATCTGCTAAATCGGTATATTTTTCTAGATTATCCCAGTAGTCATTTATTAAGCAATCATCTAGAGCCGCTTTTATTTGCTCATCTTTCATTTCATCTTTTAGATCAATAAATACTATCTCTTGTCTTCTATCGCCGCTGATATCATTCCATCTATCTTTTAGCATCTGTTGAAACTCTGGGGTATTTGGCCATTGCTCTTTATCCATACTAGCCCACCACATGCCCATACCTTGATGCCTTACTAAAGCACCAGCTTGAGAAACTTCACCAACATAATCTGGTCTTGTAGCTAGCCAAAAGAATCCCTTTGCTCTAACTACGCCTGGCCACTCTACATTGTCAAAAAAGTTTTTTATCTTAACCGGATCAAAAGGGTTTATTGAATGATAAACAAATGATTTAATACCATACTCTTCTGTTTCTGGTACATGCTCTTTGAAGTTATAAAATTCTTTGCTCCATAACGGATGATTTTCAGCTTCTTCTAAGTTGAATTTTTTTGTATTTACTACCTTATTTATATCAACTTTTGAAAAATTTGTTTCGATTATTTCAGCATCTACATTTAGTCCTTTAATTATAGATTTGATAGTATCTTTGTCTTTAGCTGAACAATTATCAACTTTGTTTAAAATGATTACATTTGCAAATTCTATTTGCTCAACCATAAGGTCAACTATTGCTCGGTCATCTTCTTCCCCTAAGCTTTCATCAGTATTTTTTAGATACTCTGAAGAGCTATAGTGATTCATAAAATTAACACTATCAACTACTGTAACCATCGTATCTATATAAGCAACATCGGCTAGACTCTTACCCTCTTCATCTCTAAACTCAAAAGTTGTCGCAACAGGTAATGGTTCTGAGATACCAGTGCTTTCAATAATTAAATAATCATATTTTTGTGATTTTGCTAACTGCTCTACTTCTATTAGTAAATCTTCACGCAGAGTACAGCAAATACAGCCATTACTAAGCTCAACCATCTTTGCTTCAGTTTTTGAAATATGTGAATCATGATTTTTGATTAGCTCAGCATCTATATTTATTTCATTCATGTCATTAACAATCATAGCAATTTTTAAATCATTACTATTATTGAGAATATTACTTAATAAAGTAGTCTTACCAGCCCCTAGAAAGCCAGATAAAACAGTAACAGGTAATTTTTTCATATAGAGTTTTCTTGTAGTTAAAGTTTGATTGATATAATACATAACTACACAATATGTTACAATATAACAGTTTATTAAATAATAAGAAATGAGTTATACTTTGTCGAGTAAATTAAATAAAATTTGACTTCTATTAATGAGTAAAAGTATACAAATAGCTAAAAATTTCTGTGAAAAGAATAAATACAGATTTACTAAACCTCGAGAACAAGTGCTCCAAACTATTTATAATCAAAGCACTCCGCTAAGTGCTTATGATATTTTAGAGATTCTTTCAGCAAAAAAACAAACAAATCCCCCTACTGTATATAGAGCAATAGATTTTTGGTTAAAACATGGTTTTATCCATAGGATAGAAAGTCAAAATTGTTATGTAAAATGTAAAGAAAATCACAAGCATCAAGGTTTTGAAGTATTTGTTTGCCAAAATTGTGGTTTTGTTGATGAATCACATTTTTGTAATCTAGACATATTTAAAGAGTTTCAAAAACTTACCCCTTATCAAGTTGATAGTTGGAATCTTGAGTTAAGAGGATTATGCGACAAATGTATAAAATAATATAAACCAGCTTATATTAATAATTCTGTAGATAGTTAAACTCTTTGTTCTGCGCCAAACTTATTTATTAAAATAGATAAAGCAGAATCTACAGCTTGATTTATAATTATATCATCTAAAGTTTTATCATTATCTTGGAAAAGCATACTTAAAGCTATGCTCTTTCTTGCATTTTCTTCAGACTCATAGATATCAAAAATATTTACATCTTTTAGTATGCTTATATTAAGGTCATTTATAGCTTTGATAATATCTCCAGCAAGTACAGATTTATCAACTAAGAATGATATATCTCTTGATACAGACGGATATTTAGAAATTTTCTCAAAACTAGGTATTTTTTTGTTAGTTAAAACAGCTAAGTCTAACTCAAATACTACTGGTGCTTTGGCTTTGATTTGGAATGTTTTTAAAACAGATGGATGAATCACACCAATTACACCAATCTTTTCACCATTTGCTAGTATATAAGCTGACTGACCTGGATGAAGCCAATTAACATCATCACAAACTTCAAAACTTAGATTTATAACATCAGCACAAAGTCCTTCGATATCTGCTTTAACATCAAAGAAATCAACTTTTTTAGTATTTGACCAATTAGGGTTTAAAAGATCTCCATAAGCTAGACCTGCAATTCTATCAAACTGAACTCGTTGGTTATTCTCTAACTTAAAACAAGCACCCTTCTCAAAAATTCTAATTCTATTTTGCTGACGGGCAGTATTAGCTTTAAAAGAGTTAATTAATCCCGGTATCAAAGATTGTCTCATTATAGATAAATCTTGCGATATTGGATTTTGAATAGCTATACCCTTTTCTTCAAAGAAAAACTCATCAAACTTAGGATCTATAAAGCTATAATTAATAGCTTCATGATAACCTCTATCAACTAGCCTAGCATTTAAAGTATCTATAGGTTGCTTTGTTTCTGATATATTAATTTTAGAAGCTTGATACTTAGGCATAGTCTCAGGCAGATTTGAATAGCCATATACACGAGCAACTTCTTCAATTAAATCTTCTGGAATTTCCATATCAAAACGATATGATGGAGGAATTACCTCTAAACAGCATTCATCTATTTTTGTAACTTGCATATGTAAGTTTGTAAGTACTTCAGCTACATATTCAATAGTAAACTGCGTACCCAAAACTCTATTTAGTTTATTGATACATAGATTGATAGGTGTAGTCTTATCTATAGATTCAGAATCTTCTACACCTGATATAGGTGCTACTTCACCACCAGCAATTTCCACTATTAAATTAATAGCTATCTGCATCGCATCCTGTGGTAGCTTAGGATCCACACCTCTTTCAAATCTATGTGAAGAGTCAGTATGTAAGTTATATTTACGCGCTTTACCAGCAATTTTCTCTGGTACAAAATGTGCACTTTCTAGGAAAATATTAGTCGTAGAATCTGTAATTGATGAATCTAAACCACCCATCACACCTGCTATTGCAAGAGCTTTTTTATCATCTGCAATTACTAGAGTATCTGATTGTAATTTAACTTGTGTTTCATCTAACAGAGTTAGCTTCTCATTATCATTTGCATAACGAACATTAATACCACCTTCTAGTTTATCCAAATCAAAAGCATGCATCGGCTGACCAGTTAGTAACATCACATAGTTTGTCACATCAACAAAAAATGAAATACTGCCTACGCCACTTCTTCTAAGCTTTTCAACTATCCATAGTGGAGTTTGAACTTTGTTATTTACATTTTTGATAATACAACCCAAATAAGACTTACAAGCATCATCAGCTAATATTTGCACATCTTTTGTATCTTCTAAAGATACTTCGGTAGCTTTGATCTCAATATCTTTAAGTTGTGTTTTTGTAAGAGCTGATACTTCGCGAGCAATACCATAGACACTTAGGCAGTCTGCTCTATTTGGGGTTAAATCAACTTCGATAATATTATCATCTAAATTTAGATACTCATTCATATCTTTGCCTACTGGAGCATCTGCTGGTAGATCCATCAAACCATCAGCCTTCTCAGCTAGACCAAGCTCTTCTTCTGAGCACATCATCCCAAAAGATTCTTGCCCACGAAGTTTTGATTTCTTGATTTTAAAGTTACCAGGTAAAACTGCACCTATTGTTGCAACAGGAGCTTTCATACCCTCATAGATATTTTTGGCACCACAAACTATAGTTAGTAGCTCTTCTTCAGCTATATCTACACTACATATATTTAGTTTATCAGCATCTGGATGTTTATTTATAGCTTTGATTTGCCCTACTACGACACCTGTAACCTTTTCAGCAACTACTGGCTCAATCGCATCAACTTCTAAACCAGCTAAAGTTAAAGTATCTGCTAGATTTTGGCTATCTTGAGTATCATCTAGATATTCATTTAACCAATTATGTGAAAATTTCATTTATAAACCTCAATAATAAAAATTAAAACTGTTTCAAAAATCTTAGATCATTTTCAAAGAACATTCTCAAATCATCAATACCATATCGAAGCATAGCTAATCTCTCGACACCCATACCAAAAGCAAAACCTTGGTATTTCTCAGTATCAACATTGCCAGCTTTTAGGACTTTTGGATGCACCATGCCACAACCTAGCACCTCCAACCAACCAGTATGCTTACATACTCTACAACCTTTACCATCACATATTACACACTCCATATCTGCCTCTGCTGATGGCTCTGTGAATGGAAAATATGAGGGTCTAAATCTTACTTTTAAATCCTTTTCAAAGAATGAATTTAGAAATGCGTGTAAAAGCCCTTTTAAATCAGCAAAAGAAACATCTGTATCAACCAATAAGCCTTCTACTTGATGAAACATTGGAGTATGAGTAATATCAGAATCACAACGATATACTCTACCCGGAGCTATAATCCTAATAGGTGGCTCTTGCTTCTCCATAGTACGAATTTGCACACCTGATGTATGAGTTCTAAGTACATGAGTATCATCAATATAAAAAGTATCATGCATAGCACGAGCTGGATGATGTGATGGTATGTTTAGAGTCTCAAAATTATAATAGTCACTCTCAATCTCAGGACCAACCTCTACTGCAAAACCATTTTGTTTAAAAAATGCTTCGATACGATTAAGCGTTTTTGTTACAGGATGAAGAGAACCTTGATTTTGCCCCACTCCCTTTAATGTAACATCTATCTTCTCATTAGCTAATTTTTCATTTAATTCTGCTTCTTCAAATTTTGCTAGTTTTTCATTAATAGCATTTTGTAATGCTTGCTTTGCAATATTTACTGCTTGACCAAGCTTTGGTTTTTCTTCATTTGGCAATGTAGCTATCAGCTTCATCATACCAGTTAACTCACCCTTTTTACCAAGATACTTTACTCGAATATCATCTAGAGACTTTTTATCACTGACAAGATTTAACTCTTCAAGAGCCTGATCTCTCATTTGATCAACTATTTGCATACTAATCCTTTATTTAAAAACTTGCAGATATTATAGACAAAAAAGATTTTTATTAAAATGTGGTAAGACAAACAATTTAAGAGTTTTAGTTAGTTTTTTTATTTAAGCCATATTTACTAATTATAAAAGCACCTACAACACTTATTATTCCACCAATTATTGATATATATGCTTCTGTCTCTCCTAAAAAGATCCAACCTAAGAATAAAGAAATAATAGGCATAAAATATAACGAGCTAATAGCAACTGTTGCAGGAATATTTCTAAAAGCATATCCCCAAAATAAATAACCTAATGCTCCAGGAAATACTCCTATATAGATAACAACAAAGATACTTGTAAAATTTGCAGTAGATAATTCTGTATAAGCCTCGCTAGAATATATCATTAACATAATTGTGCCAAACCAAATACAATATGTAATAGCTTCAATTGGGTGAAATTTCATAAATAAACTTTTCTGGAAAACCGAATAAATAGCACCTGAAAAACAGGCTCCATAAACTAAGCAAATACCAATAAATTCAAATGAGGTATCATTCTTTGAACAAAAAATTACTGCGGCACCTATGATAGCTAAAATAAATCCAAAAATACCATATTTATTAATTTTTTCACCCCAGAATATAAATGCAAATACAGCTACAATTATGGGAGCTTGTGCTATGATAAAATTAGCACTAGATGCCGTAACTCTAGATTCTCCAGAATTTAACAGTACGTTATATGCAAAAAAACCAAAGAAGCCTAAAATAGCAAATCTCAACAAATCCTTAAAACTAGGCCTAGCTTTATCTTTTTGTCTAAAAAATATTATAAGCATAACAATACTAGCTATAGCATATCTGGCTAATGATAAGCCTCCAGCACTAAATCCATTTAACATCAAATAACGGATTCCAATAAAAGCTGTTGACCACATTGTTATAGTGAGTAGTAACAATATTAATGCCTTTTTAGCAGAAAGTTGATTATGCATCATTATTAATTGGTTGATATTATTTAATCTTGAATCATTTTATTAAGTTTTTTGCCAATTACAAAAGCAATTATTGCAAAAACTATCGCGACTAAGGAAACATAACCGAATAACTCTTGATATTTATGGAAACTACTTATAGTCATCTGAGTATTAAAACCTTTTGACTCATCATACTGTATACCACTTGTAACTGCTTGAGCAATTGTTGTACCGATCTTAATACCAATAGCTGATGTTATAAACCATGTTCCCATAGCAAAGCCTGTGATTCTCTGAGGTAGAAGCTTAGCCATTAAAGACAATCCTAGGGCTGAAATCAATAATTCACCAGCTGAGAAAAACACTGTTATAGCTAAAACTTCCCAAAGTATACTGACTTTAGATGTGGGATCGTTAATTATACATGCTAAAAACATACTGCCATATGCTAAACCACAGAATAAGATTCCTAAGGCAAATTTAAATGGTAAGCTAAAATCTTTTGCTCCTAGCTTTGTATATATAAAAGCTAATATAGGTGATAATATAATCACACCAGCAGTATTCAAAACTCCAGGTATACTCTGAGGATTGACACTATAACCAAATAAATCCAAATTAACATGATGCACGTTAAACAGGAAAAATGACGTTGATTTTTGCTGATATATTATAAAAAATAATACTGCATACACTAATAAAACAATCGCCGCGACTATCTTTTTTCTTGAACTAGGATCTTTTTCAACATAAATTTGAAAAGCAAAGACTCCAAAAATGAGTCCCGCTCCAAACCATAATATGTAGTTTATAGTATCATTGGCTTGTAATATTATGCTTAATCCCATTATAGCGATAATGAATATCAAAACTATAAGAATAGTTTTTAGATATCCCATGTTTTTAAAATCTACTTCATTACCAATATTTTTGATACTAGAATAGCTCAATATACTATTCAATATACCTATCGCAAAACCTACAGAACACACACCATATGCAACAGTATAACCATATTTAGTTGCTAAAACTGGTATCAAAAGAGACGCGGATAATGATCCTAAATTTATCGACATATAAAAATATGTATAAACAGAATCTAATTTTAGTTTATCGGTATATATTCTAGATATTAAGTTTGTAGGTGCCGGTTTAAACAATGAAGACCCAACAATAATACAAGCCAAACTTATATAAACATAATTATCTATACTCACAAAATAAGGACTTAACGCTAAGCTAAAATATCCAATCAGAAGAAAAAAACCTCCTAAAAACATGGTTCTTTTTATGCCAAAAATTTTATCTGCGACGTATCCACCAATAGCATTAAAAACATATGTTAATGAAGCAAAGCCTCCAAATAGAAGTACAGCTTGTTTCTCTGTAAAATCAAAACCATACTGGCTCATAAAAAACAAAATAGCCGTATAGCTAAACCCGTAGTAACCAAATCTTTCAAAAAATTCGAAAAAACATAACAAAAAAAATGAATTTTGTTTTCTAATATTCATCAACTTTATATCCAAGATAATTTTATTTAGAATTCGATTATAGCTACTATTAACTTATATTATAAGAAAAAATATTTGAAAAATAGCACTAATAATATTTGTTTGTATGATGGTAGTTAATCAAAAAAAACATACCAAATATTAAATTTATATTTCAAATTAGCTCTAAATTACTTATATTTGAAGTTATAACTATCTTAGATACAAGAATGATGTCAAATACTAAAGAAGTTAAATTTAAGAACATGGTTGCCTACGGGTCAGGAGATTTTTTTGGCGGTGGTGCCTTTACTATTCTTGGATTATGGCTGATGTATTTTTATACAAATATTGCTGGATTATCTGCAGCAGAAGCAGGATTAATAGTAGCAATTGGTAGAGGTCTCGATGTGTTTGCAGATCCAATTATGGGATATATTTCAGATAATTGGCGAGGTCCATTAGGCAGAAGAAGGTTTTTCTTTGTAGTAGGCGCTCCTTTAGTTTCAGTATTTGCTCTACTTTGGATTCCTGGATTTGGCTTTTGGTACTATTTATTCGGCTATATTGCTTTTAATTTCATTTTCACAATGATTCAAGTTCCTTATGAAACATTAGCTGCGGAAATGACAGATAGTTATCATATCAGATCTAAGATGACTGGAATTAGAATGGTCTTTTCACAAAGCTCTAATATTGTTGCAGGATTTTTACCTGCAGCTATTATGTATTTTTTTGCTGATGAAAAAACCTCTTTTATAATTATGGGAGTTATTTGTTCAATACTATTCATGCTACCATGGTTCTTTGTCTATAAGTTCACTTGGGAAAGAAAAGTTGAAGTTTCAAAAAAAGAACATTCTTCTTTATTTAAAGAAATAAAATTCATATTTATTAATATATTTTCAACACTACGAGTTCGAGCATTTAGACTTAATCTCCTGATGTATATTGGTGCTTTTGTCGCATTAGATGTATTTGGAGCTAGTTTTGCTTACTATTTTACTTTTATATTAGATTACAATATTAGTTCTGCATCAATCGTATATACATGTTTTTCAATAATTCAGGTTATTTCAGTACCTATATTTGCATATTTATGTATAAAAGTTGGTAGTGTGATGAGTTATAGAATTGCTATTAGCTGCCTACTTGTAAGCATGCTTAGTTTCCTTATCATTCCTATGTTTACTCCGATTCTTGCTTTAATCTCATTTGTTGTAATTATATTTGTTTTAGGTTTTGCTAGAGCAGGATGCTACTTTACACCATGGAATATCTATAATTTTATTGCAGATATAGATGAAGCATTAACCACTAAAAGAAGAGAAGGAACTTTTGCTAGTACAATGACCGTTTCACGTAAACTTGTTCAGGCATTAGCGTTTGCAATTGTTGGTTTTACCTTATCAATTTTTAATTTTAAAGCAGGAGTCATAACTCAATCAGAATCTGCTTTATTGGGAATAAATATCTGTTTTATTGGCGGCACTATACTGTTTTGTATTATTGGAGCTATTGCAAGCTCAAGATTCAGATTAACTCAAGCGAAACACTCTATATTAGTAACTGAACTAGAAAGACTAAGAGCTGGAGGAGAACTCAAAAAAGCTCCCAAAGAAGCAATTAATGTTGTTGAAGAACTTACAGGTTGGCCTCATCAAAAAACTTGGGGCCATAATAATACATTTTAGGATTTTGAATTATGTTAGACATTTGTAAATTTAAACTTAAAGATACTAGGGTAGATCACATTTTATTTGAGTTAGAAGAAAAACAAATATTTGCTAGAGTTTTTGTTCTTGAAGAAAATATTTTCAGAGTACTCTTCACTAAATCCGTAAAACCATCTTTAGATAAAACTTGGTCAATAACAAAAGATGACATTCCATTTGAAGGGACTGATAGACTAGACACATCCAGTTTTAGTTGTCCTAAGTTTGAAGCTTATGGTAATGATGATTTTGCTTTTATAGAAACATCAAAGTTAAAATGTAAAATTGAGCTTAATGGCTTTAGAATTAGTTGGTATAAAAAAAATGTTGATAGCTGGATCAAAGTATCTCAGGATTTACAAACCCAAGCATATAATTTAGACTTTTGGTCAGATCGAAGTGTATACCACGCTATTAAGAAAGAACCTGAAGCTATGTTTTTTGGTCTTGGTGAAAAAGCTGGTTCTCTCAACCGTAATAAAAAACGTTATGAGATGAAATCAATAGATCCCATGGGCTATGATGCAGAAAGCTCTGACCCTTTATATAAACACATTCCTTTTTTTATATCTCATAATCCTACAAATAAAAGTTCTTTTGGAATTTTCTATGATAATTTAAGTGATAGTGTTTTTAACTTTGGTAAAGAAATTGATAATTATCATGGTCCATACATTAGCTATGAGGCAAAAGCTGGTAACTTAGATTACTATTTTATGATTGGTGATAATATCGCTGAAGTTACTGAAACTTTTAGCACGATAACAGGTAAAACTATATTACCACCCTATTGGAGTTTGTATTATTCTGGTTCTACAATGACTTATACAGACCTTCCAGATGCCCAGAGTCAAATGGATAATTTTATTAATGATTGCCAGAAATATAATATCCAATGTGGATCATTTCAGCTAAGTTCAGGGTATACTTCTATTGGTGATAAGAGATATGTATTTAATTGGAATCATACAAAATTTCCAGATATTGAAGGATTCACCAAGAAATATTTAGATAATGGTATTAGACTATGTGCAAATATCAAACCTTGTCTACTTCAAGACCATCCTAAATTAGATGAAGTTGCCAGTTTTGGTGGCTTTATATATAACAAACAATATCAAAGACCTGAATTAGCACAGTTTTGGGATGAATTAGGATATTACCTTGATTTTACGAATCCAAAAACTATCTCATGGTGGCAGGATAATATTACAAAACAATTATTAGAAAAAGGCATTGAATCAACTTGGAATGATAATAATGAATATGAAGTCTATAATGGCGAGGCTGTTTGTTATGGTTTTGACAAAGAAATAAAAATCAAACATATCAAGCCAGTTCAATCATTGCTAATGACTAAAGCGAGCTTTGAAGCTCAAAAAGCTTTCGCTCCTAATAAACGTCCTTACCTAATTACAAGATCAGGATGTGCTGGGCTGCAAAGATATGCTCAAACTTGGACTGGTGATAACTATACAGAGTGGAAAACTTTGAAATATAATCTAGAAATGGCGAAAGGCCTATCTCTATCAGGAATTTATAATTTTGGTCATGATATTGGTGGTTTTAGTGGTCCTGCTCCAGATTCAGAATTATTAATTCGCTGGATTCAGCATGGTATATTTTATCCTAGATTTACAATTCACTCATGGAACGATGATAAATCAGTGAATACTCCTTGGATGTATCCAGAAGCTTTGGAGACTATTCAAAAAGCTTTTGATTTGCGTAATGAGATAAGTCCATATATTTATCAGTTATGTTATCAAGCTCATGCTAATGCTAAACCAATTTTAAAGCCAACTTTTTATGATTTTGAATCTGATGAGAAAACATTTCAAGAAAGTAAGGATTTTATGATTGGAAACTTGCTTGTTGCAAATATTCTTGATAAAAATCAAAGAGTCAGAGAAATCTACCTACCTAAAGGTTCAAGCTGGTATGACTACTATACTGGTGAAGTATATGAAGGTGGTAAAACTGTAAGTCTGAATATTGATATCGAAAGTATTCCTATATTTGTTAAAGAAGGAAGCGTAATTGCTATAAATAAATGTAAGGCTAAATTTAATAATTTCGGACAAGATATTGTTTATAAAATTTATCCTTCTTTAAGTGAGGAAGCTACTCAACATCAAATATATTTAGATGATGGTGAAAGTACTAAGTACTTAGACAATGAATGTGGTTTCTTAAATATTCAAATCACTAATAGAAATGATAAACTAGATATTAATTGGCAATATGAGGGCCATGATAATTTCAAAGTGACTCACCCTCAGATAATCAATATGAATAAGGATTTAGAATATAATGCTTAATCTTCAAAAATTACATAATTGTAGTTTACCAAACTATCAACGTACTAATTTAAAGCCAGGAATATTGCATATAGGTATAGGAGCTTTTCATCGAGCTCATCAAGTATTCTATATTGATAAGTTACTTAATACTGGTAATCAAAATGCCCTAAACTGGGGCTATATAAGTGGTACTATTAGAACTAACCAAAAATTAATTGATGCTTTAAAAGCAAATGACTGCTTATATACTTTATCAACCAATGATGAATCTGGCACTAAAAACACTATAATAGGTGCATTAAAAGATGTTTACTTTGCAGGTAATGGTCAATCTCAAAATCTAATAACCCAAATTTCAGATCCTAATATAAAAATAATCACCTATACAGTTACTGAAAAAGGTTATTATGTTGATTTATCAACTCAAGAATTAAATTTTGAAAACCCTGATATAGCTTATGATTTAGCTAATATTAACTCACCTAAAACTGCTATAGGAATTACTATAGCTGGGCTATATAAACGTTGGCAGGAAAATGCTGGTGCTATTACTCTACTAAGTTGTGACAATATGCCAAATAATGGCAAAATATTAAAAAAAGCTATTCTAGACTTCTCAAGTAAAATAGATATGCAGTTTAGTACTTGGGTAGCAGAGAATGTTAGCTTCCCTAGCTCTATGGTAGATAGAATTGTTCCTGCTATTACTCAACAGGCTCTAGATAACATTGAAAATATGATTGGTCAAAAAGATATCTCAGCAGTGGCAACTGAAGAATTCTCTCAGTGGGTTATCGAAGATGATTTTGTAAATGGTCGCCCTGCTCTAGAAAAAGTTGGAGTTGAGTTTGTTAAAGATATAGAACCTTTCGAAAAATTAAAGCTAACTATGTTAAATGGTAGTCATAGTTTAATTGCATATCTTGGTGCTTACGCTGGCTTAAAGACAGTTGATGAAGTTATATCTCAATATGAATTTTATACATTCATTAGAAAATATATGTTAGAAATTGCAGCTCCTTTAGTAGATGGTTTACCACAAGAGATCTCAACTAGTGAATATGCTAATAAACTTTTACATAGATTTGCTAACCCTCATTTAAAGCATAGAACTGAGCAGATAGCTATGGATGGCTCTAAAAAAATTCCTCAAAGATGGTTAGGATCTTTAGTATATCTTTTAGAAAACAAGCAAAATTATGATATTTTAGCTTTGGGATTGGCTGGTTGGATATTATTTTGTAGTGGTAAAGATCAATATGGAAAAATATTAGAAATTAGTGATCCTCTACAAAATGACTATAAATTGATATATCAAGAGAATATTCAAATTATTGATATAGTTAATAACTTTTTATCATTAAAAAGCATATTCCCGGAAACAATAGCAACAAATAAAGATTTAAAAGAAAAAATAGTATTTTTTATTGAAGAAATTAATAAAAATGGCGTTATTAAAACTCTTACTAAATTAGGAGAATAAAATGATAGAATCATGGCGTTGGTTTGGTCCAAATGATCCTGTGTGTATTGAAGATATTATGCAAACTGGAGTTACTGATATTGTAACTGCCCTACACCATATACCAAATGGTAAAATATGGCCTATAGAAGAAATTAAAAAAAGACAACATGAGGTAGAAAACTCTTCTAAACTTGGTAAAACAAACTTAACCTGGTCTGTTGTTGAGAGTATACCAGTTCATGAAGATATCAAAAAAGGTAAATCTTCACGTGATCAATATATAGATAATTACTGTCAAAGTATCCGTAATTTAGCCAAATGTGGTATTAAATTAATTATTTATAATTTTATGCCAGTATTAGATTGGACGCGTACAGACTTAGGTAAGCAAACTTCCACAGGTGCAAAGACATTATCTTTTGATGAGATAGCATTTGCGGCTTTTGATATTCATATACTTAAACGTAAGGGTTCAGAAAAAGCATATAAGGCTGAAATAATATCTCAAGCAAAAGAATATTTTGAAAATATGACTCAAGATGAGATTGATAAACTTACTTGTAATATAATTGCTGGCTTACCTGGAGCTGAAGAAAGTTTCTCATTAGAACAATTTCAAGCAGCTCTTGATGAATATAAAGACATTAATAAAGAAAAATTACGCGATAATTTAATATACTTCTTGAAGAAAGTAATTCCTGTAGCTGAAGAAGTCGGTGCGAAGTTAGCTATACACCCTGATGATCCTCCGTTTGAATTATTCGGCTTACCAAGAATAATTAGCACTATAGAAGATTATGATTGGTTGTTCGAAAATATACCATCTATGGCGAATGGTATAACATTCTGTGCTGGATCACTAGGTTCTAGATGGGATAATAATCTTCCTCTTATGGCAAAAAAAATTGGTAGAAGAATTTATTTCACACATCTAAGAAATGTTGCTCTTAATCCTAATAATCGCAGTTTCTATGAGGCTGAGCACTTATGTGGCAATACTGATATGTATGCTCTTGTGAAAGAGATTTTAAAAATAGAAAAAGATTCTCAGCCAATCTATATGCGACCAGATCATGGCCAACAAATGCTATCAGATTTAGGTAAGAAAACTAATCCTGGATACTCATGTATTGGCCGTATGAAAGGTCTTGCTGAAGTTCGCGGTGTTGCATATGCTGTAAAAAGAGAGCTAGAAAATGAATCAAAGTAAGCTTTTAGCTATTGGCGAATGTATGCTTGAGTTAAGCGGTCAAGCTCAGCTAGACTCACAAGTAAAGTTAAATTTTGGAGGCGATGTTCTAAATACTGCTCTATATTATGCTAGATTAAACGGTGATGTCTCTTTTTTAACAGCCCTAGGCGATGATAACTTATCAAACCAAATGATAAATAAATGGAATGATGAAAATATTGATACATTAAAAGTTTTAAAAATAAAAGATAAAGTCCCAGGCTTGTATGCTATACAAACAGATAATCTCGGAGAAAGAAGTTTTTATTATTGGCGTGAGCAAGCTCCTATTAAAGATATTTTTTATCATTTATCCAAAGAAGAGTTGGATAAGTATTGTAAAGAGTATGATTATTTATATTTTTCAGGTATCTCCCTCTCAAGATGGGACAATAAGCAATTAGAAATATTTGCAAACTGGTTAAAAGATTTTAGAAACTCAGGTGATGATAAAGAGATAATTTTTGACTTAAATTATCGCCCTAAATGCTGGAAATCTAAACAACAGACTAAAGAGTTTTTAGAAAAAGTACTAAAGTATGTAACGATAGTTTTAACAACTTTTGATGACGAAGAGTTACTTTTTGACGATGTTAATTACCAAAAAACCTTAGACAGATATAATAGATTCAATATTCCAATAGTCATTATAAAACACGGTAAAAATCCAACTCTATTACAATATCAAAACAAAATTAATTTAGTAAAAGCTAACAAGGTAGTTACCCCAGTTGATACGACTGCAGCAGGAGATAGTTTTAATGCTGCTTTCTTAGCTGCTTTTATTAATAATTTGGGCTTACAAACAAGTATTGAATTCGCACAAGATTTTGCTGCAGAAATAATACAACATAATGGAGCCATAATTGATAAAAAATATACGGATAAGTACTTAAATAAATTAAAGGAGTTAACAAATGCCTACAGGTGAGATTCTTAAAAATAATCCTATTATTCCAGTAGTTTCTGCAGACACTATTCAAGAGGCAAATGCTATTTTAGAAAAGGTAAGGGGAAAAAAGCTTAATATAGTTGAATTCACTCTTAGAACACCCAACTCTCTAGAGGTTATAAAAAAAGTAATAGAGTCAAATAGAGATTTAATTATTGGTATAGGAACGATAACTAATATAGAACTTTTTAGAAAAGCTCGTTTTCTTGAAGCTGATTTTTATGTCTCTCCAGGAGCTAATCATGAATTACTAAAGTTCGCTCAAGAACACAACCTCAAATATCTACCAGGCGCTGTAACACCTTTTGAAATCATGACTATTATGAGCTATGGTTTTAGAACTATTAAGTTTTTTCCAGCAGAAGCATTTGGAGGAGTTAAACTCTTAAAAAATTATAGAGCAGTTTTCCCTGAGGTCAAATTTTGTGCAACAGGAGGAATTAATGCTCAAAACCAACAAGAATACTTAGATCAAGAGAATGTTATTGCTATAGGAAGTTCATCGTTAATATAAAGGAGGAGTATATGTTAAACGATAACGTATTAATGCCAGTAGATAAAACAACTAGAGATCTAGCTCTAGAGATTTATAATCATATTAAAGATTTACCAATAATTAGTCCTCATGGCCATACCGATCCAAAATGGTTTGATGAAAATCTAGCCTTTGAAAATCCAGTTGAACTACTTATAAAACCAGATCATTATATTTTTAGAATGTTTTATTCACAAGGCTTAAGGCTTGAGGATTTTGGCATATCTAGAAAAGATGATAAGCCAGTTGAAACTGACCCTAAGAAAATATGGAAAAAAGTAGCAGAAAACTGGTACCTTTTTAGAGGCACACAAGTTGGTCTATGGTTTGATGCTCAACTCAAAGATGTATTTAACTACAACAAACCTTTTAATCTTGGAACTGCTGATGAATTATATGAACATATAGATAACTGTTTAAAGCAGAAAAATTTCCTTCCTCGTGAGATATGTAAAAAATTCAATATAAAGGTTATTGCTACTACAGATGACGTAGCTGATGATTTGCATCATCACAAAAATATTGCTAACTCTAATTTCGAATGTAAAGTAGTTCCAACTTTTCGTCCTGATAGTGTGACCAACCCAGAACTTCACCCTGTCCATAAGAATATAAAAAAATTAGCCAAGAAACTAAATGAAAATATAGAAACCTATGACGATTTTATTAAAATATTAGCGGAGAGACGAGAGTTTTTTAAGGCTAATGGCGCCACAGCCTCAGATCATGGTGTGACTATACCTAAAACATATGATTTAGATAAAACAGAGCGTCGTAACCTGTTCAAAAAAATAATTACAAATGTTGCTTCAGATAAAGATAAGCGTGTATTCAGTGGACAAATGTTAACCGAAATGGCAAAAATGGCGACTAATGACGGTCTTGTAATGCAAATTCATGCTGGAGTTTTTAGAAACCATAACACAAGAATTCAAAGAAAATTTGGTAATGACAGAGGTTGCGACATTCCATTAAAGTGTGATTTTGTAAATGGCCTTCACCCTCTTTTAAGTAAAGTAGGTAATAATCGCAACTTTAGGACGGTTTTATTTACTATGGATGAGTCAACCTATACTAGAGAGTTAGCACCATTAGCTGGACATTACCCAAGTGTGTTTTTAGGTCCTGCTTGGTGGTTTAATGATTCTGCTGAAGGTATGAAAAGATTTCGTCATGCTGTGACTGAAACTGCTGGTTTTTATAATTGTTCAGGATTCATTGATGATACGCGAGCTCTGCTGTCCATACCAGTAAGACATGATATCGCTAGACGTGTTGATGCTATTTATTTAGCTGAAATGGTTCTACAGGGAAGACTATCTAAAAAAGATGCTTTAGATATTGCTTACGATATTACATATACACAATCTATAAAGATATTTAATATGAGTCATTTATTAGGATAATAAAATGCAACAAAATTAACATAAATCATCGAAACTTTATGTAATTATTATTGTTGCAGTAGCTGCAATTGGTGGATTACTATTTGGCTTTGATACATCTATAATAGCTGGCGCTACGCCATTTATTCAACAAGATTTCTTAGCTGAGCATTGGCAGTTAGAAATGGTTGTCAGCTTCTGTGTTCTAGGAGCCTTTTTTGGCGCTCTTGCTAGTGGCTACTTTACCGACAGATTTGGCCGTAAAAAAGTAATGATTGCTACCAGTTTGTTATTTATAGTAGGTACTCTGGTGGCATCGTTAGCCCCAAATATAGAATCATTAGTCCTTGGCAGATTTATGTTGGGATCTGCTATTGGTGTAGCATCTTACGCAGTGCCTTTATTTATTGCTGAAGTTGCTCCAGCTTCTAAAAGAGGCTCATTAGTTCTTTGGAATGGAGCATTTCTTACAGGTGGCCAAGTTATAGCATTTATTGTTGATTATTTTCTAACAAGCAGCGGTAGTTGGCGTATTATGATAGCTACAGGACTAGTACCAGCAATTATGCTATTTGTAGGTATGTGTTTCATGCCCTACTCACCTAAATGGTTATTTTCTAAAGGAAGAAAGCAAGAGGCTCGAGAGACACTTACAAAGATTAGAGAAAATGCAAATGATGTCTCAGAAGAATTATCTGCCATTCAAAATAATTTAGAAAAAGCAACTAAACCTAAGTTCTCTGCAATTTTTAATAAAAAAATTAGACCAGTTCTATATATAGGTTTAGCTCTTGGGATATTTCAACAATTTTTTGGTATAAATACAGTAATGTACTATGGGCCATATATAATGGAAAATATAGGTTTTAATGGAAGTGAAATGCAGATGCTTATGACCCTTTCTTTAGGACTCGTTAACTTCATAGCTACAATTATAACTATAATGTTTATTGACAGACTAGGTAGAAGAAAATTCCTACTACTTGGATCCGCTATGGCTGCTTTGAGTCTGTTTAGCATGATTTATTTGCTTAATAATGTTACAAGTAGTACTGTCGCAATATTAGCCTTAATTTGTCTTTTAATATATATTGTGGGATATTGTATTAGTGTTGGTTCTCTTTTCTGGCTAATTATTTCGGAGATTTTTCCCTTAAGTGTTAGAGGGTCTGCGATGAGTTTTGTTGCGTCAATACAGTGGTTAGCTAATTTTATTGTTGCTGCTACATTTTTAACTATTTTAACAAAGCTAGGCGTTTCATTCACTTTCGGGATATATGCATGCGTAGCCAGCTTAGCGTTTATTGTAACATATCTTTTTGTTCCAGAAACAAAAGGAGTTGATTTAGAAACTATTGAAAACAACCTGAATAAAGGTATAAAAACGAGATATTTAGGTAAAGAAATTATTGATTAATAGAGGTGGATATTATGTCTCAAACAGTAGAAAATACATTTGGCGAATTTCGTAACTATACAGATAGTAAATTCCAAGATCGTGTAGAAAGAACATATAAAGATATGCATATCAATCAAAATCTTGAATATGTTACTCAAATGAAGGATAAATACTTCAAACTTGATTTGGGAAAAATGGATGTTTACGAAGTATTTAAGCTTTTAGAAAACGTTCATGATGAAAGTGATCCAGACAACGATCTTCCACAAATTGAACATGCCTATCAAACAGCAGAAGCTTGCCAAAATAAGTTCTTAAAAAGTGATACTGAACTTAGAGAAAATGCTTTAATTAGATCACTATTCAGAGATCATGAGTGGCAAAGTATTCCTAAAATTTGGCAAGATTTTTATATTGAAAAACAAAGTCTAGGAAATCTGTATACCCATATTAAAGACTGGTCTTGGTTCCCTCTAGTTGGTTTTGTGCATGATTTAGGCAAAATTATGACATTACCAGAATATGGTCAATTACCTCAATGGTCAACTGTTGGTGATACATATCCTATTGCTTGCCCTTTTGCTTCTGCTAATGTTTTTTCTCATAGGGAATTTGTCAAAGACTCTAAAGATTATAATAACTATAATACTGAATCTGAAACTCATTATGGAAAATATAAGAAAAAATGTGGCTTTGATAATGTTGATATGAGTTTTGGCCATGATGAATATATTTATAAAGTTTTCGAGCAAGGTAGTGATATACCGTATGAAGGATTATATCTTCTACGATATCACTCATTTTATCCATGGCACACTCCTCAAACTGGAGGACATGCTTATCAAGAACTTGCTAATGAAAAAGATTGGCTATTACTACCTCTATTAAAAGCTTTCCAGAAAGCTGATTTATATTCGAAACTGCCTGAACTACCACCCAAAGAGATTTTAGAGAAAAAATATAAAAACCTTTTAGATAAATGGGTTCCAAATAAAAAAATTAACTGGTAATAAAATTTAAATCAAAATACATTTAGGTAAATGGTATTATAGTATTAGTATAATAATTTATCATTTATATGAATATTAAAAAGTCAGATATTTTTAACTATGCATTTATAGCTTTCCCTGTAGCCTTTGCTAGTATTCCCATATATATATTTATACCTGAATACTACCATACCAATTTTGGTATAAACTTAACTATACTAAGTATAGTTTTATTCATACTAAGAGCATTAGATGCTATATTCGATCCCTTAATTGGTTGGTA
This sequence comes from Francisella sp. XLW-1, assembly GCF_008711455.1. Taxonomy (NCBI): domain Bacteria; kingdom Pseudomonadati; phylum Pseudomonadota; class Gammaproteobacteria; order Thiotrichales; family Francisellaceae; genus Francisella; species Francisella sp. XLW-1. The sequence goes on along the minus strand of NZ_VXKP01000006.1, from coordinate 33,402 downwards.
CTGTGATAGATTTCACTATCTAAGTAAAATTAGTTTGGTAGCTGTAGTTGCTATATTTATAGTTGGAGTATACGTTATATGCGTGCCAATATTTTCAAATATTTTACTTAATCTTTCTGTTGGGATTTTTTTATCTACGCTTGCTTTTAGCTATATTACAATATTTTCAACTACAAAAGGGGCTCTTTGGTTAAAAGATGACAATAGTAAATCTTTAGTGATTTCTGCCCGTGAAATTTCTAATATACTAGGTGTATTAATCGCTTCGGTATTACTATCTGTTTTACTTACCTTAATGCCGCATGGAAGAAGCTATTTTTTATATGCTATTATTGCAATAATACTAATCTTAGTAGCTACCATATTTTTCTTTAAATGGATTAATAGAGTTAATCTAAATAATAAATCTAAACATACAATTTATAGTTTCAATATTAAGAATTACATTGATCACTTTGACAAAGATGGTATATTTTTATTTGTCGGATATACAATTAGTGCTGTAGGATCAACTTTACCTGCAGTTACTATCATATTCTTTAGTAAATATATTCTCAAAACACCAGACTTAACTGGACTATATATTTTTACGTATTTTTTTGGGGCAATATTTTTCATTCCTATAATGAAAAAAATCTCTCTTAAATTTGGAATTATTAAAACATGGGGTTATGCTCTTTTATTCTATGCGAGTATATTTTCTTTTGTATTTGCTCTATCTGATGGCGATTATATACTCTTTACGTTGATATGTTTTATTTCTGGAGCTGGACTTGCAACTGAATTAATTCTTCCAAATATACTTCTAGCTAAATGGATAGATAGCTATCCAGAGAGAAAAGAACTTGGTAACGGTTATTATGCTATGCTAGCATTTATAACTAAATTTAGTTATGCGATTGCAACAATTATAACATTTCCCCTTATTAACTCCTCATTTTCATCTAATACTGAAAATCTTGAAATATCTCTTAGGTTTATATATTGTGTTCTACCTTGTCTTTGTAAATTGCTAGCTACTGGAATTATATTTTTATGGTATAAAAGTTTATATAAATATTCTATTAATAAATAAATACTTATATTCGTTCTTTATACACTTAATATTTTTCAATAACCATACCGTACATTAATTTTATATTTATTTACAAAGTCATTACTCCTAAATGTTTTAGATACAAAGTTTATATATATACAAAGCAAGTATTAATAAAAAAATAAATACTTTAAATATTATTTTAATATTAATATTGACATAAAATAAATATTAAATATAATAGTCGAGTGCTTTAAATACTTTATCAATGATAATTTAATATTTTGTTAATAATGGAGATATAAATGAAAAAGACTATTACCCTTGCACTTTTAAGCTCAATCGCAGCAGCTTCTGCTTATGCTGATGATTTAAATGCTAATATCGTAAACAACTCTATCATTGATTATTCAAATAAAGTTGAAACAGCTGCTGATACTGATCCTAATTCACCAATTTATGCTGTTAAAAGCATAGCTGCAGACGCTGGCGATATCCAAACAAACGGTGAAAAAATAGCTAGAGGTCTAGTATTAACTAATAATGGTAAAGTTAAAATACCTAATTCTGTTAAGCCTAAAGATATGTATATGAAAGACGAAGCTTCTGCTGCTCAAGGTCTTGAAAAATATAGAGCTGAAAGAGATGAAATCAGTAAAAAGATAGAAGATTTGGAAAGCAAGAAAAAACTAGGCTGGAGAATCAAAGTAACTGCAGAAAAAGCTAAACTAAAAAGTATCAATACTAAAATTGATATCTTAAAAGGCATTGAAAAAGGCGATAAAGCTTATGCAGAAGAAAAGATTGCTCAATTCAATACTATCCAAAATATAACTGTAAATGGTCCTACAGCATACTATAATGATATTGCTAAACCAGTTTCATCTGAGCTAACAGCTGCATGGAATTCTGCTACTGCTCTTGATTATATTGGCTATAGAAATAATATAGATAAATTCTGGAGCGCAAGAGTTGCTCTTTGGAATGGTCAATATAATATAAATAGCAAAGATGCTCAAACAGCTATAGAATTTAACGATATAACTAACTACTTGACTATTCAAGCTATTCAGCTGATCCAAGGTGGTAATAATGATAAGGCAATTACTACTTATGCTAATGTAAACACTCTTGCATACACAGTGACTACACTGGGCGACTTAGAAAGTGGTATCCAAGAGAAAATAGCTTCTCCTAGAACTGCTCAATCAATATGTGAAGCTGATTTACTTGAAGTTAGAGCTAACAGCAATGTAGCTACAGCTAGAAACGTATTAAAAGACTTATCCGATGAAAAAGCAGTAGAATCTATTCTTACTCAATTCCTTGATATCATAAATGTTGGTGATATTAAGGTATATGATTTAGATAAACTTGGAAATAACTGGGCTGTTAAAGCTGCTGTCAATGCTATTGCTGTTGCTATAGGTTCTGAAGGTGTTATTTACGTTAAAGATCATACTTTAATGTTAAGACCTGCAAGTGCTATTGCTGCTCCAGTAGCTAATGCTATCGCTGAAAACGGTATCTACAAGCAAGTAAGTGATGCTGATGGTATACTATTTGGAGAAAATGCTTGTAACTTTACTGCTGCACAAAACAGCAATAACCCTGTAGCTAAAGCAATGGTTGCAGCTACAAAACAGATAGCTAGCCAAATAGCTAAAGACCAAACTATCGATGCTGCTTTCGAAGAACAAGTTTATGTAGCTCTTCAAGCGACTATGTTCGAAAATTTAAGCAAAGTTATTCCTAACTAATTGATATATCCTTCAGTTCTTATTTCTTGACATAAATTCTACTTGCAGAAAAATCATATATTACTTTTTCTGCCTTTAGTTCCTGATATCCTAAAATGCATACAACTCCTAAAAACTTACTCATAATCTTAATATTTGCAGCTGTTGCTTCTAGATTAACCATTTGAACTTTATCTTGGAAAAATAGATTTAAAGGGTTTAGCACTAGCTTCTTAATTTTAATATCACTGACTGTTAATGTTCCATCTGTTGCCTGAATTGTTTTCTTGGGCTTAGTTGGTGCTAAGTCTATGCTCTGCAGATATTTATCTGAAATTGTAAAATTAGAAGTTCCGGTATCAAGTAAACAATTAACCGGTTGATTACTATCTATTGATATGGCAATTGTCTGATGCTGAGATAATAATTTAGTTAAGCTAATTACTAAATAATTTTCTTTATCTAATACTTGTCCTATTTCATAGTGTTTTTTAGCTGTTACGTTATTTTTGTTTAAGTATATTAAGTTCTCTGAAAAGTCAAAAATTGCATTATATCTAACTAAGAAATCTGTTCCGACAACAATTACCGGATATTGTTTTCTTTTAGGCTGGTTAGTAATTTTGGCTTCGACATTTTTAAGGAAAATGTCGCCTATCTGAATTTTATTTAATACTACATTTTGATTTTTAATTTTTTGTCCTACCATATTTGATGAGTATCCAGAACCACTTTCCTGATTAAGTCCTAATTGATCAACTGAGTGGTTAAAAATACTTATTCCTTTTGATCCGGAATCAAAAATCACATAAGCAGGTCTATCGTTTACCTTTGCAAGTATATATGGTGCTTTAAACTCTTTTTTATTTTCTAATTTCAGTGCTTTGTAATTATATTCTTTCAGATTATTTTGTAACTTATTAGCAACTGATAAATTCATAAATAAACAACAGCTAAATATTATTAAAATTTTTCTAAACATATTTTATTTTCCTTCATTTTTTTGATATTCTTACAAATAAATTACTGTTAATCAATAACTAATTATTGATAAACGATAAATATAATCTAAAATAGATATCATATCTCTAAATACACAAGGAATAAAAGTTATGCAAAACTTAGAAAAAATCAGTAAGTTCTATAAAAATATTTTTAGAATAGTATTTATATTGATAGTAATATCTGTTATGTCATTTTGGGCTTTTGCACAAAGCGAATATATACCTAATGTCACAGATACTGCGCAGCATTATATCGATCAAATGTCACAACCAATAGCTTTAGATACTAGAATTATAGGGCTTTTAGTCAGCTTGATACCAGTTTCAGTAATACTTTATATAATTGCTCTTTTAGTCAAATTATTTACGTGTTATGAAAAGCTTGAGGTTTTTTCTTCTAGAGTAGTTTTGATATACAAAAGATTAGGTTGGGGATTAGTATACTATTTTTTTGCTCAAATTATTTTTGAGCCTTTAATATCATTAACTCTAAGTTACCATAATCCTGTAGGTGAACGTTTCGTAAGTGTATCAATTGGTACTAACGAAATTCTAGCATTATTATGTGGGGGAGTGATAATAACAATATCAAAAGTTATGCAAAAAGCTCATGAACTTGCTGAAGAAAATGATTTAACAATTTAAGGATATTTAGATGTCTATAAGAATTGATTTAGCAAAAATAATGCTTGATAAACAAATTAAGTCTAAGGATTTAGCGAAAGCTATTGGAATTACAGAGCAAAACTTATCAATATTAAAAAACGAAAAAGCAAAAGCTATTAGATTTTCTACTTTAGAAGCAATCTGTAAGTATCTAGGTTGCCAACCAGGAGACATATTAATTTATGAGGATTAAATTCTTATAAAATATAAATATACTAATACTCTATATGTATTGTTACAATTGTATTCAAATAAAATTAATCTTAGATAATATAAATTATGAATACAATCAATTTAGGCAAGTATTTTTTTGTTTTAACTATATTTTTCATAAATATAAGTTTTGCAAGTTCTGATAAATATCATTTGGAAACTCCTCCAATACCGGCAGGAACTTATAAACCTGACTTTAGAGATATTAAAGATATATCTGAAAAGAAAAAAATTTTTATAGAGTTTATGTCAAAAGAAATAGATGAAGCTAATCAAGAGTTATGTAAACAAAGAAAAACTATTATGAAACTACAAGAAATTCTTAATAGTAAACAAGATTTAGATGAAAATCAAAAAACAAAAGTCAAAAAATATACTTCATTCTATAAAGTATGGAATGCTAAGACTTTACAAGAGCAAGTTAATGCTTTAGTTACAAAAGTTAATATAGCACCTAAAAGTTTAGTGATTGCTCAAGCAATCCTTGAAACTGGTTGGGGAACATCTAGATTTGCAGTTGACTATAATAATTACTTTGGATTACATTGTTTTGAAGAAAACTGTGGTGTCAAAGCTAAAGATTCAGATGTCCAAGTAGAAACTTTTAAAGATGTTGGAGATAGTATTCTTGGATACTACTTTAGATTAAATACTGGAGAAAAGTTTGCTAAATTTAGACAAGTAAGACAAGCTAATGGTGATACTTCTCAACTCATTAATACTCTGACAGAATACTCTGCGTTAGAGGGAGATGAATATCAAAATAGATTAAATAGTGTAATTAAATCAAATAATTTAGATAAGCTTAAAGCTTCTTGTTAAAGAATAAGTTCTGAATTAAAGAGATAAGTTCTGTTGCTGATCTGATGATAAACTATCTGGTATTTTTAATTTAAAATGATTGTATGCTAGCAAAGTTGCAATACGCCCTCTTGCGGTACGCATGATGTATCCTTGCTGGATTAAATATGGTTCTATGACATCTTCAATAGTTCCCTTTTCTTCACTAAGTGCAGCTGCCATCGTATCTAATCCTACTGGACCACCACCAAATTTTTCCATTAATGTAAGTAGATATTTATGATCCATATGATCAAATCCTACAGGATCAACTTTTAGCATTGTAAGAGCTTTATCAGCAATATCATAAGATATAACTCCAGAAGCTTTAACTTGAGCATAATCTCTAACTCTACGTAGTAATCTATTTGCTATCCTTGGTGTACCTCTTGAACGTTTAGCAATTTCGTTGGCACCATCGTCTGTAATATCTAGATCTAAAAGCTTAGCCGAACGGTAAACTATCTTAGCTAAATCGTCGATTGAGTAGAATTCTAGCCTTTGAATTATACCAAACCTATCTCTCAAGGGTGAAGTCAGAAGCCCTGCTCTAGTTGTAGCTCCTACTAATGTAAATGGAGGTAAATCAATCTTGATTGATCTTGCTGCGGGACCTTCACCAATCATAATATCAAGCTGATAATCTTCCATCGCAGGATACAATATCTCTTCGACAACAGGACTTAAGCGATGTATTTCATCGATAAATAATACATCGTTCTCTTCTAAGTTAGTCAAAAGTGCTGCCAAATCTCCAGCTTTTTCTAAAACTGGACCACTAGTCTGCTTAAGTTCCACTTCCATTTCATTGGCAATGATATTTGATAATGTTGTTTTACCTAAACCTGGGGGCCCAAATATAAGAGTATGATCAAGCGCATCCTTTCGAGATTTTGCAGCTTGAATGAAAATCTCCATTTGTTCGCGTACTGCAGGCTGGCCCTCATATTCAGCTAAAGTTTTTGGTCTTATAGCTCTATCAATGAAGTTTTCATCTTTATTTTGTGCTGTATTTGCTGATATTATTCTGTCAGTTTCTATCATATTATAGTGTTCTAATAAGATTTAATTTTTATTATAGCATTTTATTGCTCTCAATTTGACTTTGCATTATTCATAGTAAATTTTGAGGTTGTAACTAATATAAGAATTAAATTATACCAATATAGTAAAATGTTGAGTGATAAACTTTGAAAAAGGTAAATGTTTTGTCTAAAATCTAATAATAGAATCGACATTAATATATGGAGAAAATAGTGGATTTAAAAGATTTCAAACAAATAGAACTTTCTCATTTCAGTGATACTAAATCAATAAATTATCTTAGAGATGATGCCAGTCACCTTCTTTACTTAGAAAGTTCTGCTTTAGATGTCTTTAGAGACTATAAAGATCATGATGCTTTAACAGTTAGAGCAGATCTTAACCTAAAGGATGTAAAAACAAAAATTATTGATAATCATAAAGATTTTGCACTGGTAATTGGTGCTCAAGATAAAGTTGTGGGAACAATTGCTCTTCATTATATAGAGAGCCAAGCCCTACAAGAAAGAGCTAGAAGTTCTGGTACAAAACCAGCTGATTTAGTTGCACATGATATTATGTTACCTATTGCCAAAGTAAACACAGTGTCTTATTCAATTATAAAAAGTACTAAAATTGGCCATATCCTAAACACATTAATTAACTCAGACTATCATCATATCGTAGTGTATGATAAAAATGAAAATGGTGAAAAATATATCCGTGGTTATTTTTCTTTACCATATATTAGAAGAAAGCTTGGTTTAGATGTCTATCACGTTTATCAAAAAGAAGGTATTTCTAACCTTAACAAAGGTATCTGATTTTTTTAACAATTAATCTACATATTTCTTTATAACATTATAGAAGTGATTTGCCATAATCCTGTATCCTTTTGCATTTGGATGTACAGCATCAACCATTAAATCTTTATTCCCAATTATACCTTCTAAAACATTAGGAACTAATAAACATCCATAGCTCTTAGCAAAGTTAATATAGTCTTCAGCATAATCATTTTTATAATATGGTATATCTAGACCTCCGATAATAACTAACGCTCCGTTTGCTTGTAGTATATTCACTATACGCTTTAAGTTTGCAAACGCTTCTTTTGCAGGAATTCTTTTTCTTAAATCATTAGCTCCCAATGACACCATTACTATCTTAGGGTTAGCTTGAACAACATCTTCAATTCTTAATAGTGCTTGACCTGTTGTTTCACCAGATACTCCCATATTTATTACAGGTTCACCAATCATCCTTGATAATTGAGATGGGTAATTATCATATTTATCTACACCATATCCAGCTGTTAAGCTATCACCAAAAGCAACAATAGTCTCGCCTTGTGGATTTTGGTTAACAATAGGCCAATTATTATAGTTTTGATAGATAAAATAATAGTATGACAATGCTAATAAAACTATTACAAAAATAAGTAAAATTAATTTCTTCATTAGATAAGCGTTTCTAAAAAGAATATATTTGAAATTATAAAATAGTAACCAACAAAATACTATCTATAGCATTATTAATAATAAGTAGAATTTAGACAAATAATTATCCTTTGTGACTTAAAAGTTTTTCTAAGACTTCTGATATTTTGCTAAAAGAAAGATTTGAATAATCTAGCAGAAGATCTTTTGTACCATGAGTTAAAAACTCATCCTTGAGACCAAAGTTTCTGACAATTGTATTTTTACTTAGATCGCTAGCAAGTATATACTCATTAACCGCAGAACCCGCTCCTCCTGCTATTGAACTCTCCTCAAGTGTAAATATAATATTATGGTTTTGACATATTTCATCAATCAGCTGTTCATCAAGAGGTTTTACAAATCTCATATCAACTACAGTAATATCATATTTATCAGCTAGCTGGTTAGCAAGTGGTAATAAAGTTCCAAAATTTAAAATTGCTGCTCTAGAACCTTTTTTAACAAGCTTTGCTTTGCCTAATTCTATATCAAGATTATCAGTAATTTCAGCACCAATACCTGCTCCACGAGGATAGCGTACCATTGCAGGTCCCTTGTATTCATATCCAAGTTCAAGCATGTGATATGTTTCGTTTTCATCACTTGGAGTCATAATTACATGATTCGGGATACAACGCATAAACGATATATCAAAACTACCATCATGAGTTGCTCCATCTGCCCCAACAAGACCAGCTCTATCAACAGCATACAAGACATCTAAATCTTGTAATGCTATATCATGTATAACCTGATCGTAAGCTCTTTGTAGAAATGTTGAGTAAATAGCAACTACAGGCTTAAGTCCTTGGCATGCTAACCCACCTGCAAAAGTAACTGCATGCTGCTCAGCAATAGCCACATCAAAGTATCTATTTGGATATTGTTGTGAAAATCTAATTAAATCAGAGCCTTCCTTCATAGCTGGAGTTACACCTACTAAGCACTCATCTTTAGCTGCTTTTTGACAAATCCAGTTACCAAATATATTTGAGTAAGTTGGCTTAGAAGCTTTTGATTGAGCATCTCCACTATGAAAACTTGGTGCAACATGATGAAACTTAATTGGATCAGATTCTGCCTTAGTATAGCCTTTACCTTTTTTGGTAATTACATGTAAAAGTTTCGGACCTCTGTGATCTTTTAAAATTCTTAAAGTCTTTACTAACTCTACAACATTATGCCCATCTATTGGCCCTACATAATAAAAACCTAAATCTTCAAAAAAATTTGCAGGGACAAACATTCCTTTAGTCTGTGTTTCTATCTTTTTCACGAACTCAAACATCGGTGGAATATTTTTAAGAACTTCCTTTCCTTTTTCACGAATTGAGTTATAAAAGCCACCTGAAATAATCTTGCTAAAATGAGCAGAAAGACCACCAACATTATCAGAAATTGACATTTCGTTGTCATTGAGAATAACTAAAATGTCCTCTTTAATTCCCCCTGCATGATTAAGTGCCTCAAATGCCATACCACCAGTTATAGCTCCATCTCCAATTACAGCAATTGAACTAGAGTGTTTACCTTGTAGTCTATCTGCAATAGCCATGCCAAGAGCTGCACTTATCGATGTACTTGAGTGCCCTACTCCAAAAGTATCATATTCACTTTCAGATCGCTTTGGGAAACCCGAAATTCCACCATCTTTTTTGATAGTAATAAGCTTATCTTTTCTACCTGTCAAGATTTTATGAATATATGTTTGATGTCCAACATCCCATACAATATTATCGTAAGGTGTATTAAAAACATAGTGTAGCGCTACTGTAAGCTCTGTAGCACCAAGACTACTTGCAAAATGTCCACCACTTACATCCAATGTATCTACCAAAAAAGTTCTTAACTCAGATGCTAGTTCTTTAAGTTGTCCCTCAGGTACAAGCTTAAGATCTGTAGGGGTATTTATCTTATCTAAAATAGTATATTTCGACATAGTATAAAATCTTCATCTAACCCAAAAGTACAATTCTAAAGAATATATACTTTAATAAATTAAACATTTCGTCAACTAGTGGTTATTCCCACTCAATTGTTCCAGGTGGTTTACCTGTTACATCATAAACGACTCGTGATACTTGTTTAACTTCATTTACAATTCTATTTGAAACTATAGATAAGAAGTCATAAGGCAAATTTGCCCATGTTGCAGTCATAAAATCAATACTAACCACAGCTCTTAATGCTATAACATATTCATATCTACGCTGATCCCCAACAACCCCAACTGACTTAACTGGTAAGAAAACCCCGAAGGCCTGAGAAATATCATGATACAAATTATGCTTATAGAGCTCTTCAGTAAAGATAGCATCTGCTTTTTGTAGAGTTTCAACATACTCTTTCTTAATTTCACCTAATATACGCACACCAAGACCTGGACCTGGGAACGGATGTCTATAAAGCATATTATACGGTAAGCCTAAGCCTAGTCCTAATTTACGCACCTCATCTTTGAATAACTCTCTTAGAGGTTCTAATAGCTTAAGCTTCATCTCTTTTGGCAAACCACCAACGTTATGATGAGATTTGATAACATGAGCTTTAGACTGGCTATTACCAGCTGACTCAATTACATCACTATAGATCGTGCCTTGAGCAAGCCATTTCGCATTTTCGATTTTAGCTGCTTCTTCATCAAAAATATCAACAAAAAGCTTACCTATGATTTTACGCTTTTCTTCAGGATCACCAATCCCCTTTAGAGCGTCTAAAAATCTATTTTTAGCATTTACACGAATAACATTAATATCCATATGCTCTGCAAATACTTCCATCACTTGGTCGCCTTCATTAAGACGAAGTAGTCCAGTATCTACAAATATACAGGTAAGTTGATCGCCAATAGCTTCATGTAATATTGCTGCTACCACAGATGAGTCAACACCACCTGATAAGCCTAAAATCACTCTATCATTTCCAACCTGTTTTTTTATTTCTTTGATATCATTTTCAATAATATTTTCGATATTCCAAAGAGCATCACATTTACAGATATTTAAGGCAAAATTTTCTATAATCTGTTTACCATTCTCTGTATGAGTGGTTTCTGGATGAAACTGTACTCCATAAAAAGGTTTACTCTTGTGAGCAACAGCTGCAACAGGAGCATTAGCTGATGATGCTATTACCTCAAAATGTTCGCCAGTTTGAGTAACTTTATCGCTATGACTCATCCATACAGACTGTTCTGTTTTAAGATTTGAAAACATATTTTCTGATGATTTTAAGATATTAATGATTGCTTTACCAAACTCACTTTGATCAGCTCCTTTTACTTCTCCACCATGCTGCATTACCATTGTTTGCATACCATAGCAGATACCCAAAACAGGAACACCTAATTCAAAGACTATTTCCGGAGCCTTAACATCTGAATCATATACAGACTCAGGACCACCAGAAAGAATTATACCTTTAGCCTGATAATCTTTGATAAAATCATCTGCTATGTCGTGAGGAAATATTTCGCAAAACACACCAACCTCTCTCACTCTACGCGCGATAAGTTGAGTATATTGCGAACCAAAATCTAAAATCAAAATCTTATGATTATGTATATCTGTCATTTTTATAGAAATAAATATTTTCTTAAAAGGATATTTTAACCTAAATGAATTTGATTGTAATTAGCTTTTAGTAATAAAAGTAACATTAAATAAATACTTACAAAAGACTTTCTTAGAAAACTAAATGATTAGACTAACAAAAAAGCTCTATTACTCGACGTTTAAAACTAAATTGAGGATATTCAACTCCAACAAAATATAGACCGTGTGCTTTAGCTGTTTCTGCTGCTTTTGATCTATCCCTTGCTTGTAATACTTCTTTAATCCATTCTGGAAGCTTAAGTCCTAAGCCAACTTTTAATAACGAGCCAATAAAATTTCTAATCATATGATGTAGAAAAGCATTACCAACAACCTCAAATACTACAAAATTCCCCTTCTTAATAAACTCAGCTTTTTGAATATTTCTAAATGGTGTATTGGACTGACACTGAGATGATCTAAAAGATGTAAAATCTTGCTCATCTAATAAGTATTTACAGGCTTGATTCATCTTATCTATATTTAACTCTCTATTCTCCCATAAACAATGCTCAGCAAATATTGGAGAGCTAATTGCAGAATTATAGATAATATAATTATAGGTTCTATTTATCGCTGTAAATCTCGAATTAAAATCATTATCAACTTCTTTAATATCTAGTATTTTAATATCTTGAGGTAAAAGAGCATTTGCTCCCCTCATCCAAGAACTAAGACTCCTATCAGCATCTGAATTGAAGTTAGCAATTTGCGAAGTCGCATGTACTCCAGTATCTGTTCGACCTGCACAAATAACTTCGATATTTTGATTTGCAATTTTTGAAAGTGCTTTTTCTAGCTCTTCTTGAATACTTGGTGAATGAGACTGTCTTTGCCATCCACAATAGTTTTTACCAAAATATTCAATTTGTAGTAGATAATTTTTCATAATTAGCCAAGAAATTTAACAACTCTAGAATGAAGTATTTCCATCTCTTTTGGAATCAGTTTTGAGAAATTGATAAAACCATGTACCAAACTATCAAAGTGATAATGTTGTACCTCAACATCATGTCTAAGAAGCCTTTCAGCAAATAATAAGCCCTCATCTTTTAAAGGGTCATAGCCTGCTGTCATAACTAAAGTTCTCGGCATATTATCTAATTCTTTGATATAAAACGGTGATATTTCAGGAGAGCATTTATCCATACCTTCAGGCACGTATAGCTCAGAATACCATTTTGTTTTTGCTTTAGTTAAAATATAGCCACTAGAATAGTCTTCAAGCGATTTCGTAGGCATATGCGATAAATCCACAGATGGGTATAAAATAATATTATTAGCAATTTTAACACTACCTTTTTGTAATAGATTATAAATTGCTAAAACTGTCAAATTAGCTCCTGCGCTATCACCCATTAAAGTAAATTTCTTACGAGATACACCAAGTTTTTTAGAGTGTTGATAAACATATTCTGTAACAAACTCAATATCATTCAAACCAGCTGGAAATTTATGTTCAGGCGCAAGACGATAATCAACAGCAAAAACAATCCTATTGGTAGTTAAAGCAAGCTTGCGGCAAAAAGCATCAAATGAGTCTAAAGTACCAGATACAAACCCTCCACCATGACAAAAGATTATTACTTTAAGTTTCTCATCAGTTTTAGGATTATATACTCTAACAGGGATATTATGACCATTATCAGCATGTTTTATTTCAATATCTTCAACACTTTCTAGATCTACCTTAGGATAACTATATAAGCCTAGCGATGCCGCTGCCTTTCTCGTTGCTTCGATATCTTGTCGATTGCCATCCCTATCAAATTTACTAATAAATGTCAGTAAGTCTTGAAGCTTAGGTGGTATAGTCTTAATACCTCCATATAGATCTGGAACCTTTTTAAGAATTTCAGCTTCAAGTGCTTCTTCATGCTCAGAGTTATCCTTAGCTATAACTTTTAGCCACTCTTTCTTATTTGGAGGCAATGACTCAATAGGTGTTGATAAATATCGAGCAATACCCAGTTCATGACAATCATTTTCAGCATAAAATGACAAGTTATTTACCATCCACTTGACAATTTTTTCAGCTTTATAATTATTTGTTTCCCTTATTTCTAATACATTATACAAATTTCTAACATCATATGACCAAGGAACATAGTCAACAATAAAGTTACAGCTAATATAATTAAGCCCCGCTTCTCTTGCTAAAGCAAACTCTGGAAAAGCTGTCATACCTATGACACCACCTCCCATACTCTGGAAGCATTTAGCATCAATTATAGTAGGAAATTGGGGTCCTTCTATACAAACGTAGCTCTGCTTAAAATGAATATCAAAATCAAACTCTTGTTTCTTTGCTCTAATTTCTTCAGCTATACTCTCTGTTATAGGTTTTGAAAGAGATACATAGTTAAGCAACCCCTGTTCACAAAACGTAAATTCTCGTAAAGATTTTGTTCTATCAATAAACTGATATGGAATAACCATATCTCCAGGTTTTAACTCTTCTCTTAAACTTCTAACTGAAGATAATGCAATAATAGAAGTAGCACCATATTTTTTCAAAGCATATATATTCGCTTTGTAGTTTATTTGATGCGGTAATATATTCTGACCTAAACCAGTTCTATTTAGAAATAATGCTTCCTTATCTTCTATTTTTATTTTAAATAAACCATTAGAACACAAACCATATGGAGTTTCTCGAGAGAGTTCTTCTATAATTTCAAAATCATCAAAAGACTCAAAACCACTACTTCCTACAATTGCCCACATATCTCATTTATCCAAAAGTTGTTTCTAATATTTTTTTATCTTTACAAAAAAGCTCTATTCTAAATTTATCACCGATACTTACTACCCCGACACCTTTGGGTGTTCCTGTCATCAACAAATCATTTTCAGCTATAGTGATTTCATTTTGTTTTAAAAAGTCTATAATTTGTTGGGGCTTATAGATCATTAAGTCATAGCCACCGTGCTGAATTAAGGAATCATTTTTGTACGCTTTAAAGTTTAATAACCCAATATCCTGATTATTAATTTTAACAAACTCGCTAATCACAGCGCTATTATCAAAAGCTTTTGCTAACTCCCACGGAAGTCCTTTTGATTTAAGCTTTGATTGTACATTCCTATCAGTTAAATCTAAACCTAAACCTACCGCTTTTATATTTGAATCATTATCAAAAGCAAAAACTATCTCACACTCATAGTGTGTTTCTCTAGCTGACGATAATTTAAGATTTTTAGCTATACTTGAGTTAGGTTTGATAAATATTACCGGACTATCTGGAACTTCATTATTCAGTTCATGAATATGTTCAACATAGTTTCTACCTATACAAATTACTTTTGATTTTGTCAGATCAATTTGCATAATTTACTTCCTTTTATGAATTGTGATTATTACAACTTAAAGTCTTCTCCGAGATATACCTTTCTAACCGTTTCATCAGCTAAGACTTCTTCTGGTGTACCAGCAGCGAGCATATTTCCAGCATTAACAATGTATGCTCTCTCACAAATATCAAGCGTCTCTCGTACATTATGATCTGTAATTAACACACCTATCCCTCTATCTTTAAGATGTCTCACAACTTCTTTAATCTCTATTACAGATACTGGATCAACTCCGGCAAACGGTTCATCTAGAAGTATAAACTTAGGATCCATAGCAAGAGCCCTTGCAATTTCAACTCTTCTTCGCTCTCCTCCAGATAAGCTCATACCTAAACTTTTACGTATGTGCTGAATACTAAACTCATCCAAAAGTTGATTTAGTTTTTCTTCAATTTGGATTTTACTAAGTTCTTTACGAGTCTCCAAAATAGCAACAATATTGTCTTCAACACTTAGTTTTCTGAAAACGGAAGCCTCTTGAGGAAGATAACCTAAGCCTCTTCTAGCTCTAAGGTGAATTGGCATCTTTGTTACATCATCATCCCCCATATGCACCTTACCACGTGTTGCAGCGACAAGTCCTACAATCATATAAAAAGATGTTGTTTTCCCGGCTCCATTAGGTCCCAGGAGACCAACTATTTCACCAGTTGAAACTTTCATGGAGACATTATTTACAACCCATCGCGAACCATATTTTTTACCTAGTCTTTTTGCTTCTAATGTATATTTTTCCATTTTAAACCTGTCTGCTTTAATTAAGTTGTAGAGTTATATGTATTTAAGCCTCTAACACTTCCTTTTTGTCTATCTTTCTCATAGTCACTAATAGGAGTTAGACCTGTATCAATTTTAGTCTGTTTCTGTACTCCATCTAATATTATTGTTGATCTTTTATTTTCACTACCAGGAATTGATATTAGATCATGTTCAATATCAAAAATAACTTTTTCACCCTTATAAACATTATCATTCTGGAAGGCCACAGCCTTTCTGTACATTTCTAGATGCTTGTCATCAACATGATAGATTATCATTTTTGATTTACCCTCAACAGGACCTCTAGTCGCAGTCTTAACATCTTTATAGTCAGGGTTTGAATTTGTTGGATATGTATAGAATTGGGAATTATGATTATCATCTGAAATCATAGTAAAAGTCTTTAGTTTATTTTTATCATCTAAATTTATTATCAATCTCTGCCCAGAGATAAAGTTACATTCTTTTTGTTCAGAACATAGTTGTTTAGCTGTTTTTAACCAGCTTTCTTGTAGCTGTTCCAATGATAAGTCTTTATTTCTTTCAAAGTAAACAACTCCATCTTTGGGTGTAGTAGGTTTATGGCAAAGTATATGGTTGTTATGGATTTGCATTGCAAATACATTACCTAAATAAGTTATAATATGTTGATCATGAACATAGACAACGCTATCAGCACATATTGTTACAGGTCCATATTCCCTTAGACTATTATCTTCAGAATTATCCTCTTTTTCATTATCAGCAACATTATCTTCCTGAACTACTGCATTATACATCGGAAGAGTATCGTCTATTTGGTTCACTTGCGTTTCCGAGAAGGCATTGGAAGTAAATACTAGTAAGATTAATACTAGTGCTATTCTAACTAGATGCATAATAACTCCTCACATTCTGACCTAGCTTTATAACTTTCGCATCTGAATTACCAGATGCTCCAATACCTGTTGTATTATTACCAGTCTCAGGATCATACATCTTTGTAAATCTAGCATTATAAAAATCTTTTGAACCAGAGTTATAAAACATTTCTGAAGTTTTAATAAAAATTCTATCTAAAGAAGAGTTTTTACCCTCTTTAGCTTGATTACCAGATGAATCATTACCAGTATACATAATTGCATCAACACCATCATATAAATGAGTCAAATTTTGGCCAGTAAACTGTTGAATATAGCCATACTTAGACTTAACTTGCCACTGTAACTTACCTGTTTTATCGTCATAACTTTTTTCTGTAAGATTAATCATAAATAAGTCTTGATTAATATAGCGTCTTAACTCTTTTGAAAAATAATTCGTTACTAAATTACCTTTTACATCATATTTATTGTATGTAAAATCATAAGCTTTTAACTCGACTCTATTTTTCTGTTGACTAGATTTTAATGGTTTTGCACCATCTAAAGCATTGTAACTTATATATAGCATAGCTAAGATAATAATGACTATGGAAAGTACGTTAGCAAATAAAGAATACTTAGTGAAAAACTTCATATTTTTGTTTATTTAACCTCACCAGTCTCAATAAAATCTTTAATAACCTTATCATAAGAACCTGATTGCTTAATAATATAGTCACAAAACTCCCTAACTGCAGCATTACCACCATTATTTTGGCATACATAGTTTGCATATTCTTTTACTACTGATATTGAGTCTGTAGGCGTTGCAGACAACCCTACCTTATTCATTAACACAAGATCTGGCAAATCATCTCCCATATAAGCAATATTCTGATCATTTAGACTATATTTATTTTTTAAGCTTTCATATGCTTTGATTTTATTTTTTTGGCCTTGATAAATATCTTGGGGATCTAGACCTAAACTTTGAAGTCTCTGCTGAACAATCTTTGATTCTTTACCAGTTATAATTGCAACTTTAATACCCAATTTCTGTAACAGAACGATACCAAGACCATCTTTAACATTAAAGTTTTTAAACTCATTTCCGTCATTTGAGATTATTATTCTACTATCTGTAAGGACACCGTCGACATCAAAGATTACTAGTTTAATACTATTTACGACATTTTGCTTCATACTAAATTTCATGAAAATATTGAATTCGATATGAAATATTATCACAAATGACTTAGAGACTAAAATATTAAAAACAAAAGAAGAAATTATTTATAATTATTTACAGATTTTTCGATTTCTTTTTTAGCAAAAGCGACATCATCCCAGCCATCAACTTTTACCCACTTACCAGAATCAAGATCTTTATAATGAGTGAAGAAATGCTCAATTTTTTGTTTTAAAGAAACAGGCAAATCATCAACATCACTTATATGATCATATTCCTTAGTTAATTTAGAGCTTGGTACTGCAATAATTTTTGCATCAACACCACCATCATCTTCCATTTTGAAAACACCAACTGCTCTACAGTTAATCACACAACCTACCGCAAGAGGATATGGAGCCAATACTAACACATCAATTGGGTCGCCATCATCGTAAAGAGTATTTGGTACGAAACCATAGTTACAAGGATATCTCATAGTAGATGACATAAATCTGTCAACAACTATCATGTCACTATCTTTATCAAACTCATACTTAATCGGATCACTATCTTGGGGTATTTCAATAACAACATTGAAATCATTAGGAATATCTTTTCCACAAGGTATATTTTTTAGCATAACAATTTCTCCTATATTTTTGCTAAAGCATAAACGCTTGATACACTACACAAGTAGTCTATCATAAAAACCTTTGTATTTATAACCTATAAATATTAAAATACTTTGAGATATTACTTAATAAGTTACACTTTAACAAAAGTTTAAAGAGGAAAATTATGAAATTTAAAAAGATGGCTTTATTAACAGCTAGTTTGGTTGCAACTACAGCATTCGCAGCACCCAATATTTCTTCTAGCTCAGACCCATATTTTAATGGAGGTAACGGACTAGCACAGAAAGATATAATAGTAAGACCTGTAAATATTGAGCTAGATGCTCCAGCATGGGTAGCTATGAATTATCGCACTGGTGATGTAGTTAGTGAGAAAAATATGGATGTGAGAAGACCTCCTGCTAGTTTGACCAAAATCATGACATCTTATATTGTTGCCAGTGAAATCAAAGCAGGAAACCTTAGTTGGGATACTATGGTACCAATAAGTGCAAAAGCTGCTTCAACTGGCGGATCTAAAATGTACGTAAAAGCAGGAGCTAAAGTTTCTGTTAAAAATTTAGTAACAGGAATGGATGTTGTATCGGGTAATGATGCTACTATAGCTTTAGCAGAATATATCGGTGGTACTGCCGATGCATTTACTGATCTTATGAATCAAACAGCAAAAGCAATTGGAATGAATAATACTCACTTTGCCAACCCAGATGGGCTGCCTGGAGGAGAACAGTATACAACTGCGCATGACATGGCATTATTAGCTAGATCTTACATATATAATTTCCCTGAAGCATATGAGATATACGATGACAGAGGTTTGGTTTGGAATGCTACAGAGCAAGAATCTGTAAGCATAGCAGATCGTAAGCAATGTTTACCTAAATTTGATCGTTCAAGCGGTAATGTTTTAGAAAGTTTTACTGCAAAAGGGCTAGACTCTCAAGCTCAAGATAAGTGCTCAAAACTATTCCCTAAAGGCGACAACTTTGTACTTCAAAACAATAGAAACAGGCTTCTATTCACTTTTGATGGTGCTGATGGCATGAAAACAGGCCACACAGATGCAGCTGGCTATTGTTTAGTATCCTCTGCAAAACAAGATGGCGAAAGATTCATCTCTGTAGTACTTGGTACTAGTAGCTCAGCTAAAAGAGATTCAGAATCTTCTAAATTATTGAGATATGCTATAAGTAAGTATGAAAATGTCTTATTATACAAAGCTAACTCTCCAGTCACAATAAGTGCAGATAACATCCCTAACGCCAAAGCTGGACAAAAGATAACTGTAGCCTCAACTCAAAATATTTATAAAACCGTACCTAAAACTTATATTCCATTCTTAAAGCAAGGTATTGTGTTTACATCCGGATTAAAAGCTCCAATTAAAAAAGGACAACCAGTAGGTGAACTAGTCATAACTCTTGGAGACACTAAAGAAAAAATAGCAAGTGTACCAGTGATATCTATGAATGATATATCACAAAGAGGTTGGTGGTAACCCTAAAATAAGAGGATTTATAATGTCTGAAGATAATAACAGTAATCAGCCAGAAACTTTTTTTGAGTTTCCCTGTCAATTTCCAATAAAGATTATGGCAAACCCACAGAAAGAGACTGTTGAATTTATTCTTAAAGTCTTTGAAAAACATGTTCCAAAACATGATGAGATTGATTTTAATACCAAAGAAAGTAAAACTGGTAAATATATATCTATTACAGCCATATTTACAGCTGATAGCAAACAACAGTTAGATAATATTTACAAAGAAATTTCTAGCCATCCTGAAGTACACATGGTTTTATAATAATCGTTACTCTATGAAAGAAGATATCATAATTAGAGATTTAGGATTACAGCCATACTCTAATGTTTTTGAACGAATGGCTGATTTCACAACCGAACGTGACAATACTACTAAGGATGAGATTTGGCTTGTTGAACACCTGAGTGTTCTTACACAAGGAAAACATGGCAAACCCGAACATATCCTAAATCCGCACAATATACCTATTGTTGAAACTGATAGAGGTGGACAAGTTACATATCATGGTCCTGGTCAAGTTGTAATATACTTTATGCTTGATATAAAAAGAAATAAACTTGGTGCAAAAAAATTAGTTGATGTAGTAGAGCAAGCCTGTATCAATATACTTCAAAAGCACTATAATCTTGACCCTCACATTATTGAGAATGCCCATGGCATATATATTGATAATAAAAAAATAGCTTCTCTTGGCTTAAGAATAAAGCAAGGTAAAAGCTACCACGGCATTGCTATAAATACTAAAATGGATCTTACGCCATTCAGTTATATTAACCCCTGTGGATATAGTGATTTAGAGATGTGCCAACTATCGGACTTTATCGATAACATTGATACTAAAATAGTTCAAAAACAATATGTCGATGAGTTTATAAAACTAATTAAAGCTTAACCAAGCTCTAATTAATTATTTTAAGCTGCATTTTTATGCAGATCTTCTTTGACATTTCTTAAGAATCTTTTCGATTGAACTTTATCACCAAATATATCGTACTTAATAGATAACGTTGATGAATTGTCAGCTATTCTAGTCACACTAATACTAAACGTCCCTTTGAATCTCTCCGAGTTAACATCGCCATCAATCTCTGATGCTTGATTAGTTAT
The DNA here is from genome assembly GCF_008711455.1 of Francisella sp. XLW-1. Lineage (NCBI taxonomy): Bacteria > Pseudomonadati > Pseudomonadota > Gammaproteobacteria > Thiotrichales > Francisellaceae > Francisella > Francisella sp. XLW-1. The sequence goes on along the minus strand of NZ_VXKP01000006.1, from coordinate 12,395 downwards.
AATATTCTTAGTAATAGTGACACCTGGCATTTCTTTAAGAACGTGCAAGACTGAATTGCTAACATCTATAACAGAGTAGTCAAGGTTCTCAGAGTATGACGCAGCTTGATCAACACCATAAACACCTGCTCCGATTAATAAACAGCTATTAAGACTAAAGATACTTGATATCAGTATAAATATTAATACTATTTTTTTCATCATAAAATTGAATAAATAAAAATTAGCAAAAATATAGCACAGCTAAGTATAAAAAGCCATTTTAGTTGAGAAATTTATTAATAAGAAAATTTATAAAAATGTTTTTAAGAATGCCGATCTTGATGGGTGCTTTAACTTTCTAAGAGCTTTTGCTTCAATCTGCCTAATACGTTCTCTGGTTACATTGAACTGCTTACCTACTTCTTCAAGAGTATGATCGGTATTCATACCAATACCAAAACGCATCATAAGAACTTTTGCTTCTCTTTCAGTTAAACCCGTATCAATAAGCTCCTTAATAGCCTCTCTTAAGTTCTCTAAGTTTGCTGCCTCAATTGGGGAATAATTATTCTTATCCTCAATAAAGTCACCTACTGTTGAATCTTCATCGTCACCAATTGGACTCTCCATAGAAATAGGAGTATGAGAGATATTAAGAATCTTTTTAAGTTTATCCTTAGTCATATTTGGAGTGTATTCAATAATCTCCTCTTCTGTAGCTTCACGTCCTTTCTCTTGAAGTATTTGACGTTTAATTCTATTAACTTTATTGATAGTTTCAATCATATGAACTGGAACTCGAATTGTTCTAGCTTGATCTGCAATAGAACGAGTGATTGCCTGACGAATCCACCAAGTTGCATAAGTTGAAAACTTAAAACCTTTTCTGTAATCAAACTTATCAACAGCCTTCATTAGGCCAATATTACCTTCTTGTATAATATCCAAGAAATGCAAACCTCTATTGGTATATTTTTTAGCCTCTGAAACAACTAGTCTTAAGTTTGCTTCTATCATTTCTTTTTTAGCTTGAGTAATTTTTGCTTCACTCTTAGAAATTTCAACATTAACTTTTTTAAGTTCTTCAACTTTCATCATCATCAGAGTCTGAAATTGATTAATTTGCTTAGTTAAGTTATTAATTTCTTTGATAGTATTATCTGTAAATTTATACTTTTTAGTTAAAGGCTCCAGCCACTCAACAGAGCCAATTTCATATACCTTGATAAACTCCTGACGAGGAGTTTTTGATCTTTCTACGCACAATCTAAGTATTTTTCTCTCGAACTCTTTAACTCGAGTATAAGGGAGTCTAATGTAGTCAACCAATTTCTGCAAGTGAGAAGTAGATAATCTTAAACATTCAAACTCTTTGACTATTTTGTTATATAGCTTTTTATTAGGTTTTTCCTGGTACTCCTCAAACATTTTCTCAAGGTTTACAAAGAAATTATATGCTCTTTGAGTATCAATCTTCTCATCATGATCATCTTCCGCAACTTTTTCTTCTGTAATCTGCTCATCACTGAAGCCCGCTATAATTTCATTAAAGCGAATATACTTAGCTACAGACTCATCTTCAATATCTTGTGATGACATGTAATCATCAGCTTTTTCTTCTAATTCACGAAAGCGTTCAATATAAGTTTTAATAACTATTGGGTAACTCAAAATAGTACTAAAAACTTCCGTAGTACCTTCTTCGATTCTGATGGCGATATCAGTCTCACCTTTTTTATCTAAAAGATCTACTATACCCATTTCTCGCATATACATACGGATAGGATCAGAAGTCTTACCTTTCAAATCATCTAAGTTCGCCTCACTTACTTTTCGTTCATCATCTTCATCTAATTGAGGAGTTCTATCATAAACATCAATACCAGCATCTATAAGTATAGCTTCTATTTCTTCATACTTTTTAGGATCATCTGACACATCTCCTGGTAATGCATCCAGAATATCTGCTCTAGTTAAATAACCTCTTTCTTTACCATCAACTATCAAATCTTTTAGATCAGAAAGTAAATCTTCTCTTGTCATCTATTAACACTCCAATAGAATTTTTTATATTTTATTACCTAATTTTGCTACTAAATACTTACGTTCCATCTCTTGAACATCTGTCCTAAAAGGTAGAGACCCTAAATGATTAAGCTGCTCTTTTACACTATTAGCCTCAATCCTTTTTAAGTCATTTAATATCTGACTGCAATACTGTTCACCATCAGATTTTTTTCTAGCCTTGTTAATGCCATAACTCAATAACTCAAAGAAATACTCTCTATAGTCAGGATAGTCCTCTGCCAAAAACTGTATCAATACCACAGTTTCTATTTGATTAGATGAGTCTTCTTTTAAAATTTTCAAGCTTTTTACAAGAATATCAAGATTTTTTGAAGTAGAAAATATTTCAAAGTCATTTTCTTTTAGTAGAATGCGAAAATCATCAATATTAACAAAAATTTCAGCTAACACTACCTCTTCAAGTAAAATATTTTTTGAAAGCCTTTTTTGCTTAATCATATGATTACTCTTATTCATAGTATCAATACTAAATTTTTGCTTTCCTAGCTTGATTAATCTTTTTACTTGATCAGAACTAATATTTATTTTCTCTGAGACGGTTGATACAATACTCTCTGAATAAATATTTTCATCAACATCAGATAAAAAATCTTTTAAATTCTCCAAAATTTCTGCTTTACACTCAGCTTTAGAAATATCTCTATTGCCTATTATATGTCTTATTATAAAATCTGAAACCAACAAAGAGTTATCTAGTTCACTCTGGAAACTTATCAACCCATGTTCTTTGATATAATCGTCAGGATCCTTTCCTTCCTTTAGAGTAAGTATTCTAAGTTTTTTATTACCATCTAAAATAGGTAAAATTATTTTAATACTTCGGATAGCCGCGTTTTGTCCAGCACTATCGCCATCAAAGCAAAGTATCACTGAGTTACTCTCACGGAATAGTATTTTTGCATGATTTTGTGAAAATGCTGTTCCTAACGTTGCCACAGCAGAATAAAAACCATATTGAGCCAACCCAACAACATCCATATACCCTTCTACAACAATAAGACTTTGATTTACCAACTCAGGATGTTGTTTTTTTCTCTCTCTATATTCATATAATCCATACAAAATATTATTTTTTTGAAAAACTATAGTTTCTGGAGAATTCAAGTATTTAACTGTATCAGAATCATCAATCACCCTACCGCCATAACCAATAACGCTTCCTTGAATATTTCTGATAGGAAACATTATTCTATTACGAAAACGGTCATAAACATTTCCTTTATCATTTTTTATTGAAAGACCCGTATCAATTAATATATCTTCAGATACATTGACAGATTTAGCAAGCTGGGTAATATTATTCCAACCTTCCGATGAATATCCAATACCAAACACTTTAGCTAATCCACTATCGATTCCTCTTTTCTTAAGATACTCTATAGCTTTTTCTTTTGATACTGAATTACCAAGATTCCAACGGTAATATTTTTGAGCTATCGCTAAAAAACCAATACACTTATTAAAAAGATGTTCTCTTTGCAAATCTTCTTGTGAATAATTCTCATATTCAACGGGTTTCCCCACAATCTCTGCTAAATTATTAACTGCTTCTACGAAGTCTAAATTATTTATTTTTTTGACGAAAGTTAAGGCATCTCCAGATACACCACACCCGAAGCAATGAAAAAAATTCTTTTGAGTATTAACATAAAATGAAGGCGTTTTTTCATTATGAAATGGACAACATGCTTTATAATTTTTTCCAGATTTCTTGAGATTGACAAATCTAGACACAACATCTGCAATATCAGCACTTGCAACAAGCTCTTTTATAAAACTATTTGAAATCTTTTTTGCCATACTGATAAAATCTGAAAGTTAAGATAAGTTTGACTTTACTATAGCACTTACTTTACTCATATCTGTTCTACCAGCAAGCTCTTTTTTTACACTAGCCATTATTTTACCCATTTCTTTCATTGAGGTAGCTCCAACAGATTCTATTGCCTTTTGGACGATAGTTACTACCTCTTCATCACTAAGCTGTTTGGGCATATATTTAGTCAAGATTTCAATCTCTTTTTTTTCACCCTCTGCAAGCTCAGCTCTTTCTGCTTGTATGTATTGATTATAAGAGTCTTGTCTTTGCTTGATCATTTTTGTTATTACAGCTGTAACAATATCATCTGTAATATCAATTTTCTCATCAATTTGTTTTTGCTTAATGGCCGACATAGCCATACGAATAGTAGTTAATCTATTTTTATCTTTATTTTTCATTGACTCTTTCATATCAAGAGTCAATTGATCAAAAATTTGTGACATTTTAAAAAAGAATTCCTAGTGAAAGGGAGAGTTAAACTCTCAACGGTGAATTAAATAATATACTACCTTCTAGCCATCATATTGCTCTTGTAAGCTCTTTTGACAGCAGCAGCTTTCTTTCTTTTACGTGCCCAAGTTGGCTTTTCAAAGTACTCTCTACGACGTAGTTCAGATACTATTCCAGCCTTCTCACAAGATCTCTTAAATCTTCTAAGAGCAACATCAAAAGGTTCTCTTTCTTTAACTCTAACGCTTGGCATACCCTCTCACCTCACTTAAATGCCAGTTTAATTTAAATTCAACAAAACTACAGCTCTTTATCCAAAGCTGATAGACAAATTTACAGGCTATCATTCTACCATATAACAATATAAATGCAACATAGCTACAACTTATTTACACTAACCCGAAACCTATCTATATATTACACAGTACCCCCACTATATTTATAGTGTATAAAATGCTATTATTCCGAATTAAGAAATTAGAAACATATATAGGTTTATCACTTTGATAAAAAGAACTAAGCTTTTAGTAGCTATATCTATATTTGTAGCAAGCGCAAACCTATCTTACGCATCTACTCGTAGCGAAATACAATCTCTTGTAAAAAAATATAACTTATCTAATGCTAAAATTGCTGTAGCAGCTCAAAGAACTATGACAGGTGCTGATCTGTATGCCTATGCTGAAAACAGATCAATGAAACCTGCAAGTAATAATAAGGTATTTACAATCGTCTCAGGATTATTTGCTATTCCTAGTAACTTTAGATTTACAACTACTGTTATGTATCCATCTAATAGAATATCAAACCATACTCTCTATGGTGATATGTATATAAAATTTACTGGTAATCCAGCCCTTACTGGTAGTCAGTTATCATCATTGATAAGAAAAATAAAAACAGAAAAAGGAATATCTAAAATTACAGGCGATGTATATCTTGTTGGTGTATTTTCAGGACCATATATCCCTAGGGGTTGGTCTAAAGAAGATAAAACATTATGCTATGGTGCACCGGCTTCTAGCTTTACATTAAATAGAAACTGTACTGTTATAAAACTAGTTAAAAATCCAAATAGTTTAACTACTAGAGTTGTAGAGCTTAGCAATGCTAGCAACATTGACATAAAAAATTCAGCTAAATATACAAGTGCAACAAAGGCTACGATTTTATCAATGAATGATGATAACGTGGTATATATAAGTGGATATTTATCTAGAACAGCTGAAAAAATGTTTAAACTGGCAATTAGAAACCCTGCTTTAAAGACAGTAGATACTGTTAATGATTTTTTAAGTTCTAGTGGAATAAAACATGGTAAGGTACTTATTGCTAGTGATATTCCAGCTGGTTATGAATCACAAATAACAACAAGATCAGCAACAATTGGACACTTCTTTGACCAAACTCTTAAACACTCTGACAATTTATATGCAGAAACTATACTAAATACTATTGGTTTACAAGAAAAAGGAATTGGCTCAACTAAAGCAGGTACTGAAGCTGTTCAAAGCATCTTATATTCAAAACTAGGATTAGACACGTCTGCTTTGACTATGTATGACGGATCTGGATTATCACATCTGGATAGAGTTAGTCCTGAATTTATGGTTGATTTCTTGACTAAAACTTTTAACAGTAAAGTTGGTAAACAATTCTATAATTACCTACCTTCATCTGGAATAAGTGGTACCATCGCATATAGAATGGGAGGCAAACTGCTTGGTCGAGTACATGCGAAAACAGGTACATTATCTGGAGTATCAACACTATCAGGCTATGTTTTAACTGCAAAAAACCATCGCATCTCATTTTCGATTATGCTTAATGATCTCAAGTATTCTGATCGTTACAATGCTCGTAGATTCCAAGATAAAGTTGTGGATGTTTTTTATAGGAATTTATAATGAAAAAGATAGTAAAACTAATACTGATTACCACAGTCATATTACTCTTAGGTTCTTGCTCAACAGAACCTCCAAAAAATATAAATAATGCGTGTAGTATAATCCACCAATATCCTGACTGGTACTATGACATGATAGACTCCTACGATCGTTGGGGGATACCTCTAAATATACAAATGGCATTCGTACGTCAAGAATCTTCATTCAGGGCTGATGCACAACCTTCTATGCAATATTATTTTGGTTTTATTCCAAAAGGTAGAGCATCCAGCGCTTATGGTTATGCACAGGCTCTAGATGACACATGGGAGCATTACAAGAAAGAAACTAAACAATCTTTTGTCTCACGTTCTGACTATGCTGATGCTGTAGATTTTATAGGTTGGTATTTAAACAATGTCCATAATAAAACAGGTATAAGTAAAACAAATACTTATGATTTATATCTTGCATACCATGAGGGTATTGGAGGATATAGAAGAGGCAGCCATAGAAATAATTCATTCTTAAAAAACTATGCCCGTAAAACCGCTGATGTAGCACAAAAATATGCTATACAATTACAGAACTGTGAAGTACCTCGCAAACCCCTACTGTCATATATTTTCTAAAGGTAAGTTATGAAATCAAATATTTTTAAGCATACTGTAAATATTCGCTTTGCTGACACTGATAAATATGGACATGTAAATAACTGTACCTACTTTAACTATTTTGAAGAAGCTAGAACAACATGGGCATATGAAAATAGTGGATTAATGTCTTGGGCCACTCAAAACTCTATCCAACTTGTAATTACAGAACAAACCTGTAAATACATCTTACCACTACTACACCCTAATAAGATTGAAGTAACTCAACATATTACTAAAATTGGTGCAGTAAGCATCGAATTTGATTATGAGATACGCTTAATTAATAATGAACAAGTTATTACAAAAGCAAGTGCTAAACTTGCTTGTTACAATACAAAGACAGGAAGATTACAAAAAATACCTAATGAACTAAAAAAGATGATTTTAGAAAAAAATGACAGAAACTAATAAACAACCTTTAAAAAAGCTAGAAAAACAAATACTTAGAAAAACAGCCCAAGCAATTAATCAATACAACATGATTGAAGATGGCGATAAAATAATGGTGTGCCTATCTGGCGGTAAAGACTCATACTGTTTGCTTGAAATGCTTTTATTACTCCAAAAGAAAGCTCCTATAAAATTTGATATCATAGCTGTAAACTTGGATCAGAAGCAACCAGGATTTCCTGAAGAGATTTTACCTAATTATCTTAGAACTAAAGATATAGAATTTAATATCATTGAAAGAGATACTTATAGTGTTGTCAAAAGAGTTATACCAGATGGTAAAACTACATGTGGATTATGCTCGAGAATGAGGCGTGGCATTCTGTATGATTTTGCTGAGGAGAACAACATTACAAAAATTGCTCTAGGTCACCATCGTGATGATATCATAGAGACATTTTTTTTAAATCTCTTTTATAACGGCACTATTAAATCAATGCCTGCGAAGTTATTAAGTGATGATAAACGTAATATTATAATTCGTCCTCTTGCTTTTGTAAGTGAAAAAGAAACACTAGAATATTCTGAACTAAAAAATTTCCCGATAATTCCTTGTAACCTATGTGGTTCACAAGATAATTTGCAAAGAGTATTTATAAAAGATATGCTTAATAGATGGGAGAATAATAACCCTGAAAGAAAAAATGTTATATTCAAAGCTCTATCAAATATTTCTCCATCTCAAATGTTAGATAAAGAGCTTTTTGACTTTTTTAATATCACAAAAGATGATATTCAAAGATAAATAAGGAGATAAGATGAAACTAAAAAAAATAGTTGCGATAATGTCATGTACTGTCCTAGGTGTAGCAATTGGTTCATGCTCAACAAAAGAAACAACTAATGAGACTAAAACTCAAGCTATAGCCACTAATACTCCAAGTACTCAAACTCAAACAAAGGATACTTCAATTAATAACAGTTTAAAAATGGGATCTGATGCAAGTTATGTAGTCGGATACCAGGTTGGGTCTGGAATTGCTAGACAAGATTTTGGGCTATATGACAAACAAACAGTCTCAGGTTTTGCTGATGCTCTCAACAATGAGAAGCCTAGAATTTCTGAAAGTCAAATTCGAAGAAATATGGAAACTTTAAAAGATAGGATGATTAAAAAGCAGTTAGATATAGCTAAGCTAAATAAAGTCAAATCAGATGAGTTCATGTCGCAAATTGCTAAAATGGATAATGCTGTCGAAGTAAATGATGGTGTTTACTACCAAATGGTTAAACAAGGTGATGGTAAAAAACCTTCTGCAGATAGCACAGTAACTATTGCTTACAAAGGAACAACACCAGTAATAGCTTATGAGGACGACAAATCAAAGCTTAATGATGTAAAAGAAGGTAAACTCATAGGACCAAGTTTTGACTCAAGTGAAAACGCAACCTTTCCACTTAGAAACCTAATAGAATGTTGGAAAGACGCTATTCCTAAGATGCCTAATGGTTCTACTTTTATATTATACTGTGCCCCCAACAAAGCTTATGGAACTAGAGCGCCTGCTACAATAGGACCTAACCAAGCATTAGCTTTCGAAATTACACTTAAAGATTTTAAGTAAAAATACATAATCCTTTACCACTAAATATGTTATTATAAAATATAATTTATATTAAGATTTTATTTTATGAAATGTATTATCTTAGATGATTATCAAAATATCTCTCTAAAACTTGCTAATTGGAAAGATTTAAATAATGTTTCTGTAACAAATCTAACTAAACATTTAGAGGAAGATGATCTAGTAAAAGCATTATCAGATGCTGAAATTATTGTCATAATGCGTGAAAGAACTCCCATTACTCGAGAATTAATTTCAAAACTTCCTAAATTAAAGCTAATAGTTACTTCTGGCATGAGAAATCACTCTATTGATAAAGAGGCTGCTAAAGAAAGAAATATTATAATATGTGGTACAAAAAGCCTTAAACGCCCACCAATGGAATTAACTTGGGGCTTAATTCTCAATCTATCTAGGCATATCTCTCAAGAGTTTAATTCCATTAAGGAAAATGGTCCTTGGCAATCGACTCTTGGAAATAGTCTACAGGGGAAGACACTAGGACTTTTAGGGCTAGGGCATATTGGGAAGCTTATGATTCCTGTTGCAAAAGCATTTGATATGAACATTATTGCTTGGAGTCCAAATCTTACTCAAGAACGTTGTGATGATGTAGATATTGTTTTTGCAAAATCTAAAGAAAATTTATTTAAAAATGCAGATATTATTTCTATTCATATGGTTCTAAGTCAATTAACTAAAGATTTGATAACGTATAAAGAGTTATCTCTGATGAAGCCAACAGCAATTCTAATTAATACTTCTCGAGCAGAGATAGTTAATCAAAATGATTTAATAAAAGCACTAAAAGAAAAAGTATTTACTAGTGCTGGTTTAGATGTTTTTGAAAATGAACCATTACCTCATGATCACCCTTTTAGGGAGCTAGATAATATTATAGCAATACCACATTTAGGATATGTTGCTGATACAAACTATCACTTATATTTCACTCAAGCTGTTGAAAATATTCAAGGTTTCTTATCTAATAATCCTCTAAGAATTATTGATTAAAATCTAGTTCTTTCTTTTAACAGCCAAATCACATAGCGAGATCATAGCCTTCTTATATTCTGATTCTGGTAAGAAACTTATCGATTCTTTTGCTTTATCAGCATATTGACATGCAACTTGATAAGAGTATTCAACAGCGCCACTATTTTTAACTATAGCTATAATTTCGTTTATGTCATAGTTACCTTTTTCAATTGCTTCTTTTATTTTCTGTTGTTCTTGATTTGAAGTATTTGCTAACGCATAAATCGTTGGTAGCGTCATTTTACCTTCATCTAGATCATCACCAATATTTTTACCCAAACTTTCCGCATCAGAAACATAGTCTAATACATCATCAGCTATCTGAAAAGCATTCCCCAAATAGACACCATAGTTTTTAATACTATTTTGAAATTTACTATAACTTTGCTTATCAAGGCTAATTACACCAGCTAACTCACATGATGCTTCAAATAATTTAGCGGTTTTACAATATATGACATTAGTGTAATCTTCCTCTGTCAAATCAATGTTTCTAGCGTTTAATAGCTGAAGCACTTCACCTTCCGATATTTTATTAGTAGCATCTGCTAATATCTGCATAATTTGCATATTATCTAAACCTACCATCATCTGAAAAGCTCTAGAGTATAGAAAATCTCCGGTTAATACACTTGCAGCATTGCCAAAAACATTATTAGCTGTCTCTTTGCCTCGGCGTAGGTGCGAATCATCAACTACATCATCATGTAGAAGAGTTGCTGTATGAATAAACTCTATAATTGCAGCACATGCTAGATGACCTTTGCCAGTATAATTTAGAGCTCTAGAAAATAGCATCACTAACAAAGGCCTAAGTCTTTTGCCACCACTATTTATGATATAGTGACTAATTTGATTGATAAGAACAACATCTGATGAAAGAGAGTTGATTATAAACTCATTGTTATTTTCAATATCTTGTTTAATTAACTTCTGAATATCTTTTAAGCTTTGCATTTTATTTATATATTTTAAGACTTTGAGTTAGTTAGATTTAAGAATAAAGTAGCAGAATATATTTATCAACCATATTTAGTTGATATTATCTAGTTGTCTTCATCTTTTGAAATTCTGAAATGTTTTAATATCTCTTTATCTTCTGAGGTTAAAGACTGATCTTTACTATTAGCTCCATCATCAAAACCTTTAATAAACTCTTCACAATTTTGTTTGTTTATGACAATCATTTTTTTTAGTTTTGACTTATATTGAGTTGCAATAATCATTCCCACTTCATAAGAATCTTTATCTGAAATTTTGTTTATATCAGGTTTATGATCTAAAATAGTATCATCAAAACCTGAAATGAAGTCTTTTTTAATAATTTCTTGATTCATAGCACTAAAACTTTTATGTGAAGCTTTACCCAGTGCATCACCAATTGAATAAGCTGTATATGTTTTTGAGGTATTATCCAATGCAAATACTAGAGAGCAAGCACCTAAAGATAATATACACACTAAAAATTTAATAATTTTTTTCATATTTTAATTTTTTCTAAAAATACTGATCACTAATTTTAACATAAAACACGTGGTGTTCTATAACTCTAGTTTATAGAAGTATTTAATATTTGCTTTGAAAGCATTCCTTTATAATAGAAATATTGAATAATTTGTATAGATACCAAAATAAATAGGCAACTAGAAACTATTATTGATACGATAGGCCATCCTAAAAATATAGCACTATTTATATCACACATAAGGCTAAGTACAGAAAGTCCTAAATAGAATATACTAAACCCTTCTGCTTGTTTTTGTCGAAAGTTTTTATATATCTGAGGTAACCAATATACATTATATATTACCCCACTAATTGAGCCACTCCATAACAAAGTCTGTTGGCTCAGCGATATAAATTTGACTATATAAATAACAATCAGTAAGAATAACAAAATAAACACAGTATGTATAAATATATTTCTCTGCCTTCTGTCATTTAAGATTTGAAGTTGCTGGACTGTTAAAAAGCTTAAAAGAATAATATCAACTAAGATATATTGCCATTGCATATTAAACCCTATCGCATATATAAGATCTAAAGAATTAGCAAATATCATTAACGAATGAGTCCAGAGACTAATTTCAAATGTCTTATGCTTGAACTGATTATGGATGGTTTGTGGTAAAAAATGAATAAAATATATTACTAATGATATGTTTAAAGTTATATAACCTAAATATTCCACGGTTAATCTCCTATTATTTCTAAGTTAAATAATAAGAATTTGAATGATATTTATAGAAAATAATCAAACAAACTCCCTACGCTAATACTAATTAGATCAGGTACAAAGGGTTATTTTCTCAGCCGTCTTATTCGAGTAAGATAGACCTCCGGCCGGGATCCTAGTAAAAAAGGGTCATGTTTGTTTTCTACTCTGAATATTAAACTCTAGTGGTATTGATGTTTTTGACTTTGATAACTCAAAAACACCGTAACGATTTATATTTTC
>NZ_VXKP01000005.1:0-141131 GCF_008711455.1 Francisella sp. XLW-1 | reverse complement strand
ATATCTCTTAAATATCTTAGAAGCCTTAGCTCCCAACCGTTAACATCACTCGTCAGCCGGTGAAGACATATAATACGCATCACTCTTCCAAAATGCAACTACTTTCTTCAAAAAAATTAAAGTTTTTTAATATCTAGCCAAATAATTCGTAAATACTACTCAAATTTAGATCTTTACAACCAAATCTCCTGTCCATCCATTAGTTTTCAAACTCATAAAAATATATTAAAAATTAGTAAAATATAAGCTGTAAACATATAGCTTAGAGATATTTGCTTATGTACAATGCTTTTTAACTAGATTTAAATCAATTAAGTTAGCAATGATAAATATTAGCAATATAACAGACTCTAATATTGATACTATAGTTGGTCAATTAGCTTCTGATGTTACAAATAAAGGTGTAACTTCTTATTCTGCTAAACTTGCTTGTGAGATTAATAATCTTATAGTTGGACATAATATAGAGAACATAAACCTAGTTAGCACACAACTAAAAACAACTAAAATATTATATGATAATAATCTAATATCCAGGCTTGATTATAAAAAGTATCAACAATACTGTAAAATCACTAAACTTAAAAACATCATAAATCAATTTATTGAATATTTCTCTACAAACAATAAAGATAATCAGAGTCTAGAACTGGCTATTTTAGACTTAGAAAACTCATGCAAATCAAAACTAATTTTAGAACTTCCTTACGATTACATAAGAAAAATAGATAAATTACTAAACGTTATCGATAACTCAATACAAAGATCTAGCTCGCTAGATAAATCTACTTTGAACGAGTTTAATAAACTCAAGAACATTCTTGCTAAATATATTGGATACAACCCAGTACTGCAAAAACAAGGACTCACGATAAATATAAAGCCTATTAATCAAGGCTTTGAAATAGAGAATATCAACTTTGTATCCACAAACAATAAACAATACTTCAAACAGAACTCTCTAACAATTAAGAACTCGCATATTAAAAATTTAGAAATATGTGAAAATATTTATGGGATTAGTGGGGAATTAACTTTTAATTTGACATATATAAACAACCACAAAGACTTTGATTTTCTATTGACTCCGAATCAACCTGTACTGATAGATATCCAAATAAATGATGATTTTAATTTTTATAAGAAAGATTCTAAAAAAGAACATCACACACGATCAACTCGTTTTGTAGCTATTGGATCTACTACAAACTATGTAGATACTGAAGAAAAATTCGAATATAGCATATACTCTTATGCTGAAAGTGTTTCATCTGGTTTAAAAGAATTTAAAATAAAATTCCATGACCCTCTCAAAGCACTTTGGATGGAACACAAACCATCTTATATTGATATCAATAAAAGTTTGGACGACATTCTTAAAGATAATTTTTTCTTTGACAGTTTATTTTCTTTAGACACGAATAAAAGTAATAACCTAAAAACTCGAATACCTCAAACATTTATTTCAACTATAAATAGAAGTTTCTATGATTTTTTTATTGAGCAACTCCAACAAAATAAAAGCTACCTAAAATATTTCTGCAACAAGAAAAACGGTAAAGTGACCTACTATATCTTTGATAAAGTAGACAGCTCCCTACAAAACAATATTGCAAACTCTGATGATAACTTGAAGGATAAGTTATCTCCCTATGATATAAGTTGCCTAAAAAAACAACATCTAATCTCTAACGAACCAAACCTCTACGTTAAAGAAAATGATATTTCTCCAGATGTAACTATCAGCAATAAGAGAAAAGAAGAGCGAAAAAATTCTAAAGGCTCAATAAAACCTTTTTCATCTATATATAAAGATAATCTTAGTACTATCGAATATTTGCAGAATCAGGATGATGAAAAAAAAGAGATTGTGACTTCGGAATTCGAAATACTTTTAACCTCGAGAAATATTCTTCCCTTTATAGATAGTGAGATCACTCTATCCAAACTAGAAAATGATAAAGATTACCTACTAGGAGCAACAAATATAAAAAATTTATTCATATATGAAAGAGAGTTATCATTCACTAGAAGTAAATATAGCACTCAACAACTCTATAAAAACATAAATAAGCTTCACTACAAGAGCACCTCTGAGGCTGATGTATATGAGAAAATAGCCTTCACAAAAACCCTTAATCTAACACACAATAATTTAGTAACCTACAAAATAAAAGACTATAACAACCTAGCTCCTGAATATCCTAAATACAAGTCTTTTCATAATTTCTATATAAATGGCAGAGTGACTATCGGAGAAAATGTTAATAACGATTCAAAAAAAGCATATAAATTCTTTAAAAACTATAAACCTGAAGAGAGCTCATTTGCTGAGTTTCAAGAAAATGGTGAAAAGGGCACTTCTGCTATACAAAATAGTAAGGCCAGTATTTTTTATGCAATAGAAATTATCAAGGAATTACTACCAGATAAATCTTCTGAAAAACCAATTATATACCTACCAATGAAGGTAAATATAAATTCTGCTAATAACCAATTCATGCCTCTTAGAAATGATGATATTATTTTAGTTGAGGCTCAATCATTCACAGACGGCGAAATAGTTGAGTTGATTTCTAACTCAGCAATATCAACAGAAAAAGCACAGCAACAGTTATTACAAAGACAACTTCTTGGTGCTAAGGAAAACTGTGAAATGGCATATACACAGACAAGCGATGGTGAGACATTCTCATTAACTCAACTTAACGAAGCTAGTGAGAATTCTTTTTTAATAAACGATAAAAAAGGAATTTTTCTTAGATACAAATCAAAAGGGAATTAAAATATGACTTTTATAAAAAATCATCAAATATTACTAATTTCTCTGATAATAGTAGTAATCATTCTATCTGTTGTTAGCATTTTCCTTATAAGGAAGTGGCTAAAAACATCAAAAACTTCCAGCAAAAAGCCTATTGCGAATATTATAAAACGTGCAAAATCGGTTATTAGAACAAATAAAATAAAGAATAGCTTAGCTGAGCTGTACATATTCTATGGAGATTATTCTGCTGCAAAAGACCACATAAAAAAGCTAAAACCTAACGTCCAAATTATTGATAACAATGAACTGCCACTAATAGCTATCGATAAAACCAATACTTCACTAGTATTTGGGACCGAAGACCTTTCGGACCTGTGTAAATTAAGAAGAAAATTAAACCTACAGTTTTATAAACTCAATTTCTGCTTTGATATTTCTAACCCTCACTTTCAAGAGGACAATAGTATAAGTGAGGTTTATAAAGAACTTACAAAGTTAAGATTAAGAAATTTCATAATATCATTCTACAGTTCATCTGAACATGGTCATAGCTATAATAATGCTATTGGTAAAAAATCTATAGTCAAACTAAGCTCAAATGAAGGCCTAAATAACAAAATTGATGAAGCAATACTGTCAAAAATTCTTAGCCATAAAGATAGTATTGAAGATAAATACAATAATACAAGAATATTAAACCAAATAAGAAAATCACTAAAAAACATATACCCTCAATTAAAATCTATTGATAAGGAAATATTTCTTAATTTTGGCTTAAACACTCCGGATAATATAATAGCAAGAAGAGATACCATCTTTTTTAGCAGTTCCCCTAGAGGTATCATCATAAACTTAATATCTCTATTGTTTAGCTTCATATTTATTATTAATATTTTTCAAGAGATTGGACTAAAAGAAGAGGTTTCTATTAAAGAGCTGAAACCATCATCAGAACACAGCTCGAATGAAGTAGTAAAAGAAGCTAGAAAAAAAGTTGATGATGCAATACTCCTAGATATCTTATATCCAAAATCAGTAAAGTATCACTTTATATACAAACAGTATGCCAACGCTTTGCTGAAAAGCGTAGTTTTACCAAGGTATAACGAAACCTATGATCTATCAATAGTAACCTCTTATTTGATATTTTTTGAATATTTAGCTAATAAAAACATCGATCCAAGTACAGAAAGTATGCTTAGAATAATAAGTAGCTTCACAAATCTTTCTCAAAAGCAATTACAAATAGTAATCAAATACACCGATTCTAGTTTAATAACTGAAACTATTAACTCCATTACTAAAAGAGCTAATAAACTGTATACAAATCGCTTGCTGGTCGTTGGTGAAGACTCAGAAAGTTACTTAAGCACACAAGGCTTCAATGCGGAATACTTAGGAATTTCTAATACTAAAAGAGCTAAATTTATCAATGACATTTATATAAAGTACTTATATAAATGCACTATAGACAACTCAATATTAGACTTAAAAAATAATTACATAATACCAATTGAAGTTAACAATATTTTTTCGATGTATCAGGAACAGTTTGATACATCATCAAAGAAATTATGTAATTCATCATATATAAGCTCTGTCACAAAAAGTGTTTCTTTAATCTTTAATCAAGAGGAAACTGAAAAGAAATTTGAAAGCTTTAGCGATATGCTCGACCATATTTACTACCTAGTAAAATCTTTAGAGAAAAATGCCAATGACGTTACAGATGATGGTAAAGAGCAAACTGGGGCTATAACTACATCTTTAGTAAACTATGTTCTTAATAGCGTTATTAACTCAACATATAATAAAGATGAACTTCCTCTTATAAACCCTGTAAGTAAAAAGCTATATATGGAATTTGCTCCTAACTTTTATGGTAAAAGGATTTTAATTTCTCCAATATACTCAAAGGAATACATCAAAGATAATATTGATCCTATTAATAAGAAATTTAATAGATTACTTAACAACCTGAAAAGTAATTTTGATATAGAACCTGACTTTATGATTGCTATCTACAAAAGCTCCATAAATAACTATAATTCAAAATATATAGAGTCTTACAACAGAATGATTGATAAACTTAATAATGACTCTGATTTCAGTAAAAACATTTCCAATAAAAATGCTTTAAATCTTTATTTATTAGCTATGTCATCAAAAGACTCCTCATTTAATAGCTTAATAGAGTTTTATAGTACCAACACAAGTCTAATAACTAGTGACTCAAAAGTTGACTCATCTAAGAAAGTAAATAAGCTTCAACAGTTCTATGGAAAAATAACTAAGCTAGGTAAACAGGATAATAAAGATCAAGACATATCATTATGGGCTCCGATAGATAGCCACTTCCACGAAAATGATGAGTATCTAAAATCAAAAAGCTATGTTGAATATAGAGAGATATTCAAAAAACTGAATAATTTAATAAGAGAACATGGTTACTCAGATACTTATAAGGAAATTAAGCAAGGATATAAACCTCTACAAAAAGTTTACTCCGGACTTTCTGAAATAAATAATCCAAACAATAACAACCTATATAAATTACTTAAAAAACATCTAGATATAGCTATTGAAGCGATAAAAACTATAGCTATAAAAGATGCAATAACCAAACTTGATAATACTGTTAATATTGAATATGAATTCATAACTGATCAATTCCCATTCAATAAAAATAGTAATACTTTTGCCACAAATGAAGCAATAACAAAAGATTTTGATAGCAACGGTTATATATACTCAACATTTATAGAGCAACTATCGCCACTATTATCTTATAATAAAACTAACGATAAATGGTATAGTAACGATTTCTCAACTTCTGAGCAGGTAGATTACTTAAATAAGTTTAACAAAGTATACTTATTGAACAAACTATTATGGGATGACAAAAGAAACCCTCAAGCTATCAAATTTGAGATAACTCCCATACCAAATGAAGATAATGACTATACCTTCTTCAGTATAATTCTCGATAAGCAAAACTATGTAAACTCTCTGAATATAGCATACTCAAATAGTATGGAAATTAGTTACAATTGGAACTCACTTGAATCAACGACTATAACTATAAAATTTGAAGACGGTAGTACAGACCAAATAAGTTACCACGGTAAATGGTCGATACTAAAAGCTATTAAAGATGCTAACTGTGATCAAAATAATATTTGTACTTGGGAAGTTAAACATAACGGTAAAACATACCCTGTAAGTTTTAAAGTCGAATCAAAATTTTTACAAGTATTAGGTTGGCAGAAACAAGGAGATACTAATGTACAATAACTTATTTAAAAAAGCCTTTTTAATATTAATTATAGCTCTAGGACTTAGTAGTTGTGCAAGTGATGGTTTGTATATCAAAAACAATGTCCCTAAAACAAAAGTCGTATTAGAGTCTAAACCTGATAAAAATACCTTTTACTCTGACAACTATCAGTCCATCTCTCAAAGAATATATAATGATAACGTAAAAGTATTAAACCTAAAAACTGGAGAAAATGAAATTCCGTTAAATAAAGATAGTAAAGATTATGCTCTATACTTCATATTGCCGGATAATAACAATATTGAAAATTGGAAGTATATTATTAGCTCTGATTCAGTAAATGAATTTACTATCAAAAATGATAGTAATATAGAAAAAGATTAAGGGAGATAACTCTTATGTCAAAAGCAGATCATATTTTTAATTTAGAAGAACAGGGTTTACTCATAGACATAAAAGATGAGTCAAAAGGCTGCACTACTAAATTAGAATCCTCAGGAAAAATCTCTCATAACGCAACTGAATCAATTGAATCAACGGCTGACAAGCAAATAATCGACAATGTAAAAAACTCAAAAATTTCAATAACGGAAAAAGAAATATTATTAGCTACGAAAAAATCAAGCATCATGCTTAATGATAGCAAAATTGTGCTAAAAATAGGCAATTCGACTATCGTGCTTGATGACTCGAGTATTTCTATAGAGTCAGGAACAATTAATGTAAAAAGCTCTGCAAACACAAATATTCAAGCTGCACAGAACATCGGCATAAAAGGCTTAAATAATAGTATAAAAGCTGATGTAAGCCTTAATGCAGAGGGTGTAAATGTTAATATCAAAGGAAGTGCTACAGCAAGTATAAAAGGTTCTGCAGCAACAATGGTTGGTTAATGTTTATGGATAGTATTGCTGATAAAGCGCTTAAGCGTTTATTTGAAAATATCAACTTCTACTATGACCAAGAAAGGTCTTTTAGAGTAGATAAGCTTGATAAATGTATCAGCGATATCATTAAACTTGAAAATAAAAAATATTATAAGAAATTTGATATATATAATATTAGGTATCTTATTGAAGATATAAAATATTCAGTAAATCTCAACTTATCTGATATGTCTAAGAGGCTTTATAATCAGATATTAAAAGTTATTGACAATATTTTAGACTGTACTGATACTGAACTTTTTGTAGGCTACTTGAAAGATTTAAGAAAGTTAGTTGATAACTATAAGTTAGTAATTGACAAAGATATAGCTGATAGAAAAAAAATCATAACAAGTAATAATGATGAATTGGATACTATTTTTTTAGATGTTACAAAAGATACTAATATAGAAGTTAATACTGATAAGCTTACACAGTTATATACTAAAACCCTAAAAAAACCTGACTCAGATAAACATATAATTGAGTACGAAACATATTTTAATACACTGAAAGCTTTTGTAAAACAGATACAAAGCACAGATAGCTTTCTTCCATTAAGGAAAAATCCCATTTTAAGCTTGATAAATCTTGCTTATATAATTAAAAATGGGATCTTCAAAGTAGATACTTACTTAGCTAGTGACATCATACTTTTAAAAGCTTATTATTCTGCAAATAGTGATATTACTAAACTAAACATTATTAACGAAAGAATAAATACAGATACTCTAATCACCTCTTTAACATCTCTACAAGAAACACAGCCTTCTGATGAGTTAAAAAAGATTATAGATTTTATCGACCTACAAATTTTTGGCATATCTCGATACTTTAATGATTTTAATTTAGAAAATATTTTCTTTCATAAGGCTCATACAACAAACACGCCTAAACTTGAGTCTTTTGAACAGCTCTTGATAACTTTAAAATGTATCCCAGATACAATATTTGATGATGAAACACTATATAAAAAAGTCCATAAAGAAAAAGAACTCTATGAAAACCTTTTTACAAATAATAATGACAAGCCTATAGAGAAAATTATAGAACAGTCACCTAATAACCTAATTACAAAAATATCTAATAAGTATTTTCAAGCTTTGCTAGAAATAGCTACTTCTATAAACATCGCCATATCCGATGAAAACCTCGAGGTAATTGGCCCTTTCATCGAGTTCGAAAAGAATTTTAATTTAATAACCTCACAAATATCCAAAAAACATGAGTTTAATCATGAAAGATTTTACAAAGATATAAAACATCTAAATAAGATATATCCTAGACTAAAGTCTAATTACTCATTATTAAAAGATATTGAGCAACAATTAATTAAAAATAAAAACGGTATAAGTAGACTTAACTGTTTTTTTAACAAAAAAAAGTTTTTAACATATAGAGAAATTAGAGTATCTAATCCTAGCAACAAGGGAATTAATATTGATAAATATTTAACAAAAATAAATAAAAATATTTCTAATGCTAATTATAAAAATGCTTCTGAGAAAGCTAAAGAACTTACTTTATTCCTTTTAAATCAAGCATGCTACAAGTGCCCTTCTCTTATAGGTATATATAATTTACCACCCTTTTCCAATGATTACTTCCTAACACTTAAAGAAATTACAGACGATCCAATTATTAATGATCTAAAAAGCAAGCAAGATGTTTATTGGAGGATATAATGCTAGATATAATAAATGACTCATTGAAACGACTAGAAACCGCACCTAACAATGATGATAATAATATAATTAATGCAATATCCAATCTGATATCTGAGCTTAATAATATTAAGACTTTGTTAAGCCCTACAAATCTCAACCTTTCAGGTAGTGCCTCTACATTAACTCCCTCTATGACTGCTCAAATTAAATGTTCATTCAGTCTCGCTCCAGGAGTCTATTTAAGTACAAGAGTAAAAACACTTGCAGGGAATCTACCAGCATCTAATATTACTGACTCTAAGCTAGGTGCTAATATACTACCTTTTGCAGGGTGTACAAACCCAGCCAACCCGACAATGAACCCTTTCGTTTTTCCTTGGGTATGTATACCGAACCTTACACCATTTATACCAACGAACCCAACCACACTATTAGAAGGTGCCCCAATAAATACTATGAATAACAAAGCAATATGTACATTTGCTGCTGGAGGTATGGTGAACTTCATAAGTAGTGGGCAGATTAATGCAAAAACATCTTAAAGGACTATTGGCATGAATGAATTAAAAGATAACCTAAGCACAAATGATGCAGCCATCCTAAAAAAAACTTTTGACAAATTAAGTAATGATATTAAAAGTGATTTTGATAGAAGAATCTCTGAGTATAGTAGTAGTCTTTTATTCAAGTATTATAGTAGTTTATATTATTTTCTTCCTAAATCATGTTTATTAGAAATAAAAGACAAAGGTCATAATGGCTACTATATTCGTCCTCAAGAGTATTTTTTTATTGAGGACAAAAGAACCAATAAATCCTTAACATATACAACAAGATCTGAAAGTCTTATCTTACCTGTAAAGAATGTAGCAACCATAAAAAAAAGTGACACTCTAATAAATATATCATTAGATTTTGAAAATAATTTTGAATATGATTATCTTACTATATGGCTTGATCCAAGACTATGTGAAGAAGATCCTTTTTTTGCTACATATATTTTCAATCAAATACTAGCAGATAGTGGTTCCGCAAAAATTAGATTTTTAGACTACTCATACTCAACCAAGGATATAATAGTAGAACCTGTTAACCTACAACTTAAACCAACTGAAAAACTGATTTTGAACATTCATAACCCTAGTCTGATGTATGGATTTAATATACGAATCAAAGATTTATTTAAATATAAATACAATAATCTACAAAAAATAGACTTCTACTTTAATCTAAAAATAGATAACTACAGCGAAGAAAGACTTTCTTCATTATTTAGAGTCAATTTGGTACCAATATTTAATAGCTTCGATGATTATTCAAGCGCCACATTTACCTCTATGAGTCTATCAAATAGTAAACTAAAACATCATCAAATAGATGATGCTCAAGCAATAGAGGTTTTATCAGTGTATGAAAACAATACTCCTTGTTCATTTGATGGCTTTGTCTTTTCTGGTCAAAATGAATACTATCTTAATAGAAACTCTCAATCACTAAACTACAATGTTGTCTTTCCTGAACTTGATAACAAAATATTAGAGACAAAAATACACACATACACAACATGGACACAAATAGCAGAGATATCTGATCTTATAGAGATTAACTCAAATGCAATAGCTTCTATAAATTCAAGTATTTCTCCAATCTTTATAAATAGAGGATTAAATAACTATAACAATAACTCTAGAGATATGTTTAATATGGTTGATATGATTATATCTAAGAATATGTATTCAAAAACAACATTTATAGCTATAGCAAAGCTTTTAAAGACTGATGATAATAATATATCATTATTATCAAGCTTATTAGATAAAGTGGAAATTGATTCTGTTACTAATGAACTAATGCTAACCACTAGCGATAGGTACAATGAGAAATATAAATATTTCTTAGATTTTTTTGTAGGTATTATATGTAAATTCATAAACCAAAACACCTTCAGTTTTATTAAAAAAATTGTTTTAAATAACTCTTGAGAAAGGATATAAAAATGGCAGATTTTGTAGAAGTAGAGATCATTCTAGAGATTATTAAAAGTACAAAGGAAATTGTTAAAGCAGATCACATTGATAATGAGCAAATTGCATACTATCGTAATAACATCAGAAAAAGTATATTTTTCCTTCAAGAAGAATTATTAGAAAAATATAGTGAAACTATATGTAAATACATAACATTTCCATTAATTGCATATGTTGATGAAAAACTAATGATTCTAAAAGAAGAAGCAGGAAGTAATATTTCTTGGGGACTGTTACAACTTGAATACTATGATAGAAAAGATGGTGGTGAATATGTTTTTGAAATAATTGATAATTTATTATCAGACAATATCTATCCTCAATTATGCTATCAAACAATATCTCTAATTCTTAATAATGACTTCTATGGCAAATATTATGAAAACATTTATAACCATAATTTTCTTGCTTACAAAAAAGAAGTTGATAAATATATAGATAAGTCAGCAATTGATTCAGTTAGCTTTATTGATACTTCTAATAGTACCCCTCCTCCAAAGAGATATCGTAAAATTGCAAAAATCTTATTAAGATTTGGAGTCCCTCTTGGATTATTCCTTATAAGTTTATTGATTTTTATGATTTGGTAATTTAGGGAGATTAGCATGAGTAGACTAATATCAGCACTGAAAAATATAGAGTTAGAAACTCAAGATAAGATAAATCTTATTAATAGCATGCGAACTCACTCAATATATGAAAATGCCGAATATGATACATTTATCCAGAAAATAGTCGATAATTCTAATGATACTAAAAGTATAGATGTATATAGCTTATTTCTTTGCTTAAATTCAGAAATATGCTTGAACTTAGATCAAATCGGCGCAACCCCCGAAATCATTGAAGATTACTTGTCTTTTATAGAAAAAAACTTTTCAACTATAAGTCCCTTAGATTCTAAACAGAAAAGTGAGCTTGCTGAAAAAGGTATTAACAAATTTTTAGCAGTAGTTGATATCAATTTTGCTGAAATTAAAAATCTAGAGCCTCAATCATCCACTACTATTGAAAACATAGTTAATTTAATTAATGAACTTACTGTATTTTTCGATGAAAATAATCTAAGTTATAATTCTGATCTAAAGGTACAACTAGATAAAACATTAAACAAAATAAAAAAATCAATAGCTACACAAGAGCAACAAAATCAAAGTGTAGAACAAGAACCTCATAAGGATGTAAAACAGTCCGTAACAAAAAGTGAAGAGTTGATATCAGTCACTAAAAAGAATTTACAAGGTTCAGATAAGTGGCAATCTCTTGTTGAAAAGATAGAAATTCTAAAAAGTCTAGTTGATGATGAGAGAATATTTGAAACATCCATAGTCTATGATGATATTCAGAATCTACTAGCAAATTTTGATCCTAAAGAATACTTCCCTGAGGTTTTTTTCCCTTTATATAAAAAGATTGCACCAATAATAGGTGATATACATAAAAATATAGATTATTACTCTTCGAGTATTCAATGGAGTGTAGCAAAAAAAATGTATGAAATCGATTATAGCCAGTTTTTGGATGACCTTGAGAAAATGCCTGAAAACAACTTTATCAACAGTACATCTTCTTCAATAGCTAAAGAACACTTCTATGAAACAAACTCTGAAGCAAAGAAAGAGTATCGTGAAAAAAATAAAGTATTAGAAGATAGTGATGCTCATAAGCCCAATATAAACATAAAGCCCAAAAATCAAGAAGTTAATAATACCCATCAAGATACTTTAAAGCAAAATAATACAAGCGATGATGTCGATAATATTAGTGGTGATGATTTAAATAAATTATTCGACTTTTAAAGTATAAATAGTTATGAATATAGATAAATTGAATAAAATATCTCATAAACTCTCTTTAAATCATCTTCTTAGGATTTTTTCTGTTTATAATATTCCTCCCCAGAAGATGAGATTTGAACCAGTCTTAATAGATAGTACATTATCAGCCACTATCCTAAGAATATCAAAGAAAAATGAGCGTATATATATAGATATAAATGTTTTTAAACTTAAGCCTTTTGCAGAACTAGAAACAAAATACCAAAAATATATTCGTAGCAATAATGATTTAGCAATTGAAGTATTAGAGTACGGTATTAGATCTCTATTATACAGATATATAATTAGAACTAAGGAATTATATAGACTGACTCAAGATAATGCTTATATTAAAGCAGCTCCCAGATTTACTATTGATAATACAATTAATGCTCTATATAAAGCTCTTAGTGAAGATTACTGCACTATTATTAACTATGAAAAGGAGTTAATTAAAATTAAAAGACCTCCTTCCTTAGTAGGTCAAAAAAATATAGGCAATATATATCTAGGTGGATACATTCCTTCTTTTATTTATTTGATTAAAGTAAACATAATAGTTATAAACAAAAATAATAACGATATAAAGAGAATAAAAAATAAAGTCAAAGTAATCAAAAAGAGTATCAAGAACAATTCGATAAGAATAAAACTAAACATAACGATAGAAAATAATAAACCAAATAATAAATATGCTGGTTACACAT
Organism: Francisella sp. XLW-1; assembly: GCF_008711455.1. Taxonomy (NCBI): domain Bacteria; kingdom Pseudomonadati; phylum Pseudomonadota; class Gammaproteobacteria; order Thiotrichales; family Francisellaceae; genus Francisella; species Francisella sp. XLW-1. The sequence continues at coordinate 127,943 of NZ_VXKP01000005.1, read as the reverse complement.
ATTTATAGTTAAAGAGTTCTTAGGTAAAAGCTATGAAGAAATCAAAGTTTTCGCTGCCTTCAAAAGCGGTAAAAACAGCACTACTATCTGCGAGTATAAAATCCCACTCTGAACCTTTTTGAATTTCATATATTGCATCAATATTATCAACTCTTGTTGTAAAATTCATCATCGAGTTCTCAACTTCAACCAGCTTAATTCCAGAAAGAGACAGAGTAACAACATTTTTATTCCTACTAATGCTCGTGATTCGTAAGACTTTTTTATTTTCAAACTTCACATTAGCTGGAGCAGTCGCTTTCCTTTTTATAAAAATATAATACCTAGAGGCTACAAAGAACTCTTCTGGGAAGTTCTCACATATATATTTTCTTCCATGCAAATCAAATTTAATAAAGTTATTAATTTTTCTATACTCACAAAGACTAAGTAGCCTATCAGCAAGTGAATCAAGCTTTCTCAAAGGCTTATAAAAATCAAATTCAATACTATCAATTTCCTCAACTTTATCTAAGTTAAGTTGAATTAGACTATAAATATCATGCACCAAATCAAATATTTGTTTCGGAGAGCTATTCAATCTATTTGATTCTGCAAATTTAAGCTCTCTCTCTAACTTATTAATTAGAAATACCAATATAATAGCTGCATAAGATCTAGAGGTCGAGAAGACAAAACGGTTAAAAGACTTTAACTCAGAAACGAGCCTATTAAGCTTTACAAAAATATCCTGCATCGAGTAATGATTGAGAGTTAATACTGGAAAGTCGTAAATATCAGATACTAATCGACCTCTGTCTAACTTAAATAATGCAATTTGTGTACTATATTTAGAGCTATAATCATGTTCTAATGAAAGAGATAGTTGATTATAGATATACTTAGTACCATCTTTTTCAACCACCCTTTCTTTAATATCTAAAAATATTGGAATATCACCAACTAATTCATCTGTTGTTACTTGTAAGGATAAAGGGTAAGACCTATCATAAGAAACAAATATCTTTTCATCTAAATACAGCTCAAGATCTTTTATGAGAATAAGCCCAGTATGCAAACTTTCAACATCTAAATTAAAGCTAACAATCCCTTTATGAAGATTCATCGGCAAGTAGTTTGCAACTCTTGACCTCTCTAAAACAGATAAGTTTGACTGATCTAAAATATCTCTATCTAACCTTAATCCATCTTCCCAGTATACCCTTTCAAGAAACATTAAGACATCACTCCTATTTACCAAGCAGCTGCTATATATCCTATTTTAGCAACACCTTTATCTGTACTTGCAGCACCACATACAGGCAAGCTACCTTGTGAAGTTGTTAGACCTTCAATAGTTATTATATGATATCTCATGCCATCTTTAGAAACACCCATCAACTCTGTCGGTTCTATACTTATAGAAAACGCCTTAGCACTTATAGGATAGAGCTCCAAGCTAGATAGATCAATCATAATACCCCATGCTTCATCTGTCTTGTACTCTTGCTTTTTATTGGAATTACCTAGCTTGATTTTCATATCTGTAGCACTTGCTTGTAAAATACTAGAAACTTTCTCTTCAAGCTTAGTTCTAACACTTGACTTAATCAGGGCGCCAAGTGTAATACTGATTGTTGGGTTTATAGACCCCGGTGTTATTGACAAACGTATCACACTAGCTGCAGCTGTCGCAGAATCTGCTTTTGTAACATCATCGCCACCTTCAATAGCAACAATGTTCTTATCAAGATTCTCTCCAGCTATGGTCAAAGAGTCAATAAACAATCTACGGTTAGGATGAGAACCAATACATGCTGTAGGATCAGTTCTCACATAAATAGTTTCTCCACTTGTTACCTGCTGTCTTGTTATCATCTCACTCATAATCATTCTCCTTATTTTTAATTATTATTCGCACCAAATAATTCTGGTTCAAGTCTAGTATCAATAGTCATTGTAGTATCCATGCCTTCAAATTGAATATGTGGAATCACATTTATTTTGCATGAATACCAACCTGGTTTACCTGGTATGGTTTTAACTTCTATAGATACATTTCTAAAAGGATATCTTGCCATTTCTAAAGGCGTTGGCTGGTATACTGTAGTAACATACTCTGATATCCAATCTGAAAGAATATTTTGAATTTGTTCCGCTCCTACTACGCTTCCAATTTTATCTCTAATTACACATTTGATATAGTGAGATATTCTAGATATACACATAGTATATGAAAGATTAGCAATCAATCTTGAGTTGGCTGAATCAAAATCATCAACAAATTCCTCTACTTTTTTAGCCGAATTTACACTAAAAAAGCATGCATTACTCGTACCTTTTTCACTTACAAAAGGTATTAAGCCAATATTTGCCAATGATAGCTCCATATAGTCAGCAAATAACACGTTTAAAGGAGGTTTTGTTTCTAAAACTCCTTTATTATCGTAGACACAAGATACTAGGTTTCTTACATAGCCACCACTTTCGACCCCTCTTATATACTGGAACCATCTAGTTTTATCGTACGATCTCATCATATTTTTAACTAAGTGAATAGAAGAAGGTCCCCACAGATAACTATTATTATCTGAATAATCTACGAACTCATTAAAACCTTCCATGAGTTTGTATTGAACTGGATTATTTTCAGGATTATATGGCTGACGTAGCATAAAGTCTCCGACAGTCAGTCCTATATATGCAGCAACATCAAGGTTTCTAAAATCATTCCACTCTTTATATCTTGGATGCTCTAATAAAGCTTCAAAACTTTTAATATGCGTTATTTCTGAAAGATCTTTTACACCAAAAAATGATTTATCAATCGATGCTACAAAAGGTGCATGAGAGTTCTTTGCAACCATACCCATTCCAGTTAGCCAGATTATATCATTTGTAGTATTTTCAAAATTATATAGACCTAGTATTGCACCATATGGTTCTCCACCATATTGATCAAACTCTGCAACATATACTTTTTTGAAGAAATCACTACTAGATATATCATATAAATTTCTCTCAAAATCATACTGCAACTCTTCTTTCTTAACATCTATTACACTTACCTCTACATTATCATGATCGTCTTGGCAAACCTCTTGTACTTTCAACCACTCCTGTTCAAGAGTTCTAAACTCATCATTAGATATTATAGAGTTAACTTGTAAATCAATAAGCTTATCAATAACTGTAATAACTTTTTGGATATACTTTTGATTATAATTATTAATAGCATCGTTATTTGCTAACACTAGAGATAACGCCATAAGGTTTCTAGCATTGTAGTCTGTAGACAACGATAAAACTTTAGATGCATCATCTGAAACATCGAAGTCTATATTTTTAAGTACACTATCAACCTCTGCTGATCCACCAAAGTTGTTCAAAAGCTCATCTGTAAGACTTAATTTATTTTCTGACATCAAAAAATCTCCCTACTTATTTTCTATTTCTTCTTGCTTGCCTGTCTCAAGAGACTCAATAGTTTCTGCATCATCAGAATCTTTAATCGTATAGTTTGTCAAAGCAGGAATCTTATTTTTTAAAGCTTCTAACTCATTACTATCAGAAAAAATCATATCTATCGTTTTTTTAAGATTACGATTATTCTCTATATCCTTAGCAAAAGATGCTAATATTTCTTTCATTTCAAGCAAAGCTCTAATCTCAGGAACTTTTTTAGCGACCGCATCAGGTCTAAAATCTTTTACACTTTGGATTCTATAATTAACCTTCAAGTTGCTAGGATCTTTAGAGACAAAATTAGGAGCTTCAAAATCAAAAGATATATTCATATCCTCTAAAGCCCTATCAACTCCATTATCTATTCTTCTTACTTCTCTATCTGCAAATTCTTTTTTTGCATCTACAGACCTTCCTTTTGATAGATCTCCGACTACTAAAACTCTATAAGGCAATTCTTTTTTCTTCAAAACACCATCGACATTAGTTTCATAATTTATCATCAACCTTGAATTTGGAATCTTATTTTTTGCCATCTCATCTCCCTATTTATCCTTACAAAAGCTTTAATATGAAATCTAGCAAAGAGTGCAACTAAAACAAACACTTTATACAGCAATTATTTTTTTAAATTATTTAGCAAAATAGTTATTTAAATATTGGTGTAGCATTCCTTGATTTTTTAGATGACGATATGTTCTTATAAATTAAGGCCAGACTCTTCTGGAAGCATCTACCAATTAGAATTACAAGAAATGAGGGTTTATTTTATGCCAAAGTATGAACCAATGACATCAAACTTTAACGATGCAAATAGTGTTGATGATATTATCAATAAATACAACTTTGATGATTCTACAGAATACGCTTATGCCAAAACATCAAAAAAAGATTTTCTTAGAGCATACTTCCTCAATAGTAGAGCAAGACAAGCTTTTTTTGAAGAGGAAATCGTAATTAGACAAAAGCATTCTTTACAAGATGCAATGGAAAAAGGCTATGATGCTGTTAAAAAAGAAGTTTACGAAAAAAACTTGGGTAAGCTTGATGATTTAAGCATATTTAGTAACTGGCAGCTCAAAGCAAATGATAAACGTGTTCAGTCATGGAAAAGTATAACTCTTGATGAAAAATATCAGTTTTTTATCAAGCAGTCTAATGATCAAGAGCTTGGTGGAGGTAATGTAGCTTACATAAATACTGTAAATCCATTTATTCTAAAGTTTAAACTAAAAGCTGCTGGAAGTATCGGTAAGCTAATTGATGCTATAAAAAAACAGATAAATCCAAATACCGAAGATAAATTTCCAAGTGAAGTAGATGCTAACTTTGGCGTAGATTTTAATGCATCATTTGCTAAGTCAATTAATGGTTATGGTAATCTTTGCCTATGGACCTCGCTACCAATATATGATTTTCAGAATCATAGAACTGACGATGTCATGCCTATTTACCTCAATCTAAGTGGTTTTTGTTGCTCTTACGAACACACTATAGGATTTACATTAGGTGGTAACGCTTCATATAAGCCCACTAGAGCTCAAGTTGATTCTTTCGATGAAAATGGTAAGCAAATTTTTGACAAAGATGGAAAACCTGTCAAAGAAGACAGTAAAAAAATTGCAGATATTCTAGCATCTAACTGGTCTGCTACGGCAACATTAAACCTAATCGATCTCAAACATAAAATTAGTTGCTTAAGAGCGTCATATAGACTTATAACACCAAATGATAAAATGCTAATCCCAGATATTGTCTCTGAAAAAAATACTGCGGTCAAAGATATTGCTTTAGAAGATATCAACAGACTTTTCTTTGATAAGGACATATATCAAGGTTACGCAACGAAAAATCCTACAAACTCATTAGAAAAATTTGGTACTTTAGAAAGTGGAAAAATTATTAAAGGTAAAGTTGCGAAACCTAAACATAACATCATTACTGGCTCACGTCAGCAAGAGTCAGAATCGGATCCTAGATTTGTAGTTACTACTACTGAGTCTGGACATTATATTAAACTGGGAGAAATCAGTGCTAAAGCTGGTTATAAAGTAAACTCTCTAGAAATACATGATTCAGATGAGTTAAAAAAATATAGAGAAAAAATCAAAGAATACGATGAAATCATAAATCTTGAGTTTACTAATCGCGAAGGTACACTATCAGAGCAACTTAATCCTATTTATGATTCCATAGATACTCTAAAAACAGAAGTTGAAGCACGACTTTGTGTTTTTGATAGGAAATCTTATTCTAAAATACGTACAATAAATGTAGCGATACCATTTGATAGAAGCTTATTAGTACCTGATAAAAGCCTAACCAAAGGCACTCAAGATAAGTTGAGTTTACATGAAAAAAGTATTTCAGGGAAAGGGTTAAAGGATTATTACCATGTTAAAGGTATTAGAAATAATTCAACTAACTATAAGCCTGTTACAATAGCAAATAATAATGTTGATGACCTTGCTAAGCTAAACTTAGGAAGAGAAACTTTTTTAGATAGGTTATCTGGAAATGCTCAAGACATTGCTAATCCTAACCCAGGAGTTGATCCAGTTGCAGATCCTCAGAAAGTAGATAACTTTTTATCAGATACCTTCAACTTCCAAGATGCTACTGATTCAAGAGAAACTGATGCTATAGTTATTCAAAACACTATATTAAATTACACTCAAGATTTTGATATTGAAATCTCAATGGATTCTCAATCTAAAAATTCATGGTTTAACTCTAAAAAAGCCTCTCTCATAACTGCTTTAGCATCTACAGAAGATAGTACCAAGGGTGGTCAAGTATCTAAAGAATATGATTTAGATAAAAGAAAATCGAATGAAGAACTAAAAAAACAAATCATAGACTATATTAATGCTAATGAACCTTCTAAAAGCAAAGACTTTAGTCCAGCAAAGGCCTTAGAAGAATTCTTGTCCTCTGAGAATGGTTCTGGAATAAAATCAACAAATAACATTTCATATATTTCATTATGTCGACTTCTAGAGAAAAAACCTTTAGATAGTGAGTATGAAAACACTACTAGCTCAGCTATATATTTTGGCTCATCTTTTAACGTACCAGTCTATCAAAATCTTATGAACTATATAAATATTTTAGAAGAGCAGTACACTTATGACTATAACATTATAAATAATGTCACTAGAATAATTGAAAACGGTAATAACAAGAGTGATATTTATCTAGATATATATTTTGCTCTCATGGAAGAATGTCTTAAACATTCCAACTATGATTCTGTAGAAGGAATTGAGCAAAGACTAGAAGATGGCATTGAAAGAATTATTTCCATTACTCTAAACAATGCTCTTAGAGGAATAGTTGCCTTAAGAAAACAAAAATGGAAAAGTAATGGAGTTCATGTTTTCAGTAGTGCTGACCATGATTTTAAGTACTGGATGCAAAATAGATTACATGAATTAGACTACTTACTATGCCAGGAATTCTCAGCATATCTAGGAATGATAGCAGACTTCCACAACTCAACGACTCATTCTCAATATTCACAAATAAAAACTGCTTTTAGATTTATTAGACTTAGAAATATGTTCCTTGTTAAATTCTTAGAGCTTAAAAAACTATTCATAAAGAAAAGAAGGTTAAATGGTGTAGATATATCTGATGAACATCTAAAAATGTTTAACAGCATAATCACGTTCTTATGTTCTTTTGATTTTAAAAACTTAACTAAAGACTTTAATTTTAATGATGAATATGAGTCACAAATATTTGAACATTTTTTCAATGGCTGTGTAAATATCGAAGGCTTTATGGAAAGTCTTACAAAAATGCAGCAAGCCTGTGTTAATAGTAGTGTCCCATATTTGAATTTTCTTAAATACTTAAGTGATAAAACAAACAAGGATATGCTAAACGGTTTGATAGAAAATATCAGCAAACTTGGATTTACGACATCTTTAGTCATAGAATCATGTTGGAAAGCTAATGAACAAACCTTAGGTGACCTTAATATAGATATCAATAACAAAAATAAAGAAGATAAAGCAATACAACAAAGTGTAGGACGACTATATAAGCAAATATCAAACAAAGCTAATAATGATAAGAGATTTACCACTGATAATTTTGTTGGGTTTAGAATACTTAAACAAGAAGCATCGACAAATACAAATGTAGCTAAGTTCACTATTGGACTAAGAGCTGAAGTTTCTTCTGGAACTGTAGAACTAAGAGCCGGAGACACAAAGCTAGTAAATGTAAATGTTTACAAGATATTACAAAAGTACGGTGTCGATAATGTTTGTGGAATACCTGTCAAAGCTTTTAAAGAAATTGTTGAGTGCCTAACAGAAGCTACACTTGATCTTGAGGTTGGTATGACGAATAATGAGGAGAGATCAAGCCAAGCTCTGGTAACTATAATAGCTCAAAATCAAGAACTAAAAAAATATGTACGCCCTACTATTGTCCTATAACACCAATATCCATCTACTATTTTTATATACTCCTACTAGAAAAAGTTAACCTGTCCCAGTATCACTCTATTTTTTGCCCCTGTTGCCGATGGAACATTATTATAGCTATTGTTAAGAGTTTCATTTCCTAACACAGCAAAAGCTATAGCTTCTTTTGCATCACTACTATGCCCAATTTCTTCAAACGTGATGACTTCGACATCTATCAGTTTTTTAATAGTTTCTATCAGAAATATATTATACGCCCCTCCCCCAGTGAAAATTATTTCATCCAGCTCAACTTTATCAAGTACAAAATCATTATATGCTTTGACTATACTCTCCGCTGTAAATATAGTTAGCGTATGAACTATATCTTTAGGATTGCTTTGCTTATATTTATCAAGAATATAATCTGTATACCCAATACCAAAAAGCTCTCTACCCGTTGACTTTGGTGGCTTCAGAGCTAAATATGGATTTTGCAAAAGCTCTTGCAACATATCTACAATAACAGTACCAGAAGCTGCTATTTCGCCATCTTTATCATAATCTCGATTAAACAAAACTTCCATTGCCCTATTTATCATCATATTACCTGGACCAGTGTCAAATGCATATATATCATTAATATTTGCATTTCTAGGAATAATTGTAGTATTAGCTATTCCACCAATATTATGTAGAGCACGTGATTTATTTTTATCACTATAAAGAATATAGTCCACATAAGGTACCAAAGGGGCTCCATCTCCTCCAGCTGCAATATCTCCGGCTCTAAAATTTGACACAACTGTTGTTCGACATTCATAAGCTATCGTCGCAGCATCTCCTAACTGTAATGATGATTTAATAAATCCATCTTCATTTTTTGCTTGGTGATATATAGTCTGCCCATGACTAGCTATGAACTCGATATCTTCTAATTTTAGGTTATTTACAGCTACTAATTTCTTTACAGCATTAGCATATTCAATTCCAAGCTTAAAATTAAGACTACATAATAGCTGAGCATTACTTCTTGTTAAATCTAAAGACTGCTTAATATCGTTTAATAAATCTTCTGAATATAAATATGTTTCAAAACTAACTAACTTAAGATCTGTGTCTAATCCATATCCTCGAACCTTACATAAAGCCACATCAATTCCATCTAACGAAGTTCCAGACATAATTCCAATACAGTATTTATACTCATCCATCTCTGCTATCCCAATAGTAAAATCTTAATTTTATTATAACCCACTAGCTAAGTCACAAATACTGATTATTTCAATTTTTAAAGTCCCATTACTTTTCAGAATTACTCTTTCTTAGACTTGTTTACATATATAACTTTGTTTATCCTAAAGTTAGAAACAATTTTTTGTTAATCATATGAAATACTTTCAGCTCAAGCTTTCGCTATTTCTCATTTTCTTTATTAGCGCTATTTTACTTAATAGCGTTGGTATTGTGATTCTACAATCGGTCACTCATTATCAGGTCACAGAAGTTCAAGCAAGTATTCTTGAGGCATGCAAAGATCTTACTATAGCAATAGTTTCATTTGCTATTTGTTCATTTATTCCAAGATTTGGTTATAAGAATGCCATGCTTTTAGGACTAGCAATTATTGCTACAGGATGTATTACCATGGCAAGCCTAGATAGTTTCTTTACAGCTAAACTACTATTTGTTTTAATAGGCGTAGCTTTTGCTCTTATTAAAGTATCTGTATATTCAACTGTTGGATTAATTACCAATGACTCAAAAGCACATGCTAGCTTAATGAGTCTATTAGAGGGTGTCTTTCAGGTTGGGGTTGTTTTATGCTTTTTTGTATTTAGCATATTTATTCACTTTGGTAACTGGCTTGGCACATACTGGTTATTAGCTGGCTTATGCTTAGTTGCATTTTTGCTACTTTTATTTACCAAACTTGATGAATCAGCAGTACAAACATCTAAAAATTCTAATTTTCTAGCAGATACTTTAAGTATGCTAAAACTCATAAAACTACCGATTGTGATGTTATTTATAATTAGTGTATTTTTTTATGTATTTATCGAACAAGGTGTACAATCTTGGCTTCCAACATTTAACACTAGAGTACTTCACCTTTCTACATCAACCAGTGTCTTTATGGCAAGTATTTTTGCTTTAAGCATAGCTGCTGGTAGAATCACTTTTGGCTTCATAATGAAAAAGATTGACTGGAAAGTAATTATTATCATAGGTCTTATATGCTGTGGAATATTAATAGTATCAACCTTACAACTATCTAAACTAATAGATACTAATCAAACAGATTCTTATTTATCTATAGTTATAGCACTACTGTTTCCTATGATTGGTTTTTTCATGGCTCCAATATATCCAACATTATGCTCAAGTATTCTTAGTAGCCAACCTGAAAACTTACAAAGTGCTATGGCTGGTTTAATAATCATATTTTCCGCTCTAGGTGGTACTATTGGTTCTAGAATAATTAGTGAAATATTTGCACACTTTGGTGGTGTAACAGCATTTTACTGTGTACTTATACCTATAGCACTTTTAGTACTATTAATACCTCCTTATGCTAAACTTCATAGGAATAAATAATGTATGTCTAATAATCAAGAACAACTAATACAACTATCAGGTGAACTTTTTGAAGCAGTTCAATTAAAACCATGTTTTAATGACTCAAAATACTTTGTCGATATGACTCCTAAAAGATCTTCTAAAGATATCTTAAAAGATTACAGAAAACTTAGAGACTCTGATAATTTTGATCTTAAGGCTTTTGTTGAGGATAACTTTTACCCTCCAGTATCGGAAAAAACTTTTGATAATAGTAAAGAATTATCTCTATCATCCTATATCAAACAAATGTGGCATTTTTTACATCAATCATCAGATGAAAAAAACTCACTAAGTTCTCTTATAGCACTTCCAAAACCTTATATAATCCCTGGTGGAAGATTTAGAGAGGTTTATTATTGGGACTGCTACTTTACTTGTGAAGGTTTACGAGTTGATGGCGAAATACAGATGATTAAAGATATTGCAGATAACTTTGCATATTTAATAGATACTGTTGGCTTTGTACCAAATGCAAATAGAAAATACTATCTAACTCGTTCGCAACCACCTCTATTTTACTTAATCGTAAATATCTTATATCAAGAACTAGGTATTTCCGCTATTGAAAAATATTTACCAACTTTAGAAAAAGAATATTCATTTTGGATGAATACTCAAAGAAATGTAAACGGTTTAAATAGATATTGGGATGAGTCTAGCACCCCTAGACCAGAATCATATCGCGAAGATATTGAGCATGCGCAAAATATAGCAAACAAACCAGACTTCTATCGTAACATCCGTGCAGCTTGTGAATCTGGGTGGGATTTTTCTAGTCGTTGGTTTGCTAATACAAATGACTTTAGTACTATTCAAACAATAGATATTCTACCTATTGATTTAAATAGCTATCTATATGGATTAGAGGATCTACTAGGTAAATGGTTCACTGAAATCTCAGACCAAGAAAAAGCGACTAAATATTTAGGGTTAGCTGAAAAAAGAAAAAAACTTATTCAAAATACTTTTTGGGATCATAAAAAAGATTTTTTTTATGATCTAAATACTAAGACAAATAAGATTACTAGCATTACAAGCTTAGCAGGAGTAACACCACTATTCTTAAATATAGCTACTCAAGAACAAGCTCAAAAGGTTGCTAAGGTTATAGAAAATCAATTTTTAACAGCACATGGACTTATTACAACCACTTTAAATACTTCTCAACAATGGGATTCTCCAAATGGCTGGGCACCATTACATTTTGAAGCTGTTATAGGTTTAAGAAATTATGGTTTTGACAAGCTTGCAGAAACCATTGCTAAAAGATTTGTAAATACAGTTAATCAGAAATTTAAAAACACTGGAAAGATCCGTGAAAAATATGATGTAGTTGATCCCAAAGCAAATGCTGGTGGTGGAGAATATATAGTACAAGATGGCTTCGGTTGGACAAATGGCGTTGTCACAAACTTTATCAAAATGTATAAATTATAAATATACAGAATCTTAACATTCTTAAACTATTAAGAATATCAAGCTAAATTAATGTAACTAACTAAAAAAATTCTGGCTGAAAATATAGAAAAAAATTAGAAAGAAATATTATTTCACGATTGGATCAAGTTCACCACTTTCATAACGTTGGAACATTGTTTCAAGTGAAATTGGCTTAATTTTACTAGCCATACCAGCACTACCAAATGCTTCATATCTAGCCTGACAAATTTCAGACATTGCTGCTTTTGCTACTGCATTATATTTACGCGGATCGAATTCAGCAGGATTTTCTGCCATAAATCTTCTAATCGCTCCAGTAGCAGCCATACGTAAATCAGTATCAATATTTACCTTACGCACACCATACTTAATTGCTTCAACGATTTCCTCTACTGGCACGCCATAAGTCTCACCCATAGCACCACCATAAGTATTGATTACTTCTAACCAATCTTGAGGTACTGAAGATGAGCCATGCATTACTAAGTGAGTATCAGGAATTCTTGCATGAATTTCTTTTACTCTCTTGATAGATAGTACATCACCTGTAGGTGGCTTAGTGAACTTATAAGCACCGTGAGAAGTACCTATAGCAATTGCTAAAGCATCAACTTTTGTTTTCTTAACGAAATCAGCAGCTTCTTCTGGATCTGTAAGCATTTGATCCATAGACAAAGTACCCTCAGCACCAACACCATCTTCTTCTCCTGCTTGTCCAGTTTCTAATGAACCAAGACATCCAAGCTCACCTTCAACTGATACACCACAAGCGTGAGCCATATCAGAAACAGTTTTTGTAACATTAACATTATACTCATAATCAGAAGGAGTTTTACCATCTGATTTTAATGAGCCATCCATCATTACAGATGAAAAACCTAATTGAATAGATCTTTGGCAAACAGATGGAGATGTACCATGATCTTGGTGCATACAAACTGGAATATGAGGATACTCTTCAATCGCTGCAAGAACTAAGTGTCTTATAAATGGAGCTCCTGCATACTTTCTTGCACCCGCAGAACCTTGTAGAATAACTGGTGAGTTAACTCTATCAGCAGCTTCCATAACAGCTCTTACTTGCTCAAGATTATTTACATTAAATGCTGGCAACCCATATCCATGCTCTGCAGCATGATCCAATAGTTGACGCAATGAAACTAAAGCCATGTTTATCTCCTTATCTTACTTGACCTGCAATTATTACTTTAATTTTATTTGTGCTTCCATGTACACCCATACTATCACCACTTGTTAAAACAAGAATGTCACCATCCTTGGCCAAGCCTCTGCTTTCCAACTCCATAGAAGCAGATCTATTGACATACAGCTTAGACATTCTAGTAGAGTCAAAATACAAAGGAACAACTCCTCTAAACAATGTCATTGCTCCTAATGTTGTAGCATTACGTGATAGTGCATAAATAGGTAAATCAGAATTTATACGTGACATCCAGCGTGAAGTATTCCCACCCTCTGTCAATACAATTAAACCTTTTGCTCCAATGTCATTGGCTATTTTAACAGCAGCGACTGATACAGCATGATCCACTCTATCACAATCAGCAATTTTTTGCTTTTTAGTAATATGCGTATACTTACTTCTTTCTGCAGACTCACAAATTCTTGACATTGCAGAAATAGTTTCAACAGGATACTTACCAACAGCTGTTTCAGCTGATAACATCACTGCATCAGTACCATCAAATACAGCATTTGCTACATCAGATGCTTCAGCACGAGTAGGAGATGAATTCTCAATCATTGACTCCATCATTTGAGTAGCTGTGATAGAACCCTTCTCATTTCTTCTGGCTGTACTAATAATTAATTTCTGTACAGTAGGGACATTTTCATCGCCGATTTCAACAGCTAAATCACCACGAGCCACCATCACAAGATCAGAAGCGTCAACAATGCCTTTGAGGTTATCTTCTAATACGGCTTCTGCTCGCTCGATTTTAGCAACCATTGCAGGCTTCCAACCAGCCTCATTAACAAGCTGGCGAGCATATTCCATATCTTTGCCATCTCTAACAAATGAAACAGCTAGAAAATCCACCTGAAGCATAGCTGCTACTTTGATATCTTGCTTATCTTTATCTGTTAAAGCTGGTGCAGTAAGTCCACCGCCTTTTTTGTTGATCCCTTTGTTATTAGAAACTTTACCGCCGATAACAACTTTTGTTACAGCTTTGTTACCTTTAACAGAATCAACTTCTAGAACAATTTTACCATCATCCACCAATAGTATATCGCCCTTCTTAACATCTTGAATAAGCTCTTTATAGTCAATACCAACTGTATTTTCATCACCATCTTCGATACCAAGATCTGCATCAAGTGTGAATTTTTGACCTTTCTTGATTATCACAGAACCATTCTTGAACTTCGATAGTCTTATTTTTGGACCTTGTAAGTCCGCTAAAATACCGACATAAGTATCTTGTTCTTTTGCAATTTGACGTATCAGATCAACTCTTTTACGATGATCTTCAGCAGATCCATGCGAAAAATTACATCTTACCGCATTAACACCTGCTTTAATCATCTCTGTCAACGCTTCTCTAGATTCACTAGCAGGACCAAGAGTAGCTAAAATTTTCGTTCTTCTCATATAAATAACCTACAGTTATATAGTTGCTTTCTCTTTCAATATTTCTACAGCAGGTAGTTTCTTACCTTCAAGAAACTCTAAAAATGCTCCACCAGCAGTTGATATATAAGACACTTTATCTTTAATATCAAATTTCTCAATCGCTGCGATAGTATCACCACCACCTGCAACAGAGAAAGCATCTGATTCAGCTATCGCTAATGATAGAGCTTTTGTACCTTCTGCAAAATTATCAAATTCAAACACTCCTACAGGACCATTCCATAGAATAGTGTTAGCAGATTTTAAAAGCTCTGCAATATTTCTTTCAGACTTCGGACCTATATCTAGTATCATTTCATCATCAGCAACATCAGCAACATCTTTAACTACTGCAACAGCATTTTCGCTAAACTCTTTGGCAACTCTTACATCTACCGGTACAGGTATGTTTACACCAAACTCTTTCGCTTTTGCCAAGATATCTTTAGCTTCACCAACTAGATCCTCTTCATATAGTGAATTACCAATATTAAATCCTTCAGCTTTTATGAAAGTGTTTGCAATACCTCCACCAACAATAAGAATCTCAACCTTATCAAGAAGATTGTGTAAAACAGATAACTTTGTTGAAACTTTAGATCCACCAACTATAGCAGCCATTGGTTTCTTAGGAGCCTTCAAAGCTTTTTCTAGTGCTTTGATTTCATTAGCCAAAAGTAGACCGGCACACGCTACAGGCACATACTTAGCTACTCCATAAGTCGATGCTTGAGCTCTATGAGCTGTAGCAAATGCATCCATAACAAACACATCACCAAGACTTGCTATTTTTTTTGATAGCTCATCGTCAGACTTTTTCTCACCTTTATTGAAACGTACATTATCGCACATAACAATTTCACCAGCTTTAGCATCAACACCATTTAGCCAATCTTTAGCAAATCTAACTGGTTTATTGATGATTTGGGATAATGCTTCAGCAACAGGTTCAAGTGAAAACTGAGAGTCATACTCGCCTTCTGTAGGGCGACCAAGATGTGACATTAAAATCACTGATCCACCTTGATCTAAAATATACTGAATAGTTGGAATAGCTGCCTCTATTCTGACTTTGCTTGTAACCTTGCCATCTTTGACAGGCACATTAAAGTCAACACGAACTAAGACTTTCTTGTTCTTAAGATCAACATCTTTTAATGTTAGAAAACTCATTTATACCACCTATAAGTGTTTACAGAGCTCCAAAGTACTCTACTACTCTTACCATTTGATTTGTATATGACATTTCATTGTCATACCAAGATACAACTTTAACTAGAGACTTATCTCCAAGTGAAGTAACTTTAGATTGAGTTGCATCAAATAATGATCCTTCAGAGATTCCTATGATATCACTAGATACTAACTCTTCTTCTGTATAGCCAAAAGATTCATTAGCAGCAGCTTTCATAGCAGCATTTACATCTTCAGCTGTTACACTCTTAGACACTACAGCAACTAATTCTGTTAATGACCCTGTAGGGACAGGAACACGTTGAGCAGCACCATCTAACTTACCTGCAAGATCAGGAATTACTAAACCAATAGCTTTAGCAGCACCAGTTGAGTTAGGTACAATATTTACAGCTGCAGCTCTTGCACGACGGAAATCATTTTTAGCATGAGGCGCGTCTAAAGTATTTTGGTCACCAGTGTAAGCATGAATAGTTGTCATAAATCCACTTTCAATTGTTGCCAAATCATGAAGACCTTTAGCCATAGGTGCTAAACAGTTAGTTGTACAAGAAGCAGCTGAGATAATTTTCTCATCTGCAGTTAATATATCATGGTTAACACCAAAAACTACTGTTGGCAAATCATTACCAGCAGGAGCTGAAATAACTACTTTTTTAGCACCAGCATCAATATGAGCTTGTGATTTTGCTTTTGATACATAAAAACCTGTACATTCTAATACTAGATCTACTTTCAATTCACCCCAAGGCAAATTAGCTGCATCTTTTTCAGCATATATTTTAATTTCTTTACCATCTACAACAATAGCATCATCTTTTGCAGTTGTAACAGCTGCTTTTGAAAATCTACCTTGAGCGGAATCATATTTTAATAAATGTGCTAACATTTTTGGATTTGTTAAATCATTGATCGCAACAATCTCTATACCAGCCTTGTCAAACATTTGACGAAAAGCTAAACGACCAATTCTACCGAAACCATTAATTGCAACTCTCATTTTAATCTCCTTAAGATATTATCTTTCGAAAGTTTATTACACATATTTAGCAACTATGTTGCTGATATTTTCTACAGTAAAACCGAAATGCTTAAATAAATCCTCAGCTGGCGCGGACTCACCGAAACTATAAATCCCTTTTACTTCACCACCAGCTTTAGGCATATACTTATACCATCCATCAGGCTGAGCCATCTCAACAAAAATCGCTGGAATATCATCTCTTATTACTGATTTTTTATACTCTTGAGTTTGAGTATCGAAAACGTCGACACATGGAATAGAAGCAACATTAACCTCCACCCCTTTGTCTTGATATTTTTTTGCTACTTTAATAGCTAACTCGACTTCTGAGCCAGTAGCTACAATAGTTAGTCTAGCATCGTTATTATTTCTGACTAAATATCCGCCTTTCACAATATCAGAAACTTGTTCTTTAGTCTGAACCACAGGCTCTAAACCTTGACGCGTTAGTACCATAACACTTGGAGTCTCATTAGACTTAACCGCTTCATTCCAAGCAACCATTGTTTCAATGGTATCTGCTGGTCTCCAAACATTTAAGTTTGGTATCAATCTTAAACTAGGAACGTGCTCAATAGGTTGATGAGTAGGACCATCTTCCCCTAACCCAATTGAATCATGTGACATCACATGCACAACAGGCTGTTTCATAAGAGCAGACATTCTAATAGCATTTCTAGAATAATCACTAAATACTAAGAATGTACCTCCGTATGGCTTTAAACCACCATATAAACTTAGACCGTTCATAATAGCAGCCATACCAAACTCTCTCACCCCATAAGAAAGATAGTTAGCTCCTTTATCAGTATTGTTCAGCCAAATTGACCCACTCCAATTAGTGTTATTTGATCCTGTTAAATCTGCTGAACCACCAAACATTTCTGGCATATTCTTACACAACACTTCTAAAGCCATCTGAGATGCTTTACGCGTAGCCACTTTTACAGGATTCGCTAATTGTGAAGCAATATATTGATTAACTTCTTGCTCAAGATTTGCAGGTAACTGTTTTTTCAATACTCTATCAAATTCTTCAAACTTAGGATTACTCTTATATAAATCCAATTGTTTCTGCCAATTTGCTTCTAAAGCTTGTCCTTTTTCTTTAGCATCCCAGAATTTGTATACATCATTAGGAATTTCAAAAGGAGCATAATTCCAATCAAGCTCTTTTGCAGCAGAGGTTCTTTCTTGCTCACTCAAAGGTGAGCCGTGTACAGAAGCAGTACCAGCCTTTTCTGGAGAGCCAAACCCAATAATCGTTTTACAACAAATCAAAGTTGGTTTGCTTTGTTCAGATTGTGCTTTAGCTATAGCTTTTTCAATAGCCTCAAAATTATGACCATCTACATCCTCAATCACATTCCAGCCGTAGGCTTTGAATCTCTCAACTGTATTATCAGTAAACCAACCTTTTGTATCCCCATCTATAGAAATACTATTATCATCCCAAAATGCTATTAGTTTATTTAGGCCTAAGGTACCAGCTAATGAGCAAGCTTCATGAGATACACCCTCCATTAGACACCCATCCCCTAAAAACACATAGGTATGATGATCTATTACTTTCAAGTCAGATGTATTGTATCTATCTGATAATAGTTTTTCTCCTAGTGCCATACCAACAGCATTAGCCACACCTTGCCCCAACGGTCCAGTTGTAGTCTCTACACCAGGCGCATAACCATATTCAGGATGTCCTGGAGTTTTAGAATGAAGCTGTCTAAAGTTTTTAATATCGTCTATATTCAAATCATAACCACTAAGATGCAGTAAAGAATATAAAAGCATAGAACCATGACCATTTGAAAGTACAAATCTATCACGATTCGTCCAGTTTGGATTTTGAGGATTGTGTTTAAGAAATTTGGTCCACAAAACTGTAGCGATATCCGCCATACCCATTGGCATACCAGGATGTCCTGACTTGGCTTTAAGTGTTGCATCGATAGATAGAAATCTTATAGCATTTGAAAATTCTCTAGGGATAGATAAAGACATTATTACTTGATCCTTTTACTGTATTGTCAATTTAAAAAAATATAACTAGTAAGATGATACAGTAGAGACTTTCATAAAACAAGAAATGTATATAGAATAGTATAACAATACGACAATGAAAATATAATGTATGAAAGGCAAACATAGCCAGGTAAATTATGGCATATATGCAAAGCAAAAAAGAGACTTAGAAAATATCAATATTGCTGTAGAAAATTTAAGCAACATTTCTAAACTTATAGCTAATACAACACACATATTTAACTGTTCATTCTCTTTTTTTGAAGAAAAAAATCATGCGTGCATTAAATATCACATAGACGGCTCACTTAAACTAATTTGCCAAGAATCACTCGAGCAATTTGACTACCCTATCTCCGTGTCAAACAGCATAATAATCACTGAGGATGATAGACTCGTACAAGACAGCTTACATGAACCGTTCATCTGTGAAAGCGCAATAATAGATTTACAAGATATTATCAAAGAAGAAATACTTTTAGAACTACCCATGGCGCCAAAAAAAGACTCTAGCTCTTGTAAAAAGACAAAAAAACATTCATACTATAGCGAGCAAGAAATTGTTACCGAAGAAAAAGTGAATCCTTTTGAGGTTCTCAAAAAGCTTAAGTAACACAGAATTTAAAATTAAATAAAAGAGGTTATCTAAAAATGGCTGTACAACAAAACAAAAAGAGCAGATCAAAAAGAGACATGAGAAGGTCTCACGATTCTTTAACAACTCCAACTCTATCTACTGATAAGTCTACAGGTGAACTGCACTTAAGACATCACGTTTCGCCAAATGGCTTTTATAAAGGTAAAAAAGTAGTAGATACAAAATCTGAAGACTAATATCATTCCAGTCAACCTTTAGAATCATCTCACACTATTACTTATGCCTTGGTTAGTGAGTATTTAGAAATATATCAATTAGCGACATAGGAAGTTTTATTTATTATGGGTTACAAAATATCTATAGATGCAATGGGTGGAGATAATGGTCTAAACACCACTATCCCAGCAGCTCTTGAAGCAGTTAAGAAAGACTCTAACTTACAAATAGTATTAGTCGGAGACCACCACAAGGTGAAAAGAGCTTTAGACAGATATTCAAAAGTCAAAAAAATAAAACTGCCAGTTTTACAAAGAATTGCCATTCATCATGCTAGCGAAACTGTCGGTATGGATGAGTCTCCATCAATTGCGGTAAGAAAGAAAAAAGATTCTTCAATGCGTGTAGCAATAAACCTTGTTAAAGATGGTACAGTGGGTGCATGTGTGAGTGCTGGTAATACAGGCGCATTAATGGCAACCTCCAAATTTGTCTTAAAAACTGTGAACGGTGTAGATCGCCCTGCTATAGTATATGCACTTCCAGCATTTAATAGAGAGACCAAACAGCTCAGCAAAACTTATATGTTAGACTTAGGTGCGAACGTGGTTTGCTCTTCTGAACAGCTTTTCCAATTCGCAATCATGGGCTCAATACTTGCTGCCAGCTCAAAAGGCTTAGCTGAACCCAGAGTATCTCTGCTAAATATTGGTGAAGAAGAGATGAAAGGCTTAGATAACATCAAAAATGCTTCAAAACTTTTACAGAGTTGTGATTTTATCAATTATCAAGGATATATTGAAGGAAAACATATTTTTGATGATAGTACAGATGTAATTGTATGTGATGGCTTTGTCGGCAATGTTTCCCTTAAAACAATGGAAGGTAGCTTAAGACTTATAGAATCATTAATTAAAAAATCGATTACAGAAACATCGCTACTTATGAAAATACCTGTAATCATGTCTCTACCTTTATTCAAAAAGATGAAAAAAGGAATGAACCTAGATAGTTTTAATGGCGCGTCATTATTAGGTTTAACGGGTATTGTCGTTAAAAGTCATGGTAGTGCAAGTGCTAATGCATTTGAAACTGCCATTTATGAAGCAATCAAAGAAATCAAACACAATATACCAAAAACAATTCAAGAATCATTAGAAAAAGTTCTTTAATCACATTCAATCATGATACAATATTTCAAGATAGTAGGCTTTCTTTGGATTGCTTGCAATAATAGTTTTTGTTACTAATCTAACTAAATAGGTATGACTATATAATGTTTTCGCAAATACTTGGTACAGGAAGTTACTTACCTGAAAAAATCTTAACCAATGAAGATATAAGTAAATTTGTTGATACTTCGGACGAATGGATTAAACAAAGAGTTGGTATAGAGAGACGCCATTGTGCAAATGAAAAAGAAACTACAAGTTTCATGGCAACTAAAGCTGCTGAAAAAGCTTTAGAGTCTGCTGAGATTAATGCTAATGACATCGATATGATAATAGTAGCAACGAGCACACCAGATTTTATTATGCCATCGACAGCATCAATGGTACACCAAAACTTAAAGATTGATCATTTTAACGTTAGATGTTTCGATATATCTGCAGCTTGCAGCGGGTTTGTATACGCACTTGACATAGCAAAACAATATGTAGAAACAGGAACATCAAAAAACATCCTAGTAATTGGCGCTGAGAAAATGACTCGTGTTCTTGACTGGAGTGACCGCTCTACCTGTGTACTTTTTGGTGATGGTGCTGGTGCTGTTGTTATCTCAACTAGTCATGAGAAGAAGATTTTATCATCTTTACTTTATACTGATGGTTCATGTCTAGATATGCTAAATGTGCCTAACAACCTTCCAACATCGAGGGGAGAAGCAATAAACATAGACCCATACTTAATCATGGAAGGAAATAAAGTTTTTAAATTTGCTGTTTCAAGACTTTCATCTCTTGCTGATGATTTAATTAAAGAAGCAGGGATACAGTCTAATGAAATTGACTGGTTAGTACCACATCAAGCAAACTATAGAATATTAAATTCAACTGCTAAGAAAATAGATATGCCTATGTCAAAAGTAGTTACAACACTTCAAGATCATGGTAATACATCGGCAGCATCAATACCTTTAGCACTAGACCATGCAGTCAGAACAAACCAAATTAAACCTGGCGAGACCATCATCTCAGAAGCATTTGGAGCTGGATTTGTCTGGGGTGGATTTATTGCAAAAATTTAATCTTTTTTTGAAAGTTACTTCAATATCATAAAGGAGAATTATTATGTCAAAAATAGCTGTGGTTTTCCCAGGTCAAGGCTCACAAAAACTAGGGATGCTTCAAGATTATTATGAAAAATTTGAAACGTTCAGAAGCATTATTGACGAAGCTAAAACACATTTAGGCTACGATCTATGGAATATCATCCAGAATGATGAGTCAACACTAAACAAAACTGAGTTTACTCAGCCAGCATTACTAGCTACAAGTTATGCTATATACAGAGTATTGAAAGAGCAAAATCCAGAACTCAAAGTAGAATATTTTGCTGGACACAGCCTAGGAGAGTACACTGCCCTTCTAGCAGCTGAATGCATCTCATATAAAGATGCCCTGCAGTTAGTATCAACTCGCGGAAAACTAATGCAAAATGCAGTAACTGATAAAGAATGTGCGATGAGTGCAGTCCTAGGACTATCAAATGAAGATGTTATAAGTAGCTGTGAAGAAGCTGCTGATGCTGGAGTTGTTGAAGCAGCTAATTTCAACTCAACTGGTCAGGTCGTAATATCTGGTGAAAAAGCTGCTGTTGAAAAAGCGAATATAATTGCAAAAGAAAAAGGTGCTAAAAGAGCACAAATTCTTGCTGTAAGCGTACCATCACACTGCTCACTTATGAAAAATGCTGCTGATAAGTTTGAGTCAGAGCTTGATAATGTAGAATTTAAAGAACCCACTACTGCTATAGTACAAAACTATGATGCAACATCACATGCAACTCCAACAGAGATAAAATCAGCCGTTGTTAAACAACTCTACAAGCCTGTACTTTGGACTCAATCAATAGAAGAGTTAGTTAAACTTGGCGTTACTGAAGTTATTGAATGCGGACCTAATAAAGTCTTGTCAGGACTAATAAAAAGAATCGATAAGTCATTAACTATCAAAGACACTAATAATGTTGATAGTTTAGAAAATATTTAAAAGGAGATTAACAATGTCTTTAAATGGTAAGATTGCTCTAGTTACGGGAGCTAGTAGAGGTATTGGTTTTGAAGTTGCTCAAGCACTAGCGACTAGAGGAGCTATGGTAATAGGCACAGCCACTAGCCAAGGCTCTGCAGAAAAGTTTGAAAATGAAATGAAAAACAAGGGTTTTCAAGCTAGAGGCCTAGTTTTAAATATCTCTGATATTGAGAGCATCAAAAACTTCTTTGCTGAAGTAAAAGCTGAAAAACTAGTTATAGATATACTAGTTAATAATGCAGGTATAACTAGAGATAATCTAATGATGAGAATGTCAGAGGATGAGTGGGAAGCAGTAATCAACACAAATTTAAGCTCAATTTTCCGCATGTCAAAAGAATGCGTCCGAGGCATGATGAAAAAAAGATGGGGTAGAATCATCTCAATTGGCTCTGTAGTAGGCTCAGCTGGTAACCCTGGACAAACAAACTATTGTGCTGCTAAAGCAGGTGTTATTGGTTTTTCAAAGTCATTAGCTTATGAAGTTGCTACACGCAATATCACAGTAAACGTTGTTGCACCTGGCTTTATCGCAACTGATATGACAGATAAGCTAACAGATGAACAAAAATCATTCATTTCAACTAAAATACCATCAGGTCAAATGGGTGAACCAAAAGATATCGCAACAACTGTTGCTTTCTTAGCTTCTGATGATGCAAAATACATAACAGGACAAACTATCCACGTAAATGGTGGGATGTATATGGCTTAAATTTTGCAAAGTTATTGCAAAACTGATTAAAAAATAATATCATTGGATTTGAATAGTAATTTTAATTTTTTCAAAACAAAAATAAGAAGGAAAAAAACATGAGCGCAAATGAAGTATATGCTAAAGTAAACTCTATTATCGTTGAGCAACTAGGTGTTAAAGAAGAAGATCTTAAACCAGAAGCTTCTTTCATCGATGACTTAGGTGCTGACTCTTTAGATACAGTTGAACTTGTAATGGCTCTGGAAGAAGAATTCGATACTGAAATTCCAGATGAAGATGCTGAGAAAATCAGAACTGTTAAAGATGTTTACGATTATATCGACTCTAAAGTAAACTAATCAAAATTAATCTCCAAGTCCGTACGATATATTCGTACTTTTTTCTAAATGAATATAAACAGGTTAATTTAAATTATGAAATCTAATCGTAGAGTAGTTGTTACTGGCCTTGGTATGGTAACACCTTTAGGAAATGATGTCCCTACAACTTGGGCTAATATTTTGGCTGGTAAGAGTGGTGTAGAAACATTAACCGGTTTCGATACACCTGCTCCAGATATTAGCGAATTTAAAGTTAGGTTTGCAGCAAGGATTAAGAACTTTGATGTAAATGCACTTGTAGGCAAGAAAGATGCCAAAAGAGTAGATCCTTTCTGCTACTATGGTATTGCTGCTGCTAATGAAGCTTTAAAAGATGCTGGTATTGATAAGGTATCTGAAGAAGATTCATATAAGTTTGGTGTTTGTGTCAGTTCTGGTATTGGTGGTATCGAAACATTAGAGACTACTAAATCTGTAATAGATACAAAAGGACCTTCTAAAATATCACCATTCTGTATTCCATCGTCTATTGTTAATATGCTATCTGGCATTATTTCAATAAATCATGGTTTACGTGGACCTAATGTTCCTATAGTTACAGCTTGTACAACTGGTACTCACAACATCGGTATGGCTGCAAGATTAATTGCTAGCGGTGATGCAGATGCTATGCTTGCTGGTGGTTCTGAGAAGGCTAGTAACGCTATAGGTATGGGTGGATTCGCTGCAGCTAGAGCATTATCAACTCGTAATGATGATCCTCAAGGTGCTTCTAGACCTTGGGATAGAGATAGAGATGGTTTTGTTCTAGGTGATGGTGCTGGTGTTGTTGTACTCGAAGAGTATGAAAAGGCTAAAGCACGTGGAGCTAAGATATATGCTGAAGTACTTGGCTTTGGTATGTCTGCTGATGGCTATCACATGACTATGCCATATGCTCCAGGACAAGAGAGATGTATACAAAACGCTTTGGCAGATGCTGGTCTTGAAAATGATCCTGATGCTATTGACTATGTAAATGCTCATGGCACCTCTACTCCTCTAGGCGACGTACAAGAATCTCAAGTTGCAGAAAAAATAATTGGTCAGTATAGAAAAGATCTTGTAATGAGCTCTACGAAGTCTATGACTGGACACTTGTTAGGTGCTGCCGGTGCAATTGAGTCAATATTCAGTGTACTATCGATAAAAGATCAAGTAGCTCCTCCTACAATTAACCTTCAGAACCTAGACGATGGTTGTAATTTAGATTATGCTGCTAATGCTGCTAAGAAAATGAAGATTGATTATGTACTTAATAACTCTTTTGGGTTCGGTGGTACAAATGGATCAGTTATTTTCAAAAAAGTTTAATTTAGAAGTTTCTGATTCCATATTATCATAAAGCCACATTTGTGGCTTTTTTTATTTATAAGGAAAATATCATGCAAATCCATATTATAGATTTGAAATATATCGTTAATGAAAATCAGGTAGCAAATATTAGGCCTCAACATAGAGAGTTTTTAGATATTGGATATGACAAAGGCATCCTTCTAGCTTCAGGACCCAAATCAGATAAGACTGGAGGTGTTATACTAGCTAAAGGCAGCATTGAGGAAATTAAAAAATTTATTAAAAATGATCCTTTTTATGTTAATAAAATCGCCGAGTATAACTTTAGTACTTTTGATGCTGTCAAGCATATAAAAGAATTAGCTAAGCAATAAAAGTACCATACATCATTTCCCTCTTTTTACCGAACCCTGTATCTTTCTTAACTTCAAAACCATATTTCTGAAGTAATTTTCTAATTTTTGATGCTGATGTAAAAGTTGCAAAGCTAGTTTGTTTTTTAGATACTTTTGCCATATCTACAAAAAATGATTCATCCCAAATACTACTATTTTTTGCAGGTGAAAATCCATCAAGAAACCAGGCATCTATTGTATCTAAATCATAAGTACCAATGTATTTTGCGTCATCAATAATCAATTTTAGAATTATATTATTAAATTTAAGTATATTTAACCCAGGTTTGGGGTCATAAGTACTCAAAAGTTTTTCATGCCCTGCTATACCATTTAGTGCTATAAATATCTCTTTTAAATCACATCGTGAAATAGGATATTTCTCAAATGAGATATATTCTAATTTAGCATTATTGGGAGCTAAGTTTTCCCAGAGATTCATAGTTAGAATAAAATTTAACCCACTACCAAAACCTGTTTCACAGATTCTAAAGATTTGATGATTCGTTAAATTCTTAAATCTATTCTCTAAATGATTATGCTCTAAATAGTTATATGTACTTTCACCAATGCCTGATGTACTAGAAAAATAAAAATCATCAAACAATTCTGATTTTGGAGTGTCATCTTGCCATATTATTTTTGTATACATATCTTAATTACTTTTAAATAAAGTCTGCTATCAATTAACAAGACTCCTATCTTGCTAAAAGCAACTACTTGTGCAAAAATAACCATTCTATATCTTCACAATATAAAATCAACATGGAAAGTGGAATAAATAATTCATCATCATTCAAGAATAAACTACTAATAACTTTTATATGTTACCTTTGTTACTTTTATACTGCCAATGTCGTTCTAGTAACAGGGGCTGTCATGAAACCCCTATCTGAATATTTTAATAATAGTAATATTGGCTTTGCATTCACATTTATCAACGTAGCAATGTGGTTTGCTATATTGATTATTGGTATTTTGATGAATAGATTCTCAATAAAACTATTATTAATAGCAGCTGTGGCTATTGGTGTAGTTTCATCACTAGTTACTGCTATTGCTCCATCAATGTTTACTCTTAAGGTGTTGCTAACTTGTGTAGGTATAACAGGTGGGCTATTTATGGCAATAGCAAGCTACATGATTGTACATATCTATAACGATCATAAGATTAGAGCAATGAATGTTATTTTTACAGATTTCTTCTTTAGTTTTGGTGGAGCTCTGATTCCAATTTTTGCAGCCTACCTGATCACACAAAATTTTCAATGGTATACCATTTATTCAATACTACAAATAACTGCTGTCATAATTTTGCTTCTAGTTATCTTTTCTGATTTCACAATACTAAACAGACATAAGACTGAAAGCGATGTTAAAACAAACCTAAGCTTTTCATCATGGAGTTTAAGTTTATACTGTATAGCTTTTGCTGCATTCTTGTTTCTACTAGCTCAATTAACTATGACTAGCTATGCTCAATCTTATTTCCAAGAAATATTAGGATGGGGTACTATTGATGCAAACAAACCTCTTTCATATTTCTGGACAGCTCAATGTGTCGGATTGTTTATAAGCCCACTTATAACAAGATTCGTACCTTTAAAATATATTCTACCAACATTTATGCTAGTTGGATTGGTAGCATTATCATGCATATTATATATCCCTGATATGAGCACAGTAATAAAAGCGGCTATAATATTTGGTTTATTTAATTGTTATATATATGCTGGTTTACTTGCTTATGGAACTTTCCAAATGGAAAATGCTCCTCCAACACTTATTACAACAATTCTTTTATTTGGTACAACAGGTACGGCTCTATCTACAACTACAGGCGCCTTTATAAACAAATATTTTGGACTCACTAGTGTGATGCATGCTGTAGTGATCTTTTATATAATATCTTTCATACTTGTAATCCTTGCTGTTTTATTCTCAAAAGAACAAAAAAATGCCTAAATGCAACTGCATTAACTATAAGTTTTTCTAATAAAAGATATAAATACTTTTAGTTATAAAATGGTAATCTGGTAGTGTATATTTATACAAAATTTATTTTTAAAGTAACGATAGAGAACCATGAAAAAACATTTTACTCAACCAATGATCCTAGGCGTGCTATTAGTAGCATTTCTTGCTAGCATAGCTTATTTTATAGCGAAAATTCCTGCAATTGAAGACCTTGGAATTAGCCCACTAATTATAGGGATTGTACTAGGTATGGCCCTAACTCACACACCTGCAAGTAAGATTATTCACAAATGGAAGGAAGGTATTGTATTTAGTGCAAAAAAAATCCTTAGATTTGCAATAGTCTTTTATGGTTTTAACCTAACTTTTCAATTAATTGCTTCTGTTGGTTTAGCGGGTCTTTCAGTATCAATAATTATGTTGGTTTCAACTTTGGTTATAGGTATTGTGCTAGGTACTAAGATATTTGGATTAGATAGAGATAGCTCTATTCTAGTAGCTGCCGGTAGTGCTGTATGTGGTGCTGCTGCTGTATTAGCTACTGAAGGGACTTTAAAATCAGAACCATATAAAGCTGCTATGGCTGTAGGTACAGTTGTATTATTCGGCACTACAGCAATGTTCTTATACCCTATTCTAATGAAAGCTGGTCTTTTAGGTCATATGACTGATGCTCAGTATGGTATTTTTGCTGGTGGTTCAATACATGAAGTAGCTCAAGTAGTAGCTGCCGGTAGTGCTGTAAGTGCTCATGCTGAAGAAGTTGCCGTAACGGTTAAAATGATTCGTGTAATGATGTTAGCCCCTATGCTAATCGTGATAGGTATATGGATAGCTAAGTCTGCGGCAACTGTGAGTGGAGTTAGTGGTTCAAAACCTGAAAAAGGATCAATCAAGAAAATCATTCCTTGGTTTGCTATTGGTTTTATAATAGTTGCAGGATTCAACTCTTTAGACTTACTACCAGTAACAGCAGTTAGTAGTATAAGAGTAGCTGACCAGTTTTTAT
Organism: Francisella sp. XLW-1; assembly: GCF_008711455.1. Taxonomy (NCBI): domain Bacteria; kingdom Pseudomonadati; phylum Pseudomonadota; class Gammaproteobacteria; order Thiotrichales; family Francisellaceae; genus Francisella; species Francisella sp. XLW-1. The sequence goes on along the minus strand of NZ_VXKP01000005.1, from coordinate 99,316 downwards.
TAGCTATGGCGATGACTGCTTTAGGACTTGAAACTCATGTATCTAAATTTATCCAAGCTGGAATAAAACCTTTAGTATTAGCGTTAATATTATTCGCATGGTTATTTTTCGGCGGCATAGCAATCACTTATGGTATTACTAGTATAATATAGCCTCTTATTTGACCAAAGCTATCCTATTTTGAAGCTAAATAATGTATCATATCTAAAAATAATAATCTGATAATTTTCACAAACAATGAAACCTATTCTTAATGCTGTAACAACTATTGCTAGAAAAGCAGGTAAAATTATTCTACAAGCTCAAAATGATCCTAGTACTATCCAAATTTCTCAAAAGTCTGATAATACAACAGTCTCAAATATTGATGTGGCCGTAGAAAATTTTATCATCGATAATATCAAAAAATCTGGATTTAATGACTATTTCATAACTGAAGAAAGTGGTGAGTTTGGTAATAAAGACAGCCGCTTCACATGGATTATAGATCCTATTGATGGTACTAATAACTTTGTCCATGGTTTACCACACTGCTGTATCTCAATAGCTGCTAAAAAAGATGGAGATATTGTCTTAGGTGTTATTTATAATCCATTCTTAGATTTAATGTTTTGTGCTTATAAAGGACAAGGCGCTCTACTTAATGGCAAGAAAATTAGAGTTGCACAAAGTCAAGACTTGGAGAAGGCTTTGATTTCAGCATCTCTAAAATATTCACGTAGAATATTCAAAGATACTTATGTTGCTGAACTTATCAAACTTCAACAAGTGATTTCTGGCTATAGATATTCTGGAAGTATAGCTATGGACATGGCTTACTTAGCGGCTGGTTATATCGATGGATTATGGGCTTGTGGTAGTGTCAAAATATGGGATTTAGCAGCTGGATATATAATCATGAAAGAAGCTGGTGCTATAGTTACTGATATTCATGGTACTAGCAATCTTGAATCTGGTCTAATCGTAGCAGGTAATAAAAAAGTCCAACCTAAGCTTATCAAAATTTTAGCAAAACATATCAAATAATGAATACCCGTGCTATTGCAGCTAAGTCAATTTTAGATATCATTGATAACAAATACTCTCTGTTAACTATAGAACATAAGCTTATTGAACATAATTTATCAGATAAAGATAAATCGTTCGTAAAACTATTATGTTATGAATTCTTTAGAAATTATTATTCTTTAGAGAATGTAGCTAGTTTATATTTAGCTGAAAAAACTAAGCTAAAAGCTAAGATACTAATAATGCTTGGTATCCTACAGATTTTTGAGATCAATCAACCTCATTATGCTAGCATTAATGAAACCGTAGCAGCTTGTAGAAATTTAAAGATACTATGGGCAAAAAAACTTGTTAATGGCGTACTAAGACAACTAGTTCGTGATTTAGAGGATATAACGCCGAATTACACAGAGCATAAAAACCATGATCTTGGGCCATGGCTTAATAATATACTTAAAGAACAATACCCTATTGATTATCAAAAAATTGCTAAAGCTGTAAACTCAAAAGCAGATATGTTTGTTCGCCTGAACGAAGCAAAAGAGCCTCAATATGTTATTGATTATTTTGATAAAAACAATATTAGCTATTCAAAAACTGAGCTAAAGAACTGCATCAAATTAGATAAAGCGATTGATGTTAGAAATAATACTCTTTTTCAACAAGGTTATTTTACTGTTCAGGATATATCTGCTCAGTATATGGGTCATATCATTAATCCACAATCTAATGATATTATACTGGATGCTTGTGCTGCTCCTGGTGGCAAAACAACTCATATCCTAGAATTAGCTCCACAAGCTAAAATTACAGCTATAGATATTATTGATAAACGTTTAGAATTACTTAAAGAAAATATAACAAGAATAGCCAAAAATAATCATGTAAATGTAATCAAGCATGATCTGACACAACCTCTAGCGGAACAGTATAACAAAATTATCCTAGATGCCCCATGTTCTGCTCTTGGCACACTTAAGAGAAATCCTGACATCAAAGTATTAAGAAAGCCTCAGGATATAAAATCTATACAAATACTCCAAGCTCAAATACTTGATAATCTATGGTGTAATAATCTACTGACTGGTGGCTATCTGCTATATATTACATGCTCAATATTACAACAAGAAAATCAGTTACAAATAAAGAATTTCTTATCAAAACATCAAGATGCTGAGATTGTAGAAATTAAAATTCTAGAAAATTATAAAACTGATTATGGTTATCAGATATTACCTACAGAAGATAAGGGTGATGGATTTTATTATTGTTTGATTAAGAAGATTTCTTCTTAGCTGCAATTCTCTCAGCTCCTTCCTTTGGAGATATAGATAATTTTAGTCTATTCAGTTTATATCTATTATCAAAGAAAATATCATCTATTCTATCATCAATAATAAATCCTAATGCTGTATAAAATGCTAGAGAGTGCATATCAGAACAATAGACATAAGCAGTATCTATATCATGATTCTCAAATAAGTACTTAACCATTGCTTCACCAAGACCTTTACCAAAAAAACTTGGTAGTACAGGAGAAAATAGTAACTCCTTATCTCTGATGCATGCAAAACCGACGTTTTCATCATCTACAACTTGAACAAAACACTTGGTTTCTGGTGTATTTAAATATTTTTCTTCTAAAATTTCTACTTCTTTATTTATCTCACTTGTTGTAAGAAATTGACAAGTTGTAGATATGCATTCTTTCCATATATATAGCATATCTTTGAAGTCTTTAGATGTCGCTTTTCTTATTTTCATAGTAATCCTTAGGCTATTTTATAAGTGATTCAATAAAAAGTATCTCACAACCTAACTTGTATATCAAAATATAAAGTTACGCTGTTATTAAATACTACCTAAAAAAAATCGATGAGTAAACTTTTTATCTAATGATAAATTATTAGGATGTGAACCAGGTTCTCCTTGAGGGACTTTTAAACCATGCTCACCATAAAAATCTATCCAATATTTCGATACTTCAATATCGTTAAGTGCTATATAGTTAAGGGTATGCTGAGCAAAGTATTTATCCCCACACACACTGTTAAAAGCTAAATGAATTAACTCTGAACAATAGAGTTTGTCTTTTATATTCGGTAAAAATAAATCATTATAAGCAAAGCCAATAAATTCACTAGCATTATTAACTACTTCTTGTAAAAACTCCTCTCTCTCAGATACGCGAGCTACTAGAGTTTTTTTATTTGAGTATTTAGATAATTTAGCTTGTATAACTCCTGCAACTGGAATAGCTTCTATAATATTTCCATTGCCTATATATAAAGCACAATGATAGTAACTATAACCACCAAATCCTTTAGATAAACTAGAAATATTTTTCTCAGCGTCATCTACTATGAAAACTACATCACCCATTTTTAAGTTATTAATCTTCATAACAAATTTTGCAAATCTTCTTCAAAAATAACCTCAACACCTAAATCTTGAGCTTTGGTAAGCTTACTTCCTGCATTATCACCACAAATAACCATATCAGTTTTTTTAGAGACACTTGAGGTAACTTTTGCACCCATTGATTTAAGAAGTTGTGTCAATTCTGTACGGTTATAGTTTTCAAAAGTTCCTGTAATAACAATAGTTTTATTTGTAAAACTCTCATTATGCGCTTGCTCAATTTTTTCTGGATTTTGGATACTAATAGAATTACCTAATAGTTCATCAACAATTTGTGCATTTAGGGAATCTTGCCAAAATGAAACAATATTTTTAGCAATAATTTCACCAATATCATTAATCTCTATTAATTGCTCAAATTTAGCTTCACGGAAGCTTTCTAAATTACCAAAATGATTGGCTAAAGCTTCTGATGACACCTCACCAACATCTTTAATCCCTATTGCAAAAATAAATCTTGCTAAACTTGGCTCTTTACTTTTTGTGATAGAATCTAAAACATTTTGCGATGATTTAGTACCCATTCTTTCTAAGCCTGTCAATTGCTCAAAATTGAGCTTATAAATATCCGCTGGGTACTTGATCAAATCTGCAGCAACAAGTTGCTCAATTAGTTTAGCTCCAAGCTTATCAATATCCATTGCTTTACGAGAGACAAAGTGCTTCAAACGCTCAGTAGTTTGAGCCTGACAATGCCACCCTCCTGTACAACGATATATAGCCTGATCGTTGATATTCTCAATTGCTGAATCACAAACTGGACAATTTGTTGGCATCTCAACCATCTGTGCATCAGGCTTACGGTATTGTGGTAAGCTTTTGACTACTTCTGGAATTACATCCCCTGCCCTACGTACAATGACTCTATCACCGACTCGGATATCTTTGCGTTTAATTTCATTGATATTATGCAAAGTTGCATTTGAAACTATTACACCACCAACCGCAACTGGCTTAAGTCTTGCAACTGGGGTAATTGCTCCTGTTCTACCAACTTGGAATTCTACATTTAGAACTTCTGACTCTACCTCTTCAGCTGGAAACTTATATGCTATAGCCCATTTAGGCCCTCTAGCAGTGTAGCCAATAGTATCCTGTAATTTAATGTTATTAACTTTAAAAACTAAACCATCAATATCATAAGCTAAATCAGCACGCTGATGACTCATCTTATGGTGATACCTCTCAACTTCTGAGAAGTTTTTTGCCAAAAACATATTGTCACTGATAGTAAAGCCGAAACTCTGTAATAGGTTCATAAGCTCAAATTGAGTTTCAGGATGTACAAAGTCTTTAGAAAAGTAGCCAATACCATAGCTATAAAGCTTAAGTGGTCGCTTTGCTACAACTTTTGAGTCAAGCATACGAATACTTCCAGCTGCTGCATTACGCGGATTTGCAAAAGTTTTATTCTCATGCGTTTGCATATACTCATTAAGAGATAAAAAACTTTGCTTATCTAAGATAATCTCACCACGAACCTCTAGTTCTTCTGGAGGACTTGAAGTATTTAGTTTAAGTGGGACATTGCGGATTGTTTTGACATTTTCGGATACTTTTTCACCCTGAATACCATCACCACGCGTAACTGCATAATCAAACTTACCATTTTTATAAAAGATACTAATAGCCAAGCCATCCATTTTAGGTTCACATTCAAGCTCAATGTCATACTCTATCTTGTCATAAAAATCACGCAATTCCTCTAGACTAAAAACATTTGCCAGAGATGTCATTTTCTTCTTATGCTTGATAGTCTCAAATCCTGCTAAAACATCACCTCCAACACGATCTAATACTGAGTTTAATGGTTTAAGCTCCGGATTATTATCAACTAAATCTTGTAATAATCGGAATAACTTATCGTAGTCTGAGTCAGTAATAACTGGCTTATCTATAGTATGATACAAATAGCTTTGTTCGCCTAGATACTCTGCAAGATCATCAATATATGATTTTAATTGTGCTTTAGTTAAAGTTTTATAGTCTGTAGAAATAAAATCACTCGGAGTCATTACAAGAAAAGTTTATCATAATTTTTTATAGTGATTATTTTATACTAATTTAGTAGCTTTTGCATAAGAGAAAGAACTCTATATTTGTGAGCTTTCTTATTTAATTTACTTAGGTAAATATAATAATGCTATCAAAAGATTGTATGATTTTTTGCAATATGTTATAAATCTGCATTACAAAAATAAGACTGTATACGATTTTGTAACGGTACTTATGATTTGTAAACAATATTGACCTTTTAAAAAGGCAATAATCACAGTTTTAGTTTAATTAAAAAATGGACTTGATTTATGCAACAGGTACCTAGATATGTCATTGTCGGCAACGGCAATGTAGCAGCACATATGTGCTATTATTTTAAATGCTTAAAACTAGATTTCAGACAATGGTCTCGAAATGAATCGTTAGATCAGCTTGATAAATTATTAGATAATGCAACTCATGTTTTAGTCTTAATCAAAGACTCTGAGATACAAAATTTTGTAGATAAATATCTCACAAATAGATCAAAAAGGCTAATAGTGATTCATTTCTCTGGTCTTTTGGATATCGAAAATGCTTATTCAGCACATCCTTTACAAAGCTTCCCCGATAAGAACTTATACTCTTTAGATGAGTACAAATCGATTGCATTTGTAACTTGTGATAGAGATATTGCATTTAGTGCGCTTTTACCTAAGCTACCTAACGCTAATTTTTGTATCGATAAAAGTCAAAAAGCGTATTATCACGCAATGTGTGTTTTAGCTAATAATGTAAGCACATTAATCTGGCAAAAATTCTATACTGAAATGCAAAATCGCTTTGGTATAAATCAAGAGTATCTAACACCATTTTTAGAAACCACTTTTAAAAATATCAAACACAATCATCATGCCCTATCAGGACCTATAGCTAGAGGGGATAAACTTACGCTACAAAAGGATCTCAATGCTTTAATTGATGATGATTTCTATGATGTTTTTAGAGCCATTGTTAATCAATTTTCAAACAAGGAGAAAAGATGAAATGAAATCAGTTTTAGGCTTCAAAAAAGCTAAAGCGAATCGAGAAAAAATCTCGATGGTAACTTGCTATGACTATACTTTAGCTAAAATCATAAGCTCAACAGATATAGATTGTATACTCGTTGGAGATAGTGGTGGTATGGTATTACTGGGTAAAAAAAATACTACCTATACAACTCTAGCTGATATACAGTTCATGACTCAAGCGGTAGCTAATGGTGCTACAGATAAATTCATAATCGCTGATTTGCCATTTATGAGTTATCGTCAATCATTAGAAACAACAATGCAGGCTGTAACAACCTTGATACAGTCAGGAGCTCATGCGGTTAAGCTTGAAGGTAGTTCAGGAAATTTAGATATTATCAAACATATCGTAGATTCTGGTGTTCCAGTAATGGGTCATATTGGTATGACTCCTCAATTTATAAATAGTTTTGGTGGTTTTAAAGTTCAAGGTAAAACTGAAGAAGCTGCTAAGCATTTACTAGAAGAAGCTAAGCTTCTTGAGCAAGCAGGATGTTTTGGGATAGTTCTAGAATGTATACCAACAAATATTGCTAAAAATATTACACAAAATTTAGATATCCCAACAATAGGTATTGGAGCTGGTAGTGATACTGATGGTCAGATTTTGGTTCTCCAAGATATGCTAGGTATGAATACTGACTTTCAACCAAAATTTGTCAAGAAATATATAAGCGCATCTGAGATATTTTCCGAGGCTATAAATACGTATGTTAAAGAGACGAAAGCTAATATTTTTCCAACTAAGGAGTATAGCTATGATTATTGCTAAAAATATTGAGCAATTTAATTTGCTAAGAGAAAGTTTCACTAAAGATCAAAAAATAGGCTTTGTCCCAACAATGGGTGCGTTACATAGTGGTCATATAAGCCTAATCAAAAAAGCTAAGTCAGAAAATGATGTGGCTATTGTCAGTATATTTGTAAATCCAACTCAATTTAATAATCCAAATGATTATCAAACATATCCAAACCAACTACAGCAAGATATACAAATATTAGAACCTCTTGATGTCGATATATTATTTAACCCTAGTGAAAAAGATATCTATCCCAATGGTAACCTATTGAGAATACAACCTGAGCTTGAAATTGCTAATATCCTAGAAGGTAAAGCTAGGCCTGGACATTTCAGTGGTATGCTAACTGTAGTACTAAAGCTATTACAAATCACTAAGCCTGATAATCTCTACTTAGGCGAAAAAGACTATCAACAAGTTATGCTAATCAAACAACTTGTTAAAGATTTTTTTATCAAAACAAAGGTTATAGTTTGCTCAACACAAAGAGAAGCAACAGGGCTTCCTCTTAGCTCTAGAAATAAAAATCTAACATCTGCTGACATGGAAATTGCTAATAAGGTATACGAAATACTTAGACAAGATAATTTCTCAGACTTAGAAGAACTAACTCATAAGATTAATTCTACTGGTGCAACAACAGAATACATTCAAAAAATTAATAACAGAATATTTTTGGCACTTTACATTGGTAAAGTACGTTTAATTGACAACTTCCTAAAGGAGACAGGACCATTATGTTAATTTCAGTTTTAAAATCAAAAATCTCATACGCTACTGTAACTGGCAAAGATTTATTTTATGTAGGTAGTATCACTATCGATAGTGAGATAATGAAACAAGCAAATATTATTGAAAATGAGAAAGTACAAGTAGTAAACTTAAACAACGGTGAGCGTCTTGAAACTTATGTAATCAAGGGCGAGCCAAATAGTAAAACTATCGCACTAAACGGTCCTGCTGCTAGAAGATGTGAAATAGGTGATCAACTGTTTATAATTAGTTATGCACAAATTGATCCTACTAGAGAAAATATAAAACCTAAGCTTGTTGATCTAAAAACTGGAGAATAATAAATGATAGTATGCATAGATATTGGTAACTCACATATTTTTGGTGGAGTATTTGTAGGAGATCAAATTAAGCACAACTTTCGCTACCCTTCTACTACTCCGTGTACCTCCGATACGCTAGGCATATTTCTGTTATCATTCTTTGAGAGAAAAAAACTTGATATTGAAGATATTGAAGCAGTTGTACTTTCATCTGTTGTTCCTCATTTAGAGTATTCTGTTAATTCTGCTTGTAAAAAATATCTAGGGATTACACCTATTGAGTTAAAACCTGGCATAAAAACAGGATTAAAACTTGATATCAAAAACCCTCTAGATTTAGGTGCAGATCGTGTTGCAAACTCAGTTGCAGCTATCTCTAACTTTCCATCTAAGAACATTATCATTGTTGATTTTGGTACTGCAACAACTATATGCGCTATCAAACAAAATAAATCTTATATAGGCGGTGCAATTCTACCTGGAATTAATCTATCAATGGATAGCCTATCGCAAAAAACTGCAAAACTATCAAATGTAACTATATCAAAACCTAGCTCTGCTTTAGGTAAGACAACTATATCTCAAATTCAATCTGGTCTTATATATGGTCAATTAGGAGCCATAAAAGAGATAATTAGTAGAATCTCTCAAGAGAATTTCTCAGATAAACCGCCCGTGCTAATCGCAACTGGAGGGTATGCTCACTTATTTGAGAAAGAACAATACTTTGATGTAATTATCTCAGATTTATTACTTCATGGACTTAGAATAATATGGCAAATGAATAAGTAATTTCTAAGTTATTAAGTGCTCAAGCTAACCAATTCGCTAATATTTGAATTTCTCTTAATATCTTTCTGAGCAATATCTCTTAAGCTACTTTGTTCAGAAATAATCGTTAATAGATGTTTCGCTCTGGTAATAGCTGTATACAAAAGTTGCTTACTTAGCGCTTCATTATTTTCTGCTGGAAGAATAATCACAATTTCATCAAACTCTGAACCTTGCGTCTTATGAATTGTCATGGCATAAACACTTTCATATTTTGGTAGCATATTTAGACTAAAAGCCGTAGCATCTTTACCATCAAAATATGCTCGAAGCTTACCAGTATCATCTGGCCAGATAATCCCTACATCTCCATTGAATAATCCCAATGAATAGCTATTTTGAGTTATCATAATTGGTTTACCCTTATAGCTAGAATCTATAGGTTTAGACATAAATTTCTCAATTTTCTGATTTAACTTATCTGTACCAATTTCTAAATTTTTATTAGCGACAAGTATTCTAAATTTATTTAGCTCGGTAAGAGCCTCTTTGTAGTCACGGCACTTTTCAAGCTGTGAATATCTCTTTGCATAATCTCTTAAATAAGTATCTAAATTCCTTATGCTATGAAAATTAATATTCTCATTTTGATGACTATCAATATTAATATCACCTTTTAGAACTGAGGCTGCAAGATTATTTATATATTGTTGTGAACGATAGTTTTTGATAAGTAATGTTGTATATGGCGTAATATCGCCATCTCTGTGGTGTGTAAAGTTTGCCAAAAGACTACCAGCCTCAACTGATGGTAACTGATTAGTATCACCTATCAAAATTAGCTTAGTATTATCAGCTACTGCTCTAATCAACTTAATAAAAATATTCATATCAAGCATCGAAGCTTCATCAACAATAATCACATCGTATGGTGCTTTTGACTGCTCGTTATATTTAACATAAGTAGAGTTTGGTCTTAAGCCTAAAAATCTATGTATAGTTTGAGCTTCTAGATTAGATAATCCTAAGTAACTATCATTGTCTACCCTTTTACTTAATACACTATTTAAGGATTCCGTCATTCTCTGGGCAGCCTTACCTGTTGGTGCTAAAAGAGCTATTCTTTGCTGATTTTGATTACTCATTTGTATAGCAAGCAAAAGCTTTGCGACTGTAGTTGTCTTACCTGTACCAGGTCCACCTGAGATAATACTAAAATTATAATTTAGACTTTTGATAACTGCTTGCTTTTGCAAGTCTATCTCATCAGTAGGTTCAAATAGCTTATCTACAACTTCTTCAATATAGTTATCTTGTTGAGTATTTTGGATTGTTCTTGATTTTATAAACTTTGCTATTTCAACCTCATAATTCCACAATCTTTTGATATATAAGGAATCATACTCTTTAGCAAAATATATAGGTAATTTATCATAATCTAAAGACTCTAAAATACTTACAATTTCATCAAAACTTGGCATTTTAAAGCCTACTTTAGCATCGCTTTGATTAGTTTGCTCTGAAGCAAAAATAGTTTTATTTGATATATCGGCTATCTTCAAACAGCTATGACCATGGCTATATACATGCATAAGCTTTATCAAAATATGGAAAAATGCATTTTCACTATATTTTAGAGATTCCGGATCAAGTCCGGAATGACAATTGTTTTTTGAGCTTTTAGGTAAGTTTTTAGCCAAATCAAACACTTCTTTAGCAAAGAAAAAATCTATAGCTCTAATATCTGCTAATTGCTCACAAGCTTGATGGAAAGTTTTATACATGATAGTCATCCCCATTAAATAGATTAGCAATTTTGTTAATAATCTCTAAAGTTGGTCTAGCTCGATAAACCCCACAACCATCTTTCATACCTCTAAGATAGAAATAATATACTCCACCAAAATGCTTTTCATAATTATAATTTTCAATGTTTTGTCGCAGGTACTTATTCAAGGCAACGCTATATATTAGATATTGTAAATCATAAAAGCTACTTTGATTTTTCTCACTCATAGCAGCTTGATTATAATCTTCTAATTTATCACCTAGATAATTTGACTTATAATCTGCCACATAAAATTTGCCATCATATTCAAAAATCAAATCAATAAAACCATGATGCATACCAAAAATCTTTTGACTAGCAAACTCATCATAATCAATACTTTGATTACGATATTCTTCTAAAATTTTGATAATATTTTTCTTATATAGTTTTTCATTTGTTATAGGAAAATAAAACTCCGCTTCTTTTAAGGTTTTTGTATTTGGAATATCTTTTAAACAAAAGCCTTTATCCTTGATATCAAACAAACCATATTGAATATCATTAGAACTAAAATCTGCAGTTTCTATAGAAGGTATAGACGCGACTAAACACTCTTCTAACCATACTTTAAGCTTATCAAAATCTTCTGCAGCAACTACTTTGTATCTATCCATTTGCTCTTTTAAAAGATTTTCATCTATCTTGCCTAGGCTAAAATCCGTACGCTCTAAAACATTATGCAAAATATTACCAATATCTGCTCCTTTGGGAGCTGTAAATCTAAACTCTAATTCCTGCTGAGATTTTTGAGCACTATCATCTTCTGACTCATCGTTTTCTTTTTCTAATGCAGTATTTTGAACTTTTGACTTGGATATTTTTGAGAAAGACAGCATCTCCCAATTATCATTTGCTAACTTGTTAATATCATTTGCTTTGAGGTTTTGTAAAGCATCATGGTCAAATTGGTCATTTGTAATTAAATTCTCACTTTCATAACAATGACTTGTAGCTACATCTATAAGCGAACTTTGATTATCATGTTTTGCTGTTATATTTTGGATTTTCTCTAACCAATCATCATCTTTTTGATAATCTAAGAATCTTGCTAGCGGACTTCTAAATGAAATATCGGATTTTTTATCTTGATATTTTGCAACTCCAATATAGCATCTATGCTCTGCACGTGTAACAGCCACATAAAATAGGCGCATTAATTCCTCTATAACTTCATTTTCTATTTGTGGTTTTATACTGTCATCTTTACCAATTTTATAGACTGTCTGTTTAATATTTTTATCATAGTATTTAGAGAAATCACTCGCCTCAAATTTCTTTTTGCTTACATAACTTGCAAATGGTATAAATACAACTGAGTACTCAAGCCCTTTTGAACCGTGAATTGTAATTATCTTAATTAGATTATCATCACTCTCTAATCTAAGTTCACCCTCACTTGTAGCTGTACTATTTAGCTGTTGGCGATACCATTTGATTAGCTGATTTGGGTGTTTATATTTATTCTCAGCCACTTTTATCAGCTCGGCTAAATGGAGAATATTTGTGATAACACGTTCTTTTGAATCCGATCTTTGAGTGAAATTCTGATGTATAATTTGCATAATAAATGCCATAAAACCATATTTATGCCATTGTTGTCTTAGAGATTTTGCTTTTTCTATCTCTTCATCCCATGCTGAGACATCATTTTCATCAATATAACTAATAAATTTATCAGCTCTACCACCAAGTAAACTAGTTGATAACGCTCTTTTTAGCATAGACTTATTTTCAAGATCGTTTATACCCTCCATAAGATCTAATATCTCCGTAGCCTCTTGGCTATGATAGACATTATCGCGCTGACTTAGATATACCGAGCTCAATTTCTTAGCTTGTAGAGCTTTTTGAATAACCTTTGCTTGCTTACCATTCTCTACCAAAATTGCGATATCACTTTCTACAACTTTTTTAGAGTTTAATAGCCTGACAATCTCATTAGCAGTCCATGCTGATAAATTATTATCAATATCACTTTTGTTATCATCTTCAGCCACTTGATAATAGAAATAATTTATTGGTTTAAGGTTATCATCAAAGTCTTTTGCTTTCTTATCAGCATTTGGTGATGCTTTGACAAGCTGATAGCCAATACCATCACTAAAGATATTAGCTCCAATTTGACCCTCCTCTTCTGGCTGATAATCTTGTTTATAAAAAAGTCTATTATAAGCCTTTATCATCTCACTAGTTGAACGCCAGTTAGTATCCATGCTCCACTGATTGTCATTAGAGCAACTATCTTTAGCCTTTAGATATGTGAAGATATCACCACCCCTAAAACCATAGATTGCCTGCTTTGGATCGCCTATCATTAGGAGCAGAAGATTGCTATCGTTCTGATCAGAGCTACTGTCATACTCGCGTAGGCGGGTATCTTTTAAATTTAATCCATTCGTAAGAAGATTCCCACCTTCGTGGGAATGACTACTATTCTTCAAAGGGTATATAGTATCCAAAATCTCATACTGCTCAGCATCGGTATCTTGAAACTCATCGATAAGAGCAACTGGATATTGATGTTGCAAAGTCTTGACTAAATCTGGTGACTTTTTGACACTATGACAAAGTTTAGTAATTAAATCATCGAAGTCTAAAACACCTTTTTGCTCTTTTGCTTTTATAAAATCTTGACGTATTTTTAGGCAAGCTTGTTTGATAAATTGGGCTGCATTTGCTTTCTTTATTTCTTCCTGTAAGTCTCTTAATTCTTTAATGCCAGTAAATATAGGCTTTACCCTAGCTCCTTTAATCTTATTACCATTTGTGATTATAGATATATTATCTGGAAATGGATCTTCATTATATAATCTCAACCATTCTAAAACTCTATGATACTCATCTACTCTCTTGCCCTGTGGCTCACCTTTTCCTAATTTAGATAAGAAATCATCTACGATATCATGATTATTTAAAAATAACTCCAGCTGTTGCTTTTTAAGTATTTTAAATTCATCTAAGCTTATAGCTTGCTTTGTTAATAGTTCATAACTAGACCTAACAACATTCCTTAGCTTATCCAAAAACTTGTCTGGAGTATGTAGCTTATAAGCCTCCAAATATTCAAAGTTTGTTTTGTTTTTATTGATATGTCTTCTAAAAAAATCCTCTACTACTTTTTGCAAAATATCTGAAGTATCGACCTCCATAGAGACATCCATCTCGATACCACTAGCAAATGCTTGCTCACTTAGGACTTTTTTACAAAACCCATGAATAGTAAATATAGCTGCTTCATCTATCTCAAGTAATGCTCGTTTTAGATGCTTATAATTTTCATCACCTTTTTGAATCAGAATATCTCGTCCTTTTATAGAAACTTTGACCTCTTTCCCTTCAGAAATATCCTCTAATACATCTCTAATCTTAGCTTCCACTCTACCGATAATCTCTTGGGTAGCATCTTTGGTAAAGGTCATTACAAGGATATCTTTGGGTAATAATCTATTTCCTAACCTCTGCTCAAGAAGTAAACGAATGTATAACTCTGTAATATTAAAAGTCTTACCAGTACCAGCACTAGCCTCGATAATATGGCGACCTTGTAAGGTTATTGTGTTTGCATCTAGATTAGTCATATTAACCAATTATAATTTTCAAAAAAGTCTTTGAGATATTTTAGCAAATTACTCCTTTAAAAATTTAAGAATATGAAATTAAAAAATATGAGTATAATACTAAACCAAAGAACCTGTTATATCGGACTTTGGATAAGGTAAATGCTTAATATTTTTAACAAAAGCTTTGGCATGATCTTTATCTAAAGTATCTAGATTTATAGAAACAGAGTTAAGCGGATTATTATAAATATTTATATAAACAGTATCGTTTGTTAGATCTTTGATACTAGTAAATACTGTATGATCATAATATGTTTTACCATCTATGTTTTCAGCTACTACACCTTTAGGTATATCAGCATTATGCAAGATGTGAGCTACTTTGTTTAGAGTACTTTCATCTTTGATATTATCATTATTAGAATAGTAGCCTAATACTGCTGTTCTAATAAACCTAGATGGTGGAGAGTAATCACCAGGCATACCCAACAGCCCATTGCCTTGACCTAGTGCATCCACAATTTTATAAGTATGGTTTGGCACTACATCATTCTCATTATAAAGTTTCATACGAGATACAGTCTTATTTGACAAGTTCAGATAGTTTCTAATATTTACTAAATGCCAATCATAAGTAGGAGCATTTGTCATAACTTTGAGGTCTAACTCTAACTGATAGAAATGAACTTCACCTTTGACATACTCTACAACTATCGCATTACCACTTTTATCTGATATCAAAAAGTGAAGTTCTGGAACCACTCCATTTACATCTGTAGACTTATCATTCCAAACTTTGATGTTTTCTAAACCTTTCTTAGCTTCATCAATACTATTATATTGACTTAAAATATAAGTTACTATTTCTAAAATTGAAGCGTAATTTTTATCACCTTTATCAACTCGTTGATACTGAGTAAAACCAGGTAGATAATTAGCACTGAGACTAAGCCCTTGATTATTTTGTCCATCAAGTATTACAAAATTATTTTTATCTATTGTCAAACCTATTCCTAATACAGAGTATTTAGATAAATATTGTTTTGCTGGCAGGTTTAGATCTTCAGGTGCAGTCAATGTATGTGAAGTACCCGCTGGAATATATGTTAGACTCCAATCCCAAGTGAAACCCCACTCCATCGTTCTACCAGCTATCACATCACCATCATTACCTTTGAGTGTTATCGCTGTACATGCCATCGCAGAACCTGCTAACACAGTTGAGAGCAACAGCACTGATTTCAAAAGTTTTTTCATTGTAAATTTCCTATATAAAAACTAATACTTACCCAAACAATTTAATCATAATTTTGCAAAAATTAAAATAAAATACAGTATAGGTAATGGAAGTATTAACAATTAGTCGGATCTTACTTTAAGAAGTCTACTAATAAATATAAAAAATAATGCTATAGCTGTACCACTGAATGTTTCTATCAAACGTAAACCAGTATTTAGAAAAGGTGAATAACTTGGCTGATACAATCCTAATGCAACAATTACTCCAGCATTTGCACTACTCATTTTGATAGCATTTTCAAGATTTAGAGTCGCTGTGATAAGAACACTAATTGCCACAGCCAAAATCATGACATAATAGTGATAACCCAAAATATATGTAAAAATAAATGCTGTGATACCACCTATTACAGAGCCCACAAGAATTTGAAAAGCTGCCAAGTAAGAATCTCTAATACTCAACTGTAAAATTGTAGAAACTGTAATCAGACACCAAAAACCACCAATTATCGACTGTCCTCCATGCAAGAGGTTTGACATATAAAAACCAAACAAAAAACATATACAAGCAGCGATTGCAATTTCAAAACTGATATAAATATCTTTATATAACTGAGATAAGGATAAATTTTTATTTATTTTCATTTATAACTCCTAAAGCATCAAGCCTTCTTTCTTTAATGCTCTTATAAACTCAGGACTTTGTTTTACTCGTTCAATAAGCTCTCTAATTTTATTACCTATTCGCACCTGTACTACTGGAATATACTTTTCATAACAATAGAAATACAATGTAAGTGAATAATCAACAATTGTACATTTATCGCCAAACATAAAGCTATTATCGCCAAGATTTGTTTCCACAATCTCCCAAAGCGATGAAACCTTATCAGCGAGCTCTTGTATTAGTTTATAATTCTTTTCTGCTTGGATAGATACCATTCTTAGCTTTGAATATGTTGGATGAAGTGTTGCATAATTAAACATCAATATTTGATAAAACTTTGCCTTTGCTTTACCTTCAAGAGTAGCAAACCATTCACAATGTTTTTCCATCAAATATAACGCTATAGCTGAACCTTCAGAAAGTACAAAACCCCTATTAACTAAAGCAGGAACTTGGTTCGTCGGCACAATATCTGAATAATTAATAACATTATCTCTTTGTATGAGCTTATACTTCAAATCTAAGCTTTCTAATAAAACTGTTATTGCTGTCGAGCTAGAGCCAGCAATTGAATATAGAATATATGGCTCTTTTAGTTCTGTTTGATCTGTCATTTTCTACCTATTAATTATTTCTCATTTATAACCTCAAAGAAATCTTGATATATTTGTAGACCCTCAAAGTCTTCTATCTTTGGATGCTCATTATAAAAAAGTTTGAAATAACTATTATTCTCTAATGCTTTGAAGCTGTGCTCTGAAGACTTTATCACGCCTTCCCAAGCTTGTTGCTTTTGCTTAGTTGTTTTTTCAACAAGATTTGCATCTTTTTTCTGATTTTCTTTTACATATTCCATTATAGCTTTGGCTAAATCTAAATGTACTAAACTTGGCTTAGATACTATCTTTTCTGCATTTGATAGATATTTTTCTAACAACTGTTTTGCACCTAAATGACTTATAGCAAAAGTATTAGCATCTGCTTGATTTTTGTCTTTATCAAAATAGACATAAGTAGCAGTGATATCTTGTTGCTCTGATAATGCCACTAATAGTGCTGTCAAATATAATTCAAATCGATGCTTAATACCAAAGGTTGAAGTTGTATATAACAAAACTTGATTATCTTTGATATGACAATTAGCCTCTAGCTCATATCCTAATACCTCTTGATGAAAATATTTAGACTCATAATTTGCTAAATTTGCCTTATCTAATAGCTTTTCAATACTCTCAACTTCTTTATTAATCTCATTTTCAGTAAGTACAGATTCTGGAAGCTTACCACTTAGCTTAGCTGTTTTTATGGTTAATTCTTTGTCTTTATTATTCTCAAGAGTGTTTAGTAAGTCTTGTTTAAATTTATGCTTATCTAAACTATTTATATCAAATGGCTCACTGTCTTCTAGCTCTGCAAAGTCATCCTCTAAATATAGTTCTAAGCCATAATTTGTATAAGCCTTGATAGGATCATCAAAAATTTTGACCAATTTAGAGATAGATAGTTGTTGTGGGAGCTTAGAAGCTATACACAAACTATCAAGATACCCACTTTCGCGGGTATAACTACTTATACAATTCCCCTTCGCTTCGTGAAGGGGTGGATTCCGTAAGTAAGACGGAGTAGTTTTAGTATAGTCATAAAATACCTTAGGCTCTGACTGTAACAACTTCAACCAAGCTTCATCATAACTTCTGTATTCATCAGCATAACATTTAGAACTAAAAGGATGTAATGGATATTCTTTGATATCAGCCTTTCCCCAGCCATAATTCAAATCCAAATAGCTAGTCAACTCTTTGAGTATTAGACTTGGTTGTTGCTCAACATTAGTCTTAACACTTCTACCAATATAACTAAGATACAAATAATCTCGTGCAGATGTAATAGCCTCTAGAAATAAATATCTATCATCATCTCGCTTAGTCCTATCGCCTTTAACTCTTCCAAGTCTTGCCATCAAATCAAAGCTAATCGCAGATTCTTGGCGTGGGAACTTACCATTATTTAAACCCAGCATCGCTATCACTCTAAAAGGAACATTACGCATTGGTGTCATTGAGCAGAATGTTACTTTACCATTTAGGAAATGGTTATTAATAATTGGTTCAGATAACTGTGAAATCAGACAATATCTAATTGTATACAAATCAATCTCTTCCGTTATCAATACATCTTTAGCTGTGGCGACTGTCTTTACGATTATATCTTTGATTTTCTTAGCGATATATTGCTCATCATTAGTTACATCAAAGACATCATCAAACATCTCCAAAAGATAGTCCTGCCATGCTTCTAAGCTTCTTGGTTTAAGCAACTCTTGAGAATATCTCTCAAGTAGCTCTAGCAACTCATACAAGCCACCAAGCTCGGCAATCTCACTACCTTCAATCACAGGTATAGTCATTAGCTTATCATCAATAATATGATTACTATCACTATAACTAAACCCAAACATCAATCTCTTAAGCCCCCAACTCCATGAGAAGGTTTGACCATTATTACTATGATGAATACATGACTCTTTTAACCAATAGCGAATAGTTTCTAATTGCTCATCGCTAATTTTGAACTTTTGCTGAATTGCTGGAACCGATAAATAGTCTAGTATCTTATTAACTTCAAAGTTACTCTCTGGTAATTGCAAAAGCTCAATAAAACTGGCAGCTAAAGGCTCTGAATCAAGTAGCGTTCTATCAGCTATAGAACAAGGGAGCTTTTTATCTGTTGGATATCTTGAGAACACACTATCAATATACGGTGAATAATCTTCAATATTTGGACACATTACCAAAATATCTCGAGGCTTAATGCTAGAATCTGCTTTAATCATATCCAAAAGCTTATCATGTAAAACCTGCACTTCTCTAAGTGGACTATGACATGAATTAATACTGATGCTTAAATCTTTTTGCTTAGCATGGTTTTGACAATCTAGTTCCAATAAATTTCGCTGTAGGCTCACTAGCTGTGTTTGATTATCATCAGCAAGTTTCTCAAAATCTAATGAATTTTTATCAAACTTTTCAAAAACTTCTAATTCTTGCTTTTCTTGATTCTCTAAAAGCTGATTAAAAAATTCTTTACCTTGTTGACCTAGATTTGCCAAAAGAGGTTGAAGCTCATAGTCATCACTATCTAACCAAGCTGAGATTTTACTTTTGTGTAAATCATACCAATACTCACTGCATGGATTAATATACAAAATATTAACATCAATATATTTAGCCAACTCAACTACAAAGCCAAGATTTTTGGGAGATATAGTATTAACCCCAAATATATAGATATCATTTGGTATATTTAGTTTTTCTAAGTTTTGTTGATTAAGCTTTTGGAGTGCTTCTGCTTGGACTTTGTATGGTGTTTCAGCGACATTTTCAACAAGCTTCTGCCAAAGTAGCATTTGCCAATCTTCATCACTCTCTGGTTTAGCAGGATTTATATACTCGCCCTGCTCCCATTTTTGCAACCACTCACTTCGATACGATATATATTTTGAAAAAGTCTCGGCTATTTTAACGGATAGTTGATATTTTTTAAGATCACTATTTTGATAATATTCTTGGAGCTTAGGATTATTGATACTATCTAAACCTCTAAAAATTCTCCAAGCTAGAATATCTTTTGTGTATGCTTTTTTATATTCTTGTTTTGCTGTGAGCTCATAGCAGATATCAAGTATATAACCATTTATCATGTCATATTTAAGATTCATGGCAATATTACGATATTGTGCTAATTGCATACTTAACCAATGTTGCATACCACGGCTACCAACTATTAGCTGTGTCGGTGTGAACAAATCTTTTTTTTCAACATCTAGAAGTTTAGATAAAACTTGAACCAGATACTCAAGCTTATTTGATGGATAGGTGTATAACGCCATATTTAACTAACAAGAATATTTATATTAGTTATTTTAGCAAATTGAGTAGGCAAAAAATTATTATTTCGGTTTGAAAAACTAAAAAGAATCTGCTCGAGCTTTTTCCCAAGATCTTGCAAAACTAGCTGGCATATTACCATCTATCAAACTATTCTCAGGAATAAAATCATACAAATCAATATATGATTTAATCTCATTTACAGATACACGCTTTTTGAGATTTTCTGGACCAATATCATTTGTAGATGTTAAGCCCATTGCTCCTACGATTTCTAAGCATGAGTTAATTGTAGCTTTATGGAAGTTATATACACGATACATCTTATCCTCTACTACCAACGCTTTTGCAAGACGCTCATTTTGGGTTGCTACACCAACTGGACAAGTATTATTATTACATTGGCGTGACTGAATACAGCCTACTGCCATCATCATCGCCCTAGCAGAATTACAAGTATCTGCTCCCATAGCAAATAATCTAACCATATCAAAACCAGTAGCTACTTTACTACTTGCAACAATACGAATCTCATCGCGTAAGCCACAACCAACCAAAGCATTATGCACAAATACTAAACTATCTTCTAACGGCATACCTATGTGATTAGAAAACTCTAAAGGTGCTGCACCAGTACCACCAGCGGCTCCATCCACAGTTATAAAATCAGGCTTGATACCTGTCTCAAGCATTGCCTTACATATAGCTAAGAACTCCACATGACTACCAATACAAAGCTTAAATCCTATTGGCTTACCATTTGATAAATCTCTTAATTGCTTTATAAAATGACAAAACTCAATTGGTGTTGAAAAAGCGCTATGTGCTGGTGGTGACAAGACATCTTTACCCATAGACACTCCTCTGATTTCAGCGATTTCTGGAGTTATCTTAGCAGCAGGTAACACACCTCCATGAGCAGGCTTAGCACCCTGAGACAGCTTAATCTCGATCATCTTAACACTATCTAAATTTGCCTTTTCAGCAAACTTCTCAGCAGAAAAGTTACCATCTTCGGTACGACAACCAAAATATCCTGTACCAATTTGAAAGACTATATCGCCACCTTGTAAGTGATACTTTGTCAAACCACCTTCACCTGTACAGTGACAAAACTCACCTAACTTAGCACCTTTGTTCAAAGCCATAATTGCATTAGCCGACAGTGCTCCAAAACTCATCGCTGATATATTTAGATGTGATGCCATATATGGTTGTTTACAATCAGAGCCACCAAATTTAACACGCGTTTCAACTTCATCCAAATGCTTCGGCACAAGCGAATGTGTTACCCACTCATAGCCAACTCTATCAATATCTTTTTCAGTACCAAATGCTACTGTATCATTAATACCCTTAGCACGACGATATATAGTTGACCTAGTTTCTCTACCAAATGGCTTTTCACTTTCATTATCCGCGATAAAATACTGCTGAATTTCAGGTCGAATAAACTCAAGTATAAAACGCATGTGCCCAACTATCGGGAAGTTTCTCAAGATAGCATGTTTTGTTTGCGTAGCATCATATACTGCGACAACTACCAAAACAGCTATAAAGCCTATACTGACCCATACTGATGCGTGGAGTAATGAAAGAGATAATAAAACTATTATCACAAAAACAGCAAAACCTACATACCACTTACGGCGCTCACTTATATGCATTATTTTAACCTTAAAACTTAATCAAAAAAATTTAATTCTAAAGCTAATTTAGCATGTATCTCTTAAAGTTAAAATCTCTAAGTTTAGATAACACTAGTATTTACCTTTAATTATCACAAATATTCAGCTAATTTCATGATATCATCTGCTTAATAAGCATTTAGCCAGGACACCATCATGAATAGAGATTTTTTCTTAATATTGTTTGCTCTTTCCAACCTTGTTATAGCATCGGTATTAATTAGATATTCAGAAGTTGGTCCAATTGCAAGTTTTGGCTATAGACTATTATTACCTTGTATATTCTTATACTCATTCTTAGCTATTACCAAAGATGAAGATAGGCTATCAAAGAAATCTATATACATTGCCGCATTAACTGGTCTATTCCTAGCTTTAGATCTAGCTTTTTATGGTATATCTTTGATTTATACATCAATAGCTGAAGCTAGCCTCTTAACAAATCTCTGTCCTTTTATTACTACTTTTATAGCCATTATATTTCTCAAAGAAAAAGTATCCCTTAAATATTATTTAGTTCTTCTAGTAGCATTTATTGGTTTATTACTTCTTATGAGTCAATCAGGTTTAAGCTCTCAGCACCTTTTAGGAAACTGGCTAGCTATCATATCTGCGGTGTTTTATGCACTCTTTATTATCTTTTCTAAAAAGCTACGAGATTCTTGCTCAACTTTTAGAATGATGTTTATAGCATCATTAAGTGGTTCAGCAACACTATTTATATTAGCTTTTATTTTCAATGAACAGATAATTCCGACAACTTTAAGTCGCGTTCTAATTTTATTAGCTATAGCTATATTTGGACACCTACTCGGAAATATTTTATACATAAGTCGTGTCAAATATATATCATTAGCTATGAGCTCTTTAGTTTTACTAGTTGGTCCAGTATTTGCCTTACTATATGGCTATATTTTGTTTAGAGAGACATTCTCAATACAGCAACTGCTTGGAATGTTTATAATCATACTATCAGTTTATTTAGGTAAAAAAGTGCTAGAAAAACAAGTAACTAAGTAGACTCTAAGAGAAAGAAAACTCTTTTATAACTATATCTATATTAGACACTTTTTTGATTGAATCATGTAAATCTCTTGATGAGTCATCTGGTCTAGTCTTAATTACAAAATTTAGATCACGAGATTTTTTATATAACTTATTGATAATACTCTTATTATAGTTGTTTTCTAGAAGTGTAACTTGATGCCCAACTTTAGTTTCTAGAGCATGCCAACGCTCAACTATATATTTTCTTACATTTTCTTTATATACTCTGTTTACCACATGGTTTAAGCTTACATCTTGAATAGTATTTCTATTATCAGATGTGTAATGATGTTTGATGACAGATAGTAAATCTTTAATTTCCTGATTTTCTACTAGAATGCTTTTTCTTATCATTTTATTTAACTCCCTCAATTTATAAAAGTGCAGTTTTATTACACTTTCAATATTAATCACTTTTTGCTGTAAAGGGAAGTAATATTGCACTATTTTTCAAAAAATTATTGAATTGCTGATTTTATATAAATATACTTAGGATTAGATTGTTGCACTTAGGATTAGAGATGTTTGATTACAAAACCGATCTAAAACCAGCCTTAAAAAGAATAGGCATGACACAAATAGAATTGGCAAAAAAACTTGGCAAAAGTGATAGATCTATTAAGGGTTGGGTTGCTGGTACTAACTGTCCCTCCTATGATGGACATATAGAGGTTATGAAGATACTTGGTCTCGAAGATAATTATTACCCTAATGATATATCTATAATGAGTGTAGCTAACGTACCAGTACTAAGTTATGTACAAGCAGGCGAATTTACTGAATCTCAAGAGAATATTGACCCAATTGACTATTTGCAAATATCAGATAGTCTTGTACCCAAAAACGGTTTTTCACTTAGAGTACAAGGCGAGAGCATGCTCTATGATTCTTCAGAATCTCAACTGCTTAGTCCTAAATATGCTAGATATACTCTTTACGAAGACGAGAATATTTTAGTTGACCCTAGCGAAATTAGTCCTCAAAATTTAGTTGATAAAATTGTAGTTGCTAGAAACTCCGACGGAGCCACAGTTAAATTACTATACAAAGATAATAACCGCTTATACTTGATGCCACTAAACTCAAAATTTCAAAATAATGATGAAATCAAATCACCAGCTGATGCGGTAATAATTGGTAGAGTTGTTAATTCTTTTAATGTTAGAAGTTTTTGATAAGGAATATAGCTAACTAAAACTGTGTTTCAAAACTCACTGAAAATAAAAGGCAATAAAACATAATTCGTCTACCCTTGAAAAAATAATTCTATTTTATATTTGATATAAAAATTTCTAGTTTTAAATAAACTATTGATTTTTGCTTTAATTTTCAACATACTTATAAGCCTTTTTCTAGAATAGTGATCTTTTAGAAAAAAAGGAATATTAAAATATCATACTTTAGCTGTAATTAGTAACAAATTTTTAATTTTTTGATTTCTTCATTTTTAAATCAATTTATCATTTATCATTTTCTTTGGATAATTAACCAAGGAAATAAAAATATGATTAGAAAAATACTATTTGTAGGGTCATTAACAGCTATAATAAGTTCAGCTTTTGCAGCCGATAGACTCAACATAGATATCCCAGACATAAAACAAATCATACCACCTCCTCCAACTCCTGGAACATTACTATATCAAAATGACATGAATATTTCTCACGCTAGTTTTTTTATCAAAAACACCAATAGATATAAACTAGCTCAATCAGATGCAAACTATTCTCCAGAAGGATTTGCTCAAGCTTTTGAAAAAGCTTTTGGTCATCAGATAAGTAAAAAAGAAACACCCGCAATATGGAAAATTCTAAATCAATTAGAAATAGCTGAGGGAGAGTTCACAAAACCAGCTAAATTATTCTATCATCGCACAAGACCTTTTGCGTATTTTCATGAAAAAGCATGTGTGGAAACAGATAATATTCATAGATCGTACCCTTCTGGGCATACAACTATAGGGTGGGCAATTGCTCTTACTTTAAGTGAGATAAACCCCTCAAGAACAAATCAAATCATGAAGAGAGGTTATGAATTTGGTCAAAGTCGAATTGTTTGTGGAGTTCATTATCCAAGCGATGTTAATGCAGGGTATTTAGTAGGAAGCATCATGTTCTCTCAACTACAAACAAGCCCAGAATTCCAACAAGAAATTAAACTTGCTAAAAAAGAAATCTCAAAAAATTAATGTAACTTAATTCAATAATACACCATAAAACAACACTAGGAGCATTTAAATATTATTTACGCATAGATGTTACAAGGAAAATACATGACTAATAATGGTGCCCGGGGCCGGACTCGAACCGGCACGGAGGTTAAGCTCCGAGGGATTTTAAGTCCCTTGTGTCTACCAATTTCACCACCCGGGCAGTTAGTGGAGGCTGAGGCCGGAATCGAACCGGCGTCCAAGGCTTTGCAGGCCTCTGCATAACCATTTTGCTACTCAGCCACACAAACCTAAGAGTATGGAGCGGGAAACGAGGCTCGAACTCGCGACCCCAACCTTGGCAAGGTTGTGCTCTACCACTGAGCTATTCCCGCTTTATAGGGTGATATATTACCTTATTTTCAAAAGTTGTCAATAGAGATATAGCTTTAATTTTCAAGAAATATTAGTTTTTAGTTCTGATTAACATCAAAACTAATCTTGAAGAGATTTTGAATATTATTTATAAGTTTGACATCAGGACTCTTACTCAAATCAACGTTACCACTATTCTTGATAGGATTATTTCTTTTTAGTGTCTTTGCATCACTAACCAGCATATTTAATAAAGCCATTTCATTAACTGGTTTATTCGCTTTCGCATGTATACTTATATTTTTAGGATTTTGTAAAAACATTGCAAATGATGATAGTACCTGCTGTAAAAACCTATCTTGTTGTTGTACAGCAAAAAGCTGTAACAATGCTCCATATGAGCCTAATATCTGCTGTGGCGTTGTATTAGGATCTTGATTTGCAAGTCTAGCAATTTTTTCAAGTAACCCATAGTTAGCAAATGTAACATCTACACTTTTCAAACATAATTCATTATCACAATCATATAAATCTTTTTGATCTTGAGCTCCGGCACCTAAATATGGTAATAAGCTTAATTTGTCATTTACTATAGCTTCAGCACTACCTTTTAGACTTGCTAATCCCTCTGCTTGTATATCAAAATTAGTATTATATTTATTATTCTTAAATTGACGATCTGAATTAATTTTTATATTGATATTATTAGTATCAAGTATTGAAAACACTTCTCTTATTGGTGACTTCTCTGGGAAAAAATCCTTCTGAAAATTAAGCTGAATTTTTGAATCCGCAGTATTAGATTGTACATAAGCATTATCCAAAGCCTTGCCAGTTCCATCAATAATTTCATTGATAGAACCACTATCTAGATCTATACCCTCAATTACAATATTATATTTACCATAATTATTAGTGCCTAGCTTACCGTCAAGGTTTAATACAAGCTCTCCTGGCTTATTGCCTAACTTACCATTTATATCAAGGACTGGATCTTGTTTATACTTTTTACCAAGATATTTACTTGTTACCTCTTTTAGAACTTCTGAGAAGTTTGCATCAAAACTAAGATTTTGTATCTTCGAATTCATACACTCTGTAACTAACGATGCTAAGAAGTCCATGTCAACTTCAGTACCAGATAAATCTATATCTTTTAATTTTGCATCTGCTTTTATAAATGTTTTTTTGCCAATGGTTGAGTTCAATACAAAATTAATAGTACTCTCATCGTAATCATAGTTAATGTCAAGATTATATATTCCTTGACCGACATCATTCATTATAATAGCAAATGGACCTTGATTATTTGCAAGATCTTTAGGGTCTGTCTTTGAGCTAACCACATTACTATTAGCAACCGCTGTTGCCAAATTTGCTACACTCAAGCCTTCTATTTTTATATGAAAACTATTCTTAACAGTCTCTCCTGCCTTCAGTCCCTCAAATATAGCTCTATTAATACTAATATTTGGATTTTTTGAATCACTACTTATAATCCAAATATCTGTTGCTACTAAATTACCATTTTTATCCTGCGAAACATTACCAACTGTTATTTTTGTTTGATATGCAAATAAAGAATCCAAGTTACTTATAAGCATCTCTTTATTATCAAACTTTTCTTGGCTAGTTAGTTTAGAGACCTGAGCATCTGTTGCAGCATATAAATTTGTTGCTATAAAAGTAGCCATACACAAA
Source organism: Francisella sp. XLW-1 (assembly GCF_008711455.1). Classification (NCBI taxonomy): domain Bacteria; kingdom Pseudomonadati; phylum Pseudomonadota; class Gammaproteobacteria; order Thiotrichales; family Francisellaceae; genus Francisella; species Francisella sp. XLW-1. The sequence continues at coordinate 72,067 of NZ_VXKP01000005.1, read as the reverse complement.
GATGTTAATAATATTTTTTTCTGCAAACGCATTATATGTCCTCTTTTTTTAAAAAATTTAGTTTAATCTACTCCCCTAAAAGTAAGCTGGAATTTATCTCATAGACCAGCAATTCTCTAAGGCTAATTTTATTATTTATATATTAGTCTTCAACAATCACAATATATTTTAGAAAACATTTTCAACAAATATACTATTTTTAGTACAACTAATAACAAAACTCTATATATTTACTTAAGTATTATTTATAATCTTTCTTTAGTATAACATTATGATATTAAACGCCTACCAAGTTTAATGGATTTATTAAAAAAATTACACTTATGAAAGATCTATCAAGATTAGATATCCCTAAAAAGCCTACAAAAGAAAATAACAAAGAGCCACAAAAACCTAGTGGCTCCAAGAGAAAGAAAATCGTAATCATAGCCGTAGCGTGCTTATTGGTAATAGCTGTAGCATCTAAACTCATAAACAAACACCTAAAAAAAGTAAAGGCTGAAGAAGAAAAATCAAAAGTAGAACTTCAAGCGGATCAAAACAGCGATTCAATAAAAGAGCAAGATAGCACAGAAGATAATACCAAAACCAATTCAACAAACAGTGATCAAAAGCCAGACTTTACTGAAAGTGGTAGTGGCGGAAAAATGGTGTTTACATTCTACAATAGCCTTAAACATGATAGTGTTGAGGTCGATGTTCAACCTGATGCACAAAGAGCTCAGTACAAATATAAATATATTTATCAAATTGCATCATTCAGAAATATGGATGAAACATCCTGGTATGTTAAAAAAATGAAAGAGGATGGTCTTAACCCACAATTCCAACGAGTAGGCAGTTGGATTAGAATGTATATAGGACCTTATGATAGCAAACGCGCGATGGCTCCGGATATAATCAAGCTTCAGAGAATTGGTTTAAATGGAGGTTTCCCACGCGAAATAAGTCGAACAAAAATTGAACCAAAAGATGCTCAGAAAGATTCTAAAAACAAATCTTCAGACAATTCGGAGGAATCATCAAGCAATAAGACTTCTAAAGACTAGGTTTAGAATTGATTCTTTAACTCTCTAAGCTTAACAAACATCTCCTTTCCTAATGAACACTCAGGCAAAGCTCGTAGTAAAGATTCATCATCAATTGATCTAATAAAAATATTAAGCTTACTCTCCTCTGCTAAATTTACAATTGGCTTATGTTCAGCCGCAAGCTCTGCAACTTGATTCCTATAATAGTTAAAAGCATCATCATTTGGCATTATACTAAGTGCAAAATCCAGATTATTTTGCCAATAATCATGAGCAGGATATGGTTTTATATCTTTATCTAAGTCAGAAATCTTGGCTAATGAGTCATATAACTGTTCCACATCTGCAGATGCTGCATGTACACCGCCAACTCCGGCATTAAATAAAGTATCTCCACAGAAAAGAGCCTTCTCTTTTTCAAACAAGAAGCATACATGATCATCAATATGTCCAGGAGTATACATTACCTTACAGTTTGTAAATCCAAAGTCTATAGAATCTCCCTCATCGACATAAACATCTGGCTTAAAGAGATCATTATCAGCATAAGCATATACTCTAGTACCTGGATAAATCTCAAGCAATTTCTTGACACCTGCAATATGATCACCATGCCTATGTGTAATAAGTATTGCCTCGAGCTTTAAATTATTTTGTTTGATAAAATCATCAAATATATCTGCTTTGAGAGGATCTATGACAATAGCATGACTATCATCATATAATAAATACTGATAATTTCTCAAACTATTATTCAAAAACCATCTTTTAACTTGCATTTAAACATACCTTTTAGTTATTTCGATAAATTAATTGTGTAGCTGAGATATCTATACCTGCCACATCGCCATTTTTTATAAAAAACTTACATAATATATGATGGTATCTTTCTAGTTGTGTAGTATTTAGCAAGTCCTTAATATGTCTTTCGATATAATCATAAGCCATTTTAAAACTATAATTATCTGACTTAATCGTCGCAAGCTCTAGCAACATAAGAATACTATCATAGTCATGATTAGCTCTATCAAGAACTTTCTCAGATAATTTAGCTATCGGAATGCTAAATGCGTTAGCATAAATTTTTAGCATCTCTGGCAAGATGTTGCCCCCTACTAACTGCTTTTTAGCAAATTTCTCAGCCAAAACAACTTCTTCAAAGTCAACAAGTTGTTCTAGGTACACCCTACTTATTGTATTAGTTGTTTCTGCCTTATTATAAATATCTGATAATTCATCAACATCTTTAGCTTTTCTTAGAGCTAAAACAATTAATTTCTCGCCAAGATCTTGCTTGAGATAAACATCATATTTCTCCAAGACTTTGAGTGCAAACACCGCATCCTCATCAGCTAAAGCAATATTTCCAGCCAGATTTGCAATATTAGGTAAGAATCTACAGTTATTTCTCTCCAAAAGTAAGCTTACTTTCGTGCGTGCTTCTGAAAATTTCTGAACCAGATAAAGCTTATAAACCTCAAAGAACTTATATACGATTGTGTCACCATTAATCTGCTTCAGAGCTTTGTCTAATTCTTTTATATCTTTGCTGTTAGCAATCATGCAAATTTTTCTAAAAAGCACATAATCCTTGAAAGATCTCGGAGAAATTTTAGCAATACTTGAAACGCTCAACTTATTAGTTATTCTATTATTTTCTAGAACCATATCAGCAAATAAATCTGCAAATCTTTCTTGCTTATTTACTGTAAACAAACCAATAAGCCAATTAAACAACAAATAAGGAAACTGAAAACTTAGTTTAATTATCCTAAAGCCAAAAACTAAGGCAAACAATAGTGCAAAAACGATAAATACAAAGGCAACTAAGTTTACTTTGATAGCTTTATCGGCCATCACTAACATAATATATCCATGATTTTTAGTCGCCCATATACCAATCAAGGTAGCTAGAGCAACAACTATTATAAGTTTTAAGACTCTTATCATTTATCACTTCCTTGTGCGCTTACATTAGTTTTAGTTAAACTTGATTCTTTTATCAAAAGCTTATTTTGTTGTTCAGATAGCTGATTAATAACTTTATCTAAACTACTATCTACATTATCTAAATTCTGAGAGTTAATGCTTTTGATATCTTTTTTAAGCTCTTTTGCATTGTTATCTTGTACAAAATATTGATTGATAATAGCAATAAGATTGTCTTTGGCCTTATCAATACTACCTTGATCGTTGCTATACATAGCACTCTGTAACTGTATCAATGAGTTATACAGATTACTTGAAACAACTTGCTTAGCTTGATTTGTAGCAACAAGAGTCTGATTCTCAGGAATATTCTGTATCTCAACTACTGAGTGCAAAAGCTTCATATAGTTACTTTGTGAAGAAGTATTAACATCAGCAGAAATATCTTCTGGAGTAATATATTTAAGCTTACTAAACTGCTGCTGGATAGAAATAAAATGTTTAATAACGTCACTTTTTGACAAAGTTTCCCCTAATGTATCTTTTATCTTTTGACGCTCACTAACACTTACAGTTGCAACTCCACTAGCCTCTATTTTATCAAATGCACTATCAACCAGCTCATTAGCCTTTTGAGCATCACCATCAAAGACTGCAACATCTTTAGCTAATACTAAGTAGTTAATAGCCGACTGAATATTTACTATACTCATCTGCAAATACAAGTCCTTAGTCGGAACTGCCACTTGATTACCTAAAGTAGTAACCTGCGACTGTGTCGCTTTAATATTTTGTGTTAAAAAATCATTTTGTTCGCCAAGGTCATTGATAGCTTCTTTTTGCTCAGTTTGTAAAGACTTAAGCGACTCAAGTTGATTTTGCAAACTAGCTAAAGCTTGATCATTAACACTAAGCTTGTTATCACTTCTTTCAAAATCAATAACAGAGTAGCTAGCTAAACCAAGGGCTACTAAAGATACAACTATGCTAATTTTAGACAAGATGTTAAACGAAGATTTATTTTTAATTGATTCTAATTTTTGAGCAACATTATCAGTAGCGTCATTCGCTTGCTCTTGCTGAATATTTTTTTCCTGTGACATTTTTTGCCTCTATATGTTCTCGTACTTTTTGACAGATATAATCATTGTCTAATCTTTCAAGACTCAAAGTATTTTCAAAGCCTTGTTCATTAACAAATTTTAGCATTTTTGGACTTGTTATGGTAACAATTGCAGCCTCAGGCGCTACTATTTGATCAAAAATCCTATTCAAAGACTTAAAAATATCGATACTTGTGGTGACAATAACATTAGGATTTATACCATCATCAATGAATTTTAAATACGCTTGACTAAGCGTAGCAACACTCTCAAAAACTCTCCGGTACGCTTCAAACTTATTGCATCTTGCTAGTTGAGATATTTCCCTTACAAGTAGTTCATTACCAGAAACCCCAGAGATAACCGCAAAACTATCATCATAAACATCTTCTTTCAAGATTAGCTTCAAAAGCTCTTGTGAACCATGATCATGTGGATATATAGCATCTAAACCATGTTTTTTTAGAGTTTTTGCGGTGCTTTGACCTACACTATAAATTTTTTTACCGTCGAACAATTCAGGATTATATTGAGCAAATAAGCTTTCTACAGCATATTTGCTAGTAAATATATAACTTGTATAGCTCAACACTGAACCTTCAACATCTATGTAATCAATATTAATACATGGTAGACTCGTAGCTGTATACCCTTTAGATCTTAGTAATTTTGAAAGCTTATCAGCATCATCTTTAGGTCTACAAACAAGTATTTTCATTTACTGGTTTTTTTGTGCAGTTGCATAGATATAGTCAAGCATTGACTTTAGACCATTAGCTCTCGTCGAGCTCAAATTATTGCCAAAACCAATTTCCTTAATAAAATTAGTATCTGAATTAAGTATATCTGATGAAGTTGCATCACTATATACTCTTAGTAGCATTCCAATCAACCCTGAAACAATCAATGCATCACTAGTAGCTATAAAATGTAACTTACCATCTTTTATACTGCTGTCGAACCAGACTTGGGATTGACAGCCTTTAACCAAATTCTCCTCAATTTTTTTATTTTGAGGAAACTCTGGTAATTGCTTACCCAGTGATATGACATAATCATACTTATCTTCCCAATCTTCAAAAAAAGATAACTCTTCAACTAATTCTTGCTGTCTTTGTATAACTTGATTTTCCATACTAACTATTACTTGCTTTAAATAATGATATTTTGAAACTTATGATATGTTATCACACACCAAAATTCATATAAACTTGATAAAACATCATATTTTCTCAAAAAAACTAAAAATACTGTTGACAGTATAACAAAACAGCCATATAATACCTCACAAGTTCCCCGATAGCTCAGTCGGTAGAGCAGTTGACTGTTAATCAATTGGTCGGCGGTTCAAGTCCGTCTCGGGGAGCCAAACAATTTCAAGAAAAATTTTCCATCATACTAAAAGTTTTTTACTTAGGGCTGTTTAGTAGTTTATATTTTTCTCCTCCTTTCTTATCTCTAAATTTATGAATTCTAGATGGCCCTAAGTGTGCTCAGAATTAAAACATCAGTTTTACTTATAACACAATTAATTTTTTTCAATTTCACTTATACTTAGAATAAGACTATAATCCCAGCATTAAAGTTTTAAAAAGTTTAATAGCATGATATTTTTAATATTTTTGACAACATTTCTTAGCTTAATATTTGCTATAACAAATAAGCATAAGCTAGCCACCACTCTTTTTCTTGTATCTTTAGGATTATTACTAGTAGTATTTATTCCTCATACAATTCGATATATAAATATTCAACTTTAAGGGGCTAGCTATGAAAGATAATATTTTAGATTTATTCGACTCTATAGCTATTATTGGTATAAGTGTTGTATTAGCAATGGCTTTTTATTATCAACTTTACTTCCAAGAACTGCCTTGTGCCTTATGTGTGTTCCAAAGAATGTCACTGAGCTTATTAACTTTTGGGTTACTACTAAACTTGTCGCATGGTAATAAATATAAGAACTATTTGTTCGTAACGTTAGTAGCGATCCTAAATGCAGCAATGGCAATGACACAAATACTTTTACATATTGTTCCTGGCACTGGAAATTATGGAGATGCTGTATTCTCACTACATATGTATACTTGGAATTTTATTGTAAGTATTATTTTCATAATATATGCGACTATTTGTGGATTCTTTACTCCAAATGAAGATAAAAAGAAAAGTTTAAGTCTATTCGCTAAAGTAGCAATATTCTTGATACTAGCTTTAACACTTGCTAATACAATAAATGTATTTGTTGAATGTGGACCACATCTTTGCCCATCTGATCCAGATAGTTATTGGTTGTTAAATTTATAAAAAATAATTGACATAAAATTTATTAAGTATAGAATATAAAATCCTTAAGCAAAATCATATCCAAAAATTTACAGACTTTGGTTTGATTGAGTCTTAATATATAAAGATTACTCTAGGTGATACTCCTTAGTTTTTTCATATCTCCTTAACTTCCTTCATCTAGAGTCAATTTTTATATTTTATAATTATTTTTTTGCTATAATTTAGCTCATATTTTTATTTTGAAATTTAGATAGTCATGAAAGCTACACATACCCTTATTGCTACTACAAAAGAGCTTCCTAAAGAGGCCGTACTTACTAGCCATCAATACATGCTAAAAGCTGGTTTGATAAAAAAACTTGCTTCAGGAATCTATACATGGATGCCTATAGGATTAAAAGTTCTACAGAAAATCCAGAATATAGTTCGTGAAGAGATGAATAAAGCTGGAGCAAGTGAGTTACTACTGCCAAGCGTACTACCTTCAGAGCTTTTACAAGAAACTCATCGCTGGGATAAATTTGGTCCTGAGCTTCTGAAGCTAAAAGATAGGCATGAAAGAGATTTTTGCTATGGCCCAACCCATGAAGAGCCTATTGTAGACATGGCTCGTGACACTATCAAGAGTTACAAACAATTACCTCTAAATCTTTATCAAATTCAAACAAAATTTAGGGATGAAATCCGCCCTCGTTTTGGTGTGATGCGTGCCCGTGAATTCATCATGAAAGATGCTTACTCATTTCATGAAAATAGTGAGTGTTTACATAACACTTATAACAAGATGTATGAAACTTATTGTAAAATTCTTGATAAAATTGGCTTAGCCTATCGTCCCGTCCGTGCAGATACTGGAGCAATTGGAGGTGATAACAGTCACGAATTCCAAGTATTAGCTAATGCTGGTGAAGATATTATATGTTATAGCAATGGCTCTGACTATGCCGCAAATATTGAGTTAGCAACATATGCGAAACCAGATTTAAGCACAAGAGCAGTTTCTGAGAATACTATAACAAAAATTCATACTCCAAATATTAAGACTATCGAAAAACTTTGTAGTGAACTTGATTTTGATATCAAAAAAACTATCAAAACTATGGTTATAAAAGATGCTAAAGGTAACTTCTTCGCTTTAGTTATCCGAGGAGATCATGAACTTAACGAGACAAAAATCAATAAGCTCGAACAAATTGTAGCACCATACACTCTTGCAACCAAAGATGAAATTTTCTCTATTTTTAATGCTAATCCAGGTTCATTAGGGATAGTTAACTGTCCTGTACAAATTATAGCTGATTATAGTGCAATGATGATTGAAGATATCTGTTGTGGCGCAAATGAAGATGACTATCATTTTACAAATGTGAATTGGGGTAGAGATATCACTAGTTATCAAATTGCCGATATTAGAAACGTAGTTACAGGAGATATATCTCCAGATAATAATGGAACTCTAGAGCTCACAAACGGTATCGAAGTTGGACATATTTTTGAGCTTGAAGATGTTTATTCAAAACCAATGAATGCCAATATAATTGGTCAAGATGGCAAGCCTAAGTCTATGCTTATGGGTTGCTATGGCTTTGGCGTATCGCGTGTAATGGCTGCTGCAATTGAACAGTCTCATGATGAAAATGGAATCATTTGGCCAGAGGCTATCGCTCCATATCAAGTAGCAATATTACCAATCAACTATAACAAATCTGAAAGTGTCAAACAAACAGCTGACAAACTCTATCAAGAGTTACTTGCAAAAGGAATAGATGTGATTTTAGATGATAGAGGCGCAAGACCTGGTGTGATGTTTGCAGATGCAGATCTTATCGGCTACTCTCATCATGTAGTTATTGGTGATAGACTTTTAGAGCAAGGTTTGATTGAGTATAAAAATCGCAAAACTCAAGAAAAACAAGAAATCACATTAGAGAAATTGTTCGATATTCTAGCCTAATTCTTTTCCATAAACCTTATCAAAACCATAAAACTTAGCATAAGCGTCGTTATTATAAGCATTTTCATCAGATGTGATATCATCTATAAAAGTTATTTGACTAAATTCAGGAATCATCGGTAAGATAGGATCAGAGATCTCATTTTGCTGATAATATGTAACCAAAGTATCTCTATACCTTTCAAACTTATATATTTCAAAATAAATAGTTGCCATTAATGCGAGTTGCATTACTAATAATACTAAAAATACCCAACTTAAAGAATTTAATCGTAGCCTTAACTTCAGAACAAAACTAGTACTATGATTATAAAATTGCTGCATCATTATTATAAAGAATACTGCATCATAAATTAATAAAACTCTTTGATTCAAATCATAAGACTTAGCCACAGGTGTCAATACAAATATTGAGGATGCAATTGCTACCCCATATATAAAAGAAGCTTTCCTAGTGATATTTTTGTTTGTGAAAATAAGAACTAAGAAAGTCAGCAGCATTAACATAGGCACAAGTGTATCCCCAGGTCTTGTTACAATTTGTGTAACTAAATTTATGAGCTGATTTAATACAGAAATATGCTCTCCTGCCGACATTGTGTTTAGTCTTACATAGTTACCAGGAGCTGCTATCAGAATTATACCTCCGACCACACAAGCTATAAAAAAATATATTATATTTTTGTTTATTTGATTTTGAGAAAGCTTTTGATTTAAAAAGTATGCCAAACACAAGATAATTGCGACACCAACAAATATCTCATTATATAAACCAATAAAAAAACCTGTGAATAAACTAAACCATATGTTCTGTTTATTTTTCACTACTGATATGTAATAAAAGACAGTTAACAGTGTTATACCCCAAAAATACTGTACTGCTGCTGTTTTCCATATGACATTAGCAATAAATCCTGTTTGATAAAAAAGGAAGATAAAAAAGAAAAAATATATTAAAAAGTCTTTCGAAAATAGTTCAACTTTTGTTTTAAATCTTACTATTTTATATGAATATAGTACAAATAGATAAAAGCATATCGAGTTAATCATATTGATCATAAATACTGATAAATGAATATATTTTTTACTCAAAAACAGATAAATTAATGCCTGTGCTGATATCCGCCCTGTCCAATGAATATAATTTGATGCAATACCGCGAAAGTATATAATGAAACCCTTATCAAGAGCATCAGTATAAGCTCTACCAAAATCATCAGCTCTTAAAGGCTGTAAATAGTTTATAACAAAGAAAAAAGCTATTATCAAAATAGCTATTATTACATTTGTACGTGAAATTTTCATCAATACTATAAATAATAAACCTTTTGAAGAAGTCTATATTATTTATCAAACTGAATAAAGCCTAAAACATCACAATTATAATGTGACAATTAGAATGATTAAGATAAAATATTTTCTTGATATAAAAAGCATCTATTGCCCTGCATAACTATGCTATTTTTTCTTTAATAGCTTTAATAAAGTTTTGTAGTTAAATATAATTAGGTGTATTTTAACAGTCTTACCCCATGGAGATTTTATGACAGAGATATCATCATTACTTAATAAGTCTCTTAGTTTCATCCAAAGAAACTTGATAGTTCTAGGTGTTGTACTTTTTTTCACAATACTCGGTTATGGATACTTCATAACACACTGGGCTGTTGACTCTGACTCTGTAATGGCAACATTCCGTTCATACAACTCTGATTGGATAGCTCATGGCAGACCAATAGATGCATTATATAATTATTTAAGTCTTGAGCAAGTGCTTCCTTTTTTTAATGACTTCATAGCAGTAAGTTTTATTTTTATCTCAGGTATTTTATGGCTTATAGTGATAGAGAATTGTCAAGTAAGACTATCTAAAACTCTATCTATAGTATTTGCATGTATTTTCATTATTTGCCCAATGTACTCATTCTTCTTGAGATTCACTCTTCAAAATATATTTACAGAATTCTCAATGTTGGTATGTGTGCTATCTGCCTACCATTTTTCTTCTTTTCTAAATACAAAGAAGTTTTTTAACCTTATATCTTCTATCATACTTTGCTCATTAGCTTTAATGAGTTATCAAACTTATGTCTCATATTTTATTACATCAGCTGTATTTATAGTTCTTCTTAGAACGATAGCAAACCCTAATGAAAAGTTTAATATTTTAGAATTAGTATATGGCGGTTTCATTCTAATAGTAGCTCTATTCATATATAAAATAGTTTGCTTTGCATCTTTTTTTATTACCCCTCAGTCAGATTATACTGAGCAATTTATTGGTTGGGGCAGTCAACCACTCACTTCAATCATTAGTGGCTGGAAAGTATACTTCCATTCATTATTATCGATGAACTTTAACTTCTTTATTTTATTAACAGTGTATTTTACACTACCTTTTCTAGTTATCATTAATATCTTAAAGAAAAGGATATCTGTTGCGTTACTTATTATAATATTTGTGCTATCGCCTTTCGCTCTGGTATTTGCACTAGGTAATGGAGTACCTTTAAGAACCTTACAAGCAGTGCCTTTGATGTTAGCAGGAATTTGGCTAATTTTTTATTACTCTTTTAGTAGCAAAGCTATAAAAACCATTATTACTACTACCATCATTATAAGTACACTTTTTAATGCTCAATATATCACTAGACTTTTCTACAGTGACGTAATGAGATTACAGTACGATAAAAACTTCGCAAACCGTATATACAACAACATACTTGATAAAACTGGAGATGCTATAGAAAGTAAACCTTTAGTTATAATCGGCAAGTATTACCATACACCGAAACCCTTTATCGTACATTTTGACTCGATTGGACCATCATTTTTTGATACAGACGCTGAGCAATCCGTGCGTCTACATGATTTTATGAGCTGGCTAGGTAATGACTATATTATGCCAAACCAAACCGAAGTCAATGAGGCTTATAAAGTCTCTGATCACATGCCAGCATATCCAAATACTGGCTACATAAAAGAAACTAAAGATTTAATAGTTTTAAAGTTAGCTGATAGGGTTATAGTAAATCCTTTACCTATTGATCTTAACCTTAAAAATCTTAATCAATTATCTTTATTGAAGATACAAAGTAATATTGAATTTATAAAGCAAGAAAATAATGGATTAAATATAAGCGGTTGGTCGTATATCAAAAACAAAGATGCTGCAAATACTAAAATATATATTCGTATAACAAATGACGATTCATCTAAAATATATCCAGTGAACATTAAACAAAGACCTGATATCTCGAGACTATATAACGATGCTTCAAACATACAAGACAGTGGTTGGAGTATTACTTTTACAGATAATCCTTTACAAAAAGATAGTCGCATTGATTTAATACTAGTCAATGGCTCAGAATATATCGAGACAAACATACCTAAAAAAATCCAACCAATTGCATTAAACTTAACTGAGTATAAAGAACTATCATATACCTCTCAAAGAAGCTATGTTGATACCTTATCTTATAATAACAACATATTGACAATAGCTGGCTGGGGATATATGAAACACAAAGATGCATTAAATACTAAAATATATGTCAAATTACATAGCTCTGATCATGATTATATATTTAAAGCTAATCTTACAAGCAAAAATAGTATTCAGGAATTATCAAGCGATACACTAAACGTCAAACAAAGTGGTTTCAGTCTCGTTAATAAGTATCCTTTATTAACTGGTAGGTATAGAATATTTTTAATATTGGTTAATCAAGATACTTATGTAATTGCTGACACAGGGCTATCTATTAACAATACGTAATCAGAAATGTAATAAAACTAGTATCTCATCTATAAGATTTTGAGATACATCAATACGATTATTTGATATTAAGATACCAATCATTTTATTAATAGAGAAGAAAACTGTATTATATGTAATAGCTAACTGTAAAAACTAAATACCTCATGAGTAATATTCAATATAGAAAGGATATAGATGGTCTTAGAGCATTTGCTGTATTATCAGTAGTTCTATTTCACCTTCAAATAAATTGGATTAAATCAGGGTTTCTTGGTGTAGATATATTTTTTGTAATTTCAGGCTATCTTATTACTTCAATAATTATTAAAAATATACATAGTAATTCATTTTCTATCAAAGGTTTTTATTTAAAAAGGATTAGAAGAATTTTACCAGCACTAATAGTTGTGTTATCCATCTCTACTTTTTTTGCCTGGTTAATATTTTTACCTCAAGATTTACTAAATTATTCTGAGTCTCTTATAAGTTCTATTAGCTCTTTAGCAAATATCTATTACTTCATAAAACTTAATTTTGGCTATTTTGGAGCTAGCCCACAGATTATACCTCTATTACACACATGGTCTCTTGGTATTGAGGAGCAGTTTTACCTGATTTATCCATTATTATTACTAGCTTTATTTAAGTTAAACTTTACTCAAAAGAAACTACTAATTTTTTCTATTATTTGTTTGATTATTTCTTGTATTTTTTTTCTATCTGGTGAGCTAAATGTTCATATTATAGACTCTCCTAGATGGTACTACTCTCCAACACATAGAGCTTTTGAATTGCTATTTGGGTGTTGTTTAGCTATTTTTTTATCAGTTCAAAACATAAGTAAAATAAAGTTAAATAATAAAATTATACTTGAGGTTTTATCAATAATCTCTGTATTGTTGATGGTTATACCTATCTTCTTTATCAATGTGAGATTTCCTAGTCTATGGACTATTACAACATGTCTCGGAGCTACTATATTTATTTATTGTGGTAATAACCATACTCCAATAGCAAATAAGATATTCTCATTAAAACCTTTTGTAGCTATAGGTCTTATCTCATACTCTTTATATTTGTGGCATTGGCCTATCATAGCCTATATAAACTATCTTAGTATAGAAAAAACTACTCTTGTTTGTGCTGTAATATTTACCATTAGCATATTATTAGCAACATTGACGTATATATTTATTGAAAAACCATTTCGATATAAGATTATTTTTAGTTTTAAAAAAAGTATTTTTATATTATGGATTATACCTTTGGTCATATCGATAAGCTTTTATGCAGCGTCTAAGCATCAAGGATTTGGTTTTAATAAGGAGGCAGTAAATTTAAATCTAAATTTTTATAGTAGTCAATCTTTAAATCTAGATCAGTGCAATACTGGTGAAAATTATAATCTAAATGAAATAAATAATAACTGCTTCTTTGGCGCAATTAATAAAGATCACACAGACATTTTAGTTCTAGGGGATTCTCATGCTATGGCATATGAGGGTATGATAAATGTTTGGTTAAAAAATTTAAAACTTAAAGGGTATATTTATACTAAATCACTAACTGGTGATCCTAAACTCTATAAATATATGATGTATAGTAGTTCATTTGACAAGAATACAGAGTATTACATACATAAGTTAAAACCCAGAGCAATCATTCTAGCTGGATATTGGAATTACGATACATATCTCAAAACTGATGCTTTCAAACAAATTGACAGCTCAGTAGCTAATTTCATTAAACAAGGAATAGTACCTATTATCATGTACGATGTATATGGAGGTCCAAAGTCAACATGTGGATTTACAAAATTAGATAAAATTCTTGGTAGAGAATGTTATAGCGTTATGGATAATAGAAATAACTTTATTAAAAAGCTAAAACATAAATACGGAGAAAAGCTCATTGTAATAGATCCTAATAAACTTATAGAAAAAAAAGATTCTAAAACCGAGCTTCTTACATCGATCGGTAGCACTCCTTTGTATACCGACAACACTCATCTGAATAACAATGGATCAACTCTATTGGGCAACCTTTACTTAGAGAGGTATGGTAACCCACTATCAATAATAAATACAAAGGCACAATCTTAATGAGCAATATAAAGTATAGAAAAGATATAGATGGATTAAGGGCTTTTGCGGTATTATCTGTAGTTCTATTTCATCTAAATATAAGTTGGATTAAATCTGGCTTTCTTGGTGTAGATATATTTTTTGTAATTTCTGGATATTTAATTACTGCTATAATTCTTAGAGATCTACAAAACAATTGTTTTTCTATCAAAAACTTTTACCTAAGAAGAATTAGAAGAATTCTACCTGCATTAATAGTTGTCTTAACTTTCTCTACTTTTTTTGCATGGCTTATATTACTACCGCAGGATTTAATAGACTACGCCGAATCACTTGTTAGTGCAATAGCATCCTTTTCTAATATCTATTTCTTTGTAAAACTTGATTTTGGCTACTTCGGTCAAAACTCGCAAATAATACCATTACTTCATACATGGTCTTTAGGTGTAGAAGAACAATTTTATATGATCTGGCCATTAATCTTAATACTACTATTTAAACTAAGATTTTCAACAAAAGTAAGACTTCTAGCCACTTCAATAATATTGCTAGTTATATCTTGCTTGATTTTCCTTTCTGGCGAATTTAATTTATATATTCTGAGCTCTGACAGATGGTATTACTTTCCAACCCATAGAGCATTCGAACTTTTATTTGGTTGCTGCTTAGCCATATACCTTAATAATTCAGCTACTTTAAACAATAACAAACTGACTCTTAATATACTCTCTGTAATAGGTGCTTTAATGATGATAGCACCTATATTTTTTATTAATGTGAGTTTCCCAAGTATTTGGACTATTACGGCATGTATTGGGGCGACTATTTATATATATTCTGGCGCAAATACTAATCATATACCTATTATAAATAGAATACTTTCTCTAAAACCTATTGTGGCTATAGGTCTTATCTCATATTCCTTATATTTATGGCATTGGCCTATTATTGCTTATGTTAACTATTTAAGCATCAATAAAACTGTCACTATATGTATCATAATTTTTACTATTAGTTTAGCCCTTGCTACATTAACGTATTTATTTGTAGAAAAACCCTTTAGGCATAAATATAAGTTTAGTTTTAATAAAAGCTTTATACTGCTATGGATAATACCTCTAATTTTGGCTTGCTGCTTATATATAGCCTCAACTAATAATAAATTTGGTTTTAATTCCTCAAACCTTATTGATCAAAATAAACTAACATATAACTATGGATTTAATAAAATCGATCAAAACAATTGTTTCCTTATGATTCAATCCTCTAGCTTCCAATCAAAACAACTCCCTAATAAGAATATCTGTTCAATAGGAAGTCCTAAAGCTAAAAATACTAATTTTCTGTTGGTAGGTGACTCTCATGCAAGATCTGAAATACCTATGATAACTACTTGGCTTGATAACATAAGCCAGAAAGCTTACGTTGTAACCCAAAAATCTACTCCATTCTTACCGACTTTCAAAAATATTGTTGAATATGTTTCTGTTACTGATAGAAACAAGGCCATTGCTAATTTGATAAAATCAAAAAAATATAAATATGTTATTCTTGCTGGTGAATGGTCAAATGCACTATACTCTAGTTCAATTGATTCAATACAAGATTCCATTAAATTAGTAATAGATAATGGTAGTATACCTATACTTATTTTAGATACTCCAACACTTAATATTGATGTAACTAATCTTTGTCCATTAGAAAAAAATAAACTACCATTTATTTTTGGAGAAAATTCATGTAAGTTGAATATCGAGTTTGTCAAACAACAACAGTTGGTATTTTCTAATCTTGTTGAAAAACTCAAAAAGGAATTTCCAAAATTAGTAATTATTGATCCTAAAAAAGCGATCTGTGATGACAGTTACTGCAATATTGAAATAAATAGTATTCCAATCTATGCCGACTCAAATCATCTTAACTATATAGGTTCAAAACTATTAGGAAAACAATATTTAAAAATGCATGGTAACCCGCTTGAATTTACCCAAAAACACTAATATACGGCATCATTTAATATATTTTTCGCACAAAACTCTTCTTGATAAATACATTTCTATTATATACTGTAAATATGCTAATAATTTATAACGAATAATATGATTAAAGCTAAGTCTTATATTGATACTTCCCCTTCTGTCTATGGCAGATTCGCAACATTAGCGGCAGAACATAAAGCCCTTAACTTTACTCAGGGAGCTCCTGCATTTGATACTCCTGAATGGTTAATTGATAGGGCTAACTTTCATATGCAACATGCAAAAAATCAATACTCCCCAATACCAGGTACTATTACATTGCGTAATGCCATAATAACGAAAACTAAAAAATGCTATGATGCAGAGATAGGTATTGAAAATGTGGCTATTACAGCAGGAGCCCAAGAAGGCTTATTTACTTTAATATCTGCTTATATCGGACAAGGTGATGAAGTTATCATGTTTGATCCAGTTTTTGATACGTATGTTGGAGCTACAAAACTTAATCAAGGTAAATGCGTAAGACTGAAACTACTAGCAGATGGTAGAATTGATATCCCAGCTATTGCAAATGCAATTACAGATAGAACAAAACTTATTATCTTAAACTCGCCTCATAATCCTATGGGTACTGTGATATCAGAAGATGAATTCAAGGAAATTGCTAAAATAGTTAAAAATAAAAATCTTTTAGTAATTTCTGATGAGGTTTATGAACATATTTACGCAGGTGAAAACTTCACTAGTGCCATACAAATAGCTGAACTTAGAGATAAGCTCATAGTTCTTCAATCCTTAGGCAAAACTTATAATGTTACTGGATGGCGTCAAGGTGTAGCTATTGCTCCAGCTGAAGTTATAAAAAATATCTTAGCAGTAAAGCAATTTGCAACCTTCTCAGCAGTGCATCCATTACAGTTAGCATTAGCAGAAGGTATAATTGAACACCCTGAGTATTATGAAGATCTCAATAAACTGTATAAAAGACAGAATCAGCTTTTAAGAGAAAATCTGGAAGGAACTAGGTTTAAAGTTCTTGAATGGCATGGCTCTCCATTCCAGATGTTAGACTATAGTGATATTAGTAATGAGTTTGATGAAGATTTTGCCTCTAATTTGATCAAAGAATATGGCATTGGCCTAGTTCCAATATCGTCATTATTTGAAAAACCACAAAATGGACTACTAAGACTTTGCTTCGCTAAAAAAGATGATGAGATAATTAAAGGCGCAAAAATTCTTGCAAAGATATAAAAGTTTTTACTTCTTTAATGACAAATACTAGTCGTACTTGATATTTCCTTCAATAATTTGCACTTCTGCCGAAGACCTCATAGAATTTCCATTTTTACCATATTTGATAGCCAAGCTGGTACTTGTGTCAGATATTTTCTTTATATTTATTTTAATGGTATCTCTCGGATCATTTGGGTTTATACCCTCTAAAGTTGCTGTTTCATTAGTCTTCTTGTTAACAACAAGATTATAAGGAGCACCGCTAGTAGAAGTATAAGTTTCCCCTGCTTTTATTGATTGATATGCAGAACTATAAACTTTGTCAAAACTATATGGCATATTTACAATGTAATAACCCTCTACATATTTTATACCATTATTATTTTCGACGGTTGAACAGCCGGTAACAAAAGCAAATATAAGTATAGATAATAGAGCATAATTTCTTAGTTTTATAATTTTCATAATTTCCTCATATAGGTATCAAAATAAATTAGGATTATTATGTTATTGTGCTATTTATTTGTCAACAAATTATATTTTGTATATAGCATTTTATTCTTAACGATTATGAAAAATACTGCTAAACTCTCAGAAGATATCCTAACTCCGAATAAGGAACATATATGTCAAAACTAAAAGTTAGCATAATTCAATCAGATATTATTTGGGATGATAAGCAAGCAAATTATAGAACTATCGAGAATAAGATTGCAGATATCCATAAAGAAACTGACCTTGTAGTACTTTGTGAAATGTTTAACACTGGTTTTATAATGAATCCTACTAATGAGGCTAGCTCTGAAGAAGATATTATCGAATGGATGTATAATCAAGTAAAAGGTAAAAACTATGCAATTGTAGGTAGTGCTGCAACTTTTACAGAAAATAAAATTGCCAATAGACTTTACTTTGTAACTCCTGACAAGCAAGTTTTTACTTATGACAAGAATCATCTTTTCATACATGCTGGAGAAGATAAAAAATATACTAGCGGCAATAATCGTCAAATTATTAACTACAAAGGTTTCAACATATTGCTAACAGTGTGTTTTGATTTAAGATTCCCTGTATTTAATTGTAATAATAATGAATATGATGTACTACTAAATGTTGCTTGTTGGCCAGAATCTCGTCGTGAGCATTGGAAGTCATTACTAAAAGCAAGAGCAATAGAAAATCAAGCTTATGTTATCGCTTGTAATAGAGTTGGAAATGATCCTAACTTTAGCTATTCTGGAGATAGTATGATTATTGACTATAATGGAGATGTTTTAGCTCATGAAGAATATAAAGAAACTATACTAACAGCAACTTTAGATAAGAACAAACAACAAGAACATCGTGATAAGTTTAATTTTCTTGCATCACAAGATAAGTTTACTCTTCACCTCTAATCGACTTAGCAAGGTTTTGTAAAACAGCGTTGACGAATTTATATCCCTCTTCTGTCCCCATACTATAACAAATTTCAACATATTCTTTTATAATAACTTGATATGGATTTTCTAGACACTCTATCAATTCTGCTATAGCGACTTGAAGTACTGCATAATCAACATAATTTATAGACTCAACACCATTTTTTGAATTATCTTGTATATAGCCATCTATAGTATCTTGATTTTCTCTAACTGCATCTATTAATCTATAAAAAAGATCCCAGTCAGTATAGTGTCTCTCTGCATTATCTGCATAATATTGAGTTTTTAGTTCAGAAAATGTATGATCTGCAACCTTTTTTTGGTACAAAGCCTGCACAGTATATAAACGAGCGTTATTTCTAGCTCTAGCAGTAGTTTTCATAATTGTTATATAGATATAATTTATTAGGGAATTTTATGGTTCTAGATTATACATTATTAACAATAATATATATAGTTCTTATGAGTGATTAGTACTTTAAATTATAAGTTTTAGATATCATTATTATCCGATCTATTATAAAATGATTTTTGATTAAAACTACTTCTTGTAACTAGTGAGACTATTATGAAATTTAAGATTATATGTTTAATAGGAATAGTATTTATCCTTAACTCTTGCGTAAATAATACTAACCCTCAAGATGTTGGATTTGTAAAAACTCCCTATACTTCTGGAAATGTTTCTTTAACACTTAAAAAAGGTGTAACAACCAAAGATGAAGTCATAAATGCTTTTGGCTCTCCTAATATAGTTACTCAAAACGCAAATGGAGAATCAGTCTGGACATATCAGACAAATGCAACTGTAGAGAATAATGCGTCTAGAGATGGTTTTTTGACTCTACTGATAACCGGCGAAAATACACAAGAATCAGGATTCATGCAATCACAAAAAACTATGACTATAATTATCACATTCAAGGATAATATTGTCTCTAACTATAAATCATTATCAACTAACTTCTAGATGAGGCTTTTATAATATGCGTAAGAAATTTAGTCTTTTAGTTTACTTAGTTGTTTTAGCTTTATCAGGATGTATATCATCAGGACCACAGCAACCAAATTTAACACCTCTTCAAATTCAACTTATGCAAACAAAAGTTTTTAATGTTGATTTACGAACAGCTTTTGATGCTACAGTTACTGTTATGCAAAATCTCGGTTATATCATCCAAGATGCTAACTTCAATACCGGCATTATTACAGCTAAAAGTACTGAAAATGCTAATGGCTGGGGGCAATCTGAATATACTGAAGCTACAGCATTTATTCAACCTTATAGACAATCAACCAAAGACTCTAGCATTAGAATTAACTTTGTAGTTTATCAATCAACCCCTGATCCTAATCAAGGAGCTGCTCCAATAAACACTTCTTATGCTATCTTGGACCCTCAAGCATACGAAAATGCTTTTGCAAAAATCCAGCAACAAATCTTTGTACAAACAGGTATTTCTCCAGTATTAAGTCAACCTATTCAAAAAGTCTCTTAAATAGTTTTCTCTTTGGACTGTATTTTTGTCAAAAAATTTAGTTTAATACTTCTCAAACTATCATAGATGAATAAATTATGAGTAAATGGTGGCAAGAAATTGATCTAAAAGATATGAGTAAAGAGCAATGGGAATCCATTTGCGATAGATGTGGCCTTTGCTGTTTAAATAAGCTTCAAGATGATGAAACTGATGATGTCTACTATACAAAAGTTAGCTGTAAGCTTTTAGATATCGGAAAATGCCAATGCAGCATGTATGAAAAAAGAAAGCAGATTGTGCCTGACTGTATAAACCTAACATATAAACAACTTAAAAATCATGCCCATAAATGGCTACCTAATAGTTGTAGCTATAAGCTTTTACTACAAAATAAAGACCTACCTGACTGGCATCATTTAAACACGGGCTCAACTGATGAGATGCACAAACAAAAAAAATCTGCTAAGCATTTTGCTATTTCTGAATATGAGTTAGATGTTGATGAATATTTAGAAGACTTTATCATAAAAATAGATAACTGATTTTTAGTTTCTGATATATAATTCCTTACTCTTTACTAATTGGGCATTGTATGTCTGATTTATTCGAAATTAATCTTTTTTATGAAAAGATAATTAGTGATTATCTTAACAATGGGTTCTGCGTTATGGATAACTGGCTAACTAATGATGAAACTATTCAACTACGCAAAGAGCTTAATCATTTTTATGATGCTGATTGCTTTAAAAAATCCGCAATAGGTAATCGCTTGAATGAAAACTTAGAAAGATCAATACGTAATGACTTTATTTTTTGGTTAGATGAAACAAAACATGCCGCAACATTCTTTAAAAAGATAAATAGTTTTATTGACTACCTTAATAAAACGTGTTTTGCCGGAATTGTAACAAAGGAGTTTCACTACGCAGCTTATCCTAAAGGATCATTCTATAAAAAACATATCGATACCTTTCAAAATGATGATCGAAGAACGATATCTATAGTCTGCTATCTTAATGAAATTTGGAATGAATCTTTCGGTGGAGAGTTAAAACTATATCTTAATAATCAAACATTACAAATATTTCCAACTAATGGAAAAATAGTTCTCTTTGATAGCAAAACCATTGAACATGAAGTGTTACCTGTACTTACGAAAAATAAAAGACTTAGCATTACTGGATGGTTAAAAACCAATTAAATCGTATACTTAACACACAAACTTCTTGGCTAATTTGCACTACCACGTAATACTATTTTTGCAAAAATAGTCTCATATACGTTATAATGATTTAATTTTTAAATTATAAATCTTAAATAATGAATAATCTTTTAAAGTCTAAATTACTTATAATTTTAGCTATTTTCTCTTATTTTCTATTTTTGAATTTTTGCCAACCATTGGCTATGGATGATTTTTGGCGTGCTATTAATGATACTCTAGTAAATGGTACTTTTTTTCATTTTCTAATCCAAGATTATACAGGCTGGACGGGTAGAATATCTGCTCAAGCTTTAGTATATGCACTATTTTCAAAAAAATACTTAACATTATCATTGCTAACTATAAATACTATAAGCTCAATATCCATGAGCTTATTTATAATATTTATCTTTAAAATTGTGACTAGAAACAAGTATAGTCTAGCATCAAAAGATTTTATTATATATTCATTCTTCTTTGCTTTAATGTTCACATGGACAGGTTTCATAGGTCAAGTAATATGGAAAACTGCTGCTATACAATACTTATGGGGATATACAATCCTTATTGTTTTGTATTATTATTTAATAATCGAAAATAAAAGCTTCTACTTAATTAGCTTGTTAGGAGGCCTATTTATAGGCCTATATAATGAGCAGTTTGTTGCAGTACTACTCTTATTTTGTTTAGCATATTTTATTGAGAGAAAAATAAATAACAAAACTATAAACAAAGGGATTCTGTTTTTCTTGACAGGTCTTTTGATTGGAGGGGCTATTTTAATAGCTGCTCCAGGTAATTACGTTAGAATGGATCAAATGTCGAATGACCAAAACATTTCTCTTTTAAATCAGCTTCTTTACTTCATTCATATATTCAAATACAATTTATGGCCTCATACGATGATTATTGTATGGCTATTTATCCTATACTTTATTTTAGCCATTACTAATCAAAAGAACTCAAAAATTAGCGTATTGATATACTCACTAACATTAATTATATCAATTTTTATAATGGCTCCTCTTGCGACTAGTTACGGCTTACAGATTAGGCTAATGTTGATATACTACATAATCTTTTTTATTGCAGTGATGCAACAATTTTATGACAATCAGAGCATAGCAGTTACAACTATCTATAAAGCCTTCAAGAAAATTCATATCCTTTTTCTGATAGGTTTATTAATTATCATGGGAGTTATGGGAAGTGCATATTACTCAATTTATAAGTTTAATCAAAATAGACAAAAGCTTATTACAGAATTGCACAACAAAAATATAGAAAATATTACTATACCAACGTTCGAGCTTCATGGAGAAGCTCAACCATATGGTATAACTTTTGAAGCGATAACATGTGATAGCAATAACACAAATAACCAAGCTTTCGCAGCATTCTATGGCTTTAAAACAGTTAAAGCTGAAGATTGTTAATTAATAAAATAAATCACTGCTCCAAGCACAACCAACATAATAGCGAATAATGTTTGTAAGATTTTATCATTAAGTCTTTTTTTAAGTTTAGTAGCTATTAACATCGCAATTACACTACCAATTATAAACATACCAGCCACATACCAACTCATATGCTCTTCTTCGTAATGCGATATAAACCCAGATATAGATACAACAAATATTACTAATAAAGAAGTATTTATAGCTCTTTTAATTGGCATAGCTGTTATAAATACCAACGCAGGCACTATCAAAAATCCACCACCAACTCCAAAGAATCCAGTCAAAGTACCAACAATTGCACCACTTACTAATAATGCAGTAATACACTTCGGAGCGATACTCTCACATATTGATTTCTCAGCACCAGACATAACTTTTGCTTTTATCAAACTCCAAATACCTATTGTAATCATAAGTATAGAGAAGCTAATCATTAACACCTTGTCTGATAAGCCTTGAGATACATAACTGCCAATTGGAGCAAACATAACTCCTGTAGTAATCATTATTGCAGCAGCTAAATAACTAATATCATGTTGCTTATAGTTAACTACAAGACCAAAAATAGCTGTAAAGCCTACTACAAGAAGAGAAATAGGAACCGCAGTATGAAAGTCTAAGCCTACACCATAAGTGAGTAATGGAACAGCTAATATAGATCCACCACCACCAGTTAAGCCTAAAGCAATTCCACAAATAAATCCAAATATAATCAAAAACATATTACTCTTCTTCTATACCACATTTTAGGTTAGCTGGAACTGCGATATCTATATAATTTGGTGGAGGTAGTTTTAAATCATCCATTATCTTCGCGTACTCTTCTGGCGAGTTTACTTGTAGTCTTGGATTATTTCTTTTTTCCTCCGCAACACTACTACTAGTAACACCATTATAATCATGACCTGGATAAATAATTGTACTACCTGGTAAAGTCATAAGTTTAGTCATAATACTCTCATATGCAGCATAAGAATCACCATTTTGGAAATCAGTTCTACCCGAACCTCTAATTAGCAAAGTATCTCCAGTGAAAAGCATATTCTCTGTTATAAAACAGTAAGAGTCATCTGTATGGCCTGGTGTATATATTGCCTTAATCTGATAATTACCAAATGTTAGTATATCTCCATCAAATACTTTTTTAGTAGCACATTGAGCTGCACTCTCACCACCAAGTACTATATCACAGCCTGTTTCTTTTCTTAAAATACCCGCTGCTGTTACATGATCTGCATGAACATGCGTATCTACAGCATAAATCAATTTAAGATCAAGTTCTCTCAATAGTTTTAAATACTGTTGAACATTAAATCTTACAGGATCTATTATTATAGTTTCCCTAGTTTGCTCACAACCTAAAATATAAGTATAGGTATAAGTATCTCTATCAATTAGTTGTCTAAAAATCATAGTTCCTCCTAGATATATTATCTGTTCTAGTTTGTTTGAGTTATTGAAATACGACGCTCGCCTGTAATACGCTCAATAGTGCCATAATAATTAGAAATCATAGCATAACCACCTGCAATATTATAAACATCATAGCCATGATGTTGTAACATTAGAGTTACATTATATGATCTTTGACCTGACTGACAATGTACATATACCGGCTTAGTTTTATCAAGCTCTGACAATCTATTTCTAATCTCAGACATTGGTATATTTTTAGCACCTGCTAACATACCCTTAGATATCTCACCAAATTCTCTAACATCAATAATTTGAGCATTCTCAGCTAAAAGCTTTTCAACATCAGTAAATAGAACCTGTTTAAAATCTCCATTTAAAAGATTATTAGCAACATAACCAGTATGGTTAACTACATCTTTACCTGTTGAATATGGAGGAGCATAACATAACTCAAGATCTTGAAGATCTTCTACTGTCATACCCGCTTTGATAGCTGTTGCAAACACATCCGCCCTCTTATCAACTATACCTTTACCAATTGTCTGAGCACCTAGAAGTTTACCTGTGTTACTCTCAAACAATATTTTTGTAAATACATTTTGAGCATTAGGCATGATACTTACTCTATCAAATGGTGCTGTATATGCTACCTGATAATCGATATCTAAATTATGAAACTTAATCCAAGCTTCGTTTAAACCTGTTGCTGCGCCAGTATAGTCAAATATCTGAATGATTGATGAAGCAATATAGCCTTTGTTTACAATTTTTCTACCATTTATATGATCTGCAATCAAGCGACCTTGCTTATTAGCTGGTCCTGCTAACGGCAAATTAAAATCTTGACCTGTAAGAGCATTTTTAACCAATATAGCATCGCCTGCTGCATAAATATTTTTATCTGATGTTTGATAATTCTCATTAACAAGTATATGACCACTTTTAGCTAGATCAATACCTACATTTTTTAGAAATGCAGTGTCAGGAGCCACACCAATAGCCAAAACTACTAGATCCGACTTAACTTCTTTACCAGATTCAAGTAGAACCTTATCAGATTCAAAACCGACTACTTTTTCAGATAACATCAAATTTATATCATGGTCTAATAACTCTTTTTCTAGGTATTTGACCATTTCATAGTCAAATGGACGCATAATTTGGTTAGCCATCTCAACTATAGTTACATTAAAGCCTCTTTCTTTAAGATTTTCTGCAACCTCAATACCAATGAAGCCTGCTCCTATAACTGTCACGTCTTTGACAGATTTTTCACTATCAAAAACAGCTTTATGGATTTTTTTGACATCGACAACATTTCTTAATATGAAGTGATTGATTGTCTCAAGACCCTTAAAAGGAGGAACTATCGGCTTAGCACCTACAGCTAACACTAGCTTATCATAACTTTCAGTATACTCTTCTCCAGTTATGTTGTTTATAACAGTTACAGTTTTGTTTGATTTATCAACACTAACAACTTCCGAATTTGTACGAGCCTCAATATTATATCTTGTATCAAACTTTTCAGGCGTCATTAAGATTAATTTTTCAGCTGGTTCGATATGCCCACCTAAATGATAAGGTAAACCACAGTTAGAAAATGATACGTGTGGTCCTTTTTCAAACATTACTATCTCTGCTTTATCATCAAGCCTTCTTAGCCTTGCAGCTGCTGATGCACCTGCAGCAACACCACCAACTATGAGATATTTTTTAGCCATTACTGAGCTCCTCTAGAAATATTATATAAAGTGTTATTTTCTTTTATTATATGGTAAAAATTCTAACATAACTGCTAAACCACATGTGCCTGTTAACCCAGCAAATAAAAGTCCTGCACCAAAGAATCCACTCAAAATTGCGAAGTATTGTGATACTGTAAACGAAAGCACTACACCCAACAATACCATAAAACCAACTATTATCTGTACTTGACGCATTATTGGTAGAGGTTCTTTAACATTTTTTTTTGTAGGTTGTTTGTGTTGTTTCCAAGCATTCAAGCCACCTTCTAACAAATATACTGCTTTTGCATTTAGATCTTTTACTTTAGTTGCTGCCTGATTAGTTCTGTTACCAGACTGACAGTGAAGTACTACAATCTCATCAGGTTTAATATCTGCATCATATATTTCATCAACTGTTATATTTTCAGCACAATCAATACACTCTCTGTTATGTTCACCTGTTGTTCTGATATCTATTAATCTTACTTTTTCTTTTTCTTGTAATTCCAAAAAGTCTTTAACTGAAATATTTTTTACTTTACTCATATTTGCTCTCCTTTATATTATTAAGCTACTTCTAATTTAGTTATTACTAATATTTTATTCAAATTTTTTAATTGTTATCATCACCACAATATATGCCATATAACGCTTCTAATATTTTAGTTACTGCAGGGTCATTTAAACTATAAAAAACTGTTTGTGATTCTTTCCTAGTCTTAACAAGTCCCTCTTTCCTCAAAACAGACAAATGCTGAGAAAATGCTGACTGACTAAGATCAGAAAACTCCGCTAACTGCCCAACACTCATTTCATGTCTTAGTAATAAACAAAGTATCAAAAGTCTAGATTCATGAGATATTGCTCTTAATAAAGACGAAGCTTTGTTTGCATTATCTTTCATTTGTATCAAATCCATAGTTATGATCAATGTTTGTTAATTTCTAGCTATATATTAGCAAATTCTAATTTAGTAATCAATGATATAATTCAGTATATAGAAAATAATTAGCTTGATTTTTTCTTGGTAAAGAAAATACTACTTACGAAACTAATTACTATTATCAATACGATAATAAGTAAACCACTATTAAACTTATGCCATTCATTATGAATACTAGTATCATATAGCCATCTTGAATAAGGCGAAGATTGATTAAAATAGTGTACAACCCTTGTTTCACCAATGATATATCCCGTCAATGGTTGTATAATCATTCCATTAAATAGATAAGCAAATGTTAGCACTAATGAATTAGCTAATGGTCTTATTGAAAACTCTTTGAACAGTAGCTGAATTTCTTGGAATGCTAGCATAGCTCCTCCACACCCAACACCATACAGAAAATTAAACAAGAAAGCCATTTCAAATCCCAAACTTCTATTTGGCCATCTTATATACATAATTAAACAAAGAAAAATGAGTGTAATCAAACTAAAACATATAGCTGTAAGTCTATTATTTTGGTATCTTGATACCAAAAATCCAGCAATAATTCCTCCTGTTGCAACTCCTATTGGTACCAAACCATTCATCATGATAGCTGTATCATGAGGTACACCAAACACCTTCATTTCATAGGTGACATTATATAGATCTGCAAATGTCAAAATTGATCCAAACAAACCTGTAAAGTAAAATGATGCTAACCAAAAATTTCGTTTTGAAAGAATACTCCATATTCTAGATATTACTGGTTGTTGTAGATCACTGTCACTCGTAGTTCTTGTCTTATGAGGTAACAAGATACTAAGACCAATAGTACAGATAATAAACATTACTGCAAGAATATCAAAAACATAAGTATATGAATATTGACTCAAAGCCTTACCTGCAAATAGTGCCAACATACCTGCAAAAATGTTAGCAATACTCTGACTCAAGGATGAAAAAAATGCAAATTGATGATCTGAAAAATTAGTCTGCACAACATAAAGCACTCCTACAAATGTACACCCCAAACCCAAACCAAGCATTATCCTTGCAACTACCAGTAGCTCAAATACGGTAGTGTGTGCAAACAAAAGTGCGCCCAAAGCAGATACAAATGCTGAACTACTAAGCAATAATTTAGGTGATAACTTATTTATTAATACCCCAGCACACACTTGAGAAAGAGCAAATACTACAAAAAAAACTCCTGATAATATTGACAGATTAGTATCTGTCAAATGATTATCCAATCTTATTGATAACGCATAAGTCCCAAATAATACAGCTGAAAAAACACTCATTGTAAAAAACAACTCTGTAATAGCCCAACGCGTATAATTTATAGCTCTCATAGATATTCTCCTTAGGTACAAACCTACAAACAAATAATTAAAAATATGCCATCTACAAATAAGATACTACACTATTTATAATTATTGATTTAACGTTTTGTAATGTGAATTAGTTAATAATCGTAATTAATGAACTTTGCTTCCATATATATATGTAGCATCAATTAAACGATCATCTCCTAAAGAAATAACTGAGAATAAGTAGTCTTGAAGATTATATGCAGATTCAAGTCTATATTTAAGTAGAGAATTATTGTCAGTATTAATAACTATAAAATCAGCTTCTTTACCTTTTTCTAAGCTGCCAATTTTATCGCCTAAATCTAGCGCTTTTGCACTACCTAGAGTAGAAGAGAACAGGCGTATCAAAGTTTCAAGTTTATAGGAGTTTAATAATGCAGCCTTATAAGCATCATCCATTACACGAAGCATACTTAGAGTATTACCTGCTGCCCAGTCAGTAGCTAATGTTAGCTTGATATCTTTTTCAATGGCCGTTTTGTAGTCAAAATGACCGCTGCCAAGGAAGTTATTACTAGTTGGGCAACTTGCTATAACAACACCTTGATCTTTCATTCTATTCCATTCACTATCTGACAAGTGGATACAGTGTCCTAAAATAGTTTTATCCGTAATTAATGAATAGTTCTCATAAACATTTAGATAATCCTTAGCATTTGGATACATCGCTAAAGTATCTTTGATTTCATTTAAATTTTCGCTTAAATGTGTTTGTACATAAACATCTTTATGCGATTGCATGAACTCTTTGCATAAGTTAAGAGTTTCATCATCACAGCTAAGAGCAAATCTTGGGGTAAGAGCGTAACTAGCACGTCCTCTATTATGCCACTTATTACAAAGCTTCTCAGAGATTTTCATACTGGTTTGAGCATCTGTAATTATTTCTTTATTACCTTGAGTCATAATAGTATTTCCAAGCACTACTCTCATATTATATTTTTGAGCTATTTCAAAAACTATATCTGTACCGTCATAAGCACTTGGAGCGTATCCACATATAGTTGTAGTTCCACTCTTAAATAATTCTTTGAAAAGTATATCAAACTCCTTATGAGCTAAAGAGCTACTGTTAAAGCTAGCTTCACTTGGAAAAATATATCCATCTAACCACTCTAAAAGCTTTTCGCCATAGGCACCTACAGCTTTTGTTTGAGTTGTATGCATATGTGTATCGATAAGTCCTGGCATAATTAATTTACCAGAGTAGTCTATCAACTTATCATTCTCACCTATGTTAATCTTATGAAAATCGTTAACCTCAGTTATCAAACCATTTTCTACAACAACTGCACCATCTCTTAGAAATGTATAGTCTTTTGAATCAGAAAATAAGTTGTCAACCTTATGACCTAATAGTGACTGAAGCGTTGCATTTTTGTTGAATGTAAAGATACTTGCACGATATATTTTTTTCATAATTATTATCCTCTTGTTGATTTATCGTTATTTAAACTAAATAAATCCATTCGGGTCAATTGAGGATTATATAACCAGCAGATAAGCACCGGGCCTAATTGAATTATCTAACCAAATAGACAAACACCATGATTATATTTATATGAAATTGAGAAGTCAATTATTTTAAAAAAAATTTTTAGATTTCTTATTAGCCATAAGTACTAATCTCACCTTTATCAACTACCTTTGAAATATTGTAACCATTATCAAATATAACCAAGTTCGCTATATATCCGGACTTTATCTTCCCTAATAAACTCCCTAAATTAATCGATTCTGCTGCATAAGTGGACGCCATTCTTAGTGCCTCATCAAGAGGTATAAAAGTATTCTCAACTGTATTTTTAACCGCACCCATCATTGTCAAAGCAGATCCGCCCAAAGTCCCATCAGCTGTAGTTAGCTTACCATTTTTGTGATAGACAACCGCACCTTCAAAGACAAATTCTTCCATATCTGTACCTGCTGGAGCTGCTGCATCTGTTACAAGGATTAATTTTTCTTTGAGTAACTTCTTAGCAACTTCTAATGATGAATAGTCTAAGTGAAACCCATCAGCGATGATTCCAGCATATACATTTGATGAGTTTAGGACTGCACCTATAGCACCAGGATTTCTACCTTGATATCCACTCATAGCATTATACAAATGTGTTGCCATAGTTATACCTGATTCAATGCCATTAAATGCTTCTTCATAAGTTGCATTTGTATGACCCAAAGAAACAGTTATTCCAGCATTAGCTAGTTTCTTGATAGTGGATGAATCACAAACTTCTGGAGCCAGGGTCAGAATTTTCACACAATCAGCATACTCTATTATTGTATCTATAATTTTAGAATCAGGTCCTCTAACATGATCAATATTATGAACCCCTTTTTTAGTTCTGCTAATATAGGGACCCTCAAGATGAAGACCTGGAATATTATATTGATATTTATCTTTATAATCCCTCACCAATTTCAATGCTTTTAAGATATTTTCATCAGAAGTTGTAATCAATGTTGGCAGCACTGTTGTTGCCCCATATTTCTTTGAAGACTCAAATATGCCTTTTAGACAATCCTCACTGACATCATCATTTAGAAGAAACCCTCCAAAACCATTTACTTGCAGGTCAATGAATCCTGGTGCAATATTCTCACCTTTTAAGTCTATAATTTCATAATCTGAATAATCCTTTATATTAGAATTATGGATTATATCTTGAATAGTTTGGCCATTCATAACAACAGAATGATTATCCAATATTTCTAGTCCACTATATATTTTACAATTTGTGAGGATTTTCATCTACTTCTCCCTATATCTAATAAAAAACATTTGCTCAATAGCAATAAAATAACTGAACCATTTTCTTATACAATCTCTAAAAGACTTTCCTAAACTCTTCGGCATAATAAACCTTCTGATCTTTTAACTGATCCAATTTATTCGATAAATCTAACACCATAAAAACATCTTCGGGCACATCATATTCACACTTTATTTTATATGTTGTAGTAGACTTAAAACCAAATTTTGGATAATAACTAGGGTGCCCTAAAACAAATATTGCATCAATACTATTTACTCTAGCTTCTTTTATCATCATCTCTATAAGCTTAGTACCTATCCCCTTATGTTGATATTCAGGTGCGACAGACATTGGAGCCAATCCATATATTTTTAGATTAGTAGATTTTTCCGTTGTCATTTTTGAAAGAATTGCTTGACCTATTATATTGCCGTTATCAGTCTCAACAACTAAAGATATTAGACTTTGATGGTCAGTATGTAAAAGTCTAACTAATCTCTCTTCATCTTTGGTATCAAATGCTTCAGATATTAGGTTATATATCTGTTCTTGATCCTTTAAAGTTTCATATCTTATTTTTACGTGCATACCCTAATCTCCAATAACTAGATCACGCGTTGAACGAATTTCTAAATTTAGAAATTTACCAGATTTTTTAAACTTACCAAATACTGCAAACTTTGCTCTCTTACCTTTATCAAAATCAAGATACTTAATCTGACTAGGTACCACAAATATTGAAAACCTAGAGTCTTGATCTGCCTTAAAAAACAATTTTTTACTTTCTCCAATATCAGATAATGTAATCCCCGCAATACCATAGATCAAGCAGTGTTTGTTGTTAAGTACATTAGTATCGATAGAATCTAAATCAAGGATATTAATAGTTAAAATATCTTGTCTTGAATACTCTCTAATACGATTTTCCGTAAGTTGCTGCTTCTTTTGTGGCATCAGATTAAGCTCTTCTTCTTTGTTAAGCTTGCCATCATTCTCTAGTTTAGTAACAAGATTTATACATTTTTCTAAATTCTTATTTACTAAAAAATTCAACTTACTCATGTCTTTTTTTGAATCACTTAAAACTAATTCTTTAATTTTTTCATCCTGAATTGGCTTAGCAACCCTTGGACAGAGCTCATCATGTTTTTGGTCTGCCACAAAAGCAAAGTATGGTTCTTGATCAGCTTTACGTACTATTTTTAGTTTAGCTTTGCCACAATCTGGACAAAAAATATTATCAAAATGGAGTTTGCTGTTATACTCACTAGCTTTTATGAACCCTCTTTTATATCTAGCTATTTTCACTTTTTATCCCTAAATCTTTTCAAAAAGAATATCTGATATTGGATGATCGAGGTTCTGACCTCGCTTTTCAAATTTTGTCAAAGGTCGCCATTCTGGTCGCGGTGCGAATCCATCATATAGATTTTTGTATTTATCATCATTTTCAAGAAGTTCTAAAACTTCCTCTGCGTATGGTAACCAATCACTAGCATAATGAAACACACCACCTATTTTGAGTTTTTTAGCAAATAAATCAACATTTGATTGATTCACTAATCTTCGTTTATTATGCTTTTTCTTATGCCATGGATCTGGAAAATATATCTGCATTCCTGACAAAGAATCATCAGATATCATATTTTCTAATATTTCTACAGCATCATGACTCATAACTAAAAGATTAGATATGTTTTGATGCTCAATTTCATAGAGAATATTACCAACTCCTGCTTTGTGAACTTCAATCCCTAAATAATTTTTTTTAGGATTTTCTAGAGCCATTTGTACTAATGATCCACCCATTCCAAAACCTATCTCTAATACTACATCATTAGAATTTTTAAAGATTTCAGAGAAGTCTAAACTTTTATTTTGATCATATTCAACCATATATTTAGATGCATAATCATCAAGGGCTTGTTGCTGCTTTTTTGTCACTCTGCCAGCTCTTTGGACATAACTTTTTATCTGGCGTAAACTTTCTTTAGAATTATCACTCATTTTTCTAGATTTATTGCAATTTTATTACTACTATTCTATCGCAAGTAAAACAAAAATAAGAGTATAACTGTGCTAATCTTTTTAACAATTCTAGCTTTACAAGTAAGTTGTCTTGTATTACCTGGTCCTGACTTCTTTGTAACCATAAGCAACTCTATCAAATTTGGACATAGATCAGGAATATATACCGCATTTGGCGTTGCTAGTGGAATTCTTCTAAATACTTTTATAGTCTACTGGTTTGGTTCATTCCTCCTTTATAAACAGCCATTACTGTTCAAAGCATTAATACTTCTAGGTGTCATTTATCTTGCGTACATAGCATATAACTTATACAAGAATATTTTTACAAAACAACAATTAAACCCTAATGCAAATGAGCATATAAAAAACCTTGATAATTTTGATAAGCCTACTAACATTAAACTTTTCTTGAACGGTGCTTTCACAAATCTTGCTAATGCTAAGGTACTGGTTTTCTTTAGCTCGATGCTTAGTTTAGTTGCTCAACTTCCAAGCTTTGGCAAAATTGCTGTCTGGATTGCTATAGCTCTAAGTACATTTATTTGGTTCGCAATTGTTGCTACTTTCTTTGGTAACAATAAACTTAGGCAAGTGTTTTTTAGAAACATCAAAAAAATTGAATTTGTGTCTGCTATTTTTATAACTATTTTTGTAGTAATTATATTAATTGAGCTTTTTTAGAATAGAACTTTACTCCAACCTAACTTTTCTCTTAGAGTATCATAGTAATTATAATCTTTAGTATGCAAGACAGTGACTTTTTTCTGCGCTTTTTGAATAGTTACTTTCTGATGTGATCTTAAAATAGTATCATGTCTACCATCAATGCTTAAAACAGGTTCTGGGTCATTGTAATCTGTTATATAAATATCTATAACACTTGTATCTGATATAACCAAAGGTCTACTATTTAATGAATGAGAGCATACTGGCACCAAAACCACACTACTTTGATTAGGATTCAAAATAGGTCCACCGGCTGACATTGCATGTGCTGTTGAGCCTGTTGGTGTAGCAACAATAAGTCCATCACCTCTTTGATCAAAAGCATATCGACCATCTATATAGACCTTCAAACCAAACATCAACCCCCTACTAGAAGTTATAGCAATTTCATTTAATGCGATAGACGCCTCTAGAGGTGCACGTAAATTATCATCAACACGACATTTCAGCATACTCATTTTGGTAACTGAACTGTCCCCTTTTAATATAGCATCAAGGTCTCTTCTTAAGGCATTATTATCTGCAGCAAGAGTTGTTAAAAAACCAAGCTTACCCTTATTTACACCAATAACAGGAATATTGCTATATAATGCTAAAACTCTAGATGCTTTAAGAAAATTACCATCTCCACCAACAACGATAGCAACATCACATACCAAAGCTATCTCTTTTAAGCTTGCGGTTGTAATATTTTCCAAAGTCGTATCAGATGCAGTTTCATCCTCTACCACCACATCTAGATTTTGTTGCTGTAAATAAGCATGTAGGATCTCTACTGTTTGACTTACTTCTTCTTTATAATGCTTACCGATAATAGCAACTCTACTATATTTATAGATCATACTCATATATTTAAACTGACATTAACTGTGATTATACCAAAATACCTACTAGCACCGAAAATCTTTAACCCAATATTTATAATACTAATAGGTTAACGTACAATAGCCATCAAATATAAGTTGCTCAAATCTGTTAATATATTTAAAATAAAGTATAAGATTAGTAAATTTCGATTGAACAGATGGACAAAGTGAATAAACTTACGAGTATAATTATACCTGTAAAAGATGAATCAGAAGGTATTGATCACCTTTTTAATAGATTAATGCCAATTTTAAATCAACTGCCAACTAATTATGAACTAGTATTTATAAATGATGGAAGTAATGATAACACCTTAGAGCTTCTTCTAGAAAAACAAAAAAGCATTCCAGAAATTGCTATCGTTGATTTATCCCGTAACTTTGGTAAAGAAGCTGCATTATTCGCCGGTTTTGCCAACTGTAAAGGTGATGCTGCTATTTCTATTGATGCAGATCTACAAGATCCACCCGAACTTATTCTAGAGATGGTTGAGCACTGGCTAAATGGCTATGAGGTTGTAACTGCCGTTAGAGAAAATCGTGACACAGACACTTCAACGAAGAAGCATACAGCAGGACTTTTCTATACTGTAATGAACAAGATCAGTGAAACTAAACTTACTCCTAACGCCGGAGACTATAGACTGTTAAATAGAGCTGCTATTAACGCTTTTCTTGAGCTTAAAGAAAAAGTACGTTTTAACAAAGGTCTTCTTACATGGATAGGCTTCAAAGAGAAAATCGTTTACCATGCAAGGGAAGAAAGAGTTGCTGGACAGACTAAATGGAACTACTGGAAACTATTTAAATTCTCTATAGATGGTATTACAAGCTTCAGCCGTGCACCATTAGAAATATGGTCTTATATTGGTGTTTTTGTTGCTTTTATGAGCTTTTTGTACGGCTCATTCTTTATATTAAAATCTCTTATTTTTGGTATAGATGTTCCCGGCTACCCATCTCTAATAACTTTTATACTATTCTTTAGTGGATTACAGATGATTGGTATAGGAATGTTAGGAAGTTATATTGGCAGAATATTTATAGAAACAAAACATCGACCTTTATATATAGTGCGTGAAGTGCACAGATCTGAAAAATAATTCTCTTTTAAGCTTTTAATCTAATACCTTTATCTAACAAATACCAACAAGCATAATACAAAATAAATGTAAAAATCACTATTGCTCCAAATGCATAATATGGATTAACTGTAGAAACTCCCAAAAATCCAAATCTCACAAAATCAACTATATAAAATAATGGGTTACATGATGAGATGAAGTGCCAAAATCCTGTAAGATTGTTTATGTTATAGAACACTCCTCCTAGATATATTAGTGGAGTCAGAATAAATGTAGGGAATATCGTAGTATCATCAAACTTTTGTGAAAATATTGCATTTATCAGTCCACCAAGTGAAAATAATGCTCCACAAAAAACAAACCCAGCCAAAACAAGAGGTAAATTATGTATAGCACTGAAACCACCTAACAAGAATGCTGCAATACTAACAAATATACCAACCAAAAAGCCTCTAAAGATTCCACCAGAGATATATCCAAGCACAATCACATGATTACTAACAGGTGATACTAATAGTTCCTCTATAGCTTTACTAAAGCGAATTCCAAAAAAAGAACTTACTACATTACCGTAAGAGTTCTGAATCACTGCCATTATTATCAAGCCAGGTGTAATATACTGCATATAAGTAATACCGTCATCCATCATACCTATACGTGAGCCTACAACCTTACCAAATATCAAAAAATATAAAATTATCGTTATAACTGACGGTAGTAATGTTTGTGGCCAAATTCTAAAAACTCTTTTACACTCACGATCCAAAATTGTGATATATGTTATCCAAAAATCTCTTAAACTCATAAATTCACCTACTTATTTCTTGCTACTTCTATAAATAGCTTCTCTAATTTTGCCTCTTTTGATCGCACATCTAAAACATCTAAACTATATTTGCTCGTTAATTCTGCAAATATATTATTAAGTACAACCCCCTTAGTAACTTCAACTTCAATTGTATAATCATCTATTCGCTTGACTTCACCAAGATCTAGTTTCAAATCATGCTGACACTTTTCTTTAAGATCAAAAATATAAGTATGCTTATCGGCTGACTTTAAAAAAGTCTTCATATCAGTATTGACACATAATTTACCTTTATGAATTAGTGCTATATGCTTACACATTGACTCAGCCTCTTCTAAATAATGTGTTGTAAGAATAATTGTCAAACCTTCTTTGTGAAACTCTGAAATCATCTCCCACAGCGAATTTCTAAGCTCGACATCAACACCAGCCGTTGGCTCATCAAGTATAAGAAGCTTAGGTTTATGTATAAGAGCTCGAACAACCATTAATCGTCTTTTCATACCTCCAGATAGAAATCTAACCTGAGTATTTCTTTTATCATAAAGGTCTACTTTTTTTAGTAACTCTTCTGCATAAGGGATCGCTTCTTTTTTAGAGATGCCAAAAAAGCCTGCTTGGGTAACAAGGATATCCATTGGCTTCTCAAAGATATTTAGATTAATCTCTTGAGCCATCACACCTAGATGCTTTCTCGCTTGGATATAATCCTTATCAATATCATATCCAAAAATTTTTATTTGCCCAGAAGTTTTGTTTACAAGTGATGATATCATCCCTAGAGTTGTTGATTTACCAGCACCGTTAGGTCCTAAAAGAGCAAAGAAATCTCCTTTTTTCACCTCAAAACTAATATCATCAACTGCCTTTAAGCCGCCCTTATAAACTTTGGTAAGATTTTTTATTTCTAATGCGTTTTGACTATCCATAATAATTAATTATTTAGAAAAATATCTGCATATTATAGCACTTCAGAATTTTTTTTTGGAAACTTATAAGACAAACTCTAGAAATAAAAAATTATAATTTTCTCAGCTTAATAATAGCGTTTTCATCCGCATAATCAGGTCTACTACCATCTAAACCTTGAGCTAAAAGGTAATAATCGTTAACTGGCGTACTGGTACAGTTACCATCCATATCGCACTTAGAACTCTCATTTGTCTCATCAATTATTAAAGATGTAGATGCCGAAGCATACCAAGGATTATTCATCTTAATCACCGCCACTTCTCTATCTTCATTTACTGAAATCACAGGGAAAGTAGCTTGACCCGAACCATCACATGATACTACTACTTTTTGCTTACTAGAAATACTTAGAACCTTACAGTTTGGATCTATTGACGAAGCATTACCAAAGTATAATTCATCAGCAAGACCATCACTGACTTGCACTTCGAAATTTGCAGCCGCACATCCTAGAAATGGTACAAATAATATACTAGCTACAGCCACTTTCTTTAGAATATTTTTTCTCATTAATAACTCCTTTATATTTTATATTAAATTTAAACACTTAAACAATTAAGCATATCAATCATATATTATAATTTAATATTAATCATTTAATAGGTGTTTTTTGAAGTTCCTGAAATAAATAATAGAGATATTACAAACCATTAATGTGAAAAATTCTAAAATAGCATCATCAATATACTAAAACCAACAACTACTATAAATATTGGTCGCACTAATTTTGAACCTTTAAGTATAACCATTCTCGAACCAACAATCCCACCAAAGAAACTACCAACAGCCATTAACAATCCAAATGCTATATTTACCTGACCAGATAAAGCAAATACAGCTAAAGAAAATAGATTACTTTTTAGGTTAAGAACTTTCGCGTATCCTGATGCCTGTAAAAATGTATAACCAAGAAAAAAAACTATAGCGATAATCCAAAAATTACCTGTTCCGGGACCAAAAAAGCCATCATAAGCACCCAGTATAAAACCAAATACTGTAAAAAAAGTCACCTCTGACATTCTTTTTTTACCTTGATTAACACCTAAGTTTTTATTCAAAACACTAAAGATAAAAATAACTATCAAAAGAATCGGAACCAAAGTATTCATAAAATCATTATGAATAACCAAGGTTAATATAGTGCCCAAACAAGCACCAACAAATCCTGCAATAAGTCCTCTTAGAACTGTTTTGATGCTAATCAAACCACTTTTATAATATTTCAACACCGCCATGGCTGTACCAATACTAGCTTGAAACTTATTTGTACCTAGTACTGTTACAATTGGCAAACCTGTCATACTTAGAGCTGGTATACTTATCAACCCCCCACCTCCAGCTATAGCATCAATGAAACTTGCCAAAAAACCCATAGATACAACAAATAGACATAAAATATAAAAATGCTCTACAAAAAAATGTTCCACTAGCTGCTACCTTTTAATATGAATCGCTAACCATAAAGTTGGATTATTTGTATAAGTAACCCAATGCTTAGTATTTTTAGGGATAAATAAATGCTCTCCTTCATCCAAAATATAATCATTATTATCTAACCTAAGCTTTGCCATACCCTTAAGAACAACAACCCACTCATCATGACTCTGGATATACGGTTCATCTATAGGCGTAACCTGTCCATAAGATACAATCTTTTCTATATGAATACTATTATCTTTAAAGAGATCTATAAAAACCTCTTTTTCAGAGATTATGGGGTCAATATTATACAAATTAAGTTTATCACTATCTTTTTTCATCAAATTTATATTTATGATCCTAAGTTTTTATATTTTTTATCGACTAAATAACCTTATTTATCAGCATCTTTTATGTATATATCAAGCTTAGGATACTCAATCCTTATATTATTATCTTTTAAAGCATCTAGGATCTTAAGCCTCAAATCACTCAATAAATATATCTTCACAGTTCTAAGACAATATGCTCTAACTGCTATCTCCATACTATACTCATCATAGCTAGTTAATAAGAATTCAGGAGCTGGGGTTTTAAATATTCTTTTTTCTGATTCCACGACTTGTTTACAGACCTCTATAACTCTTTGGGGATTTTGAGCATAAGAAATTTTTAATGGTAAGACTAACCTAGATGTAGGATCTAATGTCTCATTAGAAACCACATTAGTTATCATGACGTTATTAGGAACTATCAATGAATTATTATCAAAAGTCAAAACCTCTGTCGCTCTAATACTAATTTTTTTAACAACTCCGATCT
Source organism: Francisella sp. XLW-1 (assembly GCF_008711455.1). Classification (NCBI taxonomy): domain Bacteria; kingdom Pseudomonadati; phylum Pseudomonadota; class Gammaproteobacteria; order Thiotrichales; family Francisellaceae; genus Francisella; species Francisella sp. XLW-1. The sequence goes on along the minus strand of NZ_VXKP01000005.1, from coordinate 32,189 downwards.
CATTATTAACATTAACCCAGTCGCCTATTTTTACAGGTCTTTCGATAAGCATAACCAAACCTGCAAAGAAATTTTTAACTAGATCTTGCATGGCAAAACCGAGACCAACTGACAAACCAGAAATAATGAATGTAATAGCTGTATTACTTATTCCTAAAGACTTAATAAACAAGAAAATTGCAATAACTACAAAAATATACTTAATAATCGATAAAATTGCTTCACGAGTGCCTAAGTCCATGTTTGTATATGGAAATACTCTTTTATTAGCAACTAGAATAATAAACCTATAGATAAAAAATGCAACTATAATGACTAATATTGACTTCATTAGTGTAATAAGTGGAATTAATTGTAATCCTAAAATATCACCACCTTCATAAAAAAAAGTATTCCATATATCTTCTAATCTCTCAGACTGGATATTTAAACATAAAGGCAAAATAATCAAAAATATTACTATAGAGAGAATAAATATTAAATTTTTTATCCAATACCTTACTCCAGCTCGCTTAACCCCTCCGATAGCCGTCTCAGCAAGACTACGAATAACTACTACCCTAGTTTTATTACACATCAACATATCAACAATAATTACAGATACTTTATAAAAAACATAAATATATAATGATCCATATAAAATCTGATACATATCAAATCCTGCAGACATCCCAAAATTTGGATAACCTCCAAGAGTCATCATTAAGATACTAAACAACAATGTCCCCAACATGAGGTACCTAACTAAATGTACCACTCTCATATCTGACTTATTAGAAGTTGTAACCTTACCTAGTTTTATAAAAATACATACTATTGGTATCAACATTACCAACATAAAAAAGAAGACCAAAATTAATGCCTCCTCTCTAGAGAGTATTGACGTCAAGCTACCTCTTGTAAAGCTGACTAAGTTTGATCTGAATATGTACATAATCATACCAAAAGTAGAATAAGCAATTATAAACAAAGTCTTTAATAACTTAGATATGTAGATCTGTGCAAAATTTTCTAAAATAAATATCAAAAAAGCATAAATACCAACAACTTGGGATACTATGGTCATAACATAATAAGTATCCGATGAAATTATTTCTAAATACCTAAATAAATGCCCTATACCAAGAACAACCAACGGATACAACACTGCACTAAAAAGTAAGAAATAAATACCATTAAGCTTACGAGTTGCCTTAAATAGTTTCTTTTTTGTCTTCAATTTAGGGTTCTGAAACAAACACTTATCGAGAGAGAAAACTGTCTTTGAAAAAAAATACATTCCCAATAGAATAAGGAAAAACACAATATCTTTAATTACTTGAGTAATATTATCCCAGAATGTATGAAATGCAAAATACCATGCTTGTGGCTTCCAAAGAACATTATTCTTTTCAAACCTAAATTGATTGCGCAAATATGTTCTTATACTTGATATATGTTTTAGGGCATTTTCTATGTTCAGATGTACCTCTTTCAAAAGTACTAGCTCGTTTAATATCAACGCCCTCTTTCGAGTATACTCTTTTAGCTTAACATTTAGGTATTTGTTATTTTCAACTCTCTCATTTATAAACTCCGAAAACTGCTCATTTTGATATTTGCCATCAATAAATCTCAGAATACTATCAACTCTTTCAAGTCGAGTATTTAGTTCAGCAATATGCTTACTTATAAAAGATCTGTCTTTAAGAAGCTTACTTCTTTGATACGATAGTGTTTGCTCATTGTTAGATTCTTTGGAGTTATAAATAGACTCTGCAAATAAATTAATCTGTGATATTTTTTGATTTAGCTGTCCATCTTTGTTAAGCGTATTTGCTTGAAGATACCCTAAACTCATCAGTAAAATCAGAAAGCAACAAATAAATCTATTCATAAAAAATAAAAAAACTATAAGGTATTAATTCATAGTAACACAAAAGTACGCCTTAAAAGAATTTACAAAACTAAAATTTAAAAATCTCACAGGTATTTTTGTAGGTTTGCTTAGCAACCACATCAGAAGATATTTCTTTAAGATCCGCCAAAAACTGAGCCACATATTTAACATACTCTGGATAGTTTGGTTTACCGCGCAAAGGTACTGGGGTTAGATAAGGTGCATCCGTTTCAATCAATATTCTATCTAGTGGCAACCTTTTGGCAGTTTCTTGAATATCCTTTGCATTTTTGAAGGTTAAGATACCAGAAAATGATATATACATACCCATATCAATAGCTTTTTTAGCCATATCATAATCTTCCGTAAAACAATGCAGTATACCTCCACATTTCTCTACGTTTTCGCTTTTTAGTATATCCAAGGTATCTTGTTTTGCAGATCTAGTATGTATTATGACTGGTTTATTTACTTCATTTGCTGCTTGCATGTGATTTACAAACTTTTCTACTTGAGCTTCTCTAGTGTCACTACCATTATAGTAGTAGTCTAAACCAGTCTCACCGATAGCAACACATTTATCATGTAGCGAACGCGCTATTATATCATCCACAGTTGGCTGATATGTATCAAGCTCACTAGGATGAACTCCTACAGAATGGTAAATATTATTAAAATTTTCTGTAATTCTCTCTATATCAGCAATTTCATCCCATGCAACAGCTATTGAAACAATTTTTTCAACACCAGCACTTTTTGCATTATTAATAACCTGCTCGAGGCTTATGTTTTCTAGTTTCAAATAATTTAGATGACAATGCGAATCTACTATCATAAAACAGTTTTATAATTTATCAAATGATGTGAGGTATTATAACAATTTAAAGATAAAAGAGACATCTTACTTCTTATTTTCCAAGCTCTATCTTATTCCCAAACCTAATCAAACACATCTGACATGCTATATTTGTTTTATGATCAAGACCAATCACAAGAGACTTTTAAATTGTAAGTTTATAGATATAAGACTACAATTAAATAGTAATTTAACAGTTAATTAAAAGAGATTTTTAAATTTGGATTACACATTTTAACTTTTAAAACTATTATCATATCACTAAAAACAAAATTAGCTGATTTTTAATTAATATTAGGAGAGTTATGTCTACAGATAAACAAATTGAGTTACAAAAAGAAATGGGGCCCAACTGGTTTGCCTCAGTAATGGGTACTGGCATTATCGCAAATGCTGCTGTCGGACTACCTCTTATTGGGAAGAGTTTAACAGGTTTTGCAACTATTATTTGGCTTATTGCATTTGCTATGCTTATCTTTATGACTATTTTTAAAAGTTACCAAACAATAACTAAACCACAAATTATCAAACGTCAATTCAATGATCCAGTAATGTCGCAATTTTTTGGTGCTCCCCCTATGGCTTTTTTGACCATAGCTGGTGGTACATTGCTACTAGGACCTAACCTTTTTGGTCAACAGTTAGCTCTAGATATTGCATGGCCACTTTTTTGGATTGGTACTATTAGTGGTATTATTACTGCTGTTGTTATCCCATATCGTTTATTTACATACAATGAGGTACATGCAGATGCTGCATTTGGTGGCTGGCTAATGCCTGTTGTCCCACCAATGGTATCGGCAACTATTGGCTCAATGTTCCTTAAATATATGCAACATGGCGAAGCACAACAAACATTGCTCTATGGTATGTATGCTTGCTTTGGTCTTAGTCTAATAGCTTCACTTATTATTATAACTCTAATTTGGAATCGCTTAGCTCACTCTGGCACTTCAGGTAGTGCAAGAGTCCCGACATTATGGATTATACTAGGTCCATTAGGTCAATCAATTACAGCTGCAGGATGTTTGGGTACTGCAGCTGTGTTTACAGTTAGTGAGCCTATTGCGACAGGTATGAATGTCATGGCTATTCTTTATGGTGTACCAGTTTGGGGGTTTGCTATGCTGTGGTTCTTCATAGCTACTTTGCTTACTTTAAGAGCATTACAAAGAAAAATGCCATTTGCATTAACATGGTGGGCATTTACATTCCCGGTTGGTACATGTGTTACAGGTACTACACAACTATCTCTACATACAGGTTTAACCTTCTTTCAGTTTGCAGCAATAAGTTCTTTTGTTGTTTTATTATTTGCATGGACTACAGCGGCTGTAGGCACAATTAGAGGCGTAAAAAACGGTAAATTACTCCACAATCCGACTTCTGTTGTTCATATCAAAGCGAAGAAGAAATAAGAGAATCAAAGTGTATTCTCCTTTATATTATCCATTCTCAAAATTATCCATACTACTAAAATAATCTGAGCTAATGCTGCTGTAACAACCACATGATAATATGTTTGCGTAAAGACATTTAGGAATCTATCTAACCAATGATGACTAATATCGTATCTATAATATAAGTCATAAGTTATAGTAAATATAGTTAGGGCAAATGCCGATGAAATCATATTTCCTGAACTTTTGAGTGTATTGACACTATCTAACTTATTTTTATCCGCTACAGTATACATTACTGCATTTGATGATGTCTGATATAAACCTAACACAAATCCATACCCCATAGCGACTGCACAGAATGTAATATAATTATAGTGAATATCAAACAAAATTGAGAGTAACATCACTGAAGATACACCTAGCAAACCTAACACCATACATATTCTATAACCATAGAAATAAACTATATGTTTAGCAGTCTTTTTAGAAAAAATAGTACCAATCATCAAACATACGGACATAATAGATATGTATATAGTATTCAAGTGGCTAAGATGATATAAGACAACAGGCCAAGCAAAAAACACCCAGTAAGTTGTTAGTCTACACAAAAAATTTGAAACAAAGGCTATCGTAAAATTTTTATTACTAAAGATACTTAAATCAATTATTGGATTTCTGATTTTTTTGTATGTAATCGCATATAAAGATATCGATACAACTACACATATAGCAATATATATCTTAATTGACAAGTCAATCTCTTTTAAGAGAATCTCACTTAGTACAAAAAGTGCTGATATTGAAAAACCTAACAGACAAAGACCAACAAAGTCGATTCTCTGCTTTTGATTATTTGATATTTGTTTGGGGAAATATTTATATATAGCCACAACTGCAAAGCAGGCAAATGGCACCTGCATCACAAATGCCAAACGCCATGACTCTGGTGATATAGACGCAAAGATACCTCCTATAATCTGTCCAGATATAGCCATTATCAAAGTATAGTTAGATAATGAAGCCGTTCCCTCAAGCATATTCTCCGAAAGTTTTAAGTAAGCAAGCATTGCTACAGGCGCTGAAAATGCTGCAAATAAGCCCTGAATTGCTCTGAATGCAAAAAGTTGAGTATCAGTCATCGCTAATCCAGATAGCAATGAAAATAATCCAAAACCAGATGCTGCAAACATTAATGTATATCTAAAGCCAATCTTCTCAGCCATCCATGAACTAAGAGGCAGAAACATACCCATAACAATCATATAAATACTGATACCCGTCTTTAGAAATTCAGGTGTAGTATGAAGGCTTTCTGCTATCTTAGGTAAGATATTATTCATAACAGTTGTATCAATAAGATCCATACCCATAATAGTTATGATCGCAATTACTACAATATTAAAGTTAGGTTTTTTCATACACTAATTCTCTTTTGTATATAAAATTTATGAGATAGGAACATTATGAGAGTACAAGTTGATTACTTACAATAAGATGGTGCCGGAGGCCGGACTCGAACCGGCACTCTGTTGCCAGAACCGGATTTTGAATCCGGCGCGTCTACCAATTTCACCACTCCGGCAAGAGTAGCTGGTTATATATTACAGATCTTCAGGCCAATTATCAATCATTGTACCTAAAGATAAACCAAGTTCAGACAATTTGTCTTTGATCTCTGTCAATGACTTCTTACCAAAGTTTGGTGCTTTAAGAAGCTCATTTTCTGTTTTTTGTACAAGTTCACCGATTAATCTAATATTAACTGCTTTTAGGCAGTTTGAAGATCTAGCTGTAAGGTTTAACTCCTCAACATGCTTCAGTAAAACAGGGTTTATATCTTTAGTAGGATCTTCTACAAAAATCCCTTTGTTTATTTCTTCAACATCAACTATATTTCTCAATTGATTTTGAATTTTTGTTGCTGCTAGTCTTAGAGCTTCTTCACAGTTAATATTACCATTTGTCTTAATATTAAGCTCAAGCTTATCCAAATCTGTACGTCTACCTACACGAGCATCTTTAATCTCATACTCACAGAAAGATACCGGAGAAAAAGTAGCATCCAGAAGAAATTCTCCATCCTTGAAGTTTTCTTCAGCTTGTCTATAGCCAACACCTTTCTCCACTTTAGCTTCAATCTTGAGTTTCTTGCCACCATTATAGCTACATATAAATACTTCTTCTGTAATTGTTAAACCTTCAGATAGTTTAGCTTCTTCTGAAAAAACTTCTTCTTCTGAACCTGATAATTCAAAAGTAATAGTTCCAGACTCAATATCATCTGCTAAAGTCACAGGCAAAGCTTTCACATTCAAAATGATATCTGCAACAGTCTCATCACAAGGGATTACATCCTCAAGAGAAGTAATCTTACCATCATTAATTTTAACACTAGTAACACATGCGCCATAGATAGAATACAACATAGTCTGTTTAAGCGCATAACCAAGTGTATAACCAACGCCTCTTTCTAGAGCCTCAAAAGAAAACTTAGTAGCATTTTTTGCATATTCATCAATTTTAATATTAGTAGGATGTAGTAAATTTTCCAATGCCATAGCAGTATAAAACCTAGTTATAATTTTATTAGATATAATTTAATTCCAAAGATTATAGCATACAAATACAAAATTTTAATAGCTTAATTATAACTTCTTGATTTTGTTTATGCTCTCTAGCTTCATTTTTATCTTAGATTCAAAACCAGCATTCGTAGGATTATAAAAAGCTTGACTAATATTTTTTGGCAAGTATTGCTGCACTACATAGGCGTTCGGATAATTATGTGGATATAAGTAGTTACTATCTTTGTAGTTCTTTAGATGCTGAGGAACTTCAATATTGCCCAAACTTTTAACAATCTGTTGGGCATCTGCTAGCGCCTTGTAGCAAGCATTACTTTTGGGTGCCACTGTTAAATATATAGCTGCCTGCGACAAAACCAACCTCCCCTCTGGCATACCTAACTTTTCATAAGCATTCCAAGCATCTATGGCGACTCTCAAAGCTTGAGGATCAGCATTACCGATATCTTCAGATGCTATACAGAGCATTCTTCTTGCGATAACTAGAGGATCAGCCCCATTATCTAACATTACACTCAGCCAAAATATAGCCGCATCAGGATCAGTACCTCTGACAGACTTGTGAAAGGCTGATAGTTGCTCATAGAACTCTTTACCCTCACGGTGAAAATCTCTTGATGCCTCGCCTACTGCTTGATCAAAAAGATCGCTATCAAGATGAATATTGCTAGTTCTATCACTAATCAAAAACATCCTCTCAAGCAAATTTAAAATTTTACGACAATCACCTTCACTATAGTTGTGTATAGCATTGTATAAATCACCATCAATTTCAAAAGAATGTTTTGCCAATGATTCATCCTTGGTTATAGCTCTTTGAATAAGCTTACGGGTATCTGAGATACTCAGCCTTTTCAATCGTAAAATAAATACTCGCGAAACTAGAGCATTATTTAAGTAATATGTTGGATTTTCAGTAGTTGCTCCAATTAAAATAATTTTGCCAGACTCAACATAAGGTAAAAGTAAATCCTGCTGTGATTTATTAAATCGATGAATTTCATCTAAAAATAATACAAAACTACCTAAATGTTGATTATCTGCGATTAATTTTTTAATATCTTTAACACCAGAATCAACTGCAGATAGCTCAAAAAACTCTAACTGTTTAGAACTAGCTATAATTTTAGCTAAGGTAGTTTTACCAACACCTGGTTTTCCACATAGTATCAGCGAGCAAACCCCATCTCCAGCCAAAATTTTTCTTAATGATCCATTTTTTGATAATATATGCTCCTGACCTATCACCTCCTCAATACTCTGAGGTCTTAATCGAGCTGCCAATGGAACATACTTCATATAAATAAATCCTTTTTTGATTTTAACTAAATCTTTTTATTGTCTAATCTATAACAATCTTGTACTTACGCTTAACAAGCTCATAAAGCATACCTTCACGCACTGCACCATTAGACAACTTCATTTCAGAAATTCCAAGACAGTCAAAAATAGCATACAAAATCGCCACACCACCAGCCAAAACGCTCTCTCTATCTTCTCTCAAGCCCTCAAAACGAATATGCTCAACCTCTCGTTTATCCATCATCATTGTAATCAAATCATTAAGAAAATCCTTAGTAATAGTAGAGCATCCTGTAATTTCTTGGCAAACACCAACAACTGATGTAATTGTCCCAGAAGAGCCTAATACAGTACTCCAACCAACTTTTTTGTACTTGCGCAAAACAGGTAAGAGAATTTCTCTAGCCCTATCAGTAGCTGCGTAAAAGTTAGCAAAATCAAGCTTCTCATTACTAAAGTGATCTTTTTGCATACCTACACAGCCCATATCTAAACTACGAGCAATTAATATCTTATCACCTCTTCCAATTACAAGCTCGGTGGAACCTCCTCCGATATCTATAACTAATGTTTTTTGCTTTGCATCATGATTATCTCTAGCCCCAACATACACCAGACGGGCCTCTTCCGGACCAGAAATAATCTTAATTTTAGCCCCTAAGGCTTTATCTAATTTCTTTTTAAAACCTTTTATATTATTTTTAGCCTTTCTAAGAGTATATGTACCTACTGCTTTTACATGCTCAACTTTATATTTTTGAATTTCTTGAGCAAAAAACCCCAAACACTCAATAGCTCTTTCTTGAGCATCTTTACTAATTGTTAAGTTATTATTAAGACCTGCTCTTAGCTGAACTTTTTGCTTTTGTTTTGATAATGTAACAACCTCACCATCAGGCTTGATTTCACTTATCAGCATATGAAAACTATTTGAACCTAAATCTACCGTTGCGACTATCTTTGACATACAAAACAAAAGCTTATTTTTATAACTATCCCCATTATAAAAAAATATCTGTAAAATAGCTAAAAAAATTTGTCTAAGAAGTTTTTTTGTTTATAATAACTAACAATTAGTTTAACTTCTTATAAAATTATCAAAATACAGCAGAAGCTTCTGCTTAATTCAGTTTTAGAATCAAAAAACTTAAAGGAAAATCAAAGCATGTCAAAATGTATCGATATATTAGATAGCCAGTTCGAAAGCGAAGTATTAAATAGTGATACTCCAGTATTATTAGATTTTTGGGCTCCTTGGTGTGGTCCTTGTAAGATGCTTTCTCCAATACTAGAGCAAGTTGCTGAGCATTATGGTGACAAAGTTAAAGTATGCAAAATAAATATCGATGACAACAAAGAAACAGCAATGAAATTTGGTGTGCGTGGCGTACCTACTCTTATGGTTTTCAAAGATGGCGAAAACAAAGAAACTAAAGTTGGTGTAGTACAAAAAACTCAATTAATCTCAATCGTAGACAAATATCTATAATTAGTTAGATCAATATTATTTTTTTATAAATAGAGAATCAAATGAACTTAAATGAATTAAAGTATAAATCTGTTAATGAGCTAATGGATATAGCTCAAAGTCTAGATCTTGAATCACTTCGTGCAAGAAAACAAGAGCTTATCTTCTCAATTCTTAAATATCATGCAGATAAGGGTGAAGATATATATGGCGAAGGTATCTTAGAGGTTCTACAAGATGGCTACGGCTTCTTGAGATCTTCTGATAGCTCATATTTTGCATCTCCAGATGATATCTATGTTTCACCTGCCTTTATCAGAAAGCTAAATCTAAGAACTGGTGATAGTATTGTTGGTAAGATTCGCCCACCTCGTGATAATGAAAAATACTTTGCAGTAAAGCATATTGACAGTGTTAACTTTGATTCACCAGAATTAGCTAGGAAAAAAATCTTATTTGAAAACTTAACTCCTGAGTATGCTAAAGAAAGGCTAACTATGGAAATAGGGAATGGTTCAAATGAAGATATTACAGCAAGAGTCATCGACTTAGCTGCTCCATTTGGTAAAGGTCAGCGTGGTCTAATTGTTGCCCCACCAAAAACTGGTAAAACAATTATGATGCAAAATATCGCAACATCAATTGCTAAGAACCATCCTGAATGTAATCTAATCATGCTACTGATCGATGAGCGTCCTGAGGAAGTTACAGAAATGCAACGCTCAGTGCGTGGTGAAGTAGTAGCATCTACTTTCGATGAGCCTGCAGCTCGTCATGTCCAATTAGCTGAAATCGTAATCGAAAAAGCTAAGAGATTAGTAGAACACAAACAAGATGTAGTAATTCTACTTGACTCAATCACAAGACTTGCACGTGCTTATAACACTGTATCACCAGCTTCTGGTCGTGTACTATCTGGTGGTGTAGAGGCGAATGCTCTGCAAAAGCCTAAGAGATTCTTTGGTGCTGCGCGTAATACTGCTGAAGGTGGTAGCTTGACAATCATTGCAACAGCTCTTGTAGAGACTGGCTCTAAGATGGATGAGGTTATTTTTGAGGAATTCAAAGGTACTGGTAACATGGAACTTCATCTTGATCGTAAGATTGCAGAGCGTCGCGTATTCCCTGCTATTAGTTTTGATAGATCTGGTACGCGTAGAGAAGAGCTTCTTACAACTCCTGAAGAACTACAAAAACTTTGGGTACTACGCAAGATTCTTGGTGGTATGGAAGATGTTCAGGCTATGGAATTCCTAACTGAAAAAATGAAAGGTTCACTAACTAATGAAGAGTTCTTCGAGACTATGAAAAGAGGCGCTATTTAAACCTAGGTCAATTTTTTATCTATCAAACTTATTTTATCTTTTTATCATTCTTAGAAATCAAATTCCATAAGATTAAATTCAAATAGAAATTTATTATTAGCTAGTATTAGTGAATACTATTAATCAAATCGACACAACACTGATTTAGTTCCTTAGCTGACTCTTCAGTAGTAGCCTCTGTATAGCATCTTAACTCCGGTGCATTACCTGACGGTCTAAGGTGGACAATATCTTGATTAGTCATAGTTACTCTAACACCATCTGTAGTATCGATATTTTCAATACTATTTTTACCATCAAAATGCTCACATATAAGCTTATCTAAAAGGTCTGACTCGCCAGCTAATATTGATTCCATGATTTCTTGGCTTTTTTCGGTGGCAAAATCATCAATCTTACTACTTGCTGTATATCGAGATGGTAAATCAAATAAAAGCTCTGAGACTGTTTTATTAGCATTAATAGATAGCATCATCACAGCAAGCATAGGTATCACCGCATCTCTTGTAGCTAATGCTTTTAGAACTTTGCCATCTCTTGATATATCACTAGCTAATAGAAATCCACCATTTGCTTCATATCCAACTACAGCATTTTGATTATTAGTAAGTAGCTCATTCATTGCAGCAATTACATATGGTGAGCCTATCTTAGTTCTAATCACATTATTAAAATAACCTATCTTTTCTGCTACAGTATTACTACTTACTGGTGTCGCGATAACATCAGCTTGAAGATATTTAGCTGTCAATACACCTAGAATATCGCCTTTTAACCAGTTACCATACTCATCACTAACCAGAGGCCTATCAGCATCGCCATCTGTTGATACAATACTATCAATTTCATACTCATTAGCCCACTGTTTTGCAAGCTTCACATCTTCTTGACGAATTGCTTCGGTATCTACTGATACAAATCTCTCTGAGAATCCTAGTAAGATAATCTTAGCACCTAGCTTTTCAAGAATTTCTTTAACTATCTTACGCCCTACAGATGAATGCTCATACAATCCAATAGTCTTACCCGACAAGCAATTTCGCGGGAAGAAATCTAAATATCTATCCACATACTGTACATGTGCTTGATTACAGATTTTTGGTAGTTCTACTTTTTGCAAAAACATCGCATTTTCATCAAAAGTATTATCATTAACCGTAATCGCTTGGCTTACAATCATTTCTTCATCCTCTTTGAGAACTTCGCCATAAGGAGTATTAAACTTGATACCATTTCTATCTTCTGGGATATGACTACCTGTAACCATAACTGATGGTATTTGATTAGTTATACCATATAGCATCACAGCTGGAGATGGGATCTCTCCACAGTACACTGGTTCATAGCCACTATCTTTGACTGCCTTAATCACAGCCTTAGTTATCCTAGGGCTACTATCACGCAGATCATGAGCTATAGCAACCTTTGAACCTTTGGTTATTGAGTACTTCTGCTCCAAAAACTGAATAAAAGCCTTAGTATATAGCCAACAAATTTTATCAGTCATTGCTACAACCAAGCCTCTAACCCCACTAGTACCGAACTTCACACCACTAGAGTTAATAACATCTTTTATAACTACTTTTTCCACACAAATCTCCCGAAATAATCTTATATACTTATAAATTTAGTTTTTCTTATAATAGTTTAACAGTCGACCTTTCAGTATTTCTAGTATTTTGGTGACATACTTAGTCGAAATACACAAATAATTTGCCTTGATACCATTTAGCTCTAGAGCTTTAATCGTTTCTTGGTTAATAATCTTTTTACTCTGCAAATTACTAGTACTAACCCCACCTACCAACATATTAATTATACATTTATTTAAATATGTATACGAAAGCCTATTTACAAGCAAGAATCTCACAAAAATCTCATAATCGGCAGCAATCTTAAAATCTAAACGGTAGACTCCATATTTCTGATAAATAGCTTTTTTGACAAAAAGTGTCGGATGCGGTGGCATAATTCCAAACTTCAATCTATTTGGAGTAAAACGCTTAGCTGAGTAATAGCGCAGGATCTTGCCATCATCATTAACAAATTTCAAATCTGCAAAAAGCATATCTTTATCATTCTGCCTAAACGTGCTCACAATATTGTCTATAACATCACTATTACTATAGCAATCATCACTATTTAAAATACCAATGATATCCCCAGTTGCTAAAGCGATACCTTTATTCATAGCATCATAGATACCATCATCTGATTCGCTCACCACTTTTGATAGTTTAGACTGATACTTTGCTAATATATCCAAAGTGCCATCATAACTACCACCATCAACTATTATATATTCAATATCCTGATAGCTTTGTGAAATTACTGACTGAATTGTCTTTTCAATAGTCTCTGCAGAATTGTAACAAACTGTAATTATCGATACTTTCAAACTATCAACCTTCTAAAATATTTTTATAAATCTCTAACTGCTTAGCTATTATATAGTCATTTTGATATTGCTTTGCAGTATTTTTTGCATTTTGACTCATTAGCTCATAGTTACTATAGTCGTAAGAGTTTTGTATAGTTCTTTGTAAGTCATTTTTTGTAGTTATGAAGCCATTTTCTCTATTTTTGATAAAATCTCTACGCGTACCAATATCAAAACCAATAACAGGAACGCCAAAACTCATAGCCTCTATTATCGTCAAGCCAAATGTTTCATACAGTAGCGCTGGTTGGATTAGATACTTCGATTGTGAAATCAAAGATAGCGTCTCTTCCCTAGTACATTTCCCCTTAAAAATAATATTTTTAGATGAGTATTTATTAATTATCTCATCACTATCGGGACTATCGCCAACCACTGTCAACACAAACTTATCATCTAGAGATCTCCATGTATCTAAAAGCTCAAATATGCCTTTGGATTCTTCAAGCCTACCTACATAAATATAGTTTTGTTTAGTCTTTTGAGTATGCTGATCTACAGCCAAAGAGATACTATTTGGTTTGAGGATAATTTTATGGTTTGAAATACCAAGCTCTTTGACCTTTTGCCTTTGAAAATCAGTCAACACGAAATAATAATCAATATTCTTAAACATTTTGAAGAGCTTATAAAAACTAAATGCGACCTGAGCAACTAAGCTTTGTAATCGCGATTTCCTGTAGCACTTATTTTTTATACCAAAAATAGGCAATTTACTTTTGGTACATAATTCACATGCACCAAAGCCATCTCTATACAAAATACCAGATATACACCATAGTCTGTAATTGTGAAGTGTATGAACCACTTTAGCACCAGACTTTTTTGCAGCCTTAAAGACACTTGGTGTCAACAATGGAAAAAAATTATGCACATGAACTATATCAATATTGTTATCTCTAACTATCTTTTTAATATTTCGATAATGCTTGCGTGAAAACCATATTCCAAATAATAAGCTAAATTTGCTAATATCATCATTAGAAACCTGATATGCCAAAACATTATCTTCGCCATGTAATTCTCGCAAAGACTTCAACTCATTATCATAAACTATATCTTCGCCACCAATATTATTTGACTGATAGCGGTTATGGACAATCAAAATTTTCATAAATAAGCCTCAACTTGCTCAATATCCTTTGCATTTAGAGAGAATTTCTCTACACCAGTGATAAGCTCATGATATTTATCTGAGCTAATTGCTTGGATTAATGAAGTTAGTTCATCAACATTTTGTGGGTCTATCCAATAGCCATTTATATTATCTTTGACAATATCTCTAGCTCCACAGTTTTGACTAATAATCACAGGCAAACCGAAATAAAACGCCTCTTCAACTACTAATCCCCATGGTTCAACCAAGCTAGGTAGCACAAAAACATCATGACTAAGAAATTCATTTTTAAGTTTCTTATTCTCAATAGCCGATTTAAACACAATGTTATCATTAGCGATTTTTTGTAAATATTCCCTCTGTTCTCCCTCACCAATTATTGTTAGGCTATAACCTTTTAGGCTATTAAATACCTGAACTAATATTTTTAAATTTTTGATCGCGGATAATCTTCCAACATAAAGAAATTTTTTGTGATATTCTCTTACTTCTTTATTGAAGCTTGGTTTATTGATAATACCAACACCTTTTGTAATTCTTATATCACCACGATATCCAAGTTTTAGTAATAATTCTCGATGAAGAGTACCAGATGCAAAAACTGTAGCTATTCGCGATAGAAATATTTTTTTTATTAATGCTTGTATTCCTGTAGCCTTACTTTCATTAATAGTTGACTCAAGAGCTAGACAATTTTTGTTTTTACGATTAGCAAATATAACATACCAAAACTCACGCAAATCCCAACCACTTACTAATATTCTTTTATATTGAATACTTTTTAAGATACTTCTTAATCTTTTGATATTTGCTGAAGAGTTTCGCTGTTGTAAGTTGCCTGAGAATAAAACCTGATACTCAAAAGATACATTATCTAAACCAACAAAATCATCTGCTCTTTTTTCATTTGTATTCGAGGCTAAGAAAACAACAAAGATATTTAGCTTCTTAGCTAACTGATTATACAAGTTAACCTTATAAAAAGCTGGAATGTGAGTGACTATGACATAATCATACATGATATTTATCTTGCCTTTAATTAAATCTATATCTAACTATATGATATAACAATACTAGCTTTTAGTAACCCCTAAAGTAACTGCGTAGCTTAACTAACAGCGAAATAATATAACTCTTGATTACAGGCAGATACGAAAGATTATAAGATTTATTTATTTGAAACTTTTCTTTGAGAATCTTATTCAAGTTTTGTGACGATATACCATCAAGATCATACTTAGAAATAGTCATATCTAGATATTTAGACTTTTTACCAAGCTTAAAGTACTGCATTGTAAAATCTTGATCTGCACATATCTTGTATTTAAGGTTGTATTTTATTGCTTTATCTAGCCTATAAAAAGTAGATTGATGGCACAACATCATTCCTAGCGCCATATCTCTCAAATTTAGTTCAGGTTTGTATTTTAGAATTTTATGACCAATATCAGTATTTCCATAAATGACAGCAGTATCTTGAGAAAATTTGCGCTCAAATACTTTCTGTAAAACATCATTAGAATAAAAACTATCTCCTGCATTCATAAAATTTAGCCATTGTCCTTTAGCTAGTGCAATACCTTTATTCATAGCATCATAAATACCTTGATCTGGCTCACTGATATACTTAGTAATTTTATCTTGATATTTTTTGATAACATTAAGTGTACCATCAGTAGAACCGCCATCAACTATAACATACTCAACATTTGAATATGTCTGGTTTAATACGCTTAAAATAGTCTCTTCTAGAAGCTTTTTGGCATTATATACAACTGTTATAACTGTAACCAAAGGATAATTAGCTTTTTGAATTTGAGAATTTGACAAGGATAGCTCCTAAGATATATTAGTGACTTTTCTTACCTAGTTTTTCACTAAGCTTGTAGCCTATATGTCTGAATATTCTAACATACTCATTGTGTCTTCTAATCATATTATCTGAAGTATATTTGACATAAAACTTATATATAAAAATATGCCACAGATCAAAAATATTCTTTCTTGGCTTGCCGCCAACAATATCATAAAACTCATTCATATAACCGCTTAGATCATGGCTCTTGTTAGTTTCATGATGTCTAAAGCCCGAAACATTACTATTACATATATGTAAATTTGCATGTTTTGCAAACTCGTGCCACATAAAGAAGTCGCCAGCTAGTTTATACTCAGCAAACTTTTTCATATCCATTTTATCTTGTAATGCTTTTGTCCAGAAAGTTGACTCTTGTTGTATCGATGGCAAACTCGTACCATGGATACCTTTTAGTATTCTCTTTCTCGATGGCACAAGTGGTAACATTGAGTTTTCAATAATACCATCCTTGTTGTACCAGGTATTTTTAGCATTTATCCACTGTGCTTTTTCGCCGTGTTTTTTCATCTCAGCAGCTATCGCTTTAAAGGCATTTGGTAGATAAAAATCATCCGAATTTATATAAGCAACTATATCACCAGTTACTATCGACAATCCCTTTGATAAAGCATCATACATGCCTTCATCTTTCTCACATATAAACTTGATATCAAGACTATTACAAAATATGTCTAATTCGCCTTTGTTATGCTTATCTACATACTTTTGGATAATATCACAAGTGCTATCTTTTGACTTACCATCTACTAGAATATATTCGATATCAAAGTCTCCTCTTTGAGTGATTACACTCAAGATAGTCTCTTCAATATATTTCTCAGAATTGTATGATACTGTTACTATAGAAAATTTCATTCATTACCTTTTTTATGCTTTAATCTTTCCAATTTTAATATTATTATCTTTACCCACAACTCCAGCCTCAAATCTAACACCTATTTCAGATGCAATTAGTTCGCTATCAAAACGAGCATCACTAATATCAAAAAACTTCACGTACACAGTATAATGTCCTTGAAATACATCACACTTAAAATTATTAACAATACTATATTTATCCAAATATTTAACATTTTCAATTAGATTATTATCCGAATATGAATCAAAAGTTGAAATAGTTTTACCAGTAACATCTTCAGCAAGAAATTTAACTTTTATTTTTTCAAAATCACGTTGAAAAGTAACATTTAATGACAAAACATAGTCTGATCCTGTTTCCAAGAAGGTCGTAGGAGAACCTTCATGATCATAAATACCTACACAATTTGTCAGTAAATCAACTTTATAATTTGGGTCGACAATACTAGTAGTAGAAGTAGATTCCTTCTCTTCAGACTCCTTCTCATCACCTAGAGCTCTAATCTCTTTAAGAGCACTCTCTTGATCAGCACTAAATAATGCCTTTTGATAATAGTGAGCAACCTGCTTAGGATCTCCATCAAGAAGTAAGCCTCTCTCATGAATAAAAACCGCTCGACTACAGAATTCCAACATCAGAGAAATGTTATGAGAAACAAAAATTACCGTTGTTCCTCCTTTAAGCAACTGCTTAATTTTAATAAAACACTTATTCTGAAAAATTGCATCACCAACAGCTAAAACTTCATCCACTATAAGTATATCTGGTTTAACAGCTGTAGAAATTCCAAACCCGAGTCTTGCCGCCATACCACTACTATAGCTCTTAACTGGTTGATATATATAATCTCCTATATCAGCGAAATCAGTAATCTGCTTGATAGTTTCATCTCGTTCAGAGCCTTCAATCTTATTAAGATCTAAACTGAACATAATATTTTGCATGCCCGTAAGTTCTGGGTTTATATTTCCACCTAGCTCAAGCATAGCATTTATATTGCCTCTGACATTAATCCTCCCAGAGGATGGTGTAACAACCCCTGCAATCATCTTTAACAAAGTTGATTTACCAGCTCCATTTAAACCAAATAACCCAAGAACCTCTCCTTTTTTTATTTCTAGATTAATATCTTTGAGAGCACAAAAATCCTTATAATACTTTTTCCTTGTAATACTAAAAGCTTCTTTAACACGATCTCTAGCAGAATCATAAATTTTATAGTTCTTCGACACATTTTGTAATTTTATTACAATATCTTTTTTCATTTAAATAACATCTCCAAAATGCGGTGTTAATCTTTTGAAAACTAACGCACCAAAAAATAATATTGACAAAGTAATTACTAAAAATATTATAGTTGATACTGGCTGCTGCCAAAACCAAACTTTCTCAATAAATATATTACGAAAGCCCTGAATAATATATGCCATAGGATTAAAATCTAGTATAAATCTAAATCTTTCTGGAACTTTCTCTGGAGACCAAAATACTGGTGTAAACCAAAATCCGAACTGTACAATCAACCCAACAACTTCGGAAACATCTCTAACAAAAACCCTAAGTGCAGATGTCAACCAGCCCAACCCTAAAAGTAATACGATAGTACATAACATATAATAAGGCAACTGTAACCAATATAAATCAGGAAATCTACCAGATAATACAAATACTACTATTAGAAAACACAAGAGTATCAAGTGTATAATAATACATGACAATATACTAACCAAAGGGAGAATATTAACGCTAAATGAAACTTTCTTAACCAAAAACTGGTTTTTAATCAAAGACTCGCACGCTTTACTAAAAGCTTCTGAGAAAAAGAACCAAGGAATCATTCCAGTTAAAAGAAAAAGAATAAAAGAAGTATTTTCAGATGTAGAACCACCTGGTCTTATACCATATGAAAATACTATCCATATAACTAGTATAAAAACTGCGGGTCTTATCACAGCCCAGACTATACCTAAATATGATCCAAGATAAGCCTCTTTGAAGTCGTTATATGCCAAAATCATTAACAACTTTCTATTATTTATCAAATGTTTAATAAATCTATAAAATTCTTTCAAATATCTCACGCTAAACGAATACCAAAGTCCTACACAAACACATACTTAATTATATCAAAACTTTTAAAAGTTAGCACTCTCATTTCTAATGAAGTGAAAAAGTATAAAGCTAGATAATATCATTACAACCATAAATATTTATCGGTCCGATAACAACCTTCCAACAAGCTGCCTAATCACTCCATTTTCTTACATAATATAGTTCATTAAATAAGAGTACAATATCAAGCATATTAAAAACATTATCCGATCTAAGAAATCATCTAGATTTACTTAGTTATTAATAAACTTATATCTATAGCATATTTGAATAATATTTTTTTTTAATATCCCTTGCCTAAATGTATTTATAATATTACTTCTTCTATATATCTCTAAAGTTTAGCTGTAAGAATCTTGTATTCACTAGTTTATCGCAAAAATAAACTAAGATATTTATATTTTTCTAATGGATTACCATATCTTTTCAAATATATATCTCCAATCATATAAGAGCCATAATCATTTAGGTGAGCATTGTTAAGTCCATAATAATCCATCTGCATACCATCAAGATAAAGTATTACACCATCAATCTGATTAGAGCAATAGCCATTTTTGCATATAACTTTTTTAGGGTCTATCACTATCAAGTTTTTATACTTTTCTTGTAATGAATTTATATACTTAAGCTCGATACTTTGTGATGCTAGAATATCAGACAAAGGTCTACCACATCCATCTATTCCCAACCATTTATCAACCCTCGTCATTCCACAAGCAGGAGCCATCCCTTTGAGTGAAGGCCAGTCCAACAAAATAACAGGCTGAATATTTCTCTTTTCAAGCATACTTACTATTTTGTCCATAAAAAATAAAGCTTTGTTATCTTTTGGAAGCTTGGCATGAACAGTATATGAATTCCACCAACCGGCTAGTACAAAATACTTAGGATGTGTCTTATCCAACAATACTTCGATATACTTTTCGACTTTCTTATCTTGGATCATATTATAAACAGCTAGCTGAGTCCCACCGGCTACAAGCGTAGTCATATTCAAATCAGCTGTCCATTTACTTATCATTGGTGCTGCAACTTTTGCATGCGAGTCACCAAATATTACAACATCATAGTGATGTTTAATTAAAGAGCTAAGCTCAGCTGTATTCTTATATCCTTGATCTTGCCAAATACTGTCATACTTAAGCTTATGCTTTGATTGCCACTCTGGATATTCATAAACAAAAGATCCATCTTCATGCTGAGAAACAATTTTAAAGTCTCCTATTGCTTTATTAAATCCAAAATTTGGAATATATTTGGTGCTTAATGCAAAAGCAATAGCGACAATCATGGGCAATAACCATAATAAGCCAAGAGTTTTTAGTATAGAAAATTTATATTTAAATCTTAATGGTTTCTCAACAAGATAATATGAACAAATAGATAAAGCAAAACTTAATAACAATATGACAATTTTTACAACTGTAGTTTTCTCTATACTCAAATAGTTGACATACGCAATAATTGGCCAATGCCATAGATATAAAGAATAAGATATAAGCCCTACAGCTACAACAATATTAATTGAGAAAAATTTATTTACCAATGGTAATTCTATAGCAGAAAAGCCAGCATAAATATATAAAGCAGCGCCAATACAAACTACCAACATCCAACAACTTGGATATTGAACATCTATAAATAATATTGGCACTAGCATAAGTATTAGAGCTATCACGCTCAACATATTCGCAAAAACACTAGTTTGTATAGGCTTTCTATTTAAACCGTAAACAGAAACTAAACAACCTACTAAAAGCTCAAATACTCTTGTGGTAGGGAAGTAATAATATGATTGAGCACTTTTATAGAAGAAAAAGTATAAAGAAAATGAAAAAAGTAGCAGAGTAACTACTAACATTTTAGATTTTACACCGAAGCTTTCGTTTTGCTTCCATGAGATGCCTAAATACAAATATCAACATTACTGGCCAAAAGAAATAAAATTGCTCCTCAATGCCTAGTGACCATGTATGTAATAAAGGAATTATAGATGCATCTGAAGCAAAATAGCCAAATGATAAAGAGTTATAAAAGTATATATTAGAGACCGATGCTAATGCACTCACCATTGTTTTAGCATACTGTCTCAGCTCTGCTGGTAACAGCACCAACCACGCGAAGAAGCTAGAAAATACTAGAACTGCGATCAATGCTGGTAGAATCCTTCTAGCTCTCCTTAAGTAAAAATTTTTAAGAGAAAAACGTCCTTCTTGAAGATCTCTGATAATTATTGAAGTTATAAGATACCCTGATATTACAAAAAAAATGTCTACACCCAAAAAGCCTGATTTAAAAAAGCTTATATCCAAATGAAAAAATATTACTGACAATACTGCTAATGCTCTTAAACCATCTATATCTTTTCTGTACTTTATATGACTCAATGTATTAATCTCAAAGTTGCACTTATAAATAATAATACTACATAAAATAATTGTTTCATTTCATTTTTAAAATAATTATCTATCTTATCTCTTTAGCTTCTCAAAAATATTGTAAAGCCCACTTACTTTAACAAACTTTATAATCAGTGATTTGATACTATTATCATTAACTTGCTTTTCAAGAAACTCAATATACTCACTACATTCTCTAATAGTCTCATTATCTCTTTTTTTAAATCTTGCAAAACTCTCTACAGTAACTTCAAAATCTCTTATTGAGAATTCTTTTAACACTTCTGACATAAAATTTGGTGTAGTAGCACCTACACTTTCACTTAATGTATTAGCGAATGAGTAAAGAAATTTATCTCTGTACTCCTCACCAAATATATAGCTAAAATCTACACAACCATGCAAAAACATAATTAGCTGTGCTTGCTCATCCGCGCCACTCCATATACCACCATCATTCATCCTATATACAGACATGATTTTATCTATATATTTTATTGAACCAAATTTTGAAAATACCAACAACATATATACATCATTACGTTTAACAGATGAGTATTTAGCAAGGTATTCATTAATCTGACTTTTATGTGCATCATATCTAAAAACTAAAGATGTTGTATGCAAATAAGCGGAATCAATAAAATCATCAAATTTATAACTATCTTTCTTATTACTAAAATCTACAAATAATCTATCAGTCAACTCTCCATTGATTAAAAATCTGGTATTATGACCACAACCCATGAATTCAGGATTCTGTTCCAAAAAATCAACTTGCTGCTGTAATTTAGTAGAATCTGTCCAATAATCATCTCCTTCACACAATGCTATATATTTACCTCTGACGACGGGTAAAATAAAGTCTCTTATAGGCAAAGCCCCTTTTGAGTATTGATTTTGTTGTTGATAAACTAATCTAATAATATTTGGATATTGCTCAAGATAACTATTAAGTATTTCTGTAGTTCTATCAGTCGAGCAATCATCACTTATGATTATTTCAAATGGAAAATCTGTTTGTTGAGATAAAAAACCTTCTAAAGCCTTTTCAATATATTTCTCTTGATTATATGCAGTGCAACAAACACTCAATATTGGTTTATTATTTTGCCAATGTGATAATATTTGACTCTCACTTCTTAATTTAGACATTACTTATAAAACTTAGATAACTATATGCTAGACATTATAATCATAAATACAATAAGATTAAATAACTCGCTAGTATTACTCTATACGCCATTTATATTTTTTATTTTTTCATAAAGTTTGTTTTTTAGATAACCTTCTCCAAACTCTATATTAATATTATTTTCCTGGATATACCTATTAAGCTTACTGAGGTCTAAAATATATTTATCTTGTTTCTGTATAATTATAGTGTTAGCCTTTTTGTTAAGAAGATTTTCAAAAGTTTCTATAATCTCTAAAATCTTATATCTATATGGATTAGCAAGATCAATAGTAGAACATAGGGCACCATTTGCCAAATATGAATCAACAAACTTCCTAACATCTTCTATCTCAATAACATATCTATATGCATCTGAATATACACTCATTATATTATTACTTTTAATAGCATGATAAATATAATTTATTAGAGTATTATGCAGTTTTAGATTTCCAAATAGTTGTGGAAGCCTAATAATAAAATATTTATTTGAAAGCTTCTTTATAATGCTTTCCATCTGTATTTTATGAGCATAATATGAGTTTTTAGGATAATTTTCAGCTGATAATGCACAACTACTAAAATATACAAACTTTTTATCAGAATTATCTTTGAGTATAGTTTCGAGAAGTTTTTTTTCTCTATCAAATTCTTTTTGATCAGTACAGCTAGAATTAGAGACTCCGCTAGCAAAAATAACGATACTATCATTGTCTCGGTAATTATGAAATACTTGAGCTAACTGACCTCCTCCGACTACCACGATGTACCATCCTTATAGACTGTTACATACTTATAGCCATTCTTATTTACAACAGCTGGCGTTATTCTCTCTAAAGCATGCATGAAACTGCCATCATATGGAAGAGGCTCTGGCTGTATCACTATATCCTTTTCCAACTCAAACATATCTTTGATGGCATCAACCCTTGCCCAAAACATATTTCCTAATGGGAACAACGGAGTCTCATTTACTTCTGATAGTCCTAGAATAGCACCTAACTCATCGATATATGACTTATTATCTCCCATATCCATAAAATGCCTATCCTCAGCAAAAACAAGACCCACTTTCTCATTTTCAAACAAACTTAGAACAGAGTTTGCTATAGTTTGAGAACCTACTAGATTATCTAATAGATACTTTCTCCATCTATCTCCTAAATTATTTGCAACACCTACAGATTTCTTACTATGGAAATGACCAATAACATCATATTTGCGATTAAATATCTTATTTTTAAGATCAAATATCATTGGCGCAACATCACGACCAATATTTTCAACTTTTATAACTTCTATATTATTAGCACCACTATCTTTAAACATCTCTTTAATGCTCAAAGCATCTTCATCTCCAATAGTTGTAATATACAGATCATACCCTGGGAGATTTTTAAAATATTGATTAAATTCCTCAGCCAAATCAACATAATACAGATGTAGATGCACTGCAAGCTTGCCACTATATTTTGTCTCAAAATCAAATGGCGTCTTGTGGCACTCATGTGTAGAATTAACATTATTTTTTATAGCTTCATATAATGGAACTTTATTGTATGAATCATTTTCTAGAGCCCATTTATAGGTTGAAAAGCCAGCACACGGATTTGGAGTCAGACGATATAATCCTTTACGTTGACTTAGTATGTAGTGATAAACAGACTGAACATAACAAAACTCATAGTTATCTTCTAACTCAGAAAGCTTAATATATTCACGATCAAAATATTTTGATTTTTCAATATTTGCTAAAATATTCTGATTTTCAGCATTATATTTTTCGCAAATATCTATCTGCTCAATTAAAAAATCAACATATTTACCAAAATCAAGATGTTGCTTGACTATTTTTGAGTTATGAGTGTCCTCAACGGTAGCTTTTTTTAGATATTTAGCAATCTCATATCCAAGCTGGTGAGTGTCTAAATAATCTACAATTATTGCCTTTGCATTATGTTTCTCAAGAAATTCTACAGATCCAGACGCTCCTCTAAAACATGCTACAGGAACATTAGCTTCAAGAGCATCAACCACTACATTTGGAAAAGGATCCATTCTAGAAGTTAAACAAAACATATCCGCTATAGATAGAATACTATCTAAATTCTGTTGATGACCTAAAAATACAAAGTCATCTTCTAGCCCCAAACTCTTAACTTCTCTTTTTAATAAAAATGAAAATGAACAATCTGATTCCTTAAGTCCACTCCCAACCCAAACAAACTTACATTTACCATCATAGTATTTCTTTATATATTTTGAAAGGTATATGAACAAATCCACACCTTTCCTAATATGAACAGAACCTGCCGCAACAATTATTTTGTAGTCGTTCCTATCTTGAACATCTATCTTCTTTAATATCTGCTCGACACTATCTGGACTACCATAGCTACTAGGTATGTATGGAAGTTTACCTTGAGGTTGTATAACAATATTTGACGGCTCATTAAAAATCATAGCGGCCTTGGCTAACTGCTCCATTATTGAAGTTTTGATAATTTCAGCTGGAACTATAACTCTATCAGCCTCAATAATTGTATCTAACATTATCTTTGCCGACTCAACATAACCTGCAAATTCATGAATTAATGATAAAGTTGGTAGCTTTAGGTCACTAGCACTACTTAGAACCGAATAAGTTGTTACTGAATTACCAATAACAGCCTTTATTGAGAAATCTTTGCTAACCTCTTTTAAAATCTTTAATGATGTACTTTTAGTACTCTCAGCTAACTCTTCTATCAGTAAGACACAATCTTTTTTAAAATCATCATGTATTTCAGCTTTGTCCATCACATAATGGATAAGATTAAACTTCTCACTTAGAGACATACCTATATTAAGTCCTAAAAGAGGTGCTCCAGTCGCTGACGACTGATGAGAGATTAGTATTATAGTTTCTTTACTTTCATCAAATGCTTTTGATCCTGCTAGAAACCCCTGTCTAATAAGCTCAGACTCACTTCTCGGTCTAAACTTACGATAGACTTTACTGACAACTTCTCTTCTAGCGCTTCCTATTGGAAACATCTTAGACAAAACAGACTTATTCATTTTCAATAATCACCTTAAAAAATATCAGCAGGCTTCACTGTATTATAAGTAAAACCTAATAATTTCTAAATATTCTCTCAAAATCTCAAAAGTGTTTCCAGCACAACTCTTTCTCGTATTGTATTTATGTCTACTATAGCATGATATTACTAGTCAAATAAAAGCAATATATAATAGTATTAACAACGTATTAAATCTAATTTCTTATTAATATAGCTGTCCACAACTATAATAGTTTTACCATCAGCAATATTACATGCTGAAATAGTATCAAAATCGTTTTGAGATACCCACTGTGCTGATTTACCATAATCTATATACCCATAACCATCACTAGGTTTGCTATTTGCACCGTATAGCAAAGGAACTCCGTTAATAGCATATATTAGCATTCCCGTCCAGTTCTTATTACCAGGATAAGGATATTTTTTTATATACATTTCTAATTCAGTATTATATATCTCTTTTGGTATATATAATACTGAATTTCTTTTAGTTAAATTATGCTGTTGCATATATTTATATAAATAATTTCTAAAGCCATATAAAGTACTCTTACCATTCAATAATGGCGTATAACTTTGATAATAGTTTGGTAGTCGTATGCTCAATTGAGAATTACTAAAAACTGCTAAATAGCTATGAGAAGCTAGTAACAGTAATGTCACAAATAAGATGTTATAAGGCATTCTGCCTTTAGAATTATTATATTGGTTAATTAGCATATATATAACAAGCATACTTAATATTGAATTATAACCAATTTCGAAATACATTATATCTGCAGTACTTAACTCTTTATTCGAAGATACTACAAAACCTAAAACCATAAGTGTTAAAAAAGCCGGCAAAAAAAAATAAAACCTTTTATTTTTTCTAAACAAAGCACTCTGAATAAATATTATAAAAAGTAGTATATAAGATTCACATAATCTAAAAGATGGATGAATAAAGTATGATATATATTGCTCGATGATCTGTAGTAAGGTTAAACTCTCTTGAATTACTTCTCCTCCTGCAACTCCAACTAAAAGTTTCTGGAAAAAATAGAAAAATATTAACCAAATAATACCTGTAACATAAACATATTTATTTCTGTAATGATTGAATAAAAGCAAAAAACCTATAAATGAAGCATACATAAAGCCAGTTGACACTTTTCCTATAGAAATAGTAATAATTAAAATGCTTATTACAACAAATGATTTAAATGTGTATTCACTATTAGAAACTTTTTCAATAGTAAAACCAAAGCTCAATAGAAGCAAAACAGAAGTAAACCACAAGCCTTCGGAACCAACAGCATTTCCCCACATATCATTAAACAAATATATCAGTATCAGAAGAGATAATAACAGAGCTATAATACTATTTTTTCTAAAAATTGAAGTTACAAAAACTAAGATACTAGATAAGTATAAAGATATTTTAAAACAAAAAAATAAACCATAACTATCATAAGGCTGAACTCCTACAAGACAAACAATGATAGCATCTATATAATGGCTCAATGCATGATATATAGTAATAGGCGTATTATTCTCAGCAATACTAGGATAACCAAAATTAAGTATACTTTGAATAAGTGACACATGAAATGCTGTATCTCTATGCCAAAGACCCGATTCCGCATTTAATAATGGATAAAAAGGATCATAACTACCTGGCTTCATCCAAAATAACATAATTGATTTTGTAAATACAATTAAAACAAACACAATAAAGATAGAAGTTACAATATCAACATAGCCGACATTCAACCTATCTTTAAAAAAATCTCTCACAAACAATTTAACCATAAATAGGAATAAAATTAAAAAAGCTAATGCAGCAAATAAAACTCTAAGATAGCTAAATTGTTGAAAATTTTGCTCTGTATATATAAAAATCCATAAATAGTAAATTACAAATGATATGGTTGCAATGGAACGAATATCTACTCTCAAATATTTATCAGGTATATTGCTAATTTTATTTAACATTTTTTAGAACTCATATAGTCAAACAAATGTCTACAAATATGGCGAATATCTTTTTTAGTCAAATCATAATACAAAGGTAATCTAACCAATCTTTCACTATCTTTCGTGGTATAAATATCATTACCATTAAATGATGTATACTTTTCACCAAATGGTGATGAGTGTAATGGCACATAGTGAAATACAGCCATAATTCCATTATCCTTTAGATAATCTATAAGGTTTGTTCTTTCTTCCAATGATTTTGTCCTTATATAAAACATATGGGCATTATGCTTACATTCGCTTGGTACTTTAGGTAAAGAAATATAACCTTTTTCTTCTAGCTCTTTTAACTCTTTAGCATATTCATCCCATAGAACAATTCGTTTATCATTAATTTCATCAGCCATCTTTAACTGAGAGTATAAATAAGCAGCATTTATATCACTCGGCAAATAAGAACTACCCATATCTACCCAAGTATACTTATCGACTTGCCCTCGTAAAAACTTACTTCTATCTGTACCTTTTTCTCTAATTATCTCCGCTCTCTCTACAAAATCAGGATTATTTATAATAATAGCTCCTCCCTCACCCATAGAATAATTCTTAGTTTCATGAAAACTAAAACAACCAATATCCCCTATAGTTCCCAAGGCTATACCCTTGTATGTTGACATAACTCCTTGTGCAGCATCTTCTACTACATATAAACCATACCTATTTGCAATTTCCATAATAGTATCCATCTCACATGCCACTCCAGCATAGTGTACAGGGACTATTGCTTTTGTTTTACGCGTTATAGCAGACTCAATCTTTGCTTCATCAATATTCATCGTATCTGAGCGAATATCTACAAAAACCACCTTAGCCCCTCTCCATATAAAGGCGTTTGCAGTAGATACAAAAGTATATGATGGCATAATAACCTCATCACCCTCTTGAATACCTATGAGTATAGCTGCCATCTCTAGAGCATGAGTACATGAGGTCGTTAATAATGCTTTTTTACATTCAAATTTATCTTCGAACCATTGATTACATTTTTTAGTGAAAATACCATCACCAGAGACCTTTTCTGTGTTAAAAGACTCTTTTATAGTATCTATAGTATTATCCACTATACAAGGTTTGTTAAATGGTATCATTGGGAATTCCTATGTTATTAAACTACTTTAAAAAATAAGAGTGTTTCCTTTATAAAAAAATAATAATAAAAGCAAAACTCCTGAAACAAGATGAAATACAAGTATACAGTAACAAAAAATCTTTTTGAAGCATAGCTTTTGTGCCATCAGAAATCTTGTGCAATAAATAAAAAGTATAAAGTTAGCAGCTATTGCTCCCCAAAAATAATTACCAGCACTATAATTTGGCCACTCTGCTAACAAAGCCACCATTAATGTTGCAATCAAAACAGTGCCCCAAGCAATCTTTACATATATATCTTTTTTTATTTGATTAAAATAAATCACCGATACCGCTAGAGGAAATGCAAATGAAAGCAAACATGATAGCCATATATGAGTCGAATACAAATTCCAAACCAAAAATGGCGCAAAAATTGTTTTTGATGGGTGTATAAAAGTATCATTGTTTATATATGTATAATAATACTGAAACATTAATAGCAGCGAAGATACCAATATAATAATAATAGCTTTTGTTATGCTACATTTCTTTTCTGATGACTTTATTGATAATAAAATTGTATAAATAACTAAACATGGAATAAACGCTAGTACAAAATTGGGCTTTGCTAATATACTTACTGCAATAAGGATTAAAATAATAATGAAATTAACATTATTAGTATAAATTTTTCTAATAGAATAATCGAATAACAATAAATAAAATGGCATTGCTAAAATTAAAGTGCTATTATGCCATTGGTTAGGTGATATACCACCCAAGTATATATGAACATATCCTCTTGAGTTACTGTAAAAACTAACTATAGGCATTACAAACATCATTGTAATGCTTATTATTACCAAAAATAAATCTTGATCCTTATGTTTATTACCAAAGGATATAATTCGATATGTTATTAGATATTTCATTATTATAAGAAATGATAGCAACATAATGCTAACATATGCCAATGTATCGTAACTGCTTGACATAAAGGAACATAGATATACTAGCACATACCAAAAGCTATAAACAGGAAATCCATTAGTTTTTTCAAACTTTAATATAAGTGAGGTATGATCAGGAATATCACTTACTCCATGAGGATTAGAGGACCATACTTGCAAATAATACGAATCATAAAATATTAATAAACAAATACAGAATAAAAAAAAAGTTGATATTAATAAATATTTATTTTTCACTCTTATCCCCCACAGAGGTATTAAATATAAAAACTCTCATTATATTATATGATACCAAAGCTGATAATCCGATAACAATAATCTGAGCAACATACACATTTATATCAAATGTGCTGACTGCCATATGAAGGGAACAAAGATTAAAGCATAGTAAAAATATATAAAATAATAGATATTTTGTGACTAGCCTCACGCTATATTTTCTAGTTTTAAAAACAAATGATTTATTCATGACTAAGCTAACAACGACTCCTAATATAAAAGCTATAGTGCTAGCAACTAGATAATTAGCATCCAATAATATAAATATTACAAAGATCAGATATGCAAATAAGTTATATACAACAGCTATAATACAAAACTTGATAAAAGATGCGTATTTACGAATAAAGTCACAAACCATGCTTACTATCCAGCACATACAGAGGTCTTTTTCTACTTTCATCAAAGTTTCTCCATAGATATTCACCAATAATACCAAGTGTGAGCATCTGAACCCCAGATGTAAATAATATAACTACCATGATAGATGACCAACCAGGGTTTGCTCCAAACAATATTTTCTGTAAGATAATATATATAGCCATTATGACGCATATGATACAATCAACTATACCTATAATAGAAATAGCTCTGATTGGCACATATGAAAATGCCAGTAGTGAATCAACTACGAGTTTTATTTTTTTTGAAAGTGTCCAGCCAGATTTACCAATATCTCTTGAGCGCCGAGTATAGTGAATTTCAGCTCGTTTAAAACCTAACCAAAGCACCTGTGCAAATAATGATGTGTTTTTCTCTTCTATGCTTGTTAGTACTTCTATGACTTGTTTATCCGCCAGAAAACAGTCAAAGCCACCCTTTGGCATATCTTTTATGGCAAACTTTCGCATTAACTTATAATATACTTTTGAAAAAAGTTTTTGCGACCATTTTTCATCTCTTGATTCTCTAATGGCAAGCACTACTTTATTTCCTTGTTTATACTTTTCAACCATTTCTACTAGCAAGCTAGGAGGATCTTGTAAATCTGCCGATATGACAGCAGCACAATCACCAGATATATGTTCTAACCCAGCATATATTGCCACATGTTGACCAAAATTTCTCGAGAGCTTAATAACTTTTACATTATTATCTATTTCTCGCAATTTCATAGCCTCTTGATATGAGTTATCCTTACAGCCATCATCGACAAATATTATTTCATAGTTATCTAAATATGGGATTACTTCTTCTTTTAGCTTTGAATAAGTGATAGGTATATTTTTTTCATTTTGATACAGTGGTATCACTATAGATAGTTTCATACTTAACCTTCACTCTCTAGATACTTAGCTTCTAAATTTAACAAACCTTTACTCCTTTGTTTTATTATCTTTGCTGGAGATCCAGCATAAATACACCAAGGCTTTGTATCTTTTAAAATAAGTGACATAGCACCTACAGAAGTTCCTTCAGCAAGTATTACTCCTGGCATAATAGTAGAGCCTGCCCCGACTATAGTATGTTTTTTTATTATAATGGCTTTTTTATATTCGTTTTTGTACTTCATGGGCACGGTTGAGTTTGTCATCATGTCACCGCTATAGTCATCTGACTGTGTAAAAACCATTACACCATAGGCGATAGTAGTAAAATCCTCAAAAACTATACCCTCAGTGCCTCCAGCGACCAAACACTTAGGGGTAATATGGACATTACGACCTATTTTAATATTGCCTGAGACTACGCAAAAGTCATCTATCCTAGAGTTGTCACCAATCTCTATTTGCTCATGATTATATATACTGGCTTTATCACTGATTTTTACATTCTTACCTAGTGATTTAAAACCAAACGTTGCTAACTGAATTTCTGAATAATATGCCACAATTAGCCTCCACTATAAATAAAATTCAATAGTTTCTTTAAACATTTTCTCAAAGTCTTGTGATGGTTTCCAACCTAGCTGGTTCTGAATCTTACTATTATCTATAGCATATCTCCAGTCATGTCCTTTTCTATCTTCGACAA
>NZ_VXKP01000004.1:0-349305 GCF_008711455.1 Francisella sp. XLW-1 | reverse complement strand
AGGTAATCGCCATCTTATTCAAATATCAAAGACTTATCGTGATAAGCAATACAAAAAGCCTCATAAATATATGGGGCTTTGTGTTTTTATAACTAACAAATTTAAATTATCCTTATCAATTTGTTTAAATACAAAATGATATTAACTAATTATTATGGTTAGCAACTACCTTATTACTATACATTTCAAAAGAATCATCATCAGCCTTAGTTTGTTGTTGTTTATTGATCAAAGATTGTGTTTCTATTTCAGCATTAGTTAATTCTTTAGATATTGATTGTAGTATCTGGTTGTTGGATGTTTCTTTATTAATAATAGTAGGAGATGCATATGGGTAGGCTGAATATGATAGCAATAATAGGTACATTAATAGCTTCGACTTCATATCTTAAGCTCCTTATAATACTTTGCTATAAACAGTATCAGATATTACATCTATTAATTATATATTATTTTATTGCTAATAAAGAAATATCTTATTAGGATAAATCATGTAGCATTATTTAGAGTTTATGCGAGAATGTATTTTGTTGGATTATCTGGGCATTCATGTATACCACATTCAATGAATGTTGATGCGACGTTTGTAAAAATAGCAATAATGAATATGATGAATGCTGCATGAGTTAAGAATCTAATCTTTTTATTTTTAGCTAATTTTACTTTATCTGGGTGTTTATTTATTTCATACTGATCTGGATAAGACATAACAATAGCTATATAAATAACTGCTACCATAGATATAATAAACACCCAAGTATACATATGTAGCCCAAAGACAGTTGATCCATAGCCAACAGGATCTGTTACGTGTAAGGCTATTTGTCTTACTGATATAAATGCTGTCAAAACAGCAGCTAATAGTGAGAGTGCATAATGGCTTGGTCTTACGCTATAACGTATATTTAGCAGGAACCCAAAACCTATAGCTAGCAAGCCTAATCTTTGCAAAAGGCATAATGGGCAAGGGATTTCTCCCATTACAAATTGAAAATAGAATGCGGATACAATAATAACTGTAATACCCAAGACCTCAATAGTATTCAGAAGCTTTATTAAATCATTTTTAAAATACTTTTTCATATTATTAAGCCTCCAAACTTATAAATAAATCATTAAATGGTCTGTGGCATGATGCAAGAAAACTAAGCTAGTTACAACAAGAAATATACTGAAAACTATGATACCCCAGCGCCAGCTAAACCAAGATAGGAAAACCGCAAGAAAAAGAAATATATAACTGATTAAAATCCCTGGCATATTAAACACTCCTATTATATTGATACATCAACTTAATAATAGCAGTATTTGAATATCATTTCATTTTATATTTTCTAAGACTAGTCGAAACTATATTTCATACCATTATCCAAAATCATAATTAAGATGTTGTAGCTTTTGTCTTTAGGAAGCTTTTCAATTAGCTTTTTGGCTATAAAATAATTTGCACCACTACTGTGTCCAGCGTAAATACTTTGCTCTTGGGCTAGTTCGTTACATCCTTGTATAGCTTGTTTATCTGTGAATTGAATTATTTCATTAATGTATGATAAGTCCATAGACTTACAAAATACGGGATTACCTGGGCCCTCAACTTTATAACTGTATATATTTTGCTCTATTGGTTTTCCGTGATAAAAAATATCGTAATAAACAGATCCTTTAGGGTCTGGCATAAGAATTTTAGTTTCTGGGAATATCTCTTTTATTCTTTTAGCACAACCAGTAATAGTTCCACCAGATCCTCCAACTGTTATAAAGAAGTCTATATTTTTTGAGTGAGTTAAAAAATAGTTGACTATTTCTTGTCCTGTAGTTTTGTAATGACACTCTGTATTTAGTAGGTTGTCATATTGATTAATTAACACTCCATCTAAATCTTTTGCTAAGTGCTTAGCTTTATTTACATAAAAATCAGCATCTGTGTGATTGGCAGTATTTTTGCATATTGTTAAATTTGCTCCAAAACTTTTGATCATTTCTCTTTTTATTCTTCCAGTTTTTTCTGGACACGTAATATATACGGGATGATTATATAATTTTCCAATTGCAGCTAGCGAAGTTCCCATATTGCCAGAACTTGCTTCAATAATTGCTTGTTCAGAGCTTATCTTTTTATTTTTGATTAAATTATCTAATATATATTTTGCAACTCGATCTTTTATACTTCCTGTAGGGTTAAGCCATTCGCACTTGGCATACAAGTTATGAGCGTTGTTGGTTTTTAGTTTGATAATAGGAGTTTTGCCTATTAGAGAGATCATGATATTTTTACTATATTTTAAATTAGGTAATTTTAGCAAAATGTTTGCTGTAGAATCTTTTAATTATCTGTAATGAGTATAATAATGAGTTGCTTTTGTGATATTGTGAGACTCATAAAGTGATATATGATTACGTTTGATACCAACAGAGTAAGATCTTAACTTAGTTGGATTAGCATTAGCAAAAGTAGCAGTTATAACTGATATCAAAATTAATAGAGGTATTTTTTTCATCATTTGTTCCTTTATGTTTTTATTATAATCTAGTTAATATTTAGTATATATGTAGTAGTGGTGATATGTCTCTAGCAAAAGCTACATAGCAGTTATGCATACATGAACATAGTCACTAAAACTTATATTGATTTTGGATAGTTGAGAAATTACTGATGAAAAGCATTAAAGTTACTTAGGCCTGAGTTTTATTTATCCTTAGGAGTTAGTTTGTTAGTTACATCTCCAGTTAAAGATTTATCCATAACTGATATGCTTTTAATTGGTTGTCCCTCACTTAAATTAGCCTCATTAAGATTAACAAAAATTCTATTACCAACTAATGTGTCGTAAATATACAAGGTATTATGAGACATTGATGTTACTGACTTCCATTGTGTTGGCCATTTATCTTCTAAACTAGGATTACTTAAATCCTCATTTTTGTAACCCTTAACAAATGGTACTGATAATGAGTCAGATGCTGCAAACATATAGTTAACAGCTTGGTCAGCAGAGTCGGCATCTGGTAAGTTTTCACTAATGAAATTAGCTCTTACAAATCTATATCCAGAGTTAGCACCACCTGGCAGTTTATCTACATTATAAAGTCCTAGTTTTTTAGCTTCTTTTAGCGTTTTTAGTTGCTTTGCGTAACTAGGCTCATTGGTTATAGCTTTTACATTCCTATGGACAGTCAATTTTCCATTAATATATTCTAAGACAGCACTATCTCCTGTTCTGTCTTCTATCATATAGTGAATTGGAAGATTCACATCTTCTCCATTCATTTTTACCGTCGGTACATATATTTGGTATTTATCTAGATTTTCTAGAACTTCTTCCACAGTTGAGTAGTTTCCTAGCACATAGTTAATCCAATTAAATCCATTAACTCCTGGTTTGCTTAGATCTCTTTTAGGTTGGACAGTATCTCCTAAATAAAGCAGGTGAGCAGCTAATCCTTTCTCATTTACCCCTTCGGCTGAAAAATCTATAGGTAAAGTTTCTTCTATGGTCGCATATCCGTACTTATCTGTCCAACTCATTTGGTTATCTCTCAAATTACCAGTTTCTTTAGTACCTCTTGGATATACAGTCAAATTTGGCTTAAGGTCTATGAACATATCCATAGTTCTTGTGGTGTATGCTCCTACGTTACCTCCAAAGTCATGATTAATTTCGGAGCAAGCCATAGCTGGTATTGATGTTGCTAATATTGCGCTACTTAAAATAATTTTTGATAGTGTTTTTCTCATTACTTATTTCCTTATTTGTTGTTTAAAAAGCTAAAGTTAATTTATCAGCTTACATGGCTATTATATTTGTAGTAGTATTAATTTGTCTGTAGCAAAAAATGCATAACAGCTATGCGCAAATGAGGTTAGTGATGAATTTTGATGATATTTTTATTTTTATTAAACTTATTAATATAGGTACATTTACAGAATTAGCTAAACATTTAAATATTTCTCAAAGTACAGTTTCTCGTAGAATTCAAAGCTTAGAAGAATCTATAAATATGAAATTGATTAAGCGTAACTCAAGAGGCTTAATAGAAATGACTGAAGATGGAGAGTCATTCTATAAAAACTTTAAAGATATTGAGCAAGAAGCAAGTTCAATATTTCAGCAGCTAATGAATAAATCTAAAGAAATAACGGGAACTTTAAAGGTAGGTATACCAAAACTTTTTCTTGATAACATACTAGCTGATAGATTGGATTTATTTTATGCTAGATATCCAAATGTCCGATTAGTATTTAGTTATACTGCAGGAGTAGTAGATCTGGTTAAGGATGATTTCGATATAGCAATTACTATTAAAAAACCTTTAGTTACAAACTGTACTATAAAAACGTTAGTAAGAGCCAAAAATAAACTTTACGCTAGTGAAGAGTATATTCAAAAATATGGACAGCCAAAATCTCTGAAAGATTTAGAAAATCATGATGTTGTTGGATTCTTAAGTCATGATAAATATCAGACTAGTTTGACAGGTTTTTTAGAGGGAGATGACTCTAAAGAGGAGGTTAGTATTAATCCAAATCTATTTTTTAATAATCTTATATTCGATATTAGTTTAGCAACTAAGTGTAATAAGATTGTTAATACTTTGGATATTTTTGCTAATAGTAAATTAGATATATTACCAGTGCTTAATGATTATTATTTTGGCGAAACTAACTTTTATTTGGTAAGAGCAACTGGAGTTAGAAATAATCTTGAGCAAGAGTTTGTTAAATTTGTTAATGTTTGTTTGCAGGATTATTAAATGAATAAAGTATTAGTAGTTTTTGTTATATTGATTATTAGTGCAGATTTGTATGCGATAGTAGCTGGTAATTCATTAAATATAACTAGCAGTAAAGTTAAAACAGTAGAGGTTGATAAGAATATTAACAAACCTTTTAATAGTCGTCAGTTAGAAGATGATATAACTATGGTTAAAACTAATTATAAGTAAAAAAGAAGTTTTTTATACTATTTTCCAATACAAAAGCTTGAGAAAATCTCTCCTAATAGGTCATCAGAGCTGAACTCTCCTGTGATTGAGTTAAGATGCTCTTGAACTATTAATAATTCTTCTGCTAAGAGTTCTCCATTCCCAAGTTCTAATTGCTCTCTAGCAAGTTTGATATGTTCAAAAGCATTATTTATAGCTGTAACATGTCTCTCACGAGCTGTATAAACACTCTCATTTTGAGTTGTATAACCAACTTTGGCAAGAATATGATCTTTTAGCTTATCAATACCTATGTTGTTACCTGCGGATATATAAATATGATTATTATGATTCATAGGCGCTTCTTCAAGAAGGTCTATCTTATTGTGAACATAAGTAATATCTATATCTTTAGGTATTTGATTATAAAATTCAGGTATTATATCCTTTATATCACTAAATTTAACCTGGCTATTTGTATAGTCATCAGTTACAAATAATATTTGATCTGCCTCTTGAATCTTTTTGATTGCTCTTTTGATTCCTTCGCTTTCGATAACATCATCACTGCTACGTAATCCAGCAGTATCGATAATATGCATTGGAACACCATTTATTTGAATATGCTCCTTTACAATATCTCGAGTTGTACCTGCTATTGATGTTACAATGGCAGACTCTTTACCAGCTAGAGCATTTAAAAGACTAGATTTACCGGCATTAGGCTTACCGACTAGTATTAGTGTTACGCCTTCAACAAGGATCGCTCCTTGTTTACAACTATTTTTGACATCGAGAATTGTTTTATATATTTCTTGTAAACTGGTATGAATCTTTTGATCTTCTAAAAAGTTGATTTCCTCTTCTGGAAAGTCAATAGATGCCTCAACATACATTCGTAGATAGATAAGTTTTTCTAAAAGACTATTAATCTCTCTAGAAAAATCTCCTTGAAGAGACTTTGCTGCTGATTTTGCAGCTATTTCTGAAGATGCATTAATAATATCAGCTACAGCTTCAGCTTGAGCTAAATCAAGCTTGTTATTAAGAAATGCTCTTTCTGTAAACTCTCCAGCATTTGCCATTCTAGCGCCACATTCTAGGGTGGCTTTGATTATTAAGTTAAGTATAAAAGGATTGCCATGTGCTTGTATTTCAACAACATCTTCACCAGTATATGAATTAGGAGAATTGAAAAATATTACAATACCATGATCAACTATTTCATTTGCATTATAAATATTACAGAATGTGGCATATCTAGGTTTGAGACGTTTTTTTGTGAGCTTTTCGGCTATTGATAAAGCATTTACGCCAGAGATACGTATTATACCTATACCACCATTACCTTGGGGTGTTGCAACTGCAACTATAGTATCTTTAGTATACATATTTATTTTATTTTGTAGTTTGAGTTAATATCAGTATCATCTTCTTCTTGATCTATCACACGACCTTTTTTATTTGTATATTGCTTAAAAAAATCGGGATTTTCTTTAATTATTTTCCTACGTATAAAAAATGAGAAAATCATAAAAAAAATAATTAGAAAAACAAATAAAGGAGCAAAAATAATAAATGATATAACTGCTACCGCAATAAGACCTAGAGAGGTTAAAATTTGTTTTACATTGTTGTTCATTGCTTTGCTTTATAGTATTTAGCTTGTATAATATGAATACAAGTATATCACTTAGGTGGTTATTAAAACAGAGCTCCATATAATTCTGTGGGCGTGTTATTCAAAATCTGGAGGTTTATATGAATATTCAAATTACTGGTAGACATGTTGAAGTTACTGATCCAATCAAAAGTTATGTTAATGAGAAAATTGGTAAGGTAGGACATTATTTTGACAACATCACTTCAACAAAAGTAATTTTAGATGTTGAAAAAGATCATCAAGTGGCAGAAGCTATAGTTACAGTTCCAGGTAGTGAATTTGTGGCGAAGGCGGATGATAAAGATTTATATGCAGCTATTGATATGCTTGAAGATAAATTGGCTCGTCAGATAAAAAAACATAAGAATAAATTGAGAGATAACCACGCGACTGGTCATTCTGAATAAGTATCTTGTTATATTTTTCTATATAAAATTCATGAACTTAAAAGCTCTAATAAGTAAAAAAGATATAATTTTAAATTTAAATATTGAGTCAAAAAAGCGCTTAATTGAGTTTTTAGCAAATCGAGTATCTGATAGTTATCCAGATATAAGTGAAGATATCGTTCTAAAAAACATCTATAAGCGTGAGAGAATCGGTAATACATATATTGGCAAGAATATTTATATTCCTCATTGTAGGGTTGAAAACCTTATGACTACTAGAATAATGATAGTTACATTGAAAAATAGTTATTATGATAATTCCATAGACGATGATATTAAAATAGCTATTGGTGTTTTCTTTCCAGATAAGATATCAGATATTCATATGGAATTATTAAAGCAGTTAGCCCTTTATCTAAAAGAGGATCGAACCCAGCAATATTTTCAGCAAGCTGAAAGTTCTGATGATTTGTATAATTTAATTATTAATACTAACAATGACTAATTTATCTAATAATATACGTATAGTTTTAGTAGAGCCTTCTCACAGTGGCAATGTAGGTTCCACTGCTAGAGCAATGCTGAATATGGGATTAACAAATTTGTGGCTAGTCAATCCTAAAAAAGGCATAGATGACGAAGCCATAGCATTATCATGTCATGCTACAGAAGTTGTGAAAAATGCTAGGATTGTACCTAATCTTCAAGAAGCACTTGACGGTATAGATTATGTAGTAGGGACTAGTGCAAGAGTGCGTAGAGTATCTCTGCCTATAGAGCCTATATATAAAGTTGCTACAAACATACTTAATAAAATCCAAAAATCTGATGAAAAAATAGCAATATTATTTGGCAGAGAAAGAA
Organism: Francisella sp. XLW-1; assembly: GCF_008711455.1. Taxonomy (NCBI): domain Bacteria; kingdom Pseudomonadati; phylum Pseudomonadota; class Gammaproteobacteria; order Thiotrichales; family Francisellaceae; genus Francisella; species Francisella sp. XLW-1. The sequence goes on along the minus strand of NZ_VXKP01000004.1, from coordinate 341,466 downwards.
CAGGACTATTAAATGAAGAGCTTTTGATGAGTAATGTGCATGCGTATATTCCGTCAAATGAAGGATATACATCTCTTAATCTAGCCCAAGCTGTACAACTAGTAGCTTATGAGATTTATAAGCAAGCTGTAGAGATTAGTGACTTAAAAGAAGTTCCTGAATATACTCATTTGCATAAAAAAGCTTCTGTCAAAGAGCTGCAAGGGTTATATCAACATTTTGAAGACAGTATGCTTCAATCTGGATTTTTGGATAAAGATAAACCTGGTCATGTAATGGATAAGGTGCGTAGACTTTTTCAAAGATCTGAATTAGAGAGTCAAGAGGTTAATATATTGAGAGGCTTTTTGACATCATTAGATAATCAGGGTAAGTTAAAATGATTATCCTTGGTATAGATGAAGCAGGGCGTGGACCATTATCAGGACCTGTAGTTGCTGCTGGAGTAATACTAGATCCTGAAAAAACTATTGATGGTCTTGCAGACTCTAAAAAATTAACAGAAAAAAAACGTCAATCACTATATGAACAAATAATTTCTCATGCAAAAGCATATACAATAGTTGAAGTTTCACCTCAGCAAATTGATGAATTAAATATCCTTCAAGCAACGCTCAAAGCGATGAATCAAGTTGCAGATAATTTAAAAGGACAATTTGACAAAGTGCTGGTCGATGGTAATAAATTACCAAACTGGGATTATAATTCAGAAGCTATTGTGAAAGGTGATTCAAAAATTCAAGAAATATCTGCAGCTTCAATATTAGCAAAAGTACATAGAGATAATATTTGTCTTGAGCATGATAGATTATTTCCACAATATGGTTTTGCCAGGCATAAGGGTTATCCGACAAAAGAGCATCTTGAAAATATAAGAAAATATGGTGTATTAAATATCCACAGAAAAAGCTATAAACCAATTCAACTATTGTTATAAATGAATAACTCTGAAAACTACTACACCGCAGGAAAGAGTTTAGGACTTTTTGCACTTACAGCTACTCTTGTAATGACAGAGTTAAATGTATCAACTCTAATAGGTTTCTCGAGCTTGGGATATTTATATGGATTCTCAGCACTATCTCTAGGAATTGTGTTTTTAGCTGGATTATTATTTTATTCTTTTAGTGTCGCTAAAAAGTGGAAAAACTTTGATGCAATTAGTGTTTCTGAATTTTTTTCTCAACGTTATAATCCAATATTTGGATTAGTAGTAGCATTATGTTTGTTAACTGCGATGGCGGGGTTTGGAGCTAACTTTATATACTCTACTACAATTTATCTACAAGAGATTTTTCCTGCTTATAATCATTGGTTAATAAGTGGGGTTGCTTGTAGTTTAATGTTGTTATTTACCATAAGAGATGGGCTACTGATGATAGTAAAAATAGATAAATTGAGCTTTTTATTATCTATAGTTCTATTTATATATTTAGGGTATTCAGCATATAATGCTGATGCTTCTGCACTTGGATATATTAATAATGCACAAATACCAACTTTACCAGTTTCTTTTTCTATATCTTTAGCAATTCTTACAGCATTTACTTACATACTTTCACCATGGTATGGACAAAAAATATTTGCTGCAAAATCTAAGAAAGTAGCTTTTTATGCTGTCCTGATTACATCATTTATAGTGAGTTTGATTTATTTGATAGCTGTCTATACTACGGCTAAATATGCAGGAGTGATTAGCTCTACAAATCCTGATGAAGCATTTGTGTATATTGTACGAAATCTCTTTAGTAGACCTATGTTAGTTATATTTTATCTTATGATGTTTATGATAGCTTTGACAACTATAGCAGCATTATGGAATACTATGGCCTCGATGTGTTCTGTGCATTTTCAAGATAATAAAAGCGAGCACAAAAATATCATTACAGTAATTATTATTGCAATTTTTAGCTACATACTTGCTAATACTTTTATAGACCAAGTTCTTGATAAAATGTTGCTTTTTAATATTCCTATAGCTGCCTTAGCATTTAGTTTGCTATATGGGTTTTATGGTAACAAGACTAATTTATTAGGAGCTATTCTAAGTACTGTAATAGGTGTGATAAGTGCTTTATGTTGCTATTTGATTTTTAATCAAGATGATTTTGTTTTCTATTGGGCAAGTGTGTGTATACCTTTAAGTTTTATGATTGGGTATTTGCCTGTGGTATTAGGATATTTTAAAAAATTATAGTCTATTGTTTCTGGGTTTCTTAAGTAATATGAATTCAGCAAATATTCCAAGACCTATACCAATTAGCGTGTCAAAAATTCGTGCTATAGTAAATCTGATTACTGTCATATCTGATTTGAGAAAATAAAATACTGCAATTAACCAAATCGTTGCAAAAACAATACCAAGTCCATAATTATGATTAATCATAAAATATGTAAGAAAAATGAAGATAAAACAGGAGTATATTGCTAATGGATATTTATCAAAAATAAAATGTGATAATACAATACCTACAACGGCACCAATAAGAGTACCAATTAATCGATGCAGAGATGTTTTTATCGATATTATATAATTTCCTGTAGATACTATAACTATAGAATAGCAAATCCAAGCTGGATTAGTTATATGTATAAATCTAGCAGTTATATAAACAGAGACTATAAGGATGGTAATGATAATAGCTTGTTTAAAAACAAATGAGTCATTATTAATAGTCGGAGTTTTGATATCAACACTTGGCATAATTATTGTAAATAATGAGGTTGGTATGTAGCCCATTAATAATCCAGTTAGACAGTAATTAAGAGAAGGTAATAGAGTATTCTCAGATAGAATTGGATCAAGATAGAAAAAAAGTAGTACATATACTATCAAGAATATAATTAAAATACGCCCACCATTGAAATATCGTTGTGAACATAGACAATTAAAAACTAAAATTCCACGAGCTAGTTCTTGCAGTATTGGCGAACTTATCAAACTGACAAAAGATGCTAGAAGTATCATTATTAGAACTAGAATTGTATTTGTGGTTAGGCTTTTGATTTGTTCAAGCTTAGTATTTCCAAAGCGATAAAAAGGTAGAAATATCCCAAAAACAAAAGCCCAAATCATAGGTGGCATTTGATGATTGTAAAGGTAGGATGAGCTTAAGCTAGAAAAAAATACAGAAGCTGTAATCGTCGAAGCAAAAATATAATTATTTTTATCTGTGAAAATATTTTTTGTCATATAAATTAAATTTTGATGGCTGCAATTTTTTCTATGAAGTTAGTTATATCAGCTCTAATTCCAGATACTCCGATAATTTTATCCTTATCATAGATAGGTTGTCTTAATATAAAATATGCTCTTGTAACGCCTTTTTTATCAGTGAAAATATCAATAGGATTAATGTCTTTACCAGCAATTATATCTTGATCTTTTTTTCGATATATAGCCCCAATTTTAGCCCCAAAAATTTCTGAGTCATCGAATCCTATAAAATCTTCTGGAGTTAAATCTGCTAGTGCGGCTGCTTGATGATTGATATATATATATTTGCCAGCAATATCTTTTATGAAAAAAGGTGATTTTTGTTGCATGATAGCTTTGTCAAGTAAGATTTGTTTTTGATTTAATGTGATCATGTTTCAAGACTAGTTAGATAATTACGGATTAGATATTATCATTAGTTGAAATATAACGCAATGCTTCATATAATTATAAGTAAAAAATATATATCTTTTATGTTACAAGATAAATTTACAAATTTAAGTCAACAATGGAGAAGAATTAATGCCTTATGGTATAAAATATTCATGAACTATTTGGAGCAAAGAAATTTTACCTACACAGAGTCTATTGTTTTACTAGCTACTTTATCACTTAATAAACCTTCAAAGTCGGATATCTCTAACTATATGAGATGTGAGCCTCAGAGTATTACTAGAGCGATTAATGGCTTGCTATCTAAGAAGTTATTGAAGCGATATGTTGATACAAAAGATAAAAGAGTTGTGCGTTTTGAATTAACAGAACTAGGAAAAGAGTTTTCAGTTAAGACTCAAGATTTTATAAACATAAATTGGCAAAAGTCTTTGGGACATATCGATAATAAAGATTTAAATATCTTTACTAAGCAACTAGATGAGATGATTATTAATCTAGAAAGTTTAACAAATGTTGATAAAACCGAAAAAGAATCTAAATAATCAAAAAAAGGTAATATAAAATGGCTAAGATTATATTAAAAAATGCAAATGTTTTTAATGGTAAAGACAATCAAATTAATCACTATAATTATGTTTATGTAGAAGATAATAAGATTTTATCATTGACTGATAATGAAATTTCTAATTTTAGTGCTGAGGTAATTATAGATTTAAAAGATAGGTTTTTGATGCCTGGGCTTATAGATGCTCATGTGCATTTATCTTCAGCAGCATCAGTGGATCTAGCAAATGATAATATATCAAATGATTTCATGGCTATAGAGTCACTACAAGCAGCAGAAGAGTCATTGCTGAGAGGATTTACGACATTACGAGATGCTGGCGGAGCTGGTTATGGAATAGCTCGGGCTTTTGAAAAAAGAAAAGCAACAACACCAAGATTGTTTTATAGTGGTAAGGCCCTCAGTGCTACTGGAGGTCATGGAGATTTTAGAGGAACTACTGAATCAAAAATTTGTTCTTGTCAAGTCAGTGGTTCAAATGTTTCTACAATATGTGATGGTGTGCCAGAGGTACTAAAAGCTACAAGAGAGCAGCTAAGAGAAGGTGCTACTCAGATTAAAATTATGGCAGCTGGAGGTATTGCATCACCAGCAGATAAAATTACTAACTTACAATTCTCTGATGATGAAATAATAGCAATTGTTGATGAAGCTAAACGTAATGGAACTTATGTCATGGCACATGCTTATACTCCAGAAGCTTTAATACGCTGCGTTAAATTAGGGGTAAGATCTTTAGAGCATGCGAATCTCCTTGATGAAAAGGCAGCAAAAATAATTGCTGCAAATAATGCTTTCATTGTACCTACGTTAGCAATTTATGAAGCATTTTATCTTCATGGTAAAGAGTTTAATACCCCAGATCATGTCTTAGAGAAGTTAGGTGGAGTTCGATCAAATAGTCTTGAGGCTATTAAAATTGCGCATGATTATAGTATTAATGTTGGTTTTGGGACAGATCTATTGGGAGGTATAATGAGGTATCAAAATACTGAATTTAAGATTAGATCTCAAGTTGAAACACCATTCCAAACTCTATACTCAGCTACCTATAAAAATGCAGAGTTATTAAATATGGTAGATAAACTAGGCATAATAAAATCAGGTGCATTTGCTGACATCATTGTATTTGAAGGAAACCCTTTAGAGGATATAGACTTATTGGTAAATCCTAATGAAAGCATAAAATTAATAATTAAAGATGGCTATATTGTTTCAGATAAATTGACTACATGAAATTTCTGATAAGATAGGAAAAATTCCTAGAGAATTAATCTAGTGAAAGAACATTATCTGAGTTTGTTTCTCCTAATTTTTTAGGATTAACTGTTTCATCATCTTCACCTTCATTAATATTGATTCCATAACCAAATTCTCGAGCATACATTCCTTGTTCTGTTTCTTTAGAAAAAACTTCTAAAACAGCTTCCATAGGAATATTTATCGAAATTGGTTCACCATCAAAAGTAGCATCAAAGCTAATATGATTATCGTCAATTTCTAAGCCTTGTATTGCTTGAGGAGATAGGTCTAGTAAGATCTTATTATCTTCATCAATATAGTTGTTAGGTACGATTACACCTTCATATTCAGTATCAACTAAGACATATGGTGTAAATCCGTGATCAACTAGCCAGTTGTATGTAGCTTTAGCCACATAAGCTCTAAGCATAGCCATATCAAGCTCCTTGTGCTTTAATTGTTTTAATGAAATTAGGCTCACTAAGTAGCTCTTTGATTTCTTTAATAATATTTTTATCTTTTGTAGGTATAGAAATCTTAAGCTTAATAAAGTAATAAAAAACGAAGGTTATGATGAGAGTCAAAACGTTAATGTTTTGCGCATCAGGATTACTTTCTGCATTTGTCTCTCTTTCGCTAACAACTGTTTTATAAGTACTAATAATATCTTTTTGCATTTTTACTTTTATCTCAGATGCTTCTTCGTCTGTCAAATCAGAGCTCTGTAATTTAATAATATTTTGTAGAAATGTTTTATTAACATATTCTAATAATATTCTTGCATTAGCTCTTTGCTTTGGAAAAACTGGAAACATCGGAGGAAAAGGGTACAAATCTTCTATAGCCTCTATAATAACACTAAGCCTATATACAGCAAATTCATCTGTACTAAGAGTAGGGATGTTACCATTAGGCGTTATGATATTTAATTCTTCTAAGTGTTTGGAGTTTTCTTCTTCAGAAACATCTATAATCTTTGCATTAGCTCCTTTGATAAGAAGAATCATACGAACTATGTCGCTATAGATATCATCCTTTTTTGTATATAATAACAAGATTTTATCCTCCTAGTGATAAAAAATAAAAAGAATAATAGAAAGGTAGTATGACGTATATTAACGCTTAGAGAACTGTCTTCTTCTACGAGCTTTTCTAAGACCAAATTTCTTACGCTCAACTTTACGTGGATCACGAGTCACAAAGCCTGCTTCACGAAGAGCTGGTTTTAAATCTTCATCAAATTCGATAAGAGCTCTAGTAACACCTAAGCGAATAGCACCAGCTTGACCTGTAGTCCCACCACCTTTTACAGTTACTTTAAAATCAAAGCTATCAGTGTTGTTAGTTAACTCTAAAGGTTGTTTTACAACCATGCAATCTGTTTCACGACATAAGTACTGTTCTAATGGAAGTCCGTTTACGATGAATTGACCAGTACCTTTTTTCATAAATACACGAGCTACAGAGCTTTTGCGACGACCTGTACCATAATTATATTCTGACATTTTTACCATCCTTTATTAAATATTGTGAGCTTGAGGTTGTTGAGCTGTATGTGGGTGATTTTCACCAGCATAAACTTTTAACTTTTTGTACATAGCACGTCCAAGAGGAGTTCTAGGAAGCATGCCTTTAACAGCTTTTTCAATAGCTCTTTCTGGATGAGTTGCAATTAGCTTCTCAAAAGAGATTGATTTGATACCGCCAATATATCCAGTATGGTGGTGGTAAATTTTGCCTTTTCTTTTGTTACCAGTTACAGCTACTTTTTCAGCATTGATGATAATAACATAATCACCAGTGTCCATGTGAGGAGTATATTCTGGTTTATTTTTACCTCTTAGGATCATTGCTACTTCTGTAGCTAGACGACCTAAAGTTTTATCTGTAGCATCAATCAAAAGCCACTGTCTTTTGATGTCTGATGGTTTTGCAGTAAACGTTTTCATCTTTTTTCCTTTATTTTATTGTTGTCAATTACTCAGTTTTTGCAAAAAATTCTTAATTTTGTGAACAGATACAGTTCACCACACTTTAAAAATTTAAGCGGTCTATATGGTACACTGTCTATGTGAGATAAGCAAATAAAATTGATACAGAAAAATTATATATAGCTTATTTTGTATCTGGCCACCTCCAATTTGGAGTATTCAGGAGATTTTGTCCAATAATTTTAGTTTGTCCAAGTTCTTTCTCTATTTCAATTATGCTATGGGTTGGTAGTTGTCTTAGATATTTTATGAGTTCTTTAGAGTGTGAGATTACCCAAATTTGAGTTTTAGTAGATGCTTTTGCAATTAGTCTTGCAAGAGGAGGTATCAAGTCAGAATGTAAGCTCGTCTCAGGTTCATTTAGAACCATAAGTTCAGGAGGTCTTGGAGTGAATAGCGCAGCTGTTAATAATAAGTATCGTAGTGTTCCGTCAGAAAGTTCACAAGCGGATAGCGGGCGAAGTAGACCGTGTTGACTTAGCTCTGTAATGAATTGCCCATCAGCATGTTTTCTGATATTTAGATTACTACCTGGGAAAGCATCTTCGATAGCTTCATTTAGAGATTGTTGGTCTCCAATGTCAATAATAGTCTGCAGTGCTGAGGCAAGATCGTGGCCATCATGACTTAGTACTGTTGTAAGAGTGCCTAATTGAGGAGCCCGTACTGGAGCATCAATATCTGTGCGAAAGTGATCGTAAAAACGCCATTGTTTGATTTTCTCTCGTAGGGTTATAATTTCAGGTGTTTTATCAATATACGAAGCTTGAGTAAATATACTTTCATATTTAGGACAGTGTTGCTCGATGACTTGCCATTGTCTTTGTTCTCGGATCTTTATGATATGACTATCTCTATCGACCAGGGTGCTTGGATGCTTATAATTTTCACCAACCCAAATTGTTTCACGCTTGATTTCGGCATCTAGAGAAAAAGAAGTTGCAGTTAGCGGGCCTGGGTAGCCGAGAGAAATAGCATAGCCAAATGTTTCATCACTAAACCCTAAGCGTAGACGAGGTTCTTTTTGTTTGGGTCCTCCTTGTATTGGAATTTTACCTTCAAGCATTTCTTTGGAAATTTTTTCAGGACCTGCCCAAAATGTTGTGGGTAGACCACCTTCCTTAGCAAGTGAGTTTACTACACCCCCTTGAGCTGTTTCTGCTAGTAGTCTCAAAGCTTTGTATAGATTTGACTTACCGCTTGCATTAGCACCAGTTATAATATTTAGTTGTGATAATGGTATTACTAGGTTTAATAATGAACGATAATTGTTGACAGCAAGGGTTTTTATCATTGGTTTGTGGCTCCTAGAGCTGAGTATGATTTAGCTCATTCTTTTTGAGAGCAGATTAATCTATCGGCTTCTTTGTTTGACCTTCTAATACAGTTTTCAATTGCTAATCTATCAAAAAAATTACCTGTAATATATAAGTTAGATAATTGAGAAAGCTCTTTTTCTAAATCCTGTAGGAAAGTGCTATGATTACGATGATAGCAGGGTAATGTGTTTTGTTTTGTATATGTATGGAGAATATCTTCGTCAGTTATATTTAGAAGTTTTGTGATTTTATATGTTAACTCTTTTTGAGAGTAATTACCTTTACAATGAAATACTATAGCTCTGTAGTTGGGGTTATCGACGACGTCACGGGAGACGGCTGAGAAAAAGAACTGTTCTTTACCAATTAAGCCAGCAATACTTTTAATATGTTTTAATGATTCTTTATTAGTAACAATTCCTATACTTGTTAGGTTTGACATGACAGGTCGGTATTGATGTTTTGCTATATTTGGTAGTATATCTTCTAGTAACGACTCAGTTACATTCCATGGTGTTGCAATACATAAGTTATCACAGTGATAACTATTAGCACTGTCTGTTTCAACTATCCATGTATCTTGTTTTGAAATCTTGATAACTTTTTCTTTGATAATTTTTTGTTTTTGATTATTAAATAATTCAGATAAGCCATTTTTGAATGTGAAACTTCGTGGTAAAGAAGTATCTCTATCATATTTTTTAAATAGGTATTCCATTGGGAAGTTTTGGCTATTTTGAGATAATACAGCATCAAAACAAAACTTTAATGTTCGGTTGTAATTTTTTTTGCCAAATAGCTTTATTGCATATTCGCTAACAGTTTTATCTTCTTTTGAGATATTTCTATTCTTTAAGAAACTAAAAGCAGCCGTAAAAGGATTTATATTAGTAAAAATACTTTGAATTTTATTATTAGGCTGTACAAATAGGAACGGAGCTTTTTTCCTTGATTGAATGTTTTGTTCAAGAGAGTTATTACAAATATAGTCTATAGTTTCGTTATAAGAGTTGTATATTGTATGTGCCCCCATCTCAAACCAAAAGTCTTTATATCTTTGTGAGTCTATACAACCTCCGATACTATCTGACTCAAATATGCAGCTTTCAATGTTTGCTTTAGATAGTTTTTGTGCAAGAGATATGCCTGAGATACCAGCACCAATAATTATAGTATCAAAATGTTTAAGATTATTCATTTGGTAACAGAATCCATAGTTTACCTTGATTGTTCATGTGTCCAGCGTTAAATTCAGCCTGTTGGCCATGCCCCCAGAATACATCACCTCGTATAGGACCTCGAATTGCTCCTCCCGTATCTTGAGCTATCATTAATCTATCAAGTGGTTTAGTGTCATGATGGTTATCTTCGTAGTAATCGGTTTCTAGCCAAAGAGGAACTCCATACAAATAGTATCTGTCATCAACGGCTAAAGAATAACCAGGAGTTAATTCAACATCTTGAGCACCAACCGCATTCTTGCGATCTACATATCTAAAGAATACAAAAGAGGGATCATAATTTAGAACTTCATCCATTTTACTTTTATTCTTTCTTAGCCACGCTTTAATTGCTTGCATTGACATCTCATCTCTACTCATATAGCCATTATCGAGCAGATACCTTCCAATCGGTTTGTATTCATGTCCATTTTGACTATCGTAACCAACTAAGATATCACCACTATCTGTTTCTATTCTTCCAGAACCTTGAATTTGTAGGAATGTTCTATCAACTTTCGATTTCACCCATACCAAAACATCTTTTTTTGTTAGCAGGTTACCATTTGATATTTCTGCGCGCGTGTAGTAAGGAACAAATTTGCCATCCTTGTATCTGCCAAAAGCAAAAGAATCATCACCTTTAGATTTTTTAATTAAGTCATTGGGAGTTCTATATATAGGTATAGTGTATTGTAGAGTTTTTACTAAACTACCCTTTATGGTAGGTTCGTAGTATCCGGTGAATGTTCCAGTATCTTTATTTTTATATACTATTTGGTATGGGGTGAAGTTCTGCTCAAAAAATGCTTTAGCTTCATCTTCTGTTTTTATTTTAGCATTTATTACTCTATTACAAATGTTTATCCAATTTGCATATTCTGACTTGTTTTCATCAATTATTTTTACACATGACTTTTTAAATGTATTAAAAGATATAAGATGGTTGTTAGAGTTCCAATTATTTAAGTCATTGAAAGTTGCTTTTTTATAATCAACCTTATCAGAGTATTTTTTAGATAGATAGCGCTGCGCTGTTATATTGGTACAACTACTTATGAGAATTAGAAGAGTTATAACACCTATTTTTTTAAAACTCTCTTTTACTTTTTTAATATTCATAATAAAAAATGCCAATAATTTCTTGAAAATATAAAAATAACCACTATGTATAAAAACATCTAACAAATTGTAGTATTAACAAGATCAAAAGAAAAGGTTGTTTTATGGGTAAAGAAGAAAAAAATAATACAGAAGATAAGGTTCTAGATAACGCAGAAGAAGTGAATCAGGATTCTTCTAATAATTCTGTTGAAGAAATATCTATTGAAGAGCAACTAGACAAAGTAAAAGATACGATTAAGGAATTAGAGGGAACTTGCGATTCTTTTAAAGATGAAGCTTTGAGAGCTAAAGCAGAGATGGAGAATATTCGTAAGAGAGCCGAAAGAGATGTATCTAATGCTCGTAAATTTGGCATAGAAAAATTTGCTAAGGAACTTTTGCCTGTAATTGATAGTATTGAACAAGCTCTAAAGCATGAGGTTAAGCTTGAAGAAGCTATAGCAATGAAAGAGGGGATTGAGCTAACATCTAAAATGCTTGTGGATATCCTTAAGAAAAATGGCCTGGAAGAGCTAGATCCAAAAGGCGAAAAGTTTGATCCCAATATTCATGAGGCTATGGCTATGGTTCCTAATCCGGAGCTTGAAGATAATATTATTTTTGATGTATTTCAAAAAGGTTATATGTTGAATGGTCGTGTAGTTAGAGCTGCTAAAGTAGTTATAGTAAAAAATTAAAAAAAATACTTGAAAAGCTAATAGATATACCCATCTATAAGTCGAGATTGAAAAAAGTTTAAAAAATAAAATTAAAATAATACAGGAGAATTTTCATGGGAAAAATTATAGGAATAGATTTAGGTACTACTAACTCTTGTCTTGCTATCATGGATGGTAAGAATGCTAAAGTTATAGAAAATGCTGAAGGCCATAGAACTACACCATCTGTTGTTGCATACACAGATGGAGGAGAAATTTTGGTAGGTCAGGCAGCTAAAAGACAGGCTGTAACAAATCCTGATAATACATTCTTTGCAATCAAGAGACTAATTGGTCGTAAGTATGACGACAAAGTCGTTCAGGATGATATTAAGAAGAAAGTACCTTACGCGGTAGTTAAAGCTGATAATGGAGATGCTTGGGTTGCTACTAAAGAAGGCAAAAAAATGGCTCCACCACAAGTTTCTGCAGAAGTTCTAAGAAAAATGAAAAAAACTGCAGAAGACTATCTGGGTGAGTCAGTTACAGAAGCTGTAATTACAGTGCCAGCATATTTCAATGATAGTCAAAGACAAGCGACAAAAGATGCTGGTAAAATAGCAGGTCTTGAAGTAAAAAGAATCATTAACGAGCCTACAGCTGCTGCGCTAGCATATGGTGTAGACTCTAAGAAAGGCGAGCAAACTGTAGCGGTATATGACCTAGGTGGTGGTACATTCGATATTTCAATTATTGAGATTGCTGATGTCGACGGTGATAACCAAATCGAAGTATTATCAACAAATGGTGATACTTTCTTAGGAGGTGAAGACTTTGACGTTGCCTTAATGAACTACCTAATTGATGAGTTCAAAAAAGAGCAAGGTATAGATCTTCATAATGATAAGCTTGCTTTACAAAGAGTAAGGGAAGCAGCTGAAAAAGCTAAGGTGGAATTATCTTCAGCTCAGCAAACTGATGTTAACCTACCATATATTACAGCAGATGCTACTGGACCTAAGCACTTAAATATTAAAGTGACTAGAGCTAAGTTTGAGTCTTTAGTTTCTGACTTAGTAGTTAGATCTTTAGAGCCTTGTAAAAAAGCTCTTGAAGATGCTGGTTTAAGCAAATCTGATATTACAGAAGTACTATTAGTGGGTGGACAAACTCGTATGCCTCTAGTACAAGAAAAAGTAAAAGAGTTCTTTGGCAAAGAGCCACGTAAAGATGTAAACCCTGATGAAGCTGTAGCAGTTGGTGCAGCTATCCAAGGTGGTGTACTTTCTGGTGATGTTAAAGATGTACTATTACTTGATGTAACTCCTTTGTCTGTAGGTATTGAGACTATGGGTGGTGTGATGACTAAGCTTATTGAGAGAAATACAACGATTCCTACTAAGAAGTCACAAGTATTCTCTACAGCTGAAGACAATCAGCCGGCAGTAACTATACATGTTCTTCAAGGTGAGCGTGAAATGGCCTCTGCGAACAAGTCTTTAGGTAGGTTTGACTTGGCAGATATTCCACCAGCACCACGTGGTATGCCACAAATTGAGGTAACATTTGATGTGGATGCAAATGGTATAATGAATGTATCTGCAAAAGATAAAGCTACAGGTAAAGAGCAAAATATTGTGATTAAATCTTGTGGTGGTATATCTGAAGAAGAAATCGAAAAAATGGTACAAGATGCAGAAGCTAATGCTGAATCAGATAAAAAGTTCCATGAATTAGTATCTGCGAGAAACACAGCTGATAATCTAATCCATAGCTCTAGAAAGGCTATTGCTGAGTTAGGTGAAAAAGTAACTGTAGAAGAAAAAGAAAAAGTTGAAGAAGCTTGTAAGGATCTTGAGTCTGTAATTAAAGGTGATGATAGAGAAGCTATTGAAGCTAAGACAAAAGCTCTAGAGGAAGTATTCTCTCCAATTGCTCAAAAAGCATATGCTGAACAAGCTCAAGCTGCAGGTGCTCAAGGTGATGCTCAAGCCGAAGAGCCAAAGAAAGATGATGATGTGGTAGATGCTGATTTTGAAGATGTTGAAGAAGACAAAAAATAAATAAAATCTAAACAAGTCAACAAAGTGTGGTTTATCCACACTTTTCTTTTTGTTATAATACTCTGTCCAAAATTTTTAGGTTAGGTAAAATGCAACAGAAATGCTATTATGAAATTTTAAATGTATCTAAGACAGCTTCGGGTGTTGAAATCAAGAGAGCTTATAGAAAGCTCGCAATGAAATATCATCCAGATCGTAATCCCGATAATAAAGAAGCAGAAATAAAATTCAAAGAAGTATCAGAAGCTTATGAAATTTTAAGCGATGATAGTAAGAGATCTAGATATGATCAATTTGGTCATGCTGGAGTTAATCAGCAAGGTGGTGCTGGAGGAGCTGGCGGCTTTGGTGGCTTTGAAGATATTTTTGATACATTCTTTGGTGGTGGTACATCACGTGGTTCAGGTAGATCTAGAGCCTCTAGAGGTAGTGACTTAGAGTATACTATTGAGATTAGTTTGGAAGAGGCTTTTTTTGGTATTGAAAAAGAGATAAGTGTACCAAGAATGGAATCTTGCGATAGTTGTGAAGGTACAGGTTCTAAATCTAAAACTAAAACAACATGTCATGCTTGTCACGGACAGGGAACTATTCGTAGACAGCAAGGGTTTTTTGCTTTTGAGCAAACTTGCCCTGTTTGTAATGGTAGTGGTAATAGTATCGCTGATCCTTGTGATGACTGCTATGGTAGTGGTAAAGTTAAAAAGCAAAAAACTATAAGAGTGAAGATACCTGAGGGTGTTGATAACGGTGATAGAATCAGGCTGCAAGGCGAGGGTGATTCTGGATCTGATGGCTCTATGAGTGGTGACTTGTACGTACAGATATTAGTTAAAGAGCATAAAATCTTTGAAAGAAGAGATATGAATCTATATTGTGAAATGCCAATTAGTTTCACAAAAGCTTGCCTTGGTGGTGAGATCAAAGTACCAACTCTTGATGGCGAGGTGGTTCTTAAGGTTATACCCGAAACACAAACAGGTAAAGTTTTTCGTTTAAGAGAAAAAGGAATGAAGTCTCTAAGAGGCCAAAGAAGAGGTGATCTTCTTTGTAAAGTAGTTGTTGAGACGCCTATTCATCTAAATGCAGAACAAAAAGAGCTATTAGAAAAATTTGCTAATAGTCTAGGTGAAGATTACCAAAATAAACATTCTCCAAAAAGCAAAACTTGGTTTGATAACGTCAAAGATTATGCCAAGAAATTTTTTGAATAGTAAGTAGTTTTTATTAGAACTAGTTTCTTCAAATTTTTATTAACATTAGTTATTCTATTAATTTATTTCTCTAGGCTTCTTTTAGGACTTATCCATGTCTGATTTTTGTTGAAGCATAGTAAGTTGTATCATTTGAAAGAAGTTTTATTTTTAGATCATATATTTCACCAGCTTTGCCTTTACCATTATTTTTACGACAATCAATCCTAACAATATCCCAGTCTCGAGCATCACCTATAAATATTTGACTTTTTCCTGGTTCATCGATTTTTTTACTACCATAATCAAAAACATTACAGTTAGCTATTGCAGAGCCAGAAACTATGACGTTGTAATAGCTTTGGTGTTCTATATTTGTTGGAAGGGTACCTAATTTATTAAAGCTTATATCTTGGATATTTGGAGTTTTCTTATCAACATAAAGCTTGGTCATTTTGTAGTTGTTGTCCAGGTGAGCACACGCAATGAGTAACAGTAGAAGAGGAGATATTGTAAATAGTTTTTTCATAATGATTTTTAGATGATTATTTTTAATTATGATATATTAGTTTTTTGATTTTAGTCAAATATAATTTTAGATAAGCTTTATTAAAAATTAGGGGTAAAAGCCATGGATCTTTTATGGTGACTACGATTATGCCAGAAGCTTATTCTTTCGAGAGCTTTTTCTGATACTTCTTTACCGTCTAAGAAGTCATCAATTTCTTTGTATGTGACACCCATTTCATCCTCATCAGTTTGACCTTGCCATAGACCGGCAGAAGGATCTTTTTGGATAATGTTTTTTGGCACTTTTAAGTATTTACCTAGTTCAAAAACTTGAGATTTTTTGAGATTAATAAGTGGTAATATATCTGCTGCACCATCACCAAATTTAGTGAAATACCCCATATACCACTCACATGCGTTATCTGTACCTATAACAATTCTATTATTTTGCTGAGCATAAGCATATAAATACATCATTCTAAGACGGGCTTGAGCATTTCCTTTGATAACATGTTGGCGATCATTTTGTGAGTTTGTAAAGTTAAATGTTGACTCTATAAACGTGTCATAAGCAGGTTGTATTGAAACAGTATGATACTCTATATTAAGATTTTTGATTAGTTCTATTCCATCTTGCATATCTTGGTCTTGATTGTTCTTCGATGGTAATATTAGAGCAGTTGTAGGTAATCCTGTTTTGACTGCTAAAGATGCGGCTACTGCCGAATCTATACCACCACTAACACCAACCACAAAACCTTCAGCAGGATATTTTATACAAGTCTCTTTTAACCATTTTATTAAATTATTAGAATACTGTTCTACAATAAAGTTTTTTACTATTTTCATGATTATATAGCCTTTATTAGATGTTTTTTTTAAATTTGCAGGGATTCTATCATAACAAAAAATATTACGAAATTAATATATATACCTATTTAGAAGGAGTTATTTATCAAAAGCAGGGTTGTTATAATGAGGATCTTTATAGTTGTCTACATTATAGCCAGCACCTAGAGCTTGATATAGGTTAACGATGCTTATTAAAGATTTTAGTTTAGCTTGATTTACTTGCATTTGCTGATATAGAACATTGAGCGTGATACCTGTATATTGAGCTTTACTAATAGCACCTGAACTATATTTTTTAGCAAATATATTCTCTTGCGTTTCAGTTGATTTTAGAGAGATTGTTTGTTTTTTATAATTTTTTTCATTTGCAGATCTTTCAGACAGGGTGTCGTCAACATCTTGGAATGCCTTCTGTAGAGTATTTATATAATCATAGTACGCTTGATAGAACTGAGCTTTTGCTTTGTCACTGTCAGCTAGGATGCTCAAGTTAAATATTGGTACAGCAGCTACAGCTTCAGCAGCCCATGCCCATGCATTCATTGTAGCTAGCTCACCAAGTGCTAAAGTGGCGTTTCCGAAAGTACCTGTTAAATCAATGC
This sequence comes from Francisella sp. XLW-1, assembly GCF_008711455.1. Lineage (NCBI taxonomy): Bacteria > Pseudomonadati > Pseudomonadota > Gammaproteobacteria > Thiotrichales > Francisellaceae > Francisella > Francisella sp. XLW-1. The sequence goes on along the minus strand of NZ_VXKP01000004.1, from coordinate 324,533 downwards.
TTGGGAAAAATTGAGATCTGGCTAAACCAATATTAGCATTAGCTGTTTCAAGTTTGTATTCTGCAATACCCACATCAGGTCTATTTTCTAGTACTTGAGAAGGCATATTAACAGGAACTTTTACATTTGCATTTATGTCATCAAGGGTTCTTGAAGTCACAATTTTACCCGGATTTCTACCCATCAAAATTTTGAGAGTGTTTTGGAAATGGACTATATCATTTTCGATCATAGCTACTTTCCCTTTTTGAGCCTCAAGTTGTTGTCTTATTATTTCTTCAAGCATTGGGGAAGTAGCTCCAAGTTTGTGCTGGTTTTGGGCATAGTGAAAGAGTAGCTCTAATTGATTTACCATTCTAGTTTGTAATTTTAGTTGCTCTTGAGCAGTGATTAGTGAGAAATAAGCAGCACTGACCTGACTTATAATTGATAGTCTTGTAGTATTTTTAAGGTTGACCTGCATTTTCTTGCTTAATCTAGAGATTTCTCCTAGCTTAAACTGTCTAGCAATATTTATTGTATAGCTGGGGATGATACCTACTAAAGAACCACCAGCAGTTTGAGTGCCAACATTGTTGAGTTGAGGGATACTTGAGTTTGAGTTGATATCAAAGGCTTGAGCTACAAATCCGCCACCACCAACACTTGCCGTGGGTAACCAACCATAATTAGCCTTATTTATTTCAGCGTTAGCTTGGAGAATATTTCCTATAGAAACTTGTAACTTGTTGTTATCTTTTAATGCTGTAGTTATAAGATTATTTAATACAGGGTCGTGAAATTCTCTCCACCATGCAATTTTTGTAAGATTCCAGTTTTTTGTTACTTCAATGTTTTTATCTTGGCTATTCCAAAGAGCAGGAGATTTAACCTCAGGTCTTTCATATTTGGGATTAAAAAAACTACAGCTAGAGGTTAATAATGTTGCTGTAATTAATGTAAATGAAATAAATTTATTTTTTATCATAGTATAGCCACCTACAAAGTATCTACTTTTACTGTTGCACTTGCACCAACCCTTAATGGATATTTAGGATCATTTTTAAGCACTATTTTGACAGGAAAGCGTTGTGTAACTTTAACCCAGTTGCCAGTGGCATTTTCAGGAGGCAGTAGTGAAAATACCGAACCTGTGGCATAACTTATACTATTTACTTTACCAGTGTATGTATGACTATACATATCTAGTTCAATTTTTACTGGCTGACCAGGTTTGATTCTATCAAGATCAGTCTCTTTAAAGTTAGCATCTATCCACCATGTTCTGTTATCGATAAAACCAAATAAAGGTTGCCCTGTTGAAACTAGCTGTCCTTTGTATATTTTTAGGTTAGAAACATAACCATCATCTGGAGCGAAAAGAGTTGTGTAGCTGAGATTTAAGTTTGCGTTATCATAACCAACTTTTGCAGCACTAACTTGAGCTTTAGCTATTTCTACTTGTACAAGAGCTTGTTTAAGAGATGAGTATGCTTCATCTTTAGCTTTTTCGGCTTGTATTTTCTGGTTTATGTATTTTTGAGCATCTTGTAAAGAACCGGCATCTTCTTTATAGAGTTTTATATATCTATCAGCCATACTTGTAGCTGTATCCAGAGATGATTGGGCTTTAGTAAGGTTTGATTTTGCAACACTAACTTGCTCTTGAGCTACGGCTAACTGGCCTTTGGCTTGTATGATTTTTGTATTAGCATTAGCGACTTGTAGTTGATAATCTTTTGGATCTATTTGCACTAGCTTGTCGCCTTTATGTACATACTGATTATTTTGTACATACACCTTTTCAATATATCCTCCAACCTTTGGAGAAATATTAATAACATCAGCTTTTACATAAGCATTATCAGTATTTGGAAAAACTTTATTATATTTATAATATCCATAGATACCAAAAGCTGTTGCTGTGATTATACTTAATCCAATAGCTATTTTCTTAGTTGAAAATTTAGACTCTTTTTTAGTATTAGGGTTTTGCTCTTCTTTTGATGTTTGATTATCAAGTTTCTTTTCTTCTGACATTTTAAATTATTCCTATAATAAAATTAATGCATTGCTGGAACAGCAGCGTCTTTAGGAGGTTCTTTTAGCAAAAATGGTACAATAGCTAGTAATAAGCTAAGAATACCTACAACATAAAAAGAATTGACATAACTCAATAAGCTACTTTGATGTAACACTTGTTGCTTTGCCATGGCCATCGCTTCGGTATTATTGGCTATTGGTAATGTGCTAGTCCAATTTTGAAAACTATCGTTCATATATGAAATATTCTGTGATAGTTCTTGATATGTGGTTTGTTGGTTTCTTGATATGAAAGTTGCTACAAAAGCAGTACCTACCGAACTACCAAAGTTCCTGAAAAAGTTGAATGATCCTGACATATCGCCCATATCTTCATCAGCTACTCCAACGACAAGCACACTCATGAATGGAACGAAAAACATCATCATGCCTAGTCCTTGAATAGCAGTAGTTAAGACTATATCAAATTCACTAGCTGTGGGTGAGAAACTTGCTTGCATTAGACAAGAGGCTCCGAATGTAAGCATTCCTAAGCTTATCGTTGTCCTAACTCCCAGTTTTTTCACTAAAAAATTTTGTGTGATTACAGCACCAAAAATTGCGGCAACTCCTCTAGGAGCTGTTATGTAACCAGCTAAATCAACTGGGTAGCCATATACTTGTTGTAGCATTGTTGGTAAGTACGCCATAGCAGCAGAAAATAATAGTACAAACATAAAGCATAAAAAGCATGCTAAAATGAAATTGAAATTCTTAAATATTCTGAATTTTACAACAGAAGAGTATATTAAACCTCTCCAGATAAAAAATCCTAATGAAACAATCGATATGCTTAAAAGTATAATCATCTCTATAGAAGAGAACCAACCATTGGTATTTCCATTATCTATGAAAAGTTCTAGGCATCCGACACCAATAGCCATAAATCCAAAGCTAATGTAGTCAATTTTGATTTTTTTGATTTTTGTGGCTTCCATCATAAAGAAAATAATTATAAAAGCTACAACACATAAAGGAACGTTTACATAGAAGATCCATTCCCAAGACATATTTTCACAAATAGCTCCACCAAGAACAGGCCCTATGATAGGTCCCATAACGATAACCATACTGTATACAGTCATCATTTTGTTGTATTCTTCATTTCTGAAGTTTGTAGAGATATATGTCTGTGCTACTGATGGTAGAAATGCTCCTCCCATACCCTGAAAAGCTCTAAATACAATCATTTCAGCTAGAGATGTTGATAGCCCACACATGATTGATGAAATTCCGAAAATTACAGATGAAACTAAAGCTACACGCTTTATGCCATATTTCTCTATAATTAACCCTGATAATAATATAAAGATTGCTGCAGTAACAATATATACTGTAGTAACATCAGCAATAGTTTCAACGTTTGCACCAATTGCTCCCATGATTTGAGGTATGGCAACAGCTACAATTGTTAAGTCAACAATTTCAGCTAATGCTAACAAGCTTATTGCTAGTGCAACTATTGTTCTTTTCTGACTCCAGAAGCCAGTGTTTGCTGTATTATCAGTCTGCATAACCTATTATTTTATAGTTAGAATCTTGTTAATATACTATAGCTTTTAGCTATATTACTAAGGAATTTAATTTTACAGTTTATTTTATTGTAGAATTATTGCACAATTTTAGTAATGTATTATAGCATTGTATGGACAATAAATATTGAAAATTGGCCAAAATATTATTGATGAAGAAATATCAAATTATAGTCAATGGCTTGATGGGCCGTCAATAATTGCTATAAAGGGTGGTAATACTTCTGATAGTGAAAATAGAATAAGTAATCAAGAAACTGACTGGCATGAACATTCTCGAGGTAAAATATTTTGTATTGAATCTGGACTAGTACACGTAAGTACGCCTGATGGGTCATGGGTGCTCCCATCTAATAGGGCAGGTTGGATTCCACCTAGTACATCTCATAAAATTCGTATAAGTGGATTAGTAACTGGCTGGGTTATTTTTATACTACCTAGTGTGTGTGAGGAAATGCCGAAAAGCTCTAGGGTTATTCCAATGAGTGAAGTACTTAGAGCACTTGCACTTAGAGCTACAGAATGGGATAAAAAACAAAAGTTAAAAGTAGATCAAGAATATATTACAAAGATTATTTGCAGTGAAATTAGCTCTGCGCCGGAAGAGGCTCTTCACCTACCGATGCCAAAGACTGAAAGGGCTTTAAAAGTTGCTAATGCAATTATTGATAATCCATCAATAGCAACAAGTTTAGAGCAGTGGGCTTCATTTGGTGCAATGTCAGCTAGAACGTTAAGAAGAGTCTTTTTATCTGAAACAGGTCTTAGTTTTTCACGTTGGCGTCAACAAGCTCAGCTAGCACGTGGATTAGATATGTTAGCTAGAGATATATCAGTTACTGAAGTTGCAGATTCACTTGGTTATGCATCACCTAGTAATTTTATAGCCATGTTCCGTAAGGCTTTTGGAAAAACACCAAAGCAATACTTTTCTAAAGAAAATTAATAATATCTTTTATAAAAAGTCTTTTTTTAGTTTTTTGATATCTATTTTACCTGTGTTGTTTTTTGGTAAAGTCTCGACAAAAATACATGATTTAGGGATTTTATAGCTAGCTAATTTTTCCTTACAGTGCTTTATAATATCATCTTCCGTTGCCTTAGAACCTTTTTCTAAAGATATGAAAGCGATTGCTCTTTCTCCAGAAACTTTAGAGTTAACACCTGTTACGGCAACTTCTTTTATGTAATCTAGTTTTAGAATGCATATTTCAATTTCACGAGGATAAACATTAAATCCAGATACAATAATCATGTTTTTTATTCTATCTGATATGGTTAGGCGACCTTTTTTATCTATATAGCCAATATCACCCGTTTTTAACCAACCATCAGTTGTAAAATATAGTTCATTATTCTGTTTATCATTCCAGAAACCATGACATTTTTGAGGTCCTTTAAGCCAGATTTCTCCTTCTTTGTAGCATTCATCTATTTCTTGATTTGTCTCAATATCTCTGATGCTAAGTTCTGTGCCTGGGATAGGATAGCCGCATGTGCCAAAGTAATCATCTTCTGATTCATTAAACTTATTTAGGGCTATAGCTGGAGACATTTCTGTCATTCCATATCCCTCTTTGAGTTCTACACCAGTTTTATCTAGCCAGTGCAAGTATATCTTACGAGAAATAGGCATGCCTCCACTTAGTGAATACTGATATCTTGTCTTATTTATTTTTGCAAAGTCAGGATGTTCTAGCATGGCCATATAAAGAGTATTTAGGCCATTAAAAATAGTAAACTCATTTTTTGACATGGTTTTAATCAAATCTTTTATGTCTCTAGCATTAGGAATCAAAACATTCTTAGCTCCAGCAAAGAAAAAACACAATAAATTCGCACTCAAAGAGAATATATGATAGAGAGGTAAAGCTGTTATTATAACTTGATCGGACATGTCCATATCATGTTTTACCCAAGCCCATACTTGTTGAATATTGGAGGCAAGATTATTGTGAGTTAATATTGCTCCCTTAGGCTTGCCAGTAGTGCCACTTGAGTATTGTAAGCATAGTATATCTTCTTTATCTATATCTGGTTTTTTATATAGTTTTTTATTAGCCTTAATAGCTTTAGTAAATGGGATAAAGATTTTTTTGTTATACTTTGGTTTATCTTTTATTAAGTTTTTCGATACGAAGCCAATAATTTGTTTTTTAGGGAATGGGTATAAATCAGCAATATTTGTAACAATTATATTTTCTAATGAGTTAATATTTAGCTTAGCTTTTTGAATGTGGTGAGCAAACATATCCATGACAATAGCTGCTTTAATATCACAATTATTAAAAATTGATTCGAGCTCATCAGCTTTGTAAAGTGGATTAGTATTTACAAAAACAGCACCAATTTTGATACAAGCGAATAAACAAACTGTAAATTGCAAGCAATTAGGTAGTACAATAGCTACTCTATCTCCTTTTTCAATCTTTAAGTCATTTTGTAAGAAACTTGCTACTCTGGTAGCTAAGTCATCGAGCTTGGAGAATGATAAATTTACATCATGACATGAAACTGCGTCTCTATATGGAAATTGCATAATCGACTTTTCATACATATCAAGGATTGTAAATTGATTTTCTTGGATATTTGCTGGTGCATACTCTGGATAATTTGATATCCAAGTCTTGCTAGAAAAAGTACTCATAGTCAATATTATTTCTAATGTGTTATTAGATATTCTAGCAAAAATAGAGCGTTTTGAAATGATTTTAAGAAATTAAATCTATGAAGGAATATAAGTATGTGAGTGATTGTTGTTATTTTTGTTTAATTACAACGCTAGGAGCATCTGCTCTATGATCGTCAGTTACATCTATTTTTTTAATATATCTATTAAGTATTGGTGTTAAAATAACCATTATAATAGTAACTATTAATATACATATAGCGACATATCCAAATACAGATGTATAAGTATCTAAGCTTTGTTGACTAGTGATATTGTTATCAAATAGAGGTAAAGCTATAAATGATCCGATATATGAAGCTAAATAGGAAGCTACCATTGTTGCAAGGAACCAGAATCCCATAACAAAGCCTGATATCGCTGCAGGACATAGTTCTGCAACCATAGCTAATCCTAGACCAGATATTAATAGTTCTCCAAGAGATGAGGAAGCATAAGTTAGAATTAGCCAGTATCCTGAAATAATCCCATTTGTAGCAAAATATTTTGTGCAATAAAGGATAGCATAGGAAACAAACATAAGAGCTATACCAATACTGAATTTAGTTGCATGAGTCATTTTGCTTTTCTTATATAAAATAGCAAGAATCGGAGACAGTAGCATCAACCAAAGAGGGTTTAAGAACTGGTATTGTGCAGCTGGTACATGCCATCCAAATATAGATAGGTCAACATTGTGTAGTGCAAAAAATGTTAGAGTTGTTGGCATCTGGAAGTACAACGCATAGAAGAATATTGCTTCAATAATTAGTACTAATGCAACTAACATTCTATTTCTTTCGTATGGATTGAGTTTTATCGCTACTTCTAAAAAATAAATAGTAGCAACAATAACAACAATAGCTGTTATTGTGATACATAATCCAGTGTTCGGAAGAATATTTGCTATGAAAATTATAGATATGATGCTTCCAATTATTACATATGCTGCATGAGTAATGTTTAGAGGTTTTTTACCTGGCTCTGATCCTAAGTCTTCAAGATGTTTGAAGAACATAATAAAACCTAGTATGCCTATAAGCAAACCAACACCACAAATTATAAAAGCTTCTGTGTATCCATAGGCCTGAGATATTACAGGGGTTAAGGCCATACACAAAAGACCACCCATATTGATAGCAAGGTAGTAAAGTGTCATAGCACTATTTAAACGACCATCACCCTTATCAAACATTTTTGATATTAAAGAAGAAGGGTTTGCTTTAAATAGAGAGTTACCAACAATTATACCTGCAAATATGTAGTATATTGATTTTTCATTAGCAAAAATGAAGCTTAGGTAAGATAAACAAAGGATCACCGCCCCAATAAGTATTGTACGTTTTGTTCCAAGAACTTTATCACCAATAATGCCACCAACCCATATAAATCCATATGTAAAAGCAAAAAAAGACCCCATTAGGTAAATAGTTTCTAATTCGCTAAGATGTAACTGTTGGGTGAAATATAATGCGATAATCGCCTGAAAACCGTAGAAACCAAATCTTTCCCAGAACTCAATTGCCCAAACTATCCAAAAAGGACGAGATAAGGTATGATAATTTTTATCCATGAATGTACCCTGAAAATTAACAGTATTTAGATACTTAATTAAATCATTACAACAGATGTTTTGCAATAATTATATGTCAGGCATTATATTATTTGATGAAGTTGATTATTGAAAGAATATTTATTGGGGCAGTCTCTGCTTTGAGTATTCTTTTACCTAAATTTATAGTATTGAAATTCTTAATCTTAAAAAAATCCATTTCTTTACTACTAAAACCGCCTTCAGGACCTATGAAAATATTAAATTTATCATTGTCTTTGATAATGCACTCAAAGTTTTTGGGGGTATCTGAATATGGGCAAAGAGTTAAATTAATATAATTATCTGGTAGTTGTATAGTCTTAAGTTCAGTAGGGTGGTGTATTTTGGGTACAAAGACTCTACCGCATTGTTCTGCTGCAGCTATAGCTATTTTGTTCCAACGATCTAACTTTTTATCAAAACCTTTCTTATCAAATTTGTGGTTAGTAAACTCTGTGATAATCGGATAGATATTATCTATACCGAGCTCAGTAGCTTTTTGTACAATAAGATCAAAGTTTTCATTTTTGATAATAGCTTGATAGATATTGGTAATGTAGTCATTTTCATTATGGATTTCTTTTTTTTCTAATACTTGTAATGCTATATTTTTATTAGTTATATCAATGATTTTTGTTTTGTATTGCAAGCCATCACTATTATTAAATAACTCTACAGAATCTGATTTTTTGAGTCTTAGTACATTTTTAAAATAGTTGTAATATTCACCAGTGATTGAGATATGCATTGTTTTTGTTGAAATTTCTGCAAAAAAGCCTCGAATTGTTCTCATAAAGTTAAAATTTGATAGAATACTGTTCTTATTATAAATTCTAAATCATTTAAAGAGTAGGGTATATTTATGGGTATTTTTAATAAAAGTTTTGTTACTAATATTGTTGCTGTGATATTGGCAGTAGCAGGGTGGTACTTTGCTGAGCAGCATATTAAGAATATAGGCTTTTATGCTTTGTCAGGAGCCTTAACTAATTGGATAGCAATATATATGCTTTTTGAAAAAATACCGTTTCTATACGGCTCAGGAATAATTCCCAATAAGTTTGAAAGCTTTAAAAAAGCCATAAAAAAGATGATTATGGAGCAATTTTTCTCTCAACATAATTTGAGTAAATTTCTTAGTAATAATGATATAAAAAAGTATATTGCAGATAATATAGCCGCAAAAATTGATTATAACAAGATTTTTGATAGTTTCGTTGATATGTTAATGAGTAGTAAATATGGTTCAATGATTGATATGTTCTTGGGTGGTAAAGATGCCCTAGAAGGCTTGCGTGAGCCATTTATAAATAAGCTAGATGCTAAGATTATTAACCTTTTAGATGAGATAGATATTGATACTAATAAAATTTCTCAAAAAGCATCTGAGAAAATAGAAAAACTTATTGATAATAGACTAGATGAGTTAACGCCGTTAATGGTAAAAGAAATAATTCAACGAATAATTCGTGAACATTTAGGTTGGTTAGTTGTTTGGGGCGGAGTTTTTGGCGGTATAATAGGATTAGTAGCTAGCTTTATCGCTTAGTTGTCAATAAAGCTTGGATATTATTAGGCATAGTTTTTTGTCGTTTCTCAATTTGCTTGTTTTTATGTTTTTCTTTTTCAAGGTTTTCTAATAACCAAGGTTTTAATTCAGAGAATATATGAACTAAAGCCTTATTTGTCATTTCAGCATAACTATTAGGAGTTATGTTATCACTATCAATTTTATGATGATACTTTATAGTTTTTATATCTGTATAGCCCGTTTTTTCATTTTTTAAATAGAAAGTAATATAGAAGAAGAATTGTTTATTGTCTAAATCTAGTATAGGACCATAAGTGGTGGTTCCGGATAATGTGAACTCTTGTCTGATATTTATATCTTGGAAAGCAAGATTCTTGACAATATTATTATCTAAAATATATTCAAATGTAGCAACTGTAAGCATTTTTGATACAGGTAAAGCCCACTCACTATTTTTAAAGGTGTATAAACGATTACCCTTGATATAGAACATCTGTGTTGATTTAGATGCTTGGGTTTGGATGTTATAGATAAGTAGAGTTGTATTTATATAAGCATCACCGGTATCAGGAAGCTTTTTTGACTCCATTTCTTGATTATAAATTACATATTGTTTTTGTGCAGGTAACTCTAAAGGGTCACCAAATATGGAAAAAGCAAATAATTGAAAGGGTAAAAGTATAGTAAATAATATTATATATTTTTTCATTATTCTAATCCTCATCCTTATGGGTTACACCTCTAACAATTGTCGAAGGATCATATTCCAAAACACTAACTACATTATTAAGCCTAGTTAGAGTTTCTTGTCCTTCGATCATTGTTTCATTAAAGTTCATAAGAGTTCTATTGAAATATATTGATGAATTACTTAGGTTGTATAGAAGAATGTTCAAACTATCTGTAAATTCGTTGAATCTTTGAATATTTTTCTTAGACATCATCTTATTAAACTTACTAGAGATCTCTTCTAGAGATCCAGCAATGCCATTGACTTTACCTAAAATAGTTTCAAGCTGTGATGGCTTTGATTTTATTTCTGGTATTTGCCCTTTTCTTAAGTCAATTAAATCCAAGCTAGTGTTTTTCTCTGAAATGTCTAGTGAAAGCTCAACCTTAGATTGGCCTGTGATACCTACACTTTGTAGAGTTGCTACAGTCTGTTTGTATATGGGAATTTGACTATTTATTTTCATGTAAACACTAACAAGTTTAGGGTTTTCTTTATTTATTGAAATATCAGATACTTTACCAATATTAAATCCCTTGTATGAGACATCAGAACCTATATTCAGTCCAGAAATACTTTTGAAGTTTGTGACAAATGTGGTGGTATCTTGGTTTTTAAAACCTCCCGATAGAAAAAAACCTATAAACACCATTACGAATACCATAAAAATCACAAATAGTCCTGCAATTAGGTTTTTTATACTATTTTCATTCATTATAAGCTCCTAATACTTACCATCATTATGTGAGTCAAAAAACTTCCTGATACTTTCATATTGAGTTTGTTGTGATACGAACTCAACAGTATCATGAAGCATAATCTTTTTTTCATCCATGTATATAATATCATCAACAATATGCCAAATAGTGTTTAAATCGTGAGTAATCATCACAACAGACATCTTAAGCTCTTCTTTTAGATATAAAATAAGATCATCCATAGCCCTAGCAGAATATGGATCTAGACCCGCATTCGGTTCATCCAAAAATACAACCTTGGGATCTAGTACTATAGTTCTAGCTAGAGCGACTCTTTTGAGCATACCACCACTTATTTCTGACGGATATTTATGGAATGCTTCTTCTTTTAATCCTACCATCTTTAATTTGATAATAGCTATATCAGTTAAAATATCTAATGGGAGGTTTGTATGTTGTTTAAGTGGAAATATTACATTTTGTAAGTTTGTTAAAGATGAAAAGAGGGCACAATGTTGAAACATCATACTCATTGTGCTTGATATTGCTTTACGCTTAATCGGATTGTCTGCTAGTTTTGAGATCTCTTGACCTAACAAAAAAATCTTGCCAGAGTATATTGGTTGCAACATTAAAATTTCTCGCATTAAGGTCGTCTTACCACAACCACTAGCACCGATAATACAGCTGATTTTTTCGAAGTGGATATCTAAGTTTAGATCTTTATGAATCCACTCCTTACCAAACTTTGTACTCAAATCTCTTACTTGAATTAGGCTTTCATTCATCTTTTTCTCCTAAGATCCATTTAGACCTACTGCGAAGATAGCATCAACCAGTATTATCAAAAATATTGAGTAAACAACACTTGTAGTAGTTGCTTTACCAACACTTTGGGAGTCCCTTTTAACAGATAATCCTTGATGACAACCTATTCCAGCAATTACTAATGCAAAAAAAGGTGTCTTTAGAAGACCTATATAGAAGTGATTTACATTTACATTGGAAAATAGTCTTTCTATAAACTGTAGTGGTGTGATTCCTGCGATTAGGTCGGCAATAATAATACCACCAGCGATATTAGCAATCATAGCTATAACCGTGAGTACGGGTAAACTGATAACTAGTGCTGTTATTCTTGGTAAAACAAGACGTTGCATAGGGTCTTCACCTATTGTCTGTAGAGCATCGATTTCTTCATTAACTTTCATTATGCCTATTTCTGAGGTAAATGCTGAGCCACTTCTACCAGCAATTATTATAGCTGTGAATAGTGGAGCAAATTCTCTAAATGAGGAGATTCCAAGCATATCAACTACAAATATTTGAGTTCCATACTGCATTAGTAAATTAAGAGGAAGATAGGTTAATACCAAGCCTATAATTAGTGATAATAGTATTACTATACTTAATGCTCTGATTGTAGAGTCGTAGCAAATATTTAGAACAATTGAAAAAAAAGCTTTATAAGGTCTACGAATTAACGTTATGTAACCTAAAAAGATAGCTCCGAGGAAGCTTATGCTTGTTTTAACTTCTGATAATAAGTTATTTGTGTTTTTACCAAGAGTATAGATACTATTGAAAACAACGTTTGATTTATTCGATAATTGTTCCTCAGCAGTAGTTGGGAAGTTTTTAAATACAATATCTACAAGGTTTTTATCTTTCTCATTAGCGAAAATAATATTCTCTTTTGATAAGCTTAGATCCTTTGCTGTTTTGATAATTATATAAGCACCAGCAGTGTCTAATGATGTAACTTTAGTTAAATCAACTTGTTTTATATCGTCTTTATTACGACTTATTTTTTTATCAATGAGCTTAGAGTCAATTTGTTTTAGAGTTAATATACCTTCAAAATAAATAGTATTTTGCTTGATTATTATTTCCATTTATTTTCTGTATAGTATTATCTTTATTAATCAAATATACTAAAAATTATCACTAATACCAACTAGAAGCAGGCTATTTGCAGTATTTAATAGAGTCATATTGAGTCAAATTGTTATGCTCAATAACTGAAATAAGTCTGTTTTTATATTCATCACCACCGAGAGCAGAGTAGTTTTCTAGAGTATTCAATAAGTCTTGTTCGGGAAGTTCATTATTATTGATTTTATCTCTAATTATTCTAAAGTCTTTAAATTTAGAGCCGGTATTAAGTCTATAATAATACCCAAGAACGCTTTCTGCGGCACTATTGAATGTTTCAAGATAAACATTCGCTGATTTAGCTTTGGCACCACAGCCCTCATAAAAACAGTGTAATCCAAAGTAATTATTATAATCTCTGGAGAACCTAGACGTTCCCCAGCCACTTTCAAGAGCTGCTTGAGCTAGCACAAAACTCGTTGGAATTCTTTCTGCTTTAATATCAAGATAACTTAATTCATCAGTAGTATTATGCGCGGGATCAATTTTATAATATCTTAAATATAGATCTAGTTTATTAAGCTGTCTGCTACTAAGAGTATTGCTTTCAACCAAATCTTTTTGTAGTTTATGTATTTGCTGTCTTTGTAAGCATATTTCATTATTAGCTTTTTCAATAGCAGAGAGCATATATGATATAAAAGCTTTTTTTCTTTCTTTGAAGTCTTTTATTTCAGAAAAATTAGGTTTTTTGACTATAAAAGGAGCTCTAGATTCTAAAAAATAGTTCATTTTTTCATGCTTGGAGCTATTTATAGATGATAGTATTGCAGCTGATATGATTATGAGTAGTAAATAAAGGCAATATTTTAGAATTAGTTTGTTATCTATATTACTCATAATCGTAATAATCTTCCTCATAGTCATCGTAGACTTCGATTGTTTGTTGTAGTTCTAGTTTCAAATTTAGCATATCTTCAGGAAGTTTGCTTTTAAATCGTACCATCTTTTGAGATATAGGGTGGATGAAAGAAAGTTTATATGCATGTAGAGCTTGTCTATGTATATTTTCTATTCCAATTTTTTCTAGCTTTGTTGATGATTTGTTATATGTTTGATCACCAACTAAAGGATGCTTGATACTTTTCATGTGAACTCTTATTTGATGAGTTCTTCCAGTCTCTAGTTGGCACTCAATTAGAGTGAAACCATCATATACCTCTACAGGCTTATAGTGAGTAATAGCTTCTTTACCTCTATAATTGACAGCCATTTTTGTGCGATTATTTGGATCTCTTCCTATGGGTTGGTTAACTGTTCCTTCTTCATAGATTTCACCCTCTACTATTGCAAGATATTTTCTAGACACTTGTCTTTCTGATAGCTGCTGAACTAGGCTATGATAAGCAATACTACTTTTAGCGGCAACCATTAAGCCTGAAGTGTCTTTATCTAGACGGTGAACGATACCTGCTCTTGGTAATTTGTCTTGATTAGAATATTTATGGAGTAAAGCATTTGATATGGTGCCAGTTATATTGCCAGCACCAGGATGTACAACCATATCGATAGGTTTATCAATTACTACAATGTCATCATCTTCAAATACGATACTTAAATCAATATCCTCAGCTATCCACTCATTTGTTGGTAAGAGCTCGACATTGATATCAATTTCTTCATCTCCTAATATGATATATTTAGGCTTTGTAGCTTTTCCATTAACCGTAATTAGGCCATCTTTAATCCATTTTTGTATTTGTGAACGGGAAAATTGATCAAACATCTCGTTTACTGCCGAGTCGATTCTCTTGCCTGCATAATCTGGATGCATCATAAATTTTTGATGAAATTCGTTAGATAGTGTATTATTTGCCATGTTATATGCTTAATATAAGTATTTTTTATTAAATAAATTGATTTTTACGTAGAATTATATAAGAAAATTCTAAGGATAGTTAAATTAAATGAAAAGGTTTTTATATTTAATAACCATTATATCTATGGTAATGATGTTAGTATCTTGTGGACCCAAAAAAGATAGTGAGCTTCCGCAAGTTTATACAGGTTTTACGGCAAGTTTCATTTATGCAAAAGCTCATGAGCAAATGCAAAATGAAAAGTACTTTGATGCTATTCGATCATACAAGTCATTAGTCGCACAGTATCCGTTTACTCCACTAGCTGAGAAAGGTATGGTTGATTTGATTTATGTTTACTATATGGATGATGAATCAACTATGGCTCTAGCATTAGGACAACAATTTATTAAGATGTATCCGTATAGTTCATATAAGGGCTATGTATACTATATGATTGGTGTTGTTGGGTTTGAAGATGGTAGGGGTATCTTACAAACTTATGCTCCTTATGATATGAACTATCATGATCCAACCGGCTATCAAGATGCTTATGTTAACTTTGAAAAAGCGATAAAGCTTGATCCTAAAGGTAGTTTTGTCCCTGATGCAAAGCGCAGAATGTTGTATATAAATAACATAATCGCGGAGCATTATTATGATATTGCTATTTTCTACTATAAAAGGGGCGCATATAACGCGGCTTTGGATAGAGCTTCTCAAATTATAAGAAACTATCCTCAGAGTACCGCAACTCAAGATGCTTTGGTATTAACAATTAAGGCTTATAATAAGCTTGGATTGTATGATCAGGCTAAAGCAAATATACGAGTGCTTAAGAAAAATTATCCTAAAAATAAATTTGTAAATAACCTACGTCCAGATGGTACAGAAAATCCCACTTGGTTTGATAGATGGTTTGGTTGGTTGTAAAAAAAATATGGAAAATTTATTTTTGAAAACGCATGATAACTTTTCTTTAAAATATTAATCCTTTAGTATATTTATTATCACAGAGTAATTTCTTGGTAAAATGTACAAAAAAATTATTACAAGCTGTATTTTAACCTCAATATTTGGTTTTGCTCATAGTCAAACATCTTCAAATCTCTCAAATGAGACTTCAAAGTCTAGTTGTCGTTGCTTACCTTCAGAGGTATGCTGGCCTGATTCTAAACAATGGGATGATCTAGCAAAATCACTTAAAGGTAAACTCATAAAGCCAACTTCTTTTTTTTCCACATGTGAAAAAGATTCAGAAAATGATAGCTGTAAATCAATTTTACAAAATATGAAAAATCCTTTTTATATGCAGTCAGATTCTAGTAGAAATGAATCTCAAGGGTGGTATGGAGCATGGCATATTCAGCCAAGTAGCTATGCTGTTGAAGCAGAGGATACTCAAGATGTTGTGAATGCTATTAACTTTGCTAGAAAACATAATCTACGTATTGTTATCAAAGGGGCTGGACACGACTATCTAGGGCGTTCTAGCTCTCCAGATGCCTTGTTAATATGGACTCACAATATGCGTAATATTAAATATGATAAGCATTTTCACCCTCAGAGTTGTCCAAAGGATAAAGAGTATTCAGCTGTTACAGTTGGAGCTGGGACAAGATGGCTTGAGGCTTATGATGTTGTTACTAACAAACATCATGAATATGTCCAAGGAGGAGGTTGTACAACTGTTGGGGCAGCTGGTGGTTTTCCTCAAGGTGGTGGTTTTGGTAGCTGGTCTAAAAAATATGGTACAGGTGCAGGAGGAATAGTACAGGCTGAGGTTGTTACTGCAGATGGTAAGACAGTGATTGCTAATGAGTGTCAAAATCAAGATTTGTTTTGGGCAATTAAAGGTGGTGGTGGTGGAACTTATGGAGTTGTTACAAATTTAACACTAAGAACACATCAGCTTCCTAGTCACTTTGGTTTAATTAGTGGTGAAATAACAGCGAGCTCAGATGAAGCATATAAGGCTTTGATAAAAGAGTTTCTTTCATTTTATTATTCCAATTTGAATAATGAAAACTGGGGTGAACAGTTTGCTTTTCGTCCAAATAATAAAATGACAATAGCCATGGTTACACAAGATTTAAGTCAAAAAGAGGCTTTAGAAATTTGGCAGCCATTTAAAAAGTGGGTACAAAATCAACCTGATCTTCATTATCAGGTTAAATATATAGATATTCCACCAACACAGATTTGGGACTATGATTATTGGCATAAAAATTATCCTGATATGGTTGTTAAAAATACTGGTCAAGATGCACGTGATGGAGAGTTTTGGTGGGCTTCTAATACAGGAGAAGTTTCTGCATATTGGTATACTTATCAGTCTTGGTACTTACCTGAGAAGTTGTTTGATCCTGAAAGTATTGATAAAACGGCAGAAACTTTTTACAAGGTTTCTCAGCTTGCACCTGTGTCTATTCAAATTAACAAAGGTTTAGCAGGAGCTTCTGAACAAGCTCTAAAGTTAACTAAGCAGACATCTATGCATCCAGGTGTTTATAATGCTGGAGCTTTGGCTATCATGAGTTATAGTACAGATAAACCTCAGCTTGGCAAACCAAAAATGACTCCACAAATACAACAAAAAGTAGATAATATTTATAAGGCTATGGGAATGATAATGGCATTAGCTCCTAATGCGGGAACCTATGCAAATGAGGCAGATTATTTCCAAAAAAACTGGCAACAAGTTTTTTGGGGTGATAATTATAATAAGCTTCTTAAAATCAAAAACAAATATGATCCGAATGGTTTATTTTACTGTCATCACTGTGTAGGTAGTGAATATTGGCAAGAAGGTGGTATGTGTCGTAAATAAACAATTGCTCTAATGTAAAAATTTAAGAATGACTTTTATTTCTTTTCTATAGTTATGTAAACCTAGTTTTAGCTGTTAGTATTAATAATTTGTCTTATTAGCAACTATTTGTTTCAGTTGGAGGTGCTGATACTAGTAGGATTTAAAATATATCTATTATGTTAGAAATTGTGTAACAGCTTATCCTTTATTTGATTTGTCTAGATAGTGTCCCTCAATCCCTCAATTACTGAGGTTTGCGATACTTAATGACTACTAAAGTAAAGCTTAGATCGTTTCTTAAAAAAGATGTTGAGTGATTTAAATTAAAAGATATTAAATTAAAAATTATTATACGAAAAGAGATTTTTTACTTATAAACTGGATATTTGTCACAAAGTTCTAAAACTTTTGCAGCTGTTTCAGTTTCAACGTTCTTATCTCCGCAGTTGTATACTACATCTGCTAGCCAATTTGCGATTTGTTCACACTCAGTTTCTTTGAATCCTCTAGTTGTAATAGCGGGGCTTCCTATTCTTAAACCACTTGTCACAAATGGAGAGCGAGGGTCATTCGGTATAGAGTTTTTATTCACAGTGATATTCGCTCTACCTAAAGCAGCCTCAGCTTCTTTGCCTGAGAATCCTGTATTTGTTATATCTAGTAATAATAGGTGATTATTCGTACCGCCTGAAATAATATTAATATTACGTTCTTTTAGAACTTTTTCGATAGCCTTTGCATTTCTCAATACCTGCTTTTGGTAGTCAATAAAGCTAGGTTCTAATGCTTCTTTAAATGCAACTGCTTTAGCTGCGATTACGTGCATCAAAGGTCCACCCTGAATACCTGGAAAAATAGCAGATTGGAATTTTTTAGCTAGGTCAGGATTATTGTTACAAAGTATTAATCCACCTCTCGGTCCTCTTAGAGTTTTATGAGTAGTTGTGGTTGCAACATCGACATAAGGGAAAGGGTTCGGATATAACCCTGCTGCTACAAGACCTGCAACGTGAGCAATATCAGCCATAAGTACAGCATCTACTGAATCTGCAATTTCTCTGAACTTTTTCCAATCAATAATTCCTGAAAAAGCTGAAAATCCAGCAATTATCATTTTTGGCTTATGTTCTTTAGCCAGTTCAGCTACTTGTTTGTAGTCAATGTCACCACTTTCATTTAGACCATATTGGATAGAATTATAAATCTTACCTGAAAAATTCACTTTACTACCATGAGTCAAATGTCCACCAGCACCAAGATCCATGCCAAGGACAGTATCGCCTGGCTTTAGTATAGCATTATATACCGCGGCATTCGCTTGTGAACCAGAATGAGGCTGAACATTTGCATAGTCAACGCCAAATAGCTTTTGAGCTCTTTCAATAGCTAGTTTCTCAGCTATATCAACAAATTCACAGCCGCCATAATATCTTTTACCATGATATCCTTCGGCATACTTATTTGTAAGTTGAGAACCCTGAGCCTCCATTACGGCAGGGCTAGCATAGTTTTCTGATGCAATAAGTTCAACATGTTCATGTTGTCTTTTAACTTCAAGCTCTATAGCATCAAATATTTCTTTATCAGTGTTTTTTAAGCTATTTTTTTCAAAGCTAAACATATTTGGTAGTCTCCTGATATCTTTTAGGTGGATAAAATAAATTAAACGTTTAAAATTATAGCTTATATTATATATATATATTAGCAAATTAAAATAATAGCCATGAGCAAAGTAATTGACTTAGATGAAATAGAACGTTTAGAGCGAGAAGAAGAAAATTCTCATTATAAAGCTGTAAAAAGTAAAACAACTATAAAAAAAGATGCTTTAGAAATAACTGACTTTGGTAAATCTCTCACTGAACTAAGTAAAGAACAGTTAAGTAAGTTACCAATAGATGAAAATCTAAAAAATAATATTCTTAATGCTAAAAATTTACAAAAGATAGCTTTAAAAAGACAAATACAGTTCATAGGTAAGCTACTAAGAAAAACAGACAATCTAGAAGAAATTTATCAAGCTTATGATGTTCTAGTGAATAAAGATAAAAGTACAAACCTTATGCTTCAACGCTTAGAGAATATTCGTAGTAATCTTTTGGATCCTAGCAAATCTAACGCTACTTTAGATAAGCTTATAGAAGAATATGCTAACATAGATGTACAGAAGTTACGTCAGTTAATTAGAAATCATCATAAAGAGATTGAGAAAAATAAGCCAAATAAGTCATTTAAGGAAATATTTAAACTACTAAAAACTTTAATTTAATTAACAGAATCGTTTTATTATTAAAAATAAGAGCTGTTATACTATAATTTGTAGTATCGCAGTAAAATTATATATTTTATGTTGGGAGAAAAGTTTTGAGATCTGAAATATACACCAAGATAGTATTTCTGCTTATGTTGGTAATGTTTGTAAGTATTTTCTTTTTTGCTAGATTTTTTATCTCGGTAGGGTTTATATTAATTATTTTTTTCTCTCTTTTTAATAAAGAGGTTTTTAAAGTCCTCAAAAACAATAAGTCACTTCAGTTTTTATTGTTATCTGCGATAATGATAAATATTGGCATAATTTATGCATCTTTTGCTAGTGGCAATTTAGATATTAAGTCAATATTGGGTTTTTCAAACCCTATATTTATATTTCTATACATATGTTCAGCTAGTTACTTTCTATCTAAAAATACTAAGTATGCTAATTATCTTTTGAATTTTTATCTAGCTATTGTAGTTATATTTTCTTTGTATGCGTTATTTAGATATGTACTACATGCAAATTTTGTAGTTAGTCAGATATACTTTGGGATACATGGAGGTAGTGTTATCCAGTCAATAGTGGCATTGACATTTCCTTTTTCTGCTGTGGTAATTATTGGTAAAGCTATTAGAATGCCAAATTTACTGTTAAAAATATTGATGTTTGCTGCTGGATTATTAGTAATTTTTATTGATCTTTTTGTAAATCGTAGTAAGGCAGGCTATGTTATTGAATTTGTAGTATTTATTTATTACTCATTCATAGCCTTAAAATACTTTAGCTTTAAACATAATAAGTTAAGTATAAAACGTTTGGTTAGTATTGTAACTACCTGCATCATAGTGATTATTATTATCTTTGGAATTGTTTATAAGTTCTCTGGCATTTTCCATTATAGATTACAAACCTCTGTTGAAGAGTCGCAAGTGTTCTTTAATCAAGACTATAACAATATAGATGCTAGGAAACAATATGAGACTTCGACAGGGCTTAGATTGTTATACTATAGCTCTTCATTTAAGGTTTTAAGACAATATCCTAAACTTTATATACTGGGGTGTCCTTATCTTACAAGTACTACTGATGTTATTCAATGTACTAAAATTTTGATAAATGAAAATAAACGATTAAGAGATGATCCTCGTGTAGTTAATGACGGTATTATGGCTCATGATGAATTTATCAATTATATTTTTAGGGCAGGTATAGTCGCTGGAGTTTCCCTTTTATTATGTTTTGTGGCATTTTTTGTTGAAGCAAGATGGTTGGACTATCGAAATCGAGTCTATTTTAGAGTTTTAATATTAGCAATGTTTATTGGTTGTTTATTTGATTATTTCTTTACTACACAGATAATGGTTATTTTATTTGCTAACTTAACGGCAATATTCTTAGCTCAAAGAAAGTGTGAAGAGAATAAAGATTCTAATATTATAACTTCTTAATAGTTTAAATCTTATTACTATATTTGCAAAAAACGTATTTTGAGTTAGTATATTTTCATAGTATTTGTTAAATTTCATACTGGAATAACTTAGCGTATAAACATTAAACCTATTTGGACTTTTATTTATGTCAACTTCGATTAAAAAAATTCCGGCTTCTATTCCCTCAAGAGCTAAATCATCAAATTCTATAGAATATCAGTATATTCCCAAAAAGATTTTTAAAACTTGGAGAACAAGTGAAGTAAGTCAAGAGATGTATAATGCAGTTTATACATGGATTGATAAAAATCCTGATTGGGAATTTCATTTCTTTGATGATGAAGCGTGTCGCGAGTTTCTTAAAGAGAACTTTGAGAAAGACGTGCTTGATGCATATGATAATATAATACCTGGGGCTTATAAATGTGATTTATGGCGATATTGTGTATTGTATATTCATGGTGGGGTATATAGTGATATTAAGCAAGAGTTATTAGTTGGTCTTGATGATGTTTTATGCTATGATATTGAGTTTGCTTCAGTTAAAGATAAATATAAATCAGACTATGAGTTTGATGGCTATATTTATCAGGCGTTTATGTGCTCAAAGCCAAAGCATCCATTCCTAAAAAAAGCTATTGATATGATAGTAGAGAATTCAAAGAATGGTTTTTATGGTAATGATCCTTTAAGCATCACAGGTCCAGGTTTGTTGGGCAAAGCAATTAATCTAACAGTTAATCAACAAGAAAAGACTCCATTACACTCAGGTGCTAATAATATAAATAACTTTAGATTTGAGCTTTTTCCATATATAAAAGATGCGATATATACACATCAAAACGCGATGTTTATAAAGCCTGAGTATAATCGTTCATATAAAAAAGACCTTCATGTAAATCTAAAGAAAAATTTTGCTGGTAATTATTCTTTATGCTGGTTTACTGGCAAATGTTTTGCTTCTGGAAAAATTGATAGAATTAAATCAAAATTCTTTAATAAGAGAAAAGGGCGCTATATTATCGATTCACTCTATCTTGAAGGTAAGCTTAATAAGGCTAGATTGACAGGTATCAAATATATCCTATTACAACCAACTCGTAGTTTATTTCTTATTAGAAAAATAATTAAGAACGAAAAGCAATTCAAGAATTAATGTCTATTTTTAATTTCGCATTGTAAATTTTTCAGCGATTGGCAATATAGTTGATCTGAGTATTCTTTGAGGTTTTCGCGCATTTGCAAATAATCGTGCTGAGATAACTCTATTGCTTTAGTCATAGCTTCTGCATAATTATCATCTTTTTTATATAATATGGCGTTATCTTGATTAAAGCCATTTATCGGAGCAAAACTTTCTCTAATAATAATTGGCTTTAGAAAACCATAGACAAGTTGAAATGTACCACTAGTCTTACAAGTAATATATTTGATATGATCAGGATTATCTTCGTATGCTGATAGGATAAAGTCAGCTTTTTCAATTTCAGTATACATTTCTTTGAAATCAAGACGTCCTTTGATATCAAAATACTTTTGCAGGTGTGTTGGTAAATCTTTGATATTTCCTTTACCAATAACGACAACTTTGAAGTTAGTAACACCCGTATTTACTAGTTCTTCTACAGCATTTACAAGAAGTTTAGTACTTTTTCTTTTTTCTGAAATTGCACCAATAGTAATAAAAGTTGTCAGAGAGTTTTTGTTATTTAGCTTGAACTGTCCAAAATAGTGGGGGTTAACAGCTATAGTAGTCGCATTTTTGTAGTCCATTGTTCTAAGTGTGATAATATTCTTACGTGTTTCAGAATTATTATCAAAGTAGCTATCAATTTCATGTTCAACAAAGAAAAGTTTATTTCTATCTATTTGTTTATTAAACGAGTTATATGCTTGGTTTAGGTCTTTACCATCATATAGTTTACCAATTGTTGTGATTAGTACCCCTTGTACATTAGCCAAACTATTTTTTTTGAAAAACTTGCGAATTTGTCTTTTAGACATTTTATTGTACGAGATATTTTCATTATCAAATCTACAGAATAACCCTTCATTGTATCTTTTAGGATTGATTAGGATAGAAACATGGTAACCCAAATCAAGTAAGTATTTCGCAAATCCAGGAACTATTTCAGCATGGCTGTGTGTGCAAGGCTCCCATAGCAAGAATGTATTGTCTTTTATGATGGGTTTTTTGTAAGAAAAAATATTACAAATTTTTTTTAAAAAGGACATCTATTACTTCAAACAAATAACTAATATATGAAAACATTATAACACTTTAAGCCAGTAATTCTTAGATTACAATTATTAGAGATTAATAAATATTAGTAATCACTATTTCTTGGATTTTGAGACTCTTGTAAATAATCAGATATTGCTTTAGTATGTCTGATATAACCTATTATTATAATTAAATAAGTGGAAACTAAAGATATAAAAGATATTGAAGTTGTTGCCTTGTCATTAGGTCGTAGATTTTCTGGGATTAATGCTAGTATGCTGGCTGTGATGCCAGAGCAAGCTAAGCTAATAAATATTGTAGGCATGGGCTATAATATTGATTCTAATGGTATTAAGACAATTAGATTTAGAGATTTTTTATTTAAGTGTTGGCGTGATAAATGGCGTATTTGGCATGCACGTAGAAATATCGATATGCTTGTGGGCATTATCTTAAAATACGTTTTTAGATATAAGATAATATTGGTTTTTACTTCTGTAGCACAAAGGCATCATAAAAAACTGACAAAATTTTATATAAACAGAATGGAAGCAGTTATATGTCCATCTGAAATATCTGCAAAATATCTTGAGAGACCGCCATATATAGTGCCGCATGGAGTTAATACGGAAGTTTTTTATCCTGCTGACAATAAGGCTCAAGAGTGGCAAAATAGAAAATTACCAGGTAAATACGGTATAGGAATATTTGGCAGAATCAGAAAGTCTAAAGGAACTTATGAGTTTATTGAAGCAGTAGTGGCTATGCTAATAAAATATCCTGATTGGACAGCTGTAGTTATTGGTGAAGCAACACCTAAAGATTTAGAGTTCAAAAAACAACTAGAGCAAATGGTTCAGCAAGCAGGTTTGTCAGAACGGATAATATTTACAGGGTTTATCAAGAATAGCAAAGATATTCCAAGCTGGTATAGAGCATTAGATATCGTAGTTTGTGCTAGTCATAAAGAAGGCTTTGGCTTGCCTGCTCTTGAAGCTATGGCATCTAAATGTGCTGTGATTGCTACTAAAGCTGGTGCTTGGCCTGAGATTATTTCTGATGCTCAGAACGCCTATTTAATAGAACCAAAATCAAGTCAACAGATTGCTGAAAAGTTAGATACCTTAATGTCTAATGATGAATTAAGATATGAAATAGCTCAAAATGGCTATGATTTGGTGTCATCAAAATATAAAATCCAAAATGAGGCTGAAGGAATTCAGCAGGTTTATAACCAACTTTTGAAAAGAAAGTGATTAGATATACTGTTTAGTTTTTATTCATAGTAACTAATTTATTTGTAATATCATTATTTGGGAATGGTAGTTTTTCTAAGATAACATCAAAACTTTTTGTATTATCTTTATCTAGAGTATTTAAGTCTACAATAACAGAATTATTAGGTTTGTTATATGTTGTTATGTATAGTTTATTATTATTTAAATCTTTGATTACTACGTATGCTGTATGATCAAACATTTTCTTATTCTGTATTTCATCGGCTACAACACCTTTCGGAATATCAACATTATGTAATATATGAGTTACTTTTGATACAAGATTATCATCATTTTTAGGACTTTTGTTATTTGTATAATAAGCAATTGCAGCTGTTCTAACAAATCTTGATGGAGGAGAATAATCTCCAGGAATTCCAAGTAATCCGCCACCTAGAAAGCCACTGATATCTTGAACTGTTCTTTCATGTTTTTCAGTATTTATAACATCACTGATTTTAAGATTTGTTGGGGTTTTATTATCTAGTGATAAGTAATTCTTTAAGTTTAGTAATTGCCAGTCATATGTTGGTGCATTTGTCATTACTTTAACGTTTGAGTTTACATTGTAGAATTTAACTTTACCATCTATGTACTCAACAACTAAGCCAGCACCATTTTTATCTGTTATTAAAAAATGAACTTCTGGAGATATTCCATCAATTTCTATATTTTTATCAGACCATACTTTATATTCTTTTAAGGCTTGCTTTACTTCATTAACATTGGCAAATTGACCTAATATAAGGGTGGTAGACTCAATTACTGATGCATATTTGGAATCACTCTTATTTACAGTCTGATATTTTGTGAATCCAGGTAAATAGTTTGCGCTTAGGCTTAGCCCTTGGCTATTTTGTCCATCAATTACAAGAGTTTGTCCATTTTCTGATAAGCCTGTGGCTAATACTGAATATTTCGATTTGTATTCCTGTTTCGGCAGGTTAGTGCTACTAGGAGCTGTTAAATAGTGAGAAGTGTTTTTAGGAATGTAGAGAAGCTGCCAGTTCCAATCAAGAGCCCACTCCATGGTTCTTCCCGATACTACATCACCTTTTTTATTTACTAGAGTTACAGCTGTACATGCTATAGATTGCGAAAATAACATAAATAATAAAGAAATATAGGTAAAATTTTTTGAGTAAAGATTTCATTGATAACTATCCTTTGTTTATATTAGCTATGCTGATATTAGCATAGTTTTAATAAACTAATACCATTCATATTTTGATGCCAATATATAATTTTTAATAGCTGAAATTAAACTTTCACTGACTAACTTGTTTATTTATAATCTATTTAGATATAAATCAAACTTGTTAGTTAATGGAAGAAACAGTCCACCATTCAAATAAACACCCTAAAGCTTTGTGGTATATCATAGCAATTTATATGTGGGAGTATTTTAGCTTTTATGGGATGAGAGCTTTGTTAATATTATATTTGGTTGATCACCTTAAGTTTGGTGATACAACCTCTTATGCAATTGCTGGGGCGTATGTGACTCTGGTATATCTTTCGCCGATTGTTGGAGGAGTTGTCGCAGATAGAGTATTAGGGTATAAGAAAGCTGTTATTTATGGAGCAGCACTTATGTCTATTGGACATATTATTTTAGGTTTTGGAGGAGATGCTAAATTATATCTAGGAATGGCTTTTATAGTTTGTGGTTATGGTTTTTTTAAGAGTAATGTTTCATGCCTACTGGGGCAGCAGTATAGTTCCCATGATCCTAAAAAAGATTCAGCATTTACATTACTATATTTAGGAGGCAATTTTGGAGGTATATTCGCTCCTATGATATGTGGCTTGATAGCCCATTATTATGGTTGGCACTATGGTTTTGGAGTCGCTGGTATTGGTATGATATTTGGGTTAATAGTATTTATGCTCGGTTCTAAATATATTCCAGATATTCTTCCTGAGAAACCCTTACCTAGATATTTTAATAGCTT
The DNA here is from genome assembly GCF_008711455.1 of Francisella sp. XLW-1. Taxonomy (NCBI): domain Bacteria; kingdom Pseudomonadati; phylum Pseudomonadota; class Gammaproteobacteria; order Thiotrichales; family Francisellaceae; genus Francisella; species Francisella sp. XLW-1. The sequence continues at coordinate 298,030 of NZ_VXKP01000004.1, read as the reverse complement.
TATACTTCTTTTAAGTATAGTTATTATGGTTGTGCTTGCGTATTTTGCTTTAGAGTATCTTTTTGATGGTTATCTTTTAGCCGTGGTTGCTTGTATAACAACATTATTTTTTATAATTATTTTTATTAAGACAGATTTCTCTACGCGTAAATCATTAGTTACTTTATTACCTTTTTATATATTTGGTATAGTTTTCTGGGTTTTTGATGAGCAGTTGTATACTTCTGTCGAAATATTTATACATAGAAATGTTGATACTTACTTGTTCGGGATTGATATACCGGCTAGTACATTCACTTCTATGAATTCTCTGTCAATATTATTTGGAGGTTTGATTCTTGCTTGGATTTGGAAGAGAGTAAAGTCTTTAGATGATGATTTTGGTAGGATGATAAAATTTTCATTTGGCTTTATATTTCAACTAATCTGTTTTATTTTATTCTTTATAACCGCCAAAAATGCTAGTTTGGATGGTACGACATCAGCGCTATTGGTAATTATTGCTTTGGCATTCTTAGGAATATCTGAATTATTTATAGATCCTATTGCTCTTTCTGAGATTACCTCCGTTGAAGATAAAAAATATACAGGTTTTTTAGCAGCATCATATATGCTTTTTACAGGAAGTGTTGCAGGATTCATAGGGGCAAAAGTTGCTGACTTAGCAGCATTTAAAGGAGCGGGTGAGGATATCGATTTAGTTAAGCAAGCTCATTTATTTGAAGGATTGTTTACTCATATTATGATTATCTTAGGCATGACTATTTTACTATGGTTTATAGTAGCATTTCTTATAAAAAAACTAAGATAATAACTTTAGTTACAGATAAAAAAAGGATAAACTGCGATTATTTTATCATTTAGTAATATAACTCTTGCTTTAGAGCGTTCTGATGCTGGTATTTTCAGCTCTTGGAATAGTACTTTTAACTTATTTGCTTTGTTTCTGCCTTGATATCTACATTTATCAGAAGCTTGTCTTTTTCTGACTATAATCTCCTTAGTATTAAAGTCCTTATTCAATTTCTCTTTGAGCCATTCAATTATGTCTTTATTATTTAAGATTAAATTTAATTGGTTATTACTTTTAATTATTAGTTGATTATATTCTACGGATATTTGATATTGTTTACTGATATCAAACTGCCAACCAGTGTGAATATTGCTAAGAGCTTTATGTATTTCTTCAATTTGTTTACTTTTTAGACTTTGATTTGTTGTTTCTTTAAACCAATGATGAATCAAACTTTTTTGTATATCATTATCTAAGGTAAGTAATTCAGAGATAAATAGGCTATTATCTTTAGAAATCTTCTGTAATTTTTCATTAAGTAGCTTTTGTAATATGTTATTACTTTCTGCGCAGATCTTAGCACTACGAGAAAGAGTTCTGCTAATATTTGGATTAATTTGCTCTAATATTGGCATTATCTGATTACGAATAAGATTTCGACGATATTTTATATCCTCATTACTATCATCATAGATGTGACTAATCTTGTTTTGGTTTGCATAGTCTTGAATATCTTTCTTTGTATAATCTAAAAGAGGGCGAAGTACGCTCCCATGATTTAATTCTTTATAGTACGGCATACTAGCCAAGCCAGCTAATCCTGACCCTCTTATTGCCTGGATTAAGAATGTTTCAGCTTGATCGTCTAGATGATGACCTAGTAGAAGAATCGGATTAGAATACTGACTCATGACCTCAATGAAGAAATCCATTCTTTGCTTACTTGCCCAAGCTTCAAAACTTTCTCCTTTGGGGGCTTGATCTAGAGAGTGAGCTATGAATTTTATATTTGTATTATTACATTTTGCTTGGCAATGTAATTGCCATTTTAGTGCATCAGGATGAATATTATGATTAACATAAGCTGCTATGATAGGAATATCTAAATCTTTTGCTATATCTAATAAAACACTAGAATCTACACCGCCACTATAACCGATAATTATGTGTGAAGGGGAATGTTTTAAAATTTGAGAGATAATCTGAGTTTTATCTAGAGACATTTATACAAGAAAACGAGCTTTTATTGTTGTTTTTATTTTTTTGAATTCATCAACAAGGTCTCTTGCCTCATCAGATGTTGATTTAATATCCATTACAACGTAGCCAATATCTTCTAGAGTTCTAAGATATTGACCTTCAACATTAATATTTTTTGCTGCCAGTATCTTGTTTAGCTCATTCATAGTACCAGGTATATTTTGATGTATATGTAGTATTCTATGTGTTTCAGTATGACTAGGTAATGATAATTCTGGAAAGTTTACAGCATTTAGGGTCGAACCATTATCAGAATATTTAATAAGCTTGGCACTAACTTCATTAGCAATGTTTTCTTGTGCTTCAATAGTACTACCACCAATATGTGGAGTTAAGAAAACATTATCAAAACCTCTTAGTGGACTTTCAAATATTTCACCCTTTGCAGAAGGTTCTTTAGGAAAAACATCTATAGCGGCACCTTTGAGCTTACCGCTTTCTAAAACCTCAACTAAAGCTGCGATATCGATCACATTTCCTCTGGATGCATTTATCAATACAGAATTTTCTTTCATAAAGCTCAATTCTTTGGTAGAAATCATATTTGCAGTTGTAGATAACTGAGGTACATGTAGTGAAACAACATCAGAGTTTTTAAGTAGAGTCTCTAAACTTTCTACAGCATTGGCATTACCTAAAGGAAGCTTTTCTTCAACATCATAAAAGATGACATTTAAGCCTACACTTTCAGCTAATATACCAAGCTGCATACCAATATGACCATAGCCAATAATTCCAAGAGTTTTACCTCTCACTTCATTAGCATTGTCAGCTGATTTGTGCCATTCACCACGATGAGTTTTAGCATTTTTATCAATTACATTGCGAATCAATAAGATAGCTTCAGCTAATACAAGCTCAGCGACACTACGAGTATTTGAAAATGGCGCGTTGAATACAGGTATTCCTAGATTTTGAGCTGTTTTTAGATCAACTTGGTTAGTACCAATACAGAAGCAACCGATAGCTGTTAGATGTTGGGATTTTTCAAGTACTTCTTTTGTCAATTGCGTACGAGAGCGCAAACCAACAATTTTAAAATCCTTGAGTTTATTGATAAGTTCTTCGCCCTCAAGAGCTGTGTTTAGTAGTTCAATATTTTCATATCCAGCTGCTTTGAATGTCTCAAGAGCATTTAAGTGAATACCTTCTAATAGAAGAATTGGAATTTTCTTTTTATTAAGAGATAGTTGGCTCATTTTATAATATCCTTATACAGAAATTTTTGCTTTTATAGCTGGGTGATATTTATAATTCTGAAATTCAAAGTCCTCATATTTGTAATCAAATATAGAGCTTGGCTTTCTTAAGATTTTGAGTGTTGGTAAGCCTAAAGGCTCTCTACTAAGCTGCTCATTTACTTGCTCAATATGGTTGTTATAAATATGGCAATCGCCACCAGACCAAATAAATTCACCAACATCAAGGTCGCATTGCTGAGCAACCATATGCGTTAGTAATGAGTAGCTTGCTATGTTAAATGGAACTCCTAAAAACGCATCTGCACTTCTCTGTGTGAGCATACAGGATAGCTTGTTATCAGCAACATAAAATTGGAACATTGCATGACAAGGTGGTAGGGCAGAATTACCTTTTGTAACATTCTCTTGAGGAGAAATTTTTTCTGAAGGTACAACACAAGGGTTCCATGCTGAGACTAGGATTCTGCGTGAATTTGGATTGGTTTTTAGCATTTCAATTACTTCAGTAATTTGATCTATACCTTGATCATTAAAATCACGCCATTGCTTACCATATATCGGACCCAACTCTCCATCTTCAGTTGCCCATTCATTCCATATTCTAACTTTATTATCGTTTAGATATTTTACATTTGTGCTACCACTTAAAAACCATAATAGTTCATGAACCACACTTGGGATATGAATTTTTTTTGTAGTAACTAAGGGGAAACCTTTTTGTAAGTCAAAGCGCATCTGATAGCCAAAAACACTTTTAGTCCCAGTACCAGTTCTATCACCTTTTATAGTACCATTTTCTTTAATATACTTGAGAAAATTTAGATACTCTCGCATTTACTCTTCCTTGTTTTAATAAATACCATAATAAGAATTGCAGCTCCTAATACTATCATTGGAATAGATAATATTTGTCCCATAGTCATCCAGTTAAAGAATATATAGCCATATTGAGGATCTGGTTGCCTAAAGAATTCACAAATAAACCTAGCGCTACCATATAAGAACATAAATAACCCTAATATTAAGTAGCGTGGTCTTTTTTTGATACTAACTATCCATAATACTGTAAATAGTACAACACCTTCTAAGAAGAATTCAAAGAGCTGGGAAGGGTATCTAGGTAAAGGACCTCCAGTGGGAAATACCATACCTATTGGTGAGTCCGTAACTTTGCCCCACAGTTCACCATTGATAAAGTTACCAATTCTGCCAGCACCTAAACCTATAGGCACAACTGGAGCTACAAATTCACCAAGGTCAAAGAAGTTTACTCCAAGTTTGCGTGCATATAGTGCAAATGCTATTAATACACCTATAAATCCCCCATGGAATGACATGCCACCATCCCATAAGAAAAACATTTGAGCTGGATTATGGAAGTAATAAGGAAGGTTGTAAAAGATTATATATCCAATCCTACCTCCCAATATAACACCTAAGGCAATATAAAATGTTAAATCTCCTGCTTGCTCTGGTTTGATAGGTGCCCAAGTTTTAACTTTTGCGCGATACCTCATCAAATACCATCCAGCAAAAATACCGAACAAATACATTAAACCATACCAATGAACTTTAATTGGACCTAAGTGTAAAGCAACTGGGTCAATTTGAGGGTAGTGTAACATTAGATTTAATAGCCTTTTAGTTTAGATTATTGTCTGAGACTCAAAATCAATAGCTGGAGAGTAATTTATATATTCTGGCTTAATTTGATCCTGTTTATTAGCTTTTTCTACCACTTTCTCTTTTTTATTATTTTTAGCAGCTTTAGGCTTTTCTTTTTTAAGATCATTTTGTTCAGAAGTTTCATTACTTTTATCTATTTTTTTTATTCTTTTTGGCTGCTCCTCTTTGACGACAACTTTATCTACTACTTCAACTGTTTCTTTTACTTGCTCTTCTTGAACATTGTCAGTCTCTATAATTTTTTTATTATCAGCTTCTACATTACTAGCTTGTTGTGCAGCTTTCAAAGTACTTATTTCTTTATCTACAGAAACAGTATCAAATTTTAGATATTTATTTGTTTTAGCTCTTTCCTGAGTAGCAACCTTAGTAGCTCCATCATCTTTTAGACTATCATAATTTTCTAAAACATCTTTAACCATAACAGAGACGAACTCTTCAGGGTTTTTAGATATTACTTTTTTGATGTTATCAGTTTTTTCAGCTGTTTGATTTTGATATTTGAGCTGAGTAATATCGACAACTTCTTCTGCATTATTAAGATTTAAGTTATTGCTTCTGTTATTGCTACGGTTATTTGACTTTTTATCAAATTTATCACTTGATCTATTTTTGTTACGATCATTCTTATTGCGATCATTCTTATTGCGATCATTCTTATTGCGATCATTCTTGTTGTCATTATTTTTACGGTCATTGTGTTGGCCGTTATCTCTTTCTTGTCTATTATCTTGAGACTTCTGATGTTGAGGCTTTTGACCTTTGTTATTATTTTTATTATCACTACGATCGTTTTTGTTATCGTTTTTACGGTCATTACGTTGGCTGTTATCTTTTTCTTGTCTATTACCTTGAGATTTCGGGTGTTGAGGCCTTTGACCTTTATTTTTGTGTTTTTTATCTTGAGGCTTAGTCTTCTCAATAGTCGTATCTTCAGCATTACCACCAAGTTTACCTAGCAATTTACTCAAAAAACTTTTTTTCTTTGGTTCTTCTTTGATAGCCTCTTTTTTAGTGTTCTGAGTATTTTTATTAGCTATATTATCTTGGGCTTTTTTATCTTCCTTGGGAGCTTGATTTTCACTGTTTGATGTTGTCTTACTTAGCTCTACAGCGGCTACTTTCTTTTTACCTGCTTTAGGAATTTCAACATTGTATACATCTTCTATCAAATCAGAGCTTGTACGATTAGACTTGTAGCTTGCTCCCCAGATTCTTTGCATTTGAAATTTTGGAGATTCGATGTTGAAGTTAGGAATTAGCATTATTTTAACTTCAGAGATTCTTTCAATCTCAACAATACTATCTCTTTTCTCATTTAGGATATATGCAGCTATATCCACAGGTACTTGGACACGTATTTCATTAGTATCTTCTTTGATAGCTTCCGCTCTGATTTTACGTAAAATAGTAAGTGCTGTAGCTTGAGTAGTTTTAATAAAGCCATGGCCGTCACAACGAGGACACTTTTGCATTACACTCTCGTTGATTGATGAACTCAAACGTTGTCTAGAGATCTCAACAAGTCCAAGTTTAGATATACGAGACATTTGGATACGTGCTTTATCTTGCTGTAGAGCTTCCATTAACTTTTCTTCAACTTGCTTTCTATTTGGATAGAATGACATGTCGATAAAGTCAACTATAACAAGTCCTCCGAGGTCTCTAATTCTAAGTTGACGAGCAACTTCTTCAGCAGCTTCTAAGTTTGTTTTGAAAGCAGTAGTTTCTACATCCTCTGCTTTGTTAGCTCGAGATGAGTTAACATCAATTGCAACTAAAGCTTCTGTAGTATCAATAACAATAGATCCACCAGAAGGTAATCTAATCTCTCTCTTGTATGCATTTTCTATCTGTTGATCGATACCAAATTGAGCAAATATCGGTAGCTCTTCGTTGTACAGTTTAACCTTGTTTGTGTCAAAGCTTTGTCTAAGTAGACCAAGCTGCCTTTTAACATCTGCAAAACATTCCTTAGAGTCTACAATAATTTCTTTAACATCTTCTTTTAGATGATCTCTAACTGTTCTTACAATTATGTCGCTCTCTTTGTGAAGTAGGGCAGGCTTTTTGATTTTGTGATAAGCCTTGAATATTGAGCTCCATAATTCAACTAGATTGTCGAAGTCATGCTTTAATTCTTCAAATGAGCATTCTACGCAAGCAGTTCTTGCGATTACGCTCATACTTTTAGGGATATTTAAGTCCTTTAGATATTTTTTTAATTTCTCTCTATCTTCACCTTCAACACGACGAGAAATTCCGCCACCATCTGGGTTGTTTGGCAGTAAAACCATGTATGAACCAGCTAGTGTGATAAATGTAGTTAGTGCAGCACCTTTATCACCACGCTCTTCTTTGTCAATCTGTACGATTAATTCTTGTCCTTCAGAGAGAAGAGGTGCTATATTTTCACCATTTGGCACATCTTTTAGATAATACTCAGAAACTTCTTTAAATGGTAAAAAACCATTTTTATCTTCACCATAGTTAACAAATATAGCATTTAAGCTAGGTTCAATTCTAGATATGTAACCTTTGTAAATGTTAGCTTTCTTTTGTTCTCTATCTACGTTTTCGATATCTAGATCAATAAGTTTTCCGTTATCTAGAGTAGCAATTCTTGTTTCTTCACTACTTTTACTATTTATTAGTATTTTCTTCATTTTTTTATTAATTCCTTCAGTAATATAATGTTCATAACTAACTGTTTAACGAGTTAGTTCGTTTTGTTTAGACCTATTTCGGCCATTTTAATAAATCGTGCTAACAGGCTATTTCTTTAAATATGAAACCGACCAAATTTACCATCTTTAGTCAAGCGCCAATTTAGCTTGCGATTTTGTTAAAGTACTATGTACGCAATTATTTGATATAATAGCAATATTAGATATTAATTAAAAGAATTATTGGGTTTAATGAGTCTTATTTACTTAGATTATGCAGCGACAACGCCTCTCAGTGCAAACGTTAAAAATTTAATGCTAAGCTCAATTAATAATGATGTTGACTTTTTTAACTCGGGGTCGTCCACATATGAACAAGCTGAGTTTGTTAGTAATAAAATTGAAGAGGCTCGATCATCAATTGCAACAACTTTGTCCGTCTTGCCTAGAGAGATTGTTTTCACATCAGGGGCTACTGAGTCGAATAACCTTGCAATAAAAGGAGTTGCTTATGCATACCAAAATAAAGGTAATCATATAATTACTTCAAAAGTTGAGCACAAGGCTGTACTTGATGTATGTAAGTCTTTAGAAACTCAAGGCTTCAGGGTCACATATTTGGATGTTGATGAATTTGGACAGATTAATTTAGAGCAACTTAAAAATGCTATTAAACCAGAGACTATACTTGTAAGCTTAATGGCCGTGAATAATGAGCTAGGAACTCTAAATGATCTTTATGGAATTGGTCAGGTAACTAAGCAAAACGGTGTGATATTCCATGTTGATGCTGCTCAGGGGTATGGTAAGGTTGATATTAATATAAATGATATGAATATTGATTTACTATCAGTATCTGGTCATAAACTTTATGCCCCAAAAGGTGTGGGATTTTTATATGTAAGGTCTAAAAAACCAAGAGTTAAACTAGAAAAACAGATTCATGGTGGTGCGCAAGAGTTTAATCTAAGGGCTGGAACACTGGCGAACTATCAAATATTTGCTTTAGCTGAAGCTGCTAAAGAGATATTTGCTAATAGACAGAATAATCTTCAGTACATAAAGGATTTACGAGATATTTTTTTGGGCATTATTAAAGAAACTGATGATATAAAGATAAATACAAAACTTGATAATAGCTATTCAGGTATATTAAGCATTACTTTTATTGGAGTAAAAGGAGAAACTTTATTAGCAATGCTTGATGGTATTTGTATGTCTATGGGGTCTGCATGCAATTCTCAGGCTGTTGAGCCATCCCATGTTTTAGCTGCTATCGGCCTGAGTGCAGATCAAGCGGAATCTACAATAAGAATCTCATTCGGTTTGCAAACATCAAAAGAGCAGGTTATCTTTGCAGCTAATAAAGTGGTTGAAAAAGTACAACTTTTAAGAGCTATATCTCCAGAAGGAGAAGAGAATGTATAATGATATAGTAAAAAAATTTCTATTAGATGTTAACTTTGATGATGCTATTATTCTACCTGAGCAAATTAGGTATGAAGTAAAGGATAGTTTTTCGACAATACAGATGTATATTTGTGATAAAAAGATATCATTTAGGGTTTATGGAGATGCTTATATAGTCGCAATGACAAAATGGCTACAGCAAAAGCTAAAGAGTAAATATGATATTAAACAAATAACGATCCAACAGCTTGTAGATAAATTTAACTTGCCTGATTTTAAATATAGAAACGCTTCTCAACTAATCGAGCTTATCGAGAAAATCAATGCAACAATTATATGAATTTTATATATTACATCAACGTAAGTATAAAGAGAATTCTCTACTAGTGAGTATATTTACTCGAGAATTTGGCAAAATTTCTGGATTAATAAGAGTTAATAAAAAAACAATAAATTTATATCAACCCTTGGTCAAGTTAAGAGGACAGATTAGTGTCGCTAAAAAGTCAGATGGTTTATGTAAAATTTATAATGTTGAGTTTGTTGAATCATTTTATCAAAATTCATATATTAATTTATTGTCACTGCAGTACATGAATGAGTTGATACATTTGTTATTAAACTATTCTCATGAAGAGGAGTTTTTATTTGAAAAATATGCTTTTATTCTAAAAAATATAAATGAAATTAATTATAAATATTTGCTGAGAATGTTTGAGCTTGAGTTACTAGATAGTCTTGGACAGGGAGTTTATGTTGATTGTGATGTCGATGGTGTGCCTATTGATGAAAGTCTTAATTATTCGATATATGCCACTGGATTTAAAAGAACTCTATCGGCTATACCAAATAGCATTGTGGGTAAAAGCCTCTTGAAAATCAGTCAATCAGTCAGTTCATGGACAGCTGAGGATTTAAAAGCCATTTCTAAAGTTACTCGTGCCCATATTGATTATGCTTTAGCTGGTAAGCAATTAAAAAGCCGCAAACTTTTGATAGATTATTTGAATTTGGGCAAAAAATAGTCTTTGTAATTATGTTTTGTTAGATAGCTTGTTCTTAAAAGCTTTGATGAAGGATACTGTAGGTGGTATTAAAGATACAACAATAATTAAAATGACAAATAAACCGAAATATTTTTTGACAAAAGCATTGTTGCTAAAGAAAAATGCTAGGTAAATAATAGAATAAACCCATATAAAAGCACCTATAATTCCCATTAATACAAATTTAGGATATTTCATGCGTGCCATACCAGCTGTAAAAGGCATGAATGTTCTTACAAGTGGCGTGAATCTTGCTAATATAATTGCTGCAGCGCCGTACTTATTAAAGAACTCTTGTGCTTTAAGTAAGTGAGCTGTTTTGAGGATTTTTGCATCATCTTTAAATATCCGTTTACCAACCATTCTTCCAAGGAAATAATTGCAGGAGTCACCAAAAACGGCAGCAGTTACAAGTATCGGAGCTAATATGTGCACATTTAAACTAGTCGCAGCACCTGTAAGTCCTAGTGCAAAGAGTAATGAGTCACCTGGTAAAAAAGGGGTTACAACAAGTCCTGTTTCGCAAAAGATGACTAAGAAAAGTAACAAGTAAGTCCAGTCACCAAGTATATTAATATATGTGCTAATAAATTGATCTAGATGCAGGATAATATGAAACAACGCTGAAATGGTATCCATAAATTATTCATTTTGAATGTTTTGTCGTTAGATTATAAAAAAATAATACTTAAAGGTTAAGCTCTTTTTGCTTTTATTTTATTTATAATGCCTTTGAGAATCATTTGAATCATAACTGCTGTTATGACTATAACAATAATCAAGCTTAGATATTGTTTAACAAAATGGTTATCACTAAAAAAGTATACTGTATAGGTAATTGAGAAAGACCATATAACTGCCGATATGATACCTAATGTGACAAATTTTGCATAGTTCATATTGCTGACTCCAGCAACAAAAGGAGTAATTGTTCTAACAAAAGCTATGAAGCGTGAAAAAATTATTGCTTTTGTACCATATTTGTCCAAAAACTCTTTGGTTTTGATCAAGTATGCCTTTTTGAGAATTCTAGCATGTGTGCTAAATAGTTTCTCTCCTATAAATTTACCCGTAATATAGTTGCACGAGTCTCCTAAAATAGCTCCTAAGCAGATTGACAGAACTGCTAAATGAATGTTGATGCTTGTTGCAGCGGCAGTTAAGCCTATTGTGAATAAAAGCGAGTCACCAGGAAAAAAAATACCTAGAACTATGCCAGTTTCACAAAAAACTATAAAAAACAGTAGTATATAAAACCACACGCCTAGCATATCTATAAAATAATTTATGTATTCATTAAAGTGTATAATAAAATCAAACATTACTTTACTCCGGCTTGATTTTTATTGATAACGCATGGATATATGGCATGAGCTTTTCTACAGATTTAAATACTTCCTTATGAGCTTTGATTTTTGAGGTGTCACTCAACTTTTTAGAAGAGATATTAATGACATAATGGTATTTGCCTTCAACAAACCCTTTATGTTTGGTATGCTTGTGCGTCTCATCTATTACTTCAATTAATGCTTGAGAATCAATTTTGGATAGTATTTCACTTTTAATTTGAGTTGCTACAGCTGTACTATCCATGTCTCATAATATCCTTGTCGGTGTAATAATTAAATCAAGCTTAATATCATATATGTCTATGATAATATCATTATTTTGCTGTTCATCAAAGGCTATGCCTATAGTTAAAGGGGAGTTAGAGTTCTTTTTGAAGCTTAGAGTATAGTCGTAAAAGCCTCCTCCCATTCCCATTCTGAATTTGTCACGATTAAAACCAACAATTGGCACTATAACAATATCAAGCTCCCAAGCTGAGATAATATCCTTTGCTGAATATTTAGGTTCTTTTATTTTATATTTATTTAAATAATATTTTTTTGAATCCTTAGCAAACCACATTCCATGCTTTATGAAAGGATGAACTATAGGTAAATAAATATTTTTAAAGCTGTCATTGATCAGTGATGTGTTGACTTCATTTTTGAGTGAAACAAAACTAGCTATTTTTGGATCTGAAAAGTTGTTTTGAATATAGTCTATAACTCTTAGGTTTATTTTAGAGGATAACTTATCCTTGTTATTTAAACTATTTCTAATGTTTAAGAGCTTTTGGCGTGTATTATCTTTACTCATGACTAAGACTATAAATAATTAGTTGTCCGGATTACCGTTTTAGCCCAATATTCTTGATCCCATTTGGTATCAAGTGGGTGTCATAATCTCAACGTTGGGCTTCTTTGTAAGTGCTAGGCACCAAAGCTTGCTCTCTAGTTGGGATACCAAGACTCCCTATTCTAAGTAGTATCGGCTCAAGATTGTAGCTAAATCACCAATAACCCAGACAACTAAACTTTTGAATACGTGATTATTATAAACGACTAAATGCGGCGTTTGAATGATTTATGGTAAAAAGTTTATAGATATATTGCTTGACTTTGTTTGATTTAAGCTATCTGTTTTTTTGTTTAAGAAATGAATATTTTTTTAGACTAATACTATTAAAAAAGACCTATAACTAATTATCTATATGAAGTAAAATATCAGTTAGTAATATATAAAATAAATTCTATCTATGAAAAATGAGAAACCTAATTTTGAAGATGTTGTAGAAGCTCTAAAAGTAATGCAAGCCTTGACTTCTGCCTCAGAAGCACATGGCTTACTGTGTGCATTATTTAGTTTTGGTGCTGAAGTTAAATTTACTGCTTGGTCGGATTCTTTGATGACAAAGTCTATACAAGAAGGAGACTTAGTAGCTACATCGGCACTACAAACTATGAAAAAACTATATGATTATACAAAGTCGCAATTTGATGAGAAAGGTTTAACTTTTGACCTTTTCCTACCAGAAGATGAAGAAGAGCTAACTTATAAAGCAGAAGCTCTTACATATTGGATAAAGGGTTTTTTATCAGGTGTTGGATTATTTGGACTAGATTTCGAAAATTCAAAAGATAAAGAAGTAAAAGAAGCAATTAATGATTTAATGCAAATATCATATATGGATTATGAAGCTCTTGAGGATAATGATGAGTGTGAACAAGATTTTATAGAGTTGTTAGAGTATACAAAGGTTGCAGTGTTATTGATTGATAGCGAAAAAGTTTAGGTTATTCTATGAATATTAAATACGATATAGCAATTGTTGGTGGCGGAGTTGTTGGTTTACTTACATCCTTAGCCCTTGCAAAGACAGGTTGTACAATTATTCATATTGAAAAAGATGAACTAGAAGTCAAAAATGATAACCGTAGTATCGCTGTGTCTTATTCATCGATAGCATTTCTGAATACTCTTGGTTTGTGGGATAAAGTTGCTAGTAAAACTCAATCCATAAAAAAAGTTCATGTCTCTGATAAAGGACGATATGGTAGAGCTGAGATTTTTGCTAAGGATGAGAATCTGCCATTTCTTGGGGCTATTGCTCCAATGCGAGAACTATTAGCAGTTGCATTGCAGAATGTTGCTGAAAATGAAAACATCGAAAAAGCTTTTAAGACTAATGTCGTTAGTTTGCAAAAGAATGCTGATGATTATTCGCTAGTTGTTGAGCAAGAACAACAAGATAAAATAATACAGGCTTCGCTAATAATTGCTTGTGACGGTGCAAACTCAAGTATACGTAAAATGCTAAATGTAGGAGCTCAAACTACTGATTATAAACAAGATGCAGTAGTTTTTGATATCCAAACAGATCTTGATAATGATAATACAGCGTTTGAGAGGTTTATGACTGATGGTGTGCTTGCAATGCTTCCTAAGTCAAAAACTACAATGGGCTGTGTTTGGACTGTTGATCGAGAAGACTCAAAAGCAAAGTTAAACTTAGGTAAAAAAGAGTTTAAGGAACTGGTTCAAGATAGATTTGGTTATAGATTAGGTCAGATTGAAGTTGCTACTAAGCCTGCTGTTTTTCCTTTATATCTTGTTCAATCAAATGATGTATATAAAGATAATGTACTATTTTTTGGTAATGCTTTGCATTTTTTACATCCTGTATCTGGTCAAGGCATGAATTTAAGTATTCGAGATATCGGCTTTTTATATGATTTACTTGTTGAAAGTGATTTTTCACAAAGCTCTATAGCAGTAGTTTTAGAAGAGTTTGCCAAAGTTAGAAAACCAGATCATGATAGAACAATTAATATTACACATGGATTTGTGAAATGGTTTGTTTCAAATGATTTTAAATTTGTGGCAAGTAGAAATGTTGGATTACACTTGTTACAAAGAAGCAAATTAGCCAAAAAAGTTCTATCTCGAGTGATGATGGGTAAGCTGACGAGAGGTTCAACACTAATGAGAAAGGTGGTTGAAGATGAACATTAAAAATATCCAAAAAGATGTGGTGATTGTTGGTGGAGGTATGGTTGGGCTTAGTTTGGCTCTATCTTTGCATCAAAATGGTCTACAAGTCGCTGTAATAGAAGCAAGAGAAATGAATTATAAGCATCTCAATTCAGATAGAGTAGAAACTAGAGTAAGTGCGGTTAATCATACCTCTAAGAGATTGCTACAAGATTTGGGTGTTTGGAATGCTATTAAAAGCAATCGTATATCACCATATTATCAAATGTGTGTTTGGGATGATGTTCCTAGTGAAAGTATTACTATTTCAGCAGAAGAAATATCTGAGCATAGTTTGGGTAATATTGTAGAAAATGATGTTATAACACAAGCTCTCATTACTGAAATTAGTAATACAAGTATTGAAATTTATGCGAATCAGAGGATTGAAAAGATCCAAAAGAATGGTAACACGGAACTAGTTGTTTTAGCTGATAAAATTGTCGAAACTAGCTTGATCGTCGGCGCAGATGGAGCTAACTCTTTTGTTAGAGATTATTTTAATTTTGAAACTAAAATTAAACCATATAAACATACTGCGATAGTGGCAACTCTTGAGCTTGAAAAACAACATAATCAAACTGCATATCAAAGGTTTTATGATAAGGGAGTTTTAGCATTTTTACCGTTAGAAAATTCTAATAAAGCTTCGATAGTTTGGTCTGTAAAAACTGATTATGCTGATTTCTTGATGAGTTTAGCTGATGAGAAGTTTGAATTAGAGTTAGCAAAAGTAATTAATAATACTCTTGGGAGTGTAAAACTTTTATCAAAAAGATTTAGCTTTGAACTAATTCAACGTCACGCTAAGAGCTATAATAAAAGTAATGTTGTACTAGTCGGTGACGCTGCCCATACAATCCATCCTTTAGCAGGTCAGGGTGTAAATATTGGCTTTAAGGATGTTATAGCTTTGAGTAAAGTTGTAAGTGAAGCTTTTGCTAAAGGTAGATTAATTGGCCATATCTCAACGTTAGATAAATACCAACGCGAAAGAAAGCTTGATAATACTAAGATGATAGCTCTTATGAAAGCTTTTAAAGAAGTATTTGGTAGTGAGAGTGACTATATTAAAAAAGCTCGTAGAGCTGGATTTGAGTTTGTTGATAAATATAGTATCGTCAAAAGTTTGGTAGTAAAACAGGCGTTGTAGACTTATTGATTAATTTCTTGTCTAGCTTTTTCTAAATCTTTTAGAAATTCTTGGTTTCCATTCAAAATTGCAAAGTTTGCCAAAGCTACAGTTCTAGCAGCTTGGATATCACTTTTCCAATGTACTCCGCAAATAACCCGACTTTGGGATTTTCTATCAGCTAACTCAAAAAGCTGCTTAGCTGTTTGAGGTTTTAGCTCTGCTAGAATCATAGCGTAATTCCAAGCTCTAGATGAGTGTCCAGAAGGGTATGAATAGCTATTAGGATCCTCATCAGGATCGCAAGGTTTTCTATCAAAAAATACGAAGGGTCTTATTCTCTTGTATTTTTCTTTAGCTGATTGCTTTATATTCGATACATCAGTCGTTGATCTATTTAATAAAGTGTATATTGCAGGGGTTTTGTCTTTAGTAATTTCTTGGCCAAAAGCTTTGCTAAAATCAGCGATATGAACGTCTTGGTCATTAGATGCGTCATGAATTGCTATTTTGTAATCAGTAGTATTTTTATTTTGGCTAAATACTGCTTCTGATATCGCTTTGTCACTAGAAAATGCTAATGAATCTGTACTTGGAGGAGCTCCGATAATACTATCTATATTTATGATTTGATTTTTGGGTATATACCCACTAGGCCAGTTACTAGCAAAAGAGGCTGATAATGTTACAAATATAATAATTGTAATGGATAGAAATTTTTTCATAGTTAGTTTTTTGGGTATTAAATTAGTTTTGGAAAATTATATTAACATATTCAGATGTATAGGAAATATTAGTTAAGAGTAAATCTTTATAAATTTATCACTTGGTTATCACTTCTAACAGTAACTTTATATTGTTGTAAATATAAAAATAGATGATTTTGATTATAAATTAGATTTTTAAATAGGTGAATTTACAAATATTAAAACTTCTTAATATCAATTCCTAACTTCTTTTGTAGTTTTTCAACATAAGAGAATTCAGTTTCTTTAATAATTAGAATGCTATTGCCTGACTTACCCATACGACCTGTTCTACCTGCTCGATGTTGGTAATCTTCTGCTTTGGATGGGATATCATAATTTATTACAAAATCAACATCATTAATATCAAGTCCTCTAGCTGCAACATCAGAGGCAACTAAAACTTTGATTTGTCCACTTTTGAATTTTTTGATGGTATTAGCTCTATCAATTTTATTTTGTTCACCATGAATAGAGCCAACCCCACACTCTAGTTTATCTATTTTTTTTGTGACGAAATCAACATCATTGTTTCTATGTAGAAATACTATAGATTTGGAAGGAGATATTTTGTTTAGTAACTTTCGTAATGTATCGGTTTTACGATTACCATCAGCTGTGATATATCTATGTTCTATAGTTTCTTTTTCTTTGGAGTTATCAATAAGCTCTAAATTTTCGATAAAACTACTCGCAATATCAAAGGCGTGGTTTTTGATAGTAGCAGAGCCTAATATATATTGTAGATTTGTGGGTTTAGAGATGATTTGTTTTAAAAGCTTTAAGCTGTCATCTTCAAGCATACGATCCGCTTCATCAATGATACAGTATTGTAGATGAGCAGCCTTTAGTTTTTTTTGATCGATAAGTTCTAGAATCCTCCCAACAGAGCCAACTACAATATTTGGTTTTTTCTTTAATTTTTCTTTTTGTCTGTCTATCGATGCTTTGCCAATTAGTGCTAGTGATTTAATGCCTATACTTGAGAATGTCTCATTTATAAAATTACTAATTTGAATGGCTAACTCATGAGTGGGTGTGAAAAAAACAACTTGTGTAAGAGGTTTTTTATCTATTAATAGTTTATTTATAATTGGCAAAATATAAGCAAGTGTTTTACCGCTACCAGTTGGTGACTTTAGCCAGATATTTTCTCCATTTGAGATTTTTTCAAAGCTTAAAATCTGTGAGTTCGTAGGTGTTTTAATATTTTTATTTTCTAATATTTCTATGATGTTTTGGCTTAAGTTTAAGTCTGAAAATAACATAAATATGTATATTTAAATTGTTATATATGGATAATAGCATATTAGGATGATAATGGCCTAAATTGTTATATCTATTATCTAAGATATGATAATATTTTGCTCAAAAGATTTTTTTTAAATAAATTTATTAAATGAGAACGGACGATTTTGATTATAAGTTACCAGAAGAGTTAATTGCTAGCTATCCTTTAGAAAACAGAGATGCTAGTAGGTTGCTAAAGTTGAATAAGCAAACTGGCGAGATCGTAGATCATAAATTTACTGATTTTATTGATTTTATCAATCCTGAAGATCTGCTTATCTTTAATAATAGTAAAGTAATGCTAGCTAGACTATATGGTGAAAAAACTACAGGCGCAAAGCTTGAATATCTTATAGAAAGAGTTAAAACACCTAAAATTTTTGAAACACATGTTAAAGCAAATCGCTCACCAGCGATAGGCAGTGAAATATATGTCCAAGACACTTTAGCAAAAGTATTAGAAAAAGATGGCGGAATGTATCTACTTGAACTGCAGGGTAGTAAAGATATCTATCAATTGATGGAAGAGTTTGGGCATATTCCTTTACCTCCGTATATGAAGCGAGATGATGAAGAGTTTGATGCTGAACGATATCAGACAGTTTATGCAAAAGATTTAGGCTCTGTTGCTGCTCCAACAGCTGGTTTGCACTTTTCAGAAGAGCTAATGCAACAAATAAAAGCTAAAGGTACTGATATAGCTTATATCACTTTGCATGTTGGGTCAGGAACTTTTAAACCTGTCCAAGTTAATGATGTCAATAACCATAAGATGCATTCAGAAGTTATATCTGTATCTGAAGATGTTTGTGAGAAAATTCGCCAAACTAAAGCTAATGGTGGTAGAGTAATAGCTATTGGTACAACTTCTGTACGCTCACTTGAAACAGCAGGTCAAAGTGGAGAAATTCAGCCCTATCAAGGTGAGACTGATATTTTCTTATATCCTGGTAAAAAGTTTAATATCGTTGATGCAATGATTACTAATTTTCACTTGCCTAAGTCTACTCTAATTATGCTAGTCAGTGCATTTGCAGATAAAGAAAAGATTATGAAAGCATATGAGCATGCTATAGCTGAAAAATATAGATTTTTTAGTTATGGTGATGCGATGTTTATTTTTTAAAAAAATAAGGGGTGTTTCAATTGAAGTACTTAAAAACAGTAGTGTTTGTAATATCAATTGTTTTATTAGGTTCATGCTCAAATGAGCAAGATACTTCAGATGCTAGCAGTAATGCATCAATTAAAAGTAATTTTAAAGATATGGGTGATTCTGTTGGAGATTCTGCTAAAGATGTAACTAAAAGTATAGGCCATGATTCGAAAAATATAGTTGATGATAATGGTGATGGATCTATTAAAGAAAATTTTGAAAATATGGGTGACTCCATAGGTGAAGCTGCTAGGGATATAACTAGAAGTATAGGTCATGGTACGAGAAATATAGTAGATGGTAATTGATAGTTATAATAAAGGAGTCTTAAAAATGAAATATCTAAAGTTGGTTTATTGTGTTATGTTAGTTGCTCTATTAGGAGCATGTTCTGATAGTGGAGATAGTTCAAGCAATAATGGATCTTTAAAAGGAAACTTCAAGGATATGGGTGACTCAATAGGACATGCAGCAAGAGATGTGACAAGAAGCATAGGTCACGATTCAAGAAATATAGTTGATGTTGATTAAGAATATAACTATTCTTTAAGAAGTATAGCTTTATTCGCTAAGGAGAGGACTCATGTTAAGAAGTGGTAAACAAATATTAAAAGATTTTTTTGATGTATTTGATATAGAATATGTTTTTGGCAATCCAGGAACTACAGAAACTACATTTTTAGATGTGGTTGCTCAAAGTGATAATTGTAAATATATCTTGGGGTTACACGAGTCTGTCGCTACGGGTATTGCTGCTGGATATGCTTTGGAAAGTGGGAAACCTTCGGTATTAAATATACATACTTATCCAGGTTTGGCAAATGCTATGAGTAATATGTTTAATGCTTATGCTGCAGGGATTCCACTGTTTGTAATAGCTGGACAGCAAAACAGAAGTCATCTTATTCATAAGCCTATATTATCAGGAAATTTAACTGAACTTGCAAAAACAGCAACAAAAACACAGTATGAAGTTCAACACGTATCAGATTTAAGTATTGCATTACAAAGATGTTATTTGGAGTCGTTAGAATCTAAAATGCCTACTTTTTTATCTATACCAATGGAAATTTATACGGATGAGTGTAGTACAGGATATTTTAAAAAGACTAAAATACTAAATGACACTCAAACAACAGATTTAACAGAGATTATTAACCATTTAGAAGAATGTAAAAGTATTGTTTTTGTTGTTGATGCAGAGGTTATTTGGAGTGCTAAAACCAGATCAAATCTTCATCAGCTTAGTAATAAAGTAGGCGCCGATATCTATTTAGCACCATTTGCTGTCAAAACTTCTATTGATGTGAGTTTTGATAATTATAAAGGCGTTTTACCAGCTGTTTCGTTAGAGGCTAATAATATATTATCTAAATATGAAACAGTTGTTTTATTGGGAGAAAAAATCCAGTCTTTTCTGTATCATGAAAAGCAAACAATACCCCAACAAAATACTTTAATTCAGTTTAGTAATGGTAATATAAGGACTAGATATGATTATCCTTTCGATTATGTTATTAGAGGGGAAATTGGTAATAACCTTTCGATCATTGCTGATCATTTCGATACTAAACAAACTAAATATAAAAAGAGTTTTGAATTGGAGGAAATTAATACAAATAAAGATAGCATCTTATTTGATATTTTAGATTATTGTTATCGTGATACAGCTATTGTCATAGAGGGTTCTACGAACCAGACACATCTTGAAGAATTAATATATATATTAAAGTTTTCAAAGGTCTATTATGAACCTCGTGGAGGTGCTTTAGGTATGGCAATGCCACTATCTGTAGGTATTTCTTTATATACTAATAAACATACTATATGTTTTGTTGGTGATGGTGGTAGTTTGTATTCTATTCATAGTATTTGGACCGCCGCTAGATATAATATTCCTATTATATTTATTTGTACTATCAATGATGAGTATAAAATCTTAAAACAATTATGGCACTTGCAGGTTCCACAAACACCAGAGAAAGACTATGTAGGAATGGATATTACAAATCCACGATTAGATTTGAGTAGTATAGCTAAAGGTTTTGGCGCGAAAACTATTACGACTAGTAGAATAAACTATAAAGATTCTTTGGACCAAGCTTTCAAATTCAATGGTCCCACATTTATCACTATATCATCTGAGGACTGTTAGGTTCAAAATCTTTGCGACAGCTATATCCTTTTAGCTTTTAGTAATTTATTATTATCAATATTAATGAAAATTAAGTTAGTTAGACAATGAAGAAAGCATTTTTTTTTGATATTGATGGCACTCTAGTATACGAACATAAAGGAGAGCTTTTTGTCTCAGATAAAAATATCCAAGCAATCAAAAAGTTAAGAAAGCAAGGTTATAAGACTTTTATAGCTACAGGTAGATCACCGAGTTTCATTCCTTCAGCAGTTCTTGATTTGCCTATGGATGGTTATGTTACAGCTAATGGTTCTGTAGTTAGTGTTGGTGATAAACTTGTTTATGAGAAGCTATTCCCACAAAGTGCGATTGATAATGTTTTAGAGTTTTGTGAAAAACATAATCATGATTGGCTTTTTGAAGGTGAATTTGCGTATGTGAACAACCTTGAATCAGAAGATCTTAGTTACTTTTATGATAATGTGATAGTAAGTAAAGATAAGATTATCACAACACGTAACTTATATAACGTAACAATTTATAATGCTTTAGTTTTGGGCAGAAATGTTGATACTGTAGCTTTAGAACATACGCTTGGAGACGAGTGTGTGATAGCTCCGCATAATGAAAATGGTTATGTTGACTGCTATTTAGCAGGACATACCAAAGCAGATGGTATAAATAAGGTTGTAGAATATCTAGATCTTGAAGGATATGAGACATACGCATTTGGTGATGGTAATAATGATCTAGAAATGTTTGATCGAGTTGATGTGGCTGTTGCTATGGATAATGCTTCCCCTCAATTAAAAGAAAAAGCAAGTCTAATAACTAAAGCAAACTATAATGATGGTGTATATTATGGTTTATTAAAGCTAGGCTTGATTTAGACTTTATTCTTCTATAGTTTGTTTGGTGGTGGGGGCTAAAATTAACAAAAAAAGGAAGATAAATGAATAAGAAAATTATATTTACTCTAAGTTTTTTACCTCTACTAGCATTAGCAGCAGATCAAAATCAAACATCTTTAAAGGGCTCTGATTTAATATCAACAGATACGGGAACCATCTATACTTATATATCGCCAAACACTCCTGATCAAAAATTTGAAACAGTTGTTGAAAATTGTAATGAAAACAAAATAGAGTGTACTTATCAGTTAAGAAACTACGATAAAGAAGGTAAGGTTAATGGATATAGTGAGTATACCTATGTCATTAAGAATGGTGCAGTTTTTCAAACGAATACCATGAAAATTAAAGATAATGATGGCGCTATTCGGACAGTGAAGCTTGGAGATTCTGAACTTCAAGATACTCCTTTATTTCCTCAAAAAATAGAGTTAAACAAAGCTAAAACTAGCATAGAAACTTATGATAACTATACTATTAAAGAAACATCAAAATATACTAAATTGATTCCTGAAATTAGTATTAATGATAATCTCTACAAAAATTGTGTGCAACTCGAATTAAATAATGTTGTTGATTTTAAAGATCATCCTGACAAAGATACAATATACAAGTCTAAGATCATTTACTGTGAAGGTATTGGAGAGGTATATCGTAAATACAGCATGTTTAATTACAAGGGAGAATATGTTTTGGGTCAAAAAGATGTTGTTCAATCTTTACATTCAATAACTAAAAATGGTAAAAAGGAAAGTTAACAATGAAAAGAGAGTTAGCTGTATTAGCTTTTTGTTTTTTGGCTTTATCAACAGCCTATGCAGATGAAGAAACATTGAAAGGCAGTGATTATATTACAACAGATGTTGGATCTACTTATACTTATGTTTACAATCATTTAGATAACCCTGCTAAACTTACCGCAGCATTTGATATGACTGTTAAAAGCTGTAATGAATCTAAGACAAAATGTGTTTATGATACGGTAACTAAAATGGGTAGTGATAAATCTTATTTAGCTAATGAGTCAGTATATGAAATTGAAGATGGTGTAGTTTATTTCTCATCTATTAAAAGTGGTAAACCTGGTGGCACAATAGAAAATATTGATAGTAAACCACAAGAGCTTTTTCCTAAAGAAATTATTCTTAATAAGACTGAAATTATAAATTATTCTAATGAGATGTCTGATAGTCAAGGGACTTCGGTATTTACTAAAGTAATTCCAGAGATAGTAATAAATAAGAATACATATAAAGATTGTATACGTATGGATAATAACGTTAATAACTGTTTCAAGAATAAAGAAGATAATAGTAAGAATTGTCATCATACAATAGATTATGAGATTTATTGCAAAGGTGTTGGTTTGGTTACAGAAAATATTGACGGAGATACTTTGTTGCTTGAAAAAATTACTAAAAAGTAACTCTGTCAGTCTTATTTTTATCTAAGTAGTCTCTTGATATAGATCTTGTTTAATAGGTTGGGTGTTGAATATGTTTGTTATAGTTTTAAGCTTTGTGTTAATTGGTGTTTTGGTGGGTGTGTTAGCAGGTATGTTTGGCTTTGGAGGAGGCTTAATTATTGTTCCAGCAATTGTAACATTTATCTCTATTCATGAATCATTATTTGTATCTAATTCTATGCATATTGCTGTTGCGACATCCTTATTTGTTATGTTTTTTACCTCTATAAAAACAACATATGCTCACTATAAAGCTAACAATATAATTTGGAGTATTGCCTTAAAGTTAAAGATGGGGTTAATAATTGGTACAGTTTTAGGAGCTACTATGGCAAGTTATCTTTCTAGCAATCTATTAGAATCTTTGTTTATAATATTTTTGATATATACAGTTATTAAGTTAGTCTTAAAAATGCTGAATAGTGCGAAATCCACAGCTGATGAATATGATACTAATGTAGATAAACCTTTGCCGATACTGCTGTATATTTATGGAATTTTTACAGGTTTTGTTTCAGTTGTATTGGGTATTGGAGGGAGTATAATTATTGTTCCTTTTTTAAGAAGCCGTAACTATAGACTCACAACAGCAGCTGCAATTGCATCATCAATAGTACCTTTTTTAGCACTTTTTGGAGCTATCTCATATATTGTAGCTGGTTATGGGTTATCAAATCTACCTGATTATTGCTTAGGATTTGTATATCTACCAGTAGCGATTAGTTTGATAGTTGGATCATTCATGGGGGTATCAATGGGAGTTAATTTATCAGGTAGAGTCTCTCAAAAAATACAAAATAGGGCTTATTTAGTGATTATGATTATTATACTTATAGTTATGATTCTCTAGGCTTTGTAAATGCTAAAATATAGAAAAGAGGAGCATTTATAAGCGCAATTATATATTTAATAACTAATGTTGAAATTATAACTTCAAAAACATATTCCATTGGGATAATCCCAGCAAATGCAAATCCATAAGTTATAAGCGTAGTATCAAGAATTTGAGATATCAAAGTTGAACCAGTGTTTCTTAGCCATAACCATTTTATATCAGAACTAAAGTTTTTTATCTTAGAGTATATAAGTACATCAAATAGTTGAGATACAAGATAAACTAGGTTTCCGATAATTACAGCTTTTAAAGCGCCACCATTTATTGAGAAAAATAAATTTAAAGAGTTATTTATATCATTATAGAAATCATCATTTAAGCTTTTGAATAGCGTTGAGATAAACATCAAAAGCACGAATGATAGACCGAAAAAGATCGATTTTAGGACAGCTTTGCGTGCTTCTTGCCGACCATATTTCTCGTTAAGCAAGTCATTTGCTGTAAATATGCCACCAAACATTACATTACCGAGTGTTGCAACAATATGAAAACCAGCAATATCGTAAGCAACGCCTTTGTTAACTTGGATATTTGCGGCAATAACACTAATAACTATAAATACATGTAATCCTTTTTTACCAAAAAGCTTATAAGCTAGAAACAAGACAAAGAAGTCTACAAAAGTAAATAGTATTAAAAGATTGAAATTTGTCATTTATATTCCTTTAGTTTTGTTAACCCTGGATAGTTACGAACAGGGGATCAAAAATCTGCTATAATATAGCAAAATAGTTTATCAATAACAAATAAACTTTATAAAGGAGTTAAAATGCGTTTTGCTCATGTGATGTTGAGAGTTAAAGATTTAGATAGATCTATAGATTTTTATACAAAAATATTAGGTATGACTGTTCAAAAAAGGATGGATAACTCAGAGTATAAATATACTTTAGCATTTCTTGGTTATGGGGATGTTTCGGATCATACTGTATTGGAGCTGACATATAACTGGGGCGATCATGATTATGATCATGGTAATGCTTTTGGTCATTTGTGTATGCAGGTGGATGATGTCTATAAGGCATGTGAAGATGTCAAGGAAAAGGGCGGGGTTGTAACTCGTGAAGCAGGTCCTGTAAAAGGTGGTACGCAAGTTATAGCATTTATAAAAGATCCAGATGGTTATCAAATAGAGCTTATCGATTAATGAATAAAGACAAGTTAAATATACTAGTAATTAGGGGATACTATAGTAAAGGCGATAGTGTTGAGCATATTGATATTGATGGTATCAAAATTAAAGTAACAACTGTGGCTTTAGGTCGACCAGTATTTGTAAAGCGTAAGCTTAAAAGAATTATCAATAAGTATAAAGTTAGTGCTGATAATTACGATCTTATCTACGCGATATCAATGTCTGCTGGGATTTCATCTTTAATTGATGAAGCCTTGTATCAAAGACTACACTTAATTACACCATTTTTTATTCATCATAAAACAATGAGAGTTCTTGGTAAGATCAAGATTAGAAAGATGTTAGGAGCATACTTATTACTATTGTTTAATGGCAAACTTGGGAAATTCCATGAAGCAATAAAGGTTACTTTAGCTGAGAACGATAACGTTGTTGATAATAAATTCTTTGAGAGTACTTGGGGAAGTGTCAATCTAATCAAAGGAATAGATCATACCCTGACTAAAGAGGTAGTTGAAGATATTATTAGAAAAGATATTGAGAATTTGAGAAAAGAAGTTTTTGGTGGAGAAGAAGTCTGTTAGCTATTGTGCCTTATAGGCAATAATTCTTAATCGGACATAATCTGCATACCAATTATTGTTTTTATACAGATATGGTTTAGCAATTCTTTCAGCATATTCTAAGAATTCATCAGTATTAGTTACTTTATCTAATAAATTCTTTCTAAAAGTCATAGCCCAGTTTCTAAAGCCATCAGAGCCTTCTAGTAGAGTGGGTCTTTCAAATAAGATGGCATATTTGACTAAAAAGCCATTACTTTCAAGTAGAGAAGTATACTCCGAAATACTTGGGTAAAAATTCTCGAGACTATAGTCTTGGATAGCATATTTTTGAGATACTTTATCTAAACTTGCTAATAGATTTTTTATATTTCCTTTACCGCCCATCTCCAAAACAAATCTGCCATTTTTCTTCAAAATTTTATTTACATTTTTTATGACAGCTGTTGGATTTAGCATCCAATGTAATGCGGCATTTGAAAAAACAGCATTAAAACTCTCTGAGTTAAATGGTAAATTTTGTTGAGCATCTGCTTCTATGAACTCTATATTTGGATAATTTTTCTTAGCTTGATTTAACATCTGATTTGAAACATCAATACCGACTATGCTAGCTCCTTGTAATTTTATTTTATTGGTAAGCTCACCCGTACCGCATCCAATATCTAAAATTTTCTCATCTTTTTGAGGGCCTAGAAGCTCAACAATTTCATTACCATATTCTGTGACAAATTTACCTATTGAGTTATATGTTTTTGGTTCCCATAAATTATTATTGCTCATGGTTTATTTTAACCTCTTGATATAGTTGAGTGATGAAATAACCAATATATAAGCAAGCCCCATATACCAAAGACTAATCCAACAAGTATCCAAATATTTTTTGGTAAAAGTATTGTGGTTATTCTTCTGTCTAAGACTCTAGGGATATCTTTAGCTATCCCTAAACCACAAAAAATATGAATCAAAACTGTAAAGGCAGTAATAATGGGTAGTGAATTGTTGATTAATGTTGTTGAAATAGTACTTACATCCATATTAAAACCTTTAAAATACAATTTTTGAGTGTGCTTTTGAACTATAGGTATGCATATAATGTTCAGCTACTACTTCTAATACTTCATCAATACTGTCTACAAGGGTTAGAAGGTTAACTTCTTCTTTACTAACTACGCCTTTTTGAACCAAGGTGGTTTTTATCCACTCCATTAATCCGCCCCAGAAATCTTTACCATACAGTATAATTGGCATTTTGACTTTTTTACCTGTTTGTATCAGAGTTGTAATATCAAAAAGCTCATCTAGAGTGCCAAAGCCACCAGGCATAACTATATATGACATAGAGTGTTTGATAAACATCGCCTTACGCGTAAAAAAATATCTATAAATCAAAAAGACATCTTGATAGCTGTTAGGTTTTTGCTCATGCGGTAACGTTATGTTAAGACCAACACTGGAGCAGGAGCCTTGCTGTGCACCTTTGTTTCCTGCTTCCATAATTCCAGGACCACCACCTGTGATAACCGCAAAGCCATGATTTGACAAAGATTTAGCTAGTTCAACAGTATCTTTGTAGTACCTGTCATCTTCGGAAATTCTTGCTGAACCAAATATACTGATAGCCGGAGATATCTTATCTAATCTTTCATATCCTTCGACAAGTTCAGATGATATTTTCATAATATCCCAACTGGCTTTAGCCTTGTCAAACCCCATTTCGCTAGATGGTGCCGAGACTATTTTTTTTTCTTTCCAATGCATTGATAATCGCCTTTAAATTAAACTAGTGTTTTATAATACTATTAAATTATTATATAATTATATCCATTAGCTTGAGATAATACTACATCGTCGATGCAGGTTATGTATGTTCAGGCGGAGTTTAAATTTAATCTACTAAAGGAGATATTAAATGGGTTTTTTAGCAGGAAAGAAGATACTTGTTACTGGTCTGTTAAGTAATAAATCAATCGCTTATGGTATTGCCAAAGCTCTTCATAGAGAAGGTGCAGAACTTGCGTTTACTTATGTTGGTCAATTCAAAGAAAGAGTTGAAAAATTAAGTGATGAGTTTAATCCAGCTGCAGTTTTGCCTTGTGATGTAACCTCTGATCAAGAGATGAAAGATCTATTTGTGGAACTTGGTAAAGTTTGGGATGGTCTAGATGGTATTATTCATTCGATCGCATTTGCTCCACGTGATCAGTTAGGTGGGGATTTCGTTGATACTGTAACTCGTGAAGGTTTCTCTATAGCTCATGATATTAGTGCATATTCTTTTGCAGCTCTAGCTAGAGAAGGCCGTGAAATGATGAAAGGTAGAAAAGGCTCTATCGTAGGTCTTACATACATTGGAGCTGAAAAAGCTATGCCTAGTTATAATACTATGGGTATTGCTAAAGCATCTTTAGAAGCTACTATGAGATATACAGCTCTTGCTTTAGGTCCAGATGGAATAAATGTAAACTGCGTTTCAGCAGGTCCGATCAAAACTTTGGCAGCTTCAGGTATTTCTAACTTCAAAAAGATGTTAGATTATAATGCTACAGTATCACCACTTAAGAAAAACGTTGATATTATGGAAGTCGGTAATACAGTTGCTTTTCTTTGTTCTGATATGGCTTCTGGTATTACAGGCGAAAATATTCACGTTGATGCTGGTTATCATAGTGTTTTGATGGGTAATGTTCTTTAGTTCTAAAATATCTTAATTTAGTTTTATCTAACTCAATCTTATATATCTAATATAATAAAAATTGATATATTTTATAAAAAATATTAGTTTTAATTATTTGTTCTGATCGTTGATAATAACCTTACAAAATTAAATTTATAAGGTTGTTTATGAAAAAAAGAGCTTTAAACTTTGTGTTTGCTTCAATATGTGCTTTTGGAGTATCGCAAGGTGTTGCACAAACAAATCCACAGTGTTTAGATAAATCTTTCACTCTACAGCTTCTTGGTTCTGGCGGACCGATTACAGATGATGCTAGAGCGTCAGCAGGTGAGTTAATATGGATTGATGGAAAATCTAAAGTTTTGATTGATGCTGGTGGTGGTACATATCTTAGATTTGGTCAATCAGGAGCTAGATTAGAAGATTTAGATTCGATCAATATGACTCATTTTCATGCGGATCATTCAGCAGATATTCCAGCGATATTAAAAGGAGCATATTTCTCCAAAAGAACAGAGAATCTCCCATTTTCAGGCCCTACAGGCTCAGGCTTATTCCCTAGTGCGACTGATTTTCTTCAACGAGTTTTTGGTGAAGAGCATGGTTCTTTTGCATATTTACATGGAATACTTACAGCTACTGATGGTTTCCCATTTAAGCTTGACCCTGTAAAAAATATTGACTATACAAAATTAGAACCAACGAAGGTCTTTTCAAATGATGAGCTTACTGTTTGGGCGTTAGGTATTCCTAAAGGTGATGTTCCAACTTTGGCATATAAGATTGTATCTAAGAAAGGTACTATCGTTGTAACAGGTGCCGGTGGTAGTAATGATCATGATAAGTTTAGAGATGCGTTTGTTAAATTTGCAAAAGGTGCAGATATTCTAATGATGCCAATGCCGATTGATGAAAGTGCTGATGCAGCAGGTAGTTTCTTACATGCTAAACCATCAGTCATTGGACAAGTTGCTGCAGCAGTTAATCCAAAAGCATTAGTTTTAAGTCATTTCTTAGGTAAAGGTTTAGTGCTTAAAGATGAATCAACAAAAATAGTTAAAAAGTATTATAAAGGACCTGTTTATGAAGGTCGAGATTTAGCATGCTTCCCAGTTAATGGAGTTAAATAGGAGAATTTAATATGAAAAAAATACCTTTAACAATTGCTTTAACAGCTTCTATGTCGTTTGGTATTGCTTTAGCAGAAGAGGCTAAAGCTCCAGTTACACAAGCTCAAAGTGTTCAGGATTCATCTGAGAGTAGTCCAATAGCTCAAGGAGAAGGTAAATGCGCGAGTGGTAAATGTGGCTCACTTAAAAAATTTGGTGTGGTTGATGTTGATGCTGATGAGCAAGATGGAAAACTTGTCAGAGCAAGAGATGGTAACTGTGGTACAAAGGTCTGTAAAAGTTATGGTAAGCAAGATAAAAAAGAGATAGCACAGTTGGGTAAATGTTCTAATGGAGTTTGTGGGCAATGATCGGTAAATGTCAAGGTATAGGTCTAAGATCTGAACATCAATCAATACTATCAACACAAAAAGTTGAAGGGATTGATTTTCTTGAGCTTTCTCCAGAAAACTGGATGGGCTTAGGCGGGTTTAAGCAATACTACCTTGACAAGGTCGCTAGTATTTATCCTATCATAGCTCATGGTTTGAACCTATCTATAGGTGGATTTCAGCCACTTAATAAGAAATTTCTGAATGAAATTAGAGCATTCTTGGATGATTACAGTATAGAGATATATAGTGATCATTTATGTTTTTCTGATGATGAAAAAGGGTACTTATATGATCTTTTACCAGTTCCTAGAGAGAAAGAAAATATTTCTTATATTTGCAATCGCATAGAGCAGGTTCAAGAGATTATAAAAAGGCCACTTACATTAGAAAATATCTCATATTACTACCAATATGATAAAGATATGAATGAGCTAGATTTTATTAATGAGATTCTACAGAAAAGTGGTGCGAAAATGCTTCTTGATATAAATAATGTTTATGTTAATGGGCATAATCATAACTATGATGCCTATGAATTTATAAAAGGTATAAATAAGGGTAGTGTCAATTATTACCATATAGCAGGACATTATAAAAAAGATGATTTCATTTTAGATACTCATGGTAAAGATGTAATACAGGAAGTAAAAGAGCTAGCTAAGTTTGTTGTGGAGCAACATGGTTGGCACCCAATGTTACTTGAGCGGGATCATTTTGTACCAAAGCTTGATGATTTGGTGAGTGAGTTAAATAGCATAACAGATGTTATAGAGGACAAAATATGAATATATCAGAATCTATCAAGACTAAAATGCAAAACTTTACTCATGCTATTCGTTACGGTAGTGCTAGTGATGAAAAGATACAAATGTATCGAGAGTTTATTGTTGGTAATGTATCTAGTGTTTTAGAAAATACTTTTCCCTATTTTAATAAACATGCTTCTCAAGAGTTAAAAGATAAGATTTTAAAAGTTTTTTTTGAGGACAATATATCATCTGAGCCAGCATTTCATCAAATAGCTACAGAGATACTAAAATCTTCAAAGTCCGTGAAAATGAATGAAAAATTATCCAAATTAATAGAGTTTGAGTGGCTACTTTTCTCTATAGAAATAGATGAATCTAAAGTCGTTGAAAATATAGAAATCACTAGAAATATAAGTTTTAAAGATATCCGAAATATAAAAGAAAATCCGACACTAACTTTTATACTACTTCCTTTTGATATAAATAATTTGGATGAAGAAATAAGCACAGAGCAAAGTATTATGTATGCGCTTTATCGCAATATAAACCATAGAACTTCATACCAAAGAATATCTACACTTGAATATGCTGTGTTAAGTTCAGCATTAGAAAAAGGAGTAGATATTTTTGAATCAGATGATTTTAAGCAAATAAAAAATGAACAACAAGAGTACTTAATTAATCGTTTAGTCTCTTGGCATAACCAAAATATGATTACTTTATCAGTATAAGGAGCAATTTATGATAAATAGAATATATGATATATATTACAAGATTATCCAAAAGTTTCAGTCTATCGACTTTTTACTTTTGTTAGGTATAAGACTCTATTTAGTACCGACTATGTTTGTAGGGGCTAGATCAAAAATAGAGGGCTTTAGTACAACTGTGGCATGGTTTGGTGCTCCAGCTTCTCAAGGTGGTTTAGGTATGCCTATGCCAGAAGTTATGGCATTCTTAGCAACTTCTGCAGAAGTTATCGGCTGTGTTGGTATTGCATTAGGCTTATTTACTAGACTTGTTTCTATTCCAATGATGTTTGTAATGGGTGTTGCTGGTGCTGCGGTTCACTGGGCTCATGGATGGCCTGCGATTGCAGATAAAACTGCAGAATCTACACAGAGACTAAATGATCTATTTGTATGGTTATCACAAAACTTCCCAGATAGATATAACTATGTTACTGCGCTAGGTGATCCTGTAATGCTTAATGGTGGTATGGAGTTTTCTGTTACATACTTCATCATGTTATTTACATTATTTTTATACGGTGGTGGAAGATACGTAAGTGCTGACCATTGGCTGAAGAAAATTTTTATAAGAAACTAGTGTTATCTAAGCCCTAACTTAACTAGGTCGTGCATGGTGATTATACCTTCAACATTATTCTTACCGTCAACTACTGCTAAACTAGTGATCTCAAATTTCTCCATTTCTTCAAGTGCTATAATTGCCATTTCATCACTTGAAACTGCTTTAGGATTCTGACTCATAACTTCACTAATCGCTCTCTGAGAATTAAAGCTCTCGGCTTCAAACATTCTTCTTAAATCACCATCAGTAAATATGCCTAAGAGCTTGTCATCATCAACAACCAATGTGCCGCCGACTCCTTTATCACTTATTTCTAATATTGCTTTACGTATGTTATCTGTAGATTTGACTTTTGGTATTTCATTACCTTTGCGCATAATGTTTTCAACTTTTAGTATTAGTTTTCTACCAAGTGCGCCACTAGGGTGAGAAAAAGCAAAATCTCTAGCAGAAAAATTCTTAGCCTTAAGCAAAGCGATTGCTAAGGCATCACCTAGAACTAATGTTGCAGTTGTGCTAGATGTGGGCGCAAGGTTAAGGGGGCAAGCCTCTTTATCAACGCCTAAATCGAGTGTTACATCACTATTTTTAGCCATTAGTGAATTTTTATTACTAGTAATAGAAATTATAGGTATATTAAGATGTTTGATCATCGGCATAATTCCCATAATCTCACTAGAATTACCAGAGTTAGATATTGCTACTACAACATCTTTGTTTGTAATCATACCAAAATCACCATGACCAGCTTCGCCAGGATGGACAAAGAAAGCAGGTGTTCCTGTGCTTGCAAGTGTGGCAGCAATTTTTTTACCAATCTGGCCTGATTTTCCCATACCAGTTATAATCACTCTACCTTGATTATTTCTCAAAATAATGTTGCATGCTTTTTTAAAGTTATCACCAATAGATTCCTTTAACTTCTCTAAAGCTTGTATTTCAAGTTCAAATGTTTGTTTGGCGTTTTGAATATGATCCATTTTGTTATTTTCCTTTATTTATTATAAAAAGCAATTAGCACTAGATATTATAGTTTTTGAGATTTATTAGCTCAAATATTTTTTATTGTTATGTTAAAATTATTTTTAATTTTTATATGTTTAGATAATTAGCAATGAGAAAATTTCAGGTTAACCCTTCGATACTATCTGCTGACCTGGCAAGATTAGGAGATGATGTTAAGACAGTTTTGGAAGCAGGAGCTGATAATATTCATTTTGATGTAATGGATAATCACTATGTGCCTAACCTTACGTTTGGCCCTATGGTTCTTAAGGCTTTGAGAGATTATGGTATTACAGCTGGCATGGATGTTCATCTTATGGTTAAACCAGTAGATAGCTTGATTGAGAGCTTTGCTAAAGCTGGTGCTAGTAGTATTGTATTTCATCCAGAAGCTAGTGAGCATATAGATAGAAGTTTACAGCTTATCAAGTCCTTTGATATTGATGCGGGCCTAGCTCTAAATCCAGCTACAGGAATAGGTTGTCTAAAATATGTTGAAAGTCATATTGATAGGATATTGATAATGTCAGTAAATCCAGGCTTTGGCGGTCAAAAATTTATACCAGCAATGCTAGATAAAGCTAAAGAAGTTTCTCAGTGGATTAAATCAACTGGTAGAGATATCTTACTAGAGATAGATGGTGGCGTTAACCCTAATAATATTGCAGAGATTGCAGCTTGCGGAGTTGATGCTTTTGTAGCTGGGTCGGCTATTTTTAACTCAGATAGCTACAAACAAACTATTGATAAGATGAGAGATGAGCTCAAGAAAATCTAGTATGATACTTAAGCTTAAAATTATAGAACTCTTTTTTTCTGTAATAATAGTTTTATTGAGCTATTTTATACCTCTACATATTTTTGATTATGATATTAGCAACTTTAGTAGCTTTAACTTTTTAGCATCATTTATAGTAGCTATTGCACTGCTAACATTTCTTATCGCTGAATACACAAATGGTGAGAAGATTTCAAAATCAAGAAATATACTAAAAGTAATATTATGTTCATTTACGATAGCAATAGTGATTACATCTTTAGCCTTTTTTCTGAGAGGTTTTGCTTTCCCTCGTAGTATTATTCTTATTGGTTTTATTATTCAGTTTATAGCTTTATCGTTATTACGTGTCTACTTTAGGAGGCTAATGCGGAATACTATTTATAACAGTGTATTGATTATAGGATGTCATGGTGAACAAGATTGGCTTTTTGATAAAGCAATGCATTCTAAGTTGCCTAATGAAACCGTGAATGGCTACCTATGTATAGATATGGATGGTTTAACGTTGGTTGATATTATCAAAAGTTATACTAAAGTT
This sequence comes from Francisella sp. XLW-1, assembly GCF_008711455.1. NCBI lineage: Bacteria > Pseudomonadati > Pseudomonadota > Gammaproteobacteria > Thiotrichales > Francisellaceae > Francisella > Francisella sp. XLW-1. The sequence goes on along the minus strand of NZ_VXKP01000004.1, from coordinate 263,610 downwards.
TTTATTTCAGATAAAGCTCTAAAGCAACTTGGTGATAATGATTTATCACTTTTGAGTCAGTGTAATGTTGAGATGGTGATTATTCCTCGAAAGTATGAAATATCTATTTGGGGAGCTGTACTTATACCTCTTGGTGATAGTCTAGCGATGAGTGTTAAAAATTTTGGTTTGTCATTTGAAGCTCAAGCAGTAAAGAGAATTTTTGATATGATTTTTAGTGTTGTGATTATTATTCTGACTGCTCCAATTATGTTGATAGTTGCTTTGGCTATATTTTTAGAAGATAAGAGGTCTCCTTTTTTCGTTCAAGAAAGAGTTTCTAAAAACGAAAAAAAATTTAAACTGATAAAGTTCCGGAGCATGAAAGTAGATGCCGAATCTCACACAGGTGCCGTGTGGGCAAGTAGTGATGACGATAGAATTACTAAGGTTGGTAAGATAATTCGGCCTGTGTGGTTAGATGAGCTACCGCAGTTTTTTAATGTCTTAAAAGGTGATATGTCTATAGTGGGGCCACGCCCAGAAAGACGAGAGTTAATTGATGAGTTTGCAAAAGAGACTCCAGAGTTCTTATGTAGAACCAAAGTTAAAGCAGGGATTACAGGATACGCTCAAGTTTTGACAAGCTATGCAACTCTTCCTGAGAATAAACTTAAGCTTGATCTTGTATATATTAGAAGATGGAGTTTTGTTTTTGATTTACTTATTATTATCGAGACAGTAAGAGTCATTTTTATGAAAATATTAGAAATATTTTTGCCTAAGAAGAAAGTAGTAAATACCAAAGTGGTGAATCAAGTAAATGTCAATTATATAGAGTATAGATATGAATAAAAAAGTATTAGTAACAGGTGGTACAGGTTACATAGGCAGTCACACGGTCGTCGAGCTTCTTGATAGAGGCTATCAAGTTGTTGTGGTCGATAATCTTTCAAATAGCAAACTATCTGTAGCTGATAGAGTCAAGACAACCACAGGCAAAGATTTTGATTTTTATCAGATAGATCTTTTAGACAAAGATAAGTTAGAGAAAGTCTTTCAAGAGCATAGTATAAATGCGGTGATTCACTTTGCAGGTCTCAAAGCTGTTGGCGAGAGTGTACAGAAGCCTTTGGCTTATTATTATAATAATCTATTAAGTACACTAAATTTGCTTGAGTTAATGCAAGAGTACCAAGTTTATGATTTCGTATTTAGTTCTTCAGCAACTGTATATGGCATGAACAATACACCACCATTTGTAGAGGACATGCAACTTAGTGCAACTAATCCGTATGGTGCTACTAAGCTAATGATAGAGAATATTCTAGCAGATCTGTATAAGGCTGATAATAATTTTAATATTACATGTCTCAGATATTTCAATCCTGTAGGGGCTCATAGTAGTGGATTGATTGGTGAAGACCCTCAAGGTATTCCTAATAATTTAATGCCTTATGTTGGGCAAGTGGGGTCAGGTAAATTGCCTAAACTTAGCATTTTTGGTGGTGACTATGATACTAGGGATGGTACTTGTATCAGAGATTATATCCATGTGGTAGATTTGGCTATAGGGCATATATTGGCAATTGAGCATATCTCAAAGGTTGAGCCAGATTGGCGAGCATATAATCTAGGCTCAGGTCATGGATGTAGCGTACTAGAGATTGTCACAGCTTATGAGAATGCACTTGGTAAAAAGATTCCATATCAAATAGTAGCTAGGCGAGCTGGTGATATTACAGAGATGTACGCGAGTGTTGACAAAGCTAAACAAGAGCTAGGTTTTGAGACACAAAAAACTATCGATGATATATGTATTGATATTGTTAGGTGGCAGAGTTACGCCAAAGAGAATGATATTTAGAAAATGAAAATCCTACATGTATTTAAATCATTTTATCCAGAGACTTATGGTGGTATAGAAAAGTTTATACATGAGCTATCAGTTGCTATGGTTAAAAAGTATGATTTAGATATACATATTCTGGCTATGGGTAAAGAGAATCAAACTATACACAAAGATTTTTATACTTTGCATTTTGCTAAAACAAATTTGAATATAGCCTCAACAACTTTTTCATTCTCGGCAATTAAGAAATTCAAAGAGTTAGCTAAACAAGTTGATATTATTCATTATCACTTTCCATATCCTTATGCTGACTTGTTGCAGACTATTTGTAGAGTAAATAAATCATATATACTCACTTATCACTCAGATATTATCAAGCAAAAAAAGTTGATGATATTGTATAAACCTTTAATGAGAAAGTTTCTCAATGGTGCAAAATATATTTTACCAACATCTCCTAATTATCTTGAGAGTAGTCAAATACTCAAACAAGTTAAAGCTTGTAAAAGAGTTATTCCAATGAGTTTGGATAAATCAGATTATAATATTGATGAGGAAAACTATTTATATTGGAAAAATAATATTAGTTTTAAGAAATTCTTCATCTATATTGGTGGGTTGAGGTATTACAAGGGCTTAGATGTCTTGATTGATGCTATGCAAGGACAAGATTATCCACTTGTTATAGTTGGTGATGGTGATCAAAGGGAGTTACTTGAGCAAAAAGTTAAGCAAAATAATCTGCAGAATGTAAAATTTGTCGGTGCATTAGATGATAAGGATAAGCTATCATTACTAAAGCTAAGTTGTGCTCTGGTGTTACCCTCAAATATAAGGACAGAAGCCTTTGGGTTAGTTTTGTTAGAGGCAAGTATATTTGCTAAACCAATGATAACTTGCGAGATTGGTACAGGTACAACTTTTGTGAATGTGGATAAACAAACAGGATTAGTAGCCAAGTCAGATGATAGTCAAGATTTAGCTAAAAAGCTCAAAGAACTTTGGCAAGATGAACAAAAGGCTAAAAAGTATGGAGCTAATGCTAAAGCTAGATTTGATGATGTTTTTAGTTTGGATAAGATGGTAATCAGTTATAAGTCGGTTTATGATGAAGTGATAGAGAGTGGTGTAAAGTGAAACAATTTTTTAAATATTTTTTTGGTATTTTAGATTCTACTCAGAAAAAAAGATTTTTTTTATACCTTGTTCTATTATTTTTAGGCTCAATATCTTCGATACTAGGTGTTGGAGCTGTTATTCCTTTTGTGAGTATTTTGGTCAATCCAAATCAGTTTGATAATATACATTTTCTGAGTGGCTTTAGTCATTTTCAAATAATACTAATAAGTATAGCTTTATTAATTTTAGCTTTTTGGATAAAAAATATAATCGGTATTCTACTATTTTGGTTTCAAACCAAATTTCTAAATTCTATAGTCCTAAGTATTCAGAAAAAGCTATTTAAGCTATATATATCGATGGATTATGAATCTCATTTAACTAGAAGCACACCAACTCTTATACGTAATATAAACTCGGAAACTAATCAATTATCTGGAGGAATAATTAATTCTCTAGGAATATTAGCTACTGATTTATTTTCGTGTATATTTATAGTTGCTTTATTGTTATATATAAACTTCTTATTTAGTTTTTTTACTTTGCTCATTTTGGGAGTTTCATTATTTATCTTTATGTTAAAAATAAAAGGAATTTTAACTAAATATGGTAAGCAAAGAGCAGAAGCATTAAAGAGCATGACTAAAACAACTATGAATGGCTTATTAGGGATCAAGGAAATAAAACTTTATAACAAAGAAAAAGTATTCATGAATGAGTTTAGTGAAAAAGCAACCATGCTCAATAAGTCATTACAATTTAATCAAATATTTCAAATTCTTCCAAGGTTTTTTATAGAAGCTATAGCTATTACATTTGTATTAATTACTTTATTAACTCTTATAGCCTTTGGTGAGTCGACAAATTCAATTTTTATATTATTATCTGTATTTGGGGTTGCTGCAACACAGTTGCTACCGGCACTTAATAGGATTATGCAAGCGCTTACCAGTATCAAATATTCTGCTCCAGCTCTGAGGGTAATATATGAAGAGTTAGAAAAATATCAAAACTATACAAATAGCATAGAAGATAGTTTTGTTTCAGATGTAAAGTTTGAAAAGAATATTCATCTAGAAAATATTAGCTATAGTTATCCTGATGGTACTCCAGCTTTGAAAAATATTTCTGTGACAATAGGAAAAGGTAAAAAAACAGCTCTTATAGGACCTTCAGGCTCTGGTAAAAGTACCTTAGTTGATTTGTTAATGGGTTTCTATACAGTACAAAGTGGTAGTATCTATATAGATGATAAGCAAATTAATAGTACTAAGGTAATACAAAGACTATTTGCATATATTCCACAACAAATTATACTCTATGATACATCTATCAAAGAAAATATTGCTTTTGGTGAGTCAAATACAAGTCTAGATGAAACTAAAATTTGGAAATGTCTAGAAATGGCACAGCTTGATGATTTTGTTAGTAATTTGAATAAAGGTTTGGATACTTTTGTTGGCGAGAATGGTATTAGGCTATCAGGTGGTCAACGCCAACGACTTGGTATAGCTAGAGCATTATATCAAAATCCACAAATATTAGTTATGGATGAAGCAACATCAGCACTTGATAATGACACCGAAAAAGAAATAACAAATGTGATAAAAGAGTTAAAAGATATAACTATAATAACAATAGCACATAGACTTTCTACTATAGATGGATATGATAAGATTTATAGTGTTAATGAGGGAAATATAAGCTTATCTAACAAATATAAAGCCCAGAATAGGTAGAGCATTGCTATAAATTATTTAGCACATAATAGAAAATTCAGGATTTTTTTTGAAATATATGAAAATAACCTAAGTGTTTTTTTAAGTAAAATCATAATGTTCAAACTTACCTATTTTGTGGTAATCCAATATAATATTTTTTATTATATATTGAAGAACATATCTGGTAAGTATATATTGAGATGATATAGTTATTATGTCAAGGGAATATGTTTGAGATTTTCTTAGGGTTATATAAAATTATGCTTAATGTTTACAGAGTATACCAATATGGATAGATTGTAAGTTGCTTTGGTTGCTTTAAGCAAAAAGAGGTTCATTATTCTAAATGATTCTAATGAAAGAGCTATTATCAATTCAACAAAAGAGCAATCAGATATTCGAAACTATGTATGTCGATGTCTCTCTGGTTTAAAAATAGATTAAATAAATATAGGAAAGCTAAAATATGTATTTAAAGGAAGAAATTTATGTTATTGGATTCCCAAAGTCTGGAAATACTTGGTTATCAAGACTTATGGCTGATATTACTAACTCCAATATATATGTTGAGTCTGATAATGATTTTATAAATAGTAGTGAGAACAGCTCAGGTAAGACTGGAGATTTTATAATTCATAAAATACATGTGGCAAATGATTTATGTAAAGTTTTAGAAAGCAAAAAAATATATATATTAAGAGATCCTCGAGCTGTATTTGTTTCAGCTTTCTTTCATAATTTTAGAAGTCTTCAAGAAAGAAACATTAATAAATCATTTTTAATGAGACTTTTATTTAACTTTGAGATAGCTAATGTTAACAAGGCTTGGAACAAAACAGTTTTAGCAAGAATTAATGATTTTAAAAATAGATCTGGTGCTATGAAAGTTGGTAACTGGAGTAATCATGTAGAGTTTTGGAGTAATCAAAAAGATATTTGTATTGTTAGATATGAGGATTTATTAGAAAACACTCAAGTAGTGATGGAAAGAATTCTTCAAGAGCTTGGTATTAATTACTCAAAAAATAAGTTGGAAAGTGTAATAGAAAGACAAAGCTTCAAAATTAAAAAAGAGGAATTTATGCAAAAAAATGACCGCCAAAATGCTAGTTTTTTAAGAAGTGGAGAGAAGGAAGACTGGAAAAAGTACCTTAGCCAAAAACAAATAAAAACCATAGAAAAAGTGCACTATAAAATGATGGATGCTTTTTCTTATGAAAGGATGTTTTAATGTTTTTGTTCAGGTCAAAAAAGATTTATGTACCTATAGGTATAGATTGTGACGTAGCTTATTATCTAAGGAGTATAAATCTTAGAAGAGAAGCTTTTCCTTTTGATTGGATTGTCTCTCCGATATCAAGTTCAATAGAATTAATAAATAATGACTTTGAAGGTTTTTTAGAGTTTTCTAATTTATCGTTTCTAGAGCCAACGAAAAGATTTCTTTTTAAGGATAATGAGCTCTGTGAAGATATGGTAACACCTGTATATTGTAAAAGATATCATCAGCTTTTCGTACATGATTTTTCAGCTCGTGGCATAAATGACTACACTCAAGTATTTGATAAGTACAAAAAAAGAGTTAATAGACTAAGAGAATTATTATACAATAAAGAAAAAATAGTTTTTGTGTATAACGATACGACTCCAAATAGTTGGCAATTACACAAATATAATCGTGTTAATTACACGTGGCAAGGTTTCTCAGAAAAAAATGTAAATATAAATTATAAAATAATTTCTTTTAGAAGATTTAAAAGAGCTACATATTTGCGTTCATGTTTTTATAAGTTAAGGGATTTAATTAAAGTTGAATAATATTGTTTTTTATAGTAATTGTACCGATGATTCTTGCTCTGATTATTTTGGATATAGTCGAGACAATTGTAACTTTTTCTATTATAAGCTAAAGAAGGAGTTTGAACAAAATAGCTTCACTTTTTTTACTAAGTATAATTATCAACCTAACGATAACGATACTACTATTATTTTGTTTAATGGATTAGCCATTGAAGCATCTAAAATGTTCAGATATAGAAATCTTTATTTGTTACTCATTGAAAGTCCCCATGTAGATAGTACATTAATTGATACGTCAAGTCATAAACTCTTTAAAAAAATATTCACTTGGAATGATGATTTAATAGATAATAAGAAATATTTTAAAGTAAATTATGCTTTTGATATACCTAAATCCATACCTAAGCAATTCGATAATAGAAAACTGTGTTGTGTAATTGCTGGGAATAAATCTGCAAATCATCCAGATGAACTTTATACTAAAAGAGTTCAGTTTATAAAATGGTTTGAAAAAAATCATTTAGATGATTTTGATTTGTATGGGACGGAGTGGGATCAATATAGATTTGGGCATGGCTATATAGGTAGAAAACTAAATCGAATAAAATTTTTAAGAAAAAAAAATTATTTTAAATCCTATAAAGGTTTGGTTAAATCTAAGTTTGAAACTATGCAAAACTATAAATTTGCAATATGTTATGAAAATATAAAAGATCAAAGTGGATACATAACAGAAAAAATTTTTGATTGTTTTTTTGCTGGATGTATCCCGATTTATTGGGGAGCAAAAAATATAACAGATTACATACCAGAAAATTGTTTTATAGATAAAAGGAAATATAATTCTTTTGAAGAAGTATATAACTATATGAGTAAAATGGATAAAAATACATATTTTGGCTTCTTAGATGCAATTGAAGACTTTTTGAATAGTGATAAAGTTGATGAGTTTCGAGCTGAGGTCTTTGCTAATACAATTGTAAGTGAGATAGTTAAGGACTTAGATGATAATAGTTAAAATTGTTGGAGGTTTAGGAAATCAGATGTTTCAATATGCATATGCTAGAGCTTTGGAATCTAGGGGATATGATGTAAAAATAGATATATCTGAGTTTTCTAAATATAAACTTCATGGAGGTTATCAACTTAATAGGTATGGTATATCTATTCATACCATTTATGATAAAAAGAGTTACTTCCAAAAAATTAGGAATAAAATTATAAAAAAGTTTTATTTTATAAAGGAAGAAAGTTTAGATTTTGACACAAAATATTTAAATCTTAATAATAAGCAATATGTAGAAGGATACTTTCAAAGTGAAAGATATTTTATAGATATAAGAAATATTCTTCTGAAAGAGTTTATAATACAGGAGCCATTATCAAAATACACAAGACTTATGGAGGAAAAAATATCTAAAAACAAGAGTTGCTCAGTGCATATCCGTAGAGGAGACTATACTAGTGATAAAAATATAAATGTACATGGTGTTTGTTCTATAGACTATTATATGAAAGCGATAGATATAGTGAACTCATATAACCCATGCACAAATTTTTTTATTTTTTCTGATGATATAGTATGGTGCAAGAAATTCTTTAATAATGATAAAATCTTTTTTGTGGATAATCATGGCAGAGTACCTCATGAAGATATTTATCTTATGAGTCTTTGTAATAATAACATTATAGCAAATAGTAGTTTTAGCTGGTGGGGTGCTTGGATTAATCAAGATGATAATAAGATCGTGATAGCTCCAAAAAACTGGTTTGCAGCCACTGTATTGCAAGAGCAAAGTCAAGATATTGTGTGCGATGGATGGTTAAAAATATGAGTGTTGAAAATGCTCCTATTATATCTGTAGTAATGCCTGTCTATAATGCTGAGAAATATATTAGTGATGCGATTGAAAGTATATTAAACCAGACATTTATAGATTTTGAGTTTATTATTATAAATGATGGATCATCTGATAGAAGTCTTGAAGTAATAGAAGAATATAAAAAGATAGACTCAAGAATCATTGTTGTCAGTAGAGAAAATAAGGGCATTGTTTACTCTTTAAATGAGGGAATTGCATTATCTCGAGGAAAGTATATTGCTAGGATGGATGCTGATGATATAAGTTTACCAGATAGGTTTATTAATCAAGTTGAGTTTATGGATGCAAATCCACAAATTGGAGTATGTGGATCATGGATAAAGAAGTTTGGGAAAAATATTAAGACATATGTTTGGAAGCTTGAGAAAGATGATAAAAAATTAAAAAGTTTGCTGCTTTTTTCAGTGCCTGTAGCACACCCATCAGTGTTTATCAGAAAAAGTATTCTTATTCAAAATAATTTAAGATACAGAGAAAATTATAAAGATGCTGAAGATTATAAGCTTTGGGTGGATTTGGCTGAACATACTAAGTTTAGTAATATCCCAAAAGTTTTATTAAATTATAGGGTTCACAGAGAGAGCATAACCCAAAATGCAAATACAAAAAACAATTTAGATAAAAGAAAAGAGATTTTAAATAAGATAGTAGATAGTTTTCTTAAAGAAGTTAATCCTAATTTTATAAGAAGTGAATATGAAAAAAATATACACTTTAGTTTAGATTTGGCACACATAGAAAATAGTAAAATAATAAATTTGAATAAATTAGACAATTACTTTGACAAGTTAATGTTTGAATTCTATAGTTATGGTAGTGATTTTGAGATAAAATTTATTAGAAAAGAGATTTTTAAAAGATTTTTTGCTATTTCATATAGAAATATAGGATATAGTAAGTTATCACTATTAAAGTGTTTTTTTTATAAAAAAAATTGGTTAGGAGCATATTTCTACTTCTGTGATAGAATCTTTTGTAAAAATTAGTAAGCTAATTGTATATGGTTTTAAATGAAAATCCTAATAGTAAATTATACTGATATTTATGGAGGTGCTGGAAGGGCTGCTTATAGACTACATCAGTCTTTATTGAATGCAGGTATTGATAGTCAAATGTTGGTTATGGATAAAAAAAGTGATGATTATATAGTACTAGCTCCAGAATCTAAATTTGAAAAAATAGCTGCCTTTTTAAAACCTAGAGTCGAACAAATATTTGTAAAATTAAAGTATAAAAATAAGAAAAAATCCCTTTTTAGTCCAGCTAATATAATTTCTAAAAGTCTTGTGAAGAAAATTAATCACATTGCCCCTGATATTGTCCATTTACATTGGATTAATGAGGCGATGTTAAAGATAGAAGATATGTCTAAAATAAAAGCTCCAATAGTATGGTCACTTCATGATAATTGGGCTTTTACAGGTGGATGCCATGTAATGTGGAACTGTCAGAAATATAAAAATAGTTGTGGTAGTTGTCCAATACTTTCTAGTAAAAATACTAAAGACTTGAGTAATAAGGTGTTTAAAAGAAAGCAAAAAGCATACCAACAAAAAAAAATGATTATTGTTGGACTTAGTAAATGGCTAAGTAAAACTGCGAGTGATAGTCCATTGCTAAAAGACAAAAACCATATAAATCTTCCAAACCCTATAAATACTGAAGTTTATAGTCAGTTTGATAAAAAATTTTCAAGGCAGTTATGGAATTTACCTAGTAACAAAAAGTTAATACTTTTTGGAGCAATGAGAGCCACAAGTGATATGAATAAAGGGTTTATTTATTTATTAGAAGCAGTTAGTAGATTAAATATTAAAAATGTTGAGCTGATCGTTTTTGGCAGTAGTAAGCCTAAAAATCCACCACAGTTTGATTTTAAGACACATTATGTAGGTGTATTAAATGATGATGTTAGTTTGGCTACTCTATATAATGCCGCGGATGTGACTCTTGTTCCAAGTATACAAGAAGCATTTGGGCAAGTTGCTTGTGAGTCTATATCTTGTGCTACTCCTGTAGTGTGTTTTGCAACTACCGGATTGATAGATATTATAGATCACAAAAAAAATGGCTATTTAGCAAAACCATTTGATAGTCAAGATTTAGCAAGTGGAATAGAGTGGGTTTTGAACAACGAAAACTATAATGATCTTTGTAAAAATGCTCGTGAAAAAGTCTTAAAAGAATTTGATAGTGAAGTAGTTGCTAGGAAGTATATTAGATTATATGAGCAGATAATATCTGAGAAACCCAATGAATAGAGAAGAGATGAAATTCACAGTAATAACGGTCTGCTACAACTCAGAAAAAACTATACAAAGAACTCTAAAAAGTATCGAAGATCAAATTTATAAAAATATTGAGTATATTATTATTGATGGTGGTTCAACAGATAAGACTTTAGAGATTATTTCAAATTATAAAGATATAATCGATGTATTAATCTCAGAACCTGATAATGGTATCTATGATGCTATGAATAAAGGTATAGCACTAGCAACGGGTAATTATATAGGCTTTTTAAATTCAGATGATTATTATGCTAATAATATTTTTGAAGAGTATAACAAGTCTTTGAAAAGCAATAATAATGATTATATATACTCAAATACTTATTTTTTCAAAAATGATAAGAAAGAGCTTGTTACAGCAGAAAGTGAAATTGCAGAAAAAGTGTATCAATATATGCCAATGTCTCATATGAGCTTATTTATTAAGAGCCATTTTGTGAGAAATATTAAATTTGACACCAGTTTTAAAATTGCTGCAGATTTAGACTTTTTGAATAAGCTCCTTATACAAACTAATAGTGGTGCTTTTATAGATAAAGCTTTCAGCTATTTCTCTGTAGAGGGGATAAGTAGTATAGCTAAAATGAAAACATTAAGAGAAAGTAAAAATGTTGCTATAAAAAATGGTAAAAATATTTTTTGTGCAAATATCTTTTATTTTTATAAAGCTTTTAGAGTTTTTAGCTATAATATGTTTGGAAGTACTAAAGTCTATAATGTATTTAAAGCGTATTTTAAAAAAAGGTACTAGATGTTGTCTTTGATCTCTATAATTGTCCCAGTATATAACACTGAAAAATATCTGTATCGATGCTTAGATTCTATTATTAATCAGACATATAAGAATTTAGAAATTATTATCGTAAATGATGGGTCTAGTGATAATTCGTTAGAAATATGTCAACAATATGCAAATAGAGATGATCGCGTAATATTGATAGATAAAGAGAATGGAGGTTTATCTAGTGCTAGAAATACGGGATTAGATGTGTGTAATGGACAGTATATTTCTTTTATAGATAGTGATGATTGGGTTTCTAAGAATTATATCGAGAGTCTTTACTTAAATCTGATGGAAAGCGATGCGGAGATCTCTTTTTTAGCATATGTGAAATGTGTAAATTCAGTGTGCAGATATAATGGTTATGATAAAGAGACTTTAAGGATATACTCTAGAGAACAGATTATAATAGCGTATTCAAAAGGAATAATTCCAGGCTTTTCTTGTGGTTGGCTTGCGGATAAAGAAATATTTAGAGATATTAGGTATAAGGAGGGAATTGTTTTTGAAGATATTGAAGCTTTTTATAGAATTTTACAAAGGATTGATATCGCTATAGTCAGTAATAAGGTCGGGTACTTTTATTTTCAAAGAAACAGTGGTCTTTCTGGGAGTATTTCTGAGAAGTTTAATATTCACCAGTATAATAGTTTTAAATATGCTTATGGAAGACAAACTGTAGAGCTACTAAAAAAATACCCTAATTTATCAAGCTTAATCTACATGAGTATACTAAAACCATTAGTGGGTCACTATGCATATAGTTATAAGAACAAAAATGTGATGAAAGAAAAATTATTACTCTTGTATAGGTCTTATTATAAAAAAGCTAAGAAAAATGAAGTTAAGGTAAAGTTACATTATAAAATTTTTTTTTACTTTCCTAATTTCATGGCGAGAATATATCTTTTTATGAAAAAGCTAAGAAAAACCTTAAACGCAAAAAGAATTACTAAAGAATAGCTATGCCAAAATTATTAATAGACATGCGCTGGCAAGGTAAACATGGAATAGGTAGATATGCTTGTGAAATAATCAAATATTTACCCCAGAACTTTATCGCTACTTCCAAGCATATAAAACCATTTTCACTAAAAGATTTATTTTATTTAAGTTTTTTGATTAGAAAAAAAGAAGTTAAGGGATATTATACTTTTGCTGCGAATGTTCCGTTATCAATATTTTTGAAAACAGATAAACCACTACTTATAACAATACATGATCTTATACCGGTTACATCTAAATATGAGAGCAGCTTTATAAAAAAACTCTATTTTGAAAAAATACTAAAGCCGATTATTAAGAGAGAAAATGTCAAAATTATGACAGTTTCAAACTTTTCAAAAAATCAAATACTAGCATGGTCGGGTATCAACAGTAATAAAATTACAGTTGCTTATAATGGAATATCATTGGCTTTTGATTACAACCCGACTATAGTTAAACAAAAATATTTTTTATATATTGGTAATAGACGTCCTCATAAGAATGTTGAGATAATATTTAAAGCATTTAAAAACTTTAAATATTATGATGAGTATAACTTAGTATTCTCAGGAGAGGTCGATCATAAACTACGATGCTATGCTCATAAATATAATATTTGTCTTTCAAAGATACAAACAGTAGGGTTAGACACTACTGATGAAGTTTTGGCAAAATATTATCAATTAGCAACAGCAACTATACTACCTTCTTTTGAAGAAGGGTTTGGGCTACCATTAGTAGAGTCTATGGCTTGTGGAACTCCTGTTTTAGCCTCTAAAATAGAAGTCTTACAGGAAATAGCATTAGATGCTGGCTTATATTTTGATCCTTATTGTGCAGATGAGTTGATTAAGCAGATGCAACAGATTGTAGATAATAAAAAAATGTATGCTGAGAAAGTAAGTAAATCACTAAATAGGGCAAAAGATTTTAATTGGGATAAGACAGCGAGTATTGTCCAAGATGAACTTAAAAAGCTTAATTTATTATAGAAAATTTTAAGGAATGAAATGAAAACCTACATATTTGACTTGGATAATACACTATATCCATATAATAATGGTTTGTTTGATTGCCAAATGGCAAGAATGAGTGATTATATCAAACTAAAACTAAATATTTCAGATACCGACAAAGCTAATGCAATTCGTGATGAACTATATTATGAGTTTGGTTCAACTATGCTTGGCATGATGCGTTATCACAATATCGAACCTAAAGAATTTCTTGATTATATTGATGATATTGAGATTAGTCATTTCAAGCCAAATGAGAAATTAAATAAACATATTAATGATTTAAGAAAAAATAATCGTACTTATATTTTTACTAATGCTTCTAACTTTCATACTTATAGAGTTTTAAAACAGTTAGGTTTAGGTGAGAGTTTTGATGGTATCTTAACCATAGAAGATACGGGCTTAGTTTGCAAGCCAAAGACTAAATATTTTGAGATAGGTAGAGACAAGTTTGATATTGATTTTACCAATGCAATATTCTTTGAAGATTCATCACACAATTTAATACCTGCCAAACATTTAGGTATGCAAACTGTATTAGTTCATGCAGATGATCATAAGTCAGAGGCTAATTTTTATGATAATCAAGAAATAGATTATTATGTCGCAGATGTGGAGTCATTTTTTGGGGGTGATTATTTAGCTAGGAGATAACAACAAATGATACTGTCATCCTGAATTTGATTCAGGATCTCCTAGATAGGGCGTATGTTTAGAGATTTGTTCATACGAGAGAATTACAAAATGTATAGTCATACCCGTGCAGGCGAGTATCTTTAGGCTAGTACTTATGATTTATGAGATTCCCATCTACAAGAGAATGATGGAGTGAAATAGAGGGAGAGACGAGGTGAATAGTCCTAAAATTAAATTACCAAGAGGTAATTGTAATTTTTTTATCTAAACCATTGTTCATTTTTGATTTTATCTTTTCAAGATTTTCGGATGTTTGTAAACCTGATTTTGCATCAGAGTGCTGTATTACATGGCTAGAATTAATTAGAGCATATTTGATAGCCTCTTCTATAGGCTTATCTTTATAAATATTTGCACAGAATGTTGAGCTAAATGAGTCACCTGCACCAAGAGTGTTAACAACGTTATTAATTCTCAAAGATTCACTATGGTATATTTTGTCTTTAGAAGCAGCATATACACCATTAGCACCATCTGTAACTACAATTATTCTTACACCTAAATCTAAACAGATTCTAAAGAAATCTTTAAGTCTAAAGGTAGAGTTCAAAAAGTCACTCTTATTACTGTCAAGAGGAGTTTCCAGCCTATCTTTTGATTCTATAATATCTTTGTCATCAGATGACAAAAGTGACAACATCAGTTTTTGAGCTTCTTGGAAATTTAAAACGAGAATATCTATACCAAACATTGAATCTTTGATAAAACTTTCACCAACGCTTAGCTGACTAGAACCTGGGTTTATGGCTACTTTTGTGTTGTTATCCGCTGCTAATTTGACTATCTCTGGTAGTCTAGCAGCAGATGATTTGCTCAGCGACGTGATATAGATAAAGTCGCTCTCTATAATTGCTTTGGATGGTAGGTCATCTTGCAAAATATCTTTGTTAGCACCCCTATAGGCAAAAATTGTTCTATCTCCACTTAGAGTGGGTACAACGTAAGATGTTGCTGTACCATAACTGTTTGAATAACGAATGTTAGAAATGTCAATACCGTGTTCTTTAAGTTCGTTAGTTATTTGTTCACCTGCAATATCTTTGCCAATCTTTCCAAAGAAACTAACGTCTATATTTTGTTTCTTAAAAGAGACTGCCGCATTAGTTGCTCCACCACCTGAAAAAGATTTTTGCTCAGTAACTTCAATTTTAGCTCCTTCTTCGAGAAGCATAAAAGATTGAGTTGTATCCTTTTTTTGCATATTCATAGTGAACATTTCTTCATATTCTATAATGGTGTCAAGAGTTGCGCCACCGATTGTTAGAGCTTTGATCTTTTTCATTTCACAGATACTTGAAAATTAATAGTAATATTTACCGCATAGCATACCATCAATTACAATAAGGGTAAATAATATTAACTGCGTATCAATTTATATGCTAAAAATAAACCTTTTTTATAGAAAAATGTTTAATAAATTAGTATTATTTTAACAAAATATTATTATGCATAGTTTTTATAAATTTTATAAAAGGAGAATTCCAAGATGCCGTCTAAGCCAGTAAAAAAAGATCACCGTGGGTATATTATGCCAATTGGTGGTGGAGAAGATAAGTTTGCAAGCCCAACGGTACTAGAGAAATTTGTTGAGCTTTCAGGTGGAAGCGACGCAAAGATAGCTGTTATTCCTACAGCATCAAAACTGCCAGATACAGGAGATATATATGTTGATATTTTCTCTAAAATGGGAGTCAAAGATGTTTATAATCTAAAGATTGAAACTCGCTTAGATGCGACTACTAATAAAGATTATCAAGATCAGCTTGCTCAAAGCACAGGTATCTTTATGACAGGCGGGAATCAACTTTTACTTTCTACTACTCTTGGTGGTACCCCAATAGCACAGCTTATTCGTAGATTAAATGCAAAAGGTGTAAATGTTGCAGGTACTTCTGCTGGTGCGGCCTTTATATCTGGCTTTATGATTGCAGGTGGTCAGGCAGGTCTTATGCCTAGGTGCAATATGGTTAACCTTGCTCCTGGATTAGGTTTAACTAATAAATTATTAGTAGATCAGCATTTTTCTCAAAGAGATAGATTAGGGAGGCTTCTAGCTGCATTATCATACAATCCTTACATGGTTGGTGTTGGTATTGATGAAGATACATCAGCATTACTAAATTCTGAAAATGTGATTGAGGTTGTTGGTTCTGGTATGGTAACTATTATAGACTTCTCTCACCTTAAGCATTCATCACTACATAATGCTCGCAACAATGCTCCTATTAGTTTAGTTGATATTCGTATGCATATGCTTTTAGAAGGTCAAAAGTTTGATCTTAATACTTGTCTTGTAGAGTTCTAATACTTTATTTATACCTAATTTATTTATCTTCTAATCTTTTAGCCAGTTTCATTTATATTTGTTGTGTGACATTTTAAGTATCTTAGATATAATCGTTATTTAATATGGAGTGATAATTTGAAACTGGAGCTATTATGCAAAAAATTATAATTCATGGTGGGTGTGGAGCTAGAGAAGATAAAAACACATCATTTGGCGACTATCACCAACGTTTATTACCAATTGTTCAAAAAGCATATAATTACCTAAGAGATATCGACGATGCAAACGAGGCTGCAGTGTTTGCAGCTAAACTTCTCGAAGACGATGAGATATTTAATGCTGGTACAGGTTCAAGAGTTCAGCAAGACGGACAAATTAGAATGTCTGCATCTATAATCGATAGCGAAAAACAAAAGTTTGCGGGTGTAATAAATATTCAAAATATAAAGAATCCTATAGATGTTGCAAATAGATTAATGCAACAACATCATAGTGTTTTGGGTGGGAATCAAGCTACTACATTTGCGCATGATGTCATGGGTTTAGCAGAATATGATCCAATGACTAAAAAAAGATATCAAGAATATTTAGAACTTAAAAAAGGTTACACAGGTACAATAGGAGTTGTAGCTTTAGATTCTAAAGGCAAAATCTGTGCAGTTACTTCAACTGGAGGAGCAGGCTTTGAATATCCTGGTAGAGTAGGCGACAGTCCAACTGTTGCAGGTAATTTTGCGAACGAATGTATGGGTATATCATGTACTGGTATTGGCGAGCATATTATCAATCAAGCAGTAGCTGCAAAAATAGCGACAAGAGTCAAAGATGGGATGTCATTATCGCAAGCAATAGATAAATCTATTGCTGAGAGTGATGTTTATGGAGATTATGTTGGTCTTATAGCTATTGATAAAAAAGGAAATATTTGTTCAGGATCGACATCTGTAGCACAGACCTTATATGCTTATGCAGATGGAAATGATCTAAAAACTTTTTATGAAGAAAAAATGTAATAAAATACTTATAAAAGTGTTGACTTAAACATGTAGGTGTATGTATAATACTCGTCATTGGCCTGATAGCTCAGTCGGTAGAGCAGAGGATTGAAAATCCTCGTGTCGGTGGTTCGATTCCGCCTCAGGCCACCATTAAGTTAAGATTGTCGGAGCATAGCGCAGCTTGGTAGCGCATCTGGTTTGGGACCAGAGGGTCGGGGGTTCAAATCCCTCTGCTCCGACCATTTTTTGATGCGTCTGTAGCTCATCTGGATAGAGCATCGGCCTTCTAAGCCGAGGGTAGCAGGTTCGAATCCTGCCAGACGTGCCATTACAATGTAAATTAGCAATTTGTAATGGTGGTTGTAGCTCAGTTGGTAGAGCCCCGGATTGTGATTCCGGTTGTCGTGGGTTCAAGTCCCATCAATCACCCCAGAATATTGCGGACGTGGCGAAATTGGTAGACGCACTGGATTTAGGTTCCAGCGGGCAACCGTGGGAGTTCGAGTCTCCCCGTCCGCACCACAAAAATATCTATTTATTTTTAAATATTCACAAAGTTTTTATCATATCTATTTTGTGATTGAAAAGTCATATATTTAAATATAAAGTATAATTCTCAAATATATAAACTTTTTTATAATAAATGAATCGTTTTTCAAAAAGACACGTTTTTTTTGCTTCAGCAAGTACGATTGTTGAATGGTATGATTTTATGCTTTTTGCTTACTTAACACCTATCATTGCAAGCGTGTTTTTTCCAGATTTTAGCAAATATACTGCTATATTGATGACTTTTGGTGTTTTTGCTGCGGGCTTCTTTATGGGTCCTATTGGCAGTATGGTTATGGGGAGTTTTGGTGACCGTTTTGGTCGCAAAAAAGCCTTAATTATTTCTGTGGTTATGATGATATTACCAATATTTGTAATCGCTATACTTCCTACATATCAAAGTATTGGAGTATTGGCTCCAATTATTTTGGTTGTGATGAGGCTACTACAAGGGTTTTCTATTGGAGGATCTTATGGTGGTGTTATGGTTTTTATGATTGAGTCTACGAAACCAGATCGAAGAGGGTTTATTGCAAGTTTTGCTACGATGTCTTCAGGTACGGGAGTGTTTTTAGCATCATTAGTCGCAATGATTTTATTTGGGGTATTTAGTCATGAGGTTCTTGAACTGTGGGGATGGAGAGTGGGGTATGTTATTGGGCTTGTTCTAGCATTACTTGCTTTAGTAATGAGATTGCTTATACCCGAAAGTAATTCTTTTGAAGAGTTAGAGGCTCAAGGTGATATTTCAGTAAAGCCTGTTAGGGAAATGTTTAGTATTCAAAAGAAACCTCTCTTTTTTGCAATTGCTTTGTCTGCGTATGCGAACATTATGTATTACTTGGTTCTATCTTATTTGAGTAATTACTTTGTTGAATTAAATTATTCTGAGTTCTTCTCTTTAGCTGTGGTAACCATATTTAGTTTGATATTCTCTTTTTCAGCACCTTTGTGGGGATACTTGAGTGATCGTTTAGGCAGGAAGCCATTGGTCAAATTTTCTATTATAGTTTATTTATTTTTTTCTTATCCTAGTTTCATGATTATGGGTACAGGAACTGCAGCACTTGTACTTTCAATGATTGTTCTGAGTGTACCGTTAATGGCTGTATGGGGAGCTTATGGTGCAGCGGCGCCAGAGTTATTTAGTACGAAGTATCGTTATAGTGGTAATGGTCTAAGTTACAATATTGGTAATTCATTTTTTGGAGGTACAATCCCATTTATTGCAACGTCGCTAGTTGTGTCTACAGGAAGTTTATTAGCTCCGGCATGGCTTTTGATTGTGGCTTCAATATGCATGATACCTGTAGTATATCTCATGCCTGAAACAAGACATCTGGAAGTTTAGTGAAAAATAAATTTAGTTTTCTCGTTCTGTATATTTATTAATCATAGTGTTATAATTATTTTTGAATTTTGTTATATACGGAGTAGATGCTTTGGATTTTTGGTTAATTATAATAGTATTCATAATTTTATGTTTGTACCTGATAATAGAGAATATTGTACATAATGCTAGTATCAAAAGCATTCCAGTTAGAATTCATGTAAATGGCACCAGAGGTAAATCAAGTGTTGCAAGGTTAATTGCTGCTGGAGTTAGGGCTGGAGGATATAGAACTGTAGCAAAAACTACCGGTACATTGGCTAGATATATAGATGTTGATGGATCTGAGACGCCAGTTTTTAGGATTGGTTTCAGTAATATTGCTGAACAGGTTAAAATTATGTTTAAAGCAAGACGTGCGAAAGCAGATGCTATAATAATTGAATGTATGGCTCTTCAACCATTACTTCAATCGTTGTGTGAATTGAAATTGATTAAAGCAACTCATGGTGTTTTGACTAATGCTCGCCCAGATCATTTAGATGTTATGGGTCCAACTGAAAGAGATGTAGCAAAAGCTTTAGCTGGAACAGTTCCTGTAAAGTCTAAGTACTTTACAGCAGAAGACGTGCATATTGATTTTTTTGAGTATGCTTGTAAAGATAGAGGTACAGAGCTTGTTGTAGCTACAGCAGATGATGCTGAGTTAATTTCAGAAGAAGAAATCAATAAGTTTGTTTATTCTGAATTTAAAATTAATGTTGCTCTAGCTTTAAAAATAACTGATGATCTAGGGATTCCTAGAGATGTCGCACTTAAAGGTATGTGGGAGGCTACTCCAGATCCTGGTGCTATGACGGAGTATAATTTTAATATTAAAGATTCTGAAATGAATTTTGCTAATGCTTTTGCTGCGAATGATCCTGTCTCAACTAAGATGCTTTGGGATAAACTTTATGAAAAATATAAAGAGTGTGATAAAAAAGTTTTAGTTGTAAACTGTAGAGCTGATAGAGAAGATAGATCTAAGCAAATTGCAGAAGCTATACTAAATTGGGAAAAACCAGACCTGGTTACTCTTATAGGTACTGGTACAGATGTATTTGTTTCCTTTTATAAAAAATACTCTAAATCTTTAGGTATTAAGCCTGCTCAAGTTACTGTGTGTGAAGATATGCAGCCTTTAGAGATTTTGGAAAAGATTAATGCCACACAACCCGCGGGCTCATATATGCTTGTAGGAGTTGGTAATATTAAAGATATTGGTATGAGCTTAGTTGATTATTGTGATCAGAGTCATAAGCAAAAGCATAATTTATAATTTTTTAAAATAAACAGGAGAAAATATGGATCCATTAACGCTCTCGATAGGTATTGGTCTTATTGTTGGTTTAGTTTTTGTATCGCTTTTAGGTTTATCTACAGGTGGTATGGTTGTACCAGGTTACTTTGCACTAGAGATGGGTGCTCCTGACAGAGTTATAGTAACTATTATTATATCAATCATAATCTTTGGTATAGTTAGATTTATGTCAAAATTCATGATTATTTATGGTAGAAGAAGAATTGCTATAACAGTCCTTTTATCATTTATACTGGGCACAATTTTTAATATATTGTTCTCACAATATCTGACAACGAGTTTTTATTCAAATCAGATTCAGGTTATAGGATATATTATTCCAGGACTTATAACTTTATCAATAGATAGACAGGGTCTTATCGAAACAGTAGGATCTTTATTGATTGCTTCTATTATTATACGTTTGTTATTAATAGTTTTAATTGGACCTCAAATAGTAGGAATATAATATGAAAACGATGTATTGGCACCGTAAATTTTTATCTAGGTATATCATCTTATTTTTAAGTATTTTTATGATTATATCTTTATACATAGTTGAGAAAAACCTAGTTGTTGAAACTAAGGGTTACACTCAAAAATTGCAAGCAGCAGAATTGACAGAAAAAGCATTCAATTTGACTCAAAGATACTTTATGTCAAAAGGGTATCTATGTAGAAAGATGGGTGATGTCTCTTGTACAGGGCTTATAGGTTTATCTATGACTGAGATTACTACAGATTCTGGTGATTTGTATGCAAAAAGATCTTCTGTCAACCCTAATATGGCTGCTATATTTGTTAGTTGGTTAAGCCAGCTCAATCTAAAAGAAGGCGATACAGTTGCATTACAAGAAACAGGGTCGTACCCTGCATTAGATATAGCTATGTTATCAGCTATTAAGACATTGAAGCTTAAGCCTTTAATTATATTTTCAGCTGGAGCATCGCAGTTTGGTGCAAATAGACCAGGATTTACATGGCCTGACATATACAAGAACTTAGTTGAAAAAGGAGTTTTTGATTATGATGTTATAGGTATTACTTTGGGAGGTTCTCATGATAATGGTTATGGAATGACTCCTGGTGCTATACTTAAATTAAATGATGCGATAAAAAGGAATGACTTTAAGGTAATTAATATTCCATATAAAGATTCTACAAACACCTCTGTTGCAAAGCGTCTTAAAATGTACAAAGAAGCTGCAGGCGAGGATAGTATAAAAGCTTACGTAAATGTAGGTGGTAATATGGCTTCTATTGGTTTGAAGCAGCCAAAAGTAAAAGTTGAAGACTCTGATAAGAAGTCAAAGAAAGATAAAAAACCAACTACTAAAAGTTCTGATGAGCAAATTCTTAAACTACATAGTTTCCCTACAGGAGTAACTACTAAGCTCCCTCCTGAATATAGTAAAGTGAACTCTGTAGCTGTTAATTTCTTGAAAGATGATATACCTGTAGTAAATGTTAGAGATATAAACTCTAGTATCATTAAAACATATGGTATGACTTATAATCCAACTACTGTAGTTCCACCTGGACAGGGGGCTGTGTTCTCGCAGAAAAAATATAATACTACATTAGCAGCAGCATTACTTATTATTGATATTGCATTGATAGCCTTTATGGCATTCATTTCAAGAAAATATTTAATTTCTTTCAAATCAAAGTAGTTATAAATTGCTTTGGTCTTAAATTCAATTTATCATTTAACTAGATATTATTAAAAAATATTGGTTAAATATGTTTTGTTTTTATAGCCTAAACCATTTAATTTCTAAATATCTTCCTATTGAAGAAAGAGTTAAGATAGCTAGAGCATATATATTCGGTGCTGATGCTCATGAAACTCAAGTAAGAAGTTCAGGAGAGCCTTATTTTACTCACCCTGTAGCTGTAGCTTGTATACTTGCTGAACTTCATATGGATGTTGACACTATTATAGCCGCATTGCTACACGATGTAGTTGAAGATACTGATCATACAGCAGAGGATATTGCTAACTTATTTGGAGATAAAGTAGCAGAACTGGTTGAAGGAGTAACTAAGCTTACACAAATTAGGCATAAAAACAAAATAGAGCAGCAAGCAGAAAATTTTCGTAAAATGCTGCTTTCGGTCACTAAAGATGTAAGAGTCATTTTTATTAAACTTGCTGATAGATTGCATAATATGAGAACACTGGCTCCACTAAAGCCAGAGAAAAAGCGTAGGATATCTAAAGAGACTTTAGATGTATTCGCTCCTCTAGCTCATAGGCTAGGTATCAACACTCTTAAAGAGCAGTTAGAAACTCTTGCATTCGAAGGGATGAATCCATACCGTTACCATATATTAGAAGAAAAAGTAAAAAAAGTAGAAAAAAATAAGGAAAAAGTTTTTCAGCAAGTTAAGGATGCATTGGTTGATAAGCTAAGTGGTATTGTTATCGATGATGGTATCAAAGCACGTAAAAAAACCTTATATAGCATTTATAATAAAATGCGTAAAAAAGGTATCTCATTTGATGAAATTATGGATATGTATGCTTATAAAGTTATTGTTCCTAATAGAATTGATTGTTATGTTGCTCTTGGTAAAGTTCATGAGCTTTATAAGCCTATTCCTCAAAGGTTTAAAGATTATATTGCTACACCAAAAGCTAATGGCTATCGTTCTATACATACAGTTGTTTTAGGGCCATATAACATACCTTTAGAGATACAGATAAAAACAAATAATATGGATCGTCAAGCGGAGTACGGTATCGCAGCTCATTGGAGCTATAAAATAAGCGAGAAAACTAACAAAGCATTGCAAAGATGGCTTAAAAAGATATCAGATATAAATGTTTATACAGCTAGCTCAGTTGAGTTCTTAGAAAATGTCAAATCAGATATATTTAGTAATGATGTGTTTGTATTTACTCCTCAAGGAGATATCGTTGAGTTACCTATTAATTCTACATGTATAGATTTTGCTTACTTTATTCATACAGATATTGGTAATAAATCTATATCTGCTAGAGTAAATAGAAAGCCAGTACCTCTAAATTATCGCTTAAAACAGGGTGACAATATTGAAATTGTAACCTCAGCTGTTGCTGATCCTAACCCTGCTTGGTTGGAGTTTGCAGAAACTAGTAGGGCGAAATCAGCTATAAAAGATTTCTTGAAGCAACAATATAAAAATATAGATTATATTCGAGGAAAAGATATTGTAGAAGGGGAGCTTAGATTACTTGGTGTAGACTTGAGAGAGGTTCCTAATGAAATTGTAGATGGAGCTTTATTTAATTATGAAGGAATAGATACTATAAATCGTTTTTATTTAGATACGGGGCTTGGCTTAATTGATCCTAATAATTTTATCGATTTTATTGTTAAAAACTTCAATGATATGCGTAGTGCTTATAAGAAATCATCTATGTCTAAAATACAAATTCGCTATGGAGATGATTCACGTATAGCAGATTGTTGCTTACCATTACCAAATGATGAAATAATCGGTATTGTTAACGATGATGGCAATGTTGAGGTGCATAGAAAAAGCTGTAATGAACTTTACTCTAAAACTAAAGATGGGCAAGTAAAACAAATCAATGCTGACTGGTTTACAAATGCTGATGATGATCCTAGTTTTAGAGCTAGACTTTCTATTACTCTCAAAAACATTCCAGGAGCTATAGCTAAGATAACGGCTACTTTTGCAAGAGAAGGAGTGAATATTAGAAGCTTTGATATGATGTTTGTTGACAAAAAGCATGCGAAACTTGCTTGTGTAGTAGTTGTCAGGAACAGAAGAGAGTTATATTTACTAATCCGTTTAGTAAGAAAAATAGATGTTTGTGTGGATATTGAGAGAATCTTAAATAAATAAATAAATAAATTTTATTTAAATGTTAGTCCTAGCATTAAAAGCATGGATTAATGTTTGTTGGTCTAAGTATTCTAATTCACCACCAAAAGGGACGCCAAATCCAATTCTAGAGATTTTTATACTTTTATCAATCATTTGGGAAATAAAGTGAGCTGTTGTCTCTCCCTCTACGGTAGGACTAATTGCCAAGATGATTTCACTGATATCTCTATCGGTAATAATTTGCTCTAAGATATCAAGTTTAAGCTCGTTTGGTCCGATACCATCAAGAGGAGATATTCTACCATTTAGTACAAAGTACTTCCCTTTGAAAAAACCAGCTTCTTCGATAGCAATCAAATCTAGCATACTCTCAATAATACATAGTTTAGATTCATCTCTACTTTGGCTACTACAAATTTGACAAATGTCTTCTTCTGTAAGAGATTGGCAGTATTTACATTTTTTGATGTTTTCAGCCGCATCTAAGAGTGAGTTAGCAATTGCAACAGCCGTTTCTGGAGACTTATCAAGCAGGTGTAAAGTGAGTCTTTGTGATGATTTTTTACCAATAGTTGGTAATTTACGTAAAGACTCCATTACAGCAGTGATTTTAGGAGAGAATATCTTACTGTCCATTATTTAAAAGGGAAGTTAAATCCATTAGGTAAATCTATACCGGCATCCTTTGCCATTTTACCAATATCTGCAGAAGATGAGTCACTTTCTACTTTTTTCACTGCACTATTTATCGCTGCTGCGATTAGGTCTTCTAGCATTTCTTTATCTTCCGACAGTAGAGAGTCATCTATAGTGACTTTTTTAACATCATACTTACCAGTCATTATTATGCTAACAAGTCCAGCTCCAGATTCACCAGTTACTTCCATATTTTCACGCTCTTCTTGAGCTTTTTTCATTTGTTCTTGCATTTTTTGAGCTTGCTGCATTAGCTTTGACATATCAAAGTTCATTTTTAATCCTTATTTTTTATTCAAAATTTCTTCTACAGATCTTAATATCTGTTCACTAGAGTCTTTTATCAATGTTTTTTTTGCTTTTTCTGATAATTCTTGGAGTTTATTTTTATCATCATAAAGTGGCTTTATTATATCTATTAAATTCTCTAAAGTCATTTGATCTTGTCTGAGACAGAATCCTGCGTGATTCTTTACCATAGTTTGAGCATTAAAAAACTGGTGATCATCTACAGCTGATGGTAATGGTATAAATATTGCGGGGACGCCAGCTATAGCAGATTCTGAAACAGTTAGAGCTCCTGCTCGACAAATTAGTATGTCAGCCCACTCATAAGCTTCGGTCATATTTGTTATATATGCAGATATATCCTTAATATGACCTTGAGGTACTTTGTCATAGCTCTTTTTAGTGGCTTCAAAAGATAGCTTACCTGTTTGGTGCCATACATTTATGTTTATCTTTTGTTTAGCAGCATTGATAATTAGCTCTGGTATAATCTCATTTATACTTTTAGCTCCTTGACTGCCTCCTAAAATAAGAAGATTTAATTCACTGTTTTTAGTTATATTTTTTACTTTACTATTAAGATTAACAATATCGTCTCTAATAGGGTTACCAACAATCTTTGTTTTTGCCATCTGTTTAGAATTAAGTCGTTCATGTATATCCTGTATCTCGAAGGCTAAGCATATTTTTGTTGCAAGTTTAGCTAGTATTCTGTTGGTTAAGCCAATTTTTGCATTTTGTTCATGTATTATTATAGGAATATTTTTTTGTGCAGCAGCTAGGCATATAGGCCCAGATACATAACCTCCAAAACCTATAACTAAGTTTATTTTTAGTTTTTTGAGTATCTTACGTGCTTTTAGAGTGCTTGATATAAGTTTAAATGGAAAAGTTATTTTTCTTATAATCCCTTTGCCTCTCACTCCAGAAGATTTAATATGTTGCATGTTAAAGTGTGTAGGTACAATTTCTGCCTCCATACTATTAGGAGTTCCAACCCATATCACATTAGCTTCGTATTTTCTTAATAGTTCAGCTACTGCAAGAGCCGGATATATATGTCCACCAGTACCACCAGCGGTAATAATTATGTTTTTGTTTTTCAAGCTCATAAATACCTACAAATTAACTTTTGATTTTCAAATTAATTTTAAAGGATTTTTATGTTATTATCATCTATTAGCTAAAATATAAAGATGTTTTGTTAAAGAGGAATTATGGCTGAAATAAATCAAAACTACTTATACACAGACTCTAACTTATGGGTTGAAATCAGGGATAATACTGCAAGAGTAGGAGTAGATGATTATTCTCAAAATGAGTTTGGAGAAATCGTTTATGTTGATTTGCCTAAATTAGGTAATCAATATACAAAAGATGATGAAATTTGTGTAATAGAATCTGTTAAAACGGCATCAGATATTTATACACCTCTATCAGGGAAGATTATAAGTATAAATAAAGAGTTGATAGATAATCCAAAGTTGATTAACCAATCGTGCTATATAAAGGGATGGTTGTTTGAAATTGAGATGTCTCAACCTGGAGAGGCTGAAGAATTATTACTCCCTGAAGATTACAGGAGTCATGTTGAATAAACTCTTTTTATTTATTTCTATATTTTTACTTATATCATCTGGTCAAGCTAGTGATGAATACCTTAATTATTGCAAAATATATAATCCTAAAAAAGGTATAGAGTATGAAACTCATACCAAAATATCTTTAGACTTTTGTCTTTACTACTTAGATAAGTGTAACAAGAAATATAATAATAAGTGCAATGCAAAAATGAATGGTTATCAGGGTCTATATAATACGAATAATGCATTGGCAACAATGCACCTTATATATCGTGATAATCTAGATAATCATAATAGTTAATAAGAGCTATGTAAATATGAATAATTTTATATGTGGTTATAAATAGATCTAAGAATTATTTTATTACACAAGAGATGTTGTTTAAGTCACCATTGACCAGGTATGTAACACTTGTTTGGTTGTTTGTAGGTAATGGACATTTTATGTATGCAGAGCTGTCATTACCTTTAGATGAAGTAGTTTTATTCCAAGGGGTAATAGTTATCTGATTATTAGCTAGATTTATATTTCCTAGGCTGCTAGACCATGCTCGTGCAGTTACACTATCATCTGAATTAACTTGATAGAAAGGAGTATTCGCGTTGATAGTAACATTTATTTCTTTGTCGACTGCAGGAGGTGTATCTCCTGAGTCTTCTGAATTTGTTACTTTAATATTGAGATCTTTCTGCCAAGCTTCAGCTCCAGGTATTTCACTAGAAATAACAATTTTATAATTTCCGGCTTTGATATTGTCTATTTGTAGTGCTAAGTTATATGTATCCATTGGAGATATTTCAATATCTGATTTTCTATAAACTTGATTACCATTTTGATCTTGCAATACAACAGATACATTTGCATTAGCTGAACTGTGAGACATTATTTTAGCATTTATATATAGTTTATTGTCAGATCCAACGCTATATTCACTATTGAAGTCCATCAAATGCAGTTCATTTTTAACATTTTGATCTGCTTGATGATAGTAGAAACTAATTTGACTGTATGGCTTGTTAGCAGTTTGATAAACATAAACAGCGTTATTGTTTGGAACAACATCATTGTTTTCATCTTTAACACCTGCGATAACATGATTATCTAAGTCAGTAGCGCTAAGAGTATTTATCTTATTTGTTAGCTGTGTAAATAAATCACTTGTGCTCATAGCTTTTGGTACCGTTAGCAAAGGATATTCATACATAGTACCATCTTTGAACAGTTGTAAAGTGATCTTATCGCCTTCTTTAATATTTAAAGGGTTGATGGTGAATTTAGTTGCCTCTATTGGAAACTTATCTGTAGGATCATTTTGTTGTTCATGGTCTCTAACGTATTCCCATGGTCCCCACTGTCCAGCACCAGGCTTTTGCCCAGGATTTACATACCATTTGTTTTGATATATTTTATTTTCAAAGATGACCTCTGTTCCTGGTGTTGGATAAGATTTAGCAGGATCGTATATAGGAATACTAGATTCACCTGAATTATCATTAGGGTTGGTAGTATCACCATTTGGTAAGATAACAGATCCAGCAGGCTTGTCGTTTGTAAAGTCTAAGTCTAATAAATTGTAAAAACTCATTCTCGTATCATCTACATCCCATTCAGCCATTATAATTTGATAACCTGATCTACTAGGTAGTGTACAAGTAAATGTTAGACCCTCCTGAGGTGGCTGGTTAGGAGCTATCCATGTTGGTTGTGGGTTGTAGCAATTTAGAGGTTGCTCTTCAAAACTGTCACGTGTAAGTAATTTGTCTGGATCCCAATTAGGCTTAGTTATATAGAATTTGAAATGCTTAGATTTGTGATTAGCTGTAAAGAACCATTTTATTTGTAGTGGTTGTCCTGGACGCACTACAGTTTTTGCCCAGCGACTTTGCTCTTGCTCATCTAATGGCTCAAAACCTGCCACATCAGCACTACCTATATTATTATCTAAAGCACCTAAGTTGAATAATCCATCTGCTTGTTCAATTGATTGAGGTTCGTACTGAGCACGAGCTCCACAATTTTTATTTTTCCCTTCTTTGCATAACAGCGCACGAGAAGCTGGACTTTCAACATATCCGTGTGAGTAAGCTTGTGTGCTTGCTAATAAAATTAACCCGGTAGTCAAAGTGATTTTGTTAAGTTTCATAATAAGACTCCTTATCTACATTATCTAATAATACAGATATCAATAAAATACCTGTATTTCTATATTATCAATTACTAAAAGTAAATTGAAATGCCTGTGTATTAATACTTTCGGGTTACAGAAAATTAATAAAAAGGACTTTTAAATTAAAAATTAATGAATATTATGACTGGTTAATTTATATCTTTAATTTTTATTTAATAAAGTGAGATTTTATAAAATATCAATTGACTTGAGGTTATAAATTCAAACTTTGCATAAATTTATATTATGGCTTTAGGTATGTTGATAATATTATTATATGTTGAAATTGTTAGAGTAGACTTGTGTCAAATTATATTCCATGAATTGATTATGTAATTTACATAGCAAAGCCTATAACATATAATAAACGCTATAAAATTTTCGATAACTTTATTAAACAGATAAGACTTAGTAGATATGATAAATATTAAATTTCCTGATGGCTCGATAAGAGAGTTTGAAAAAGGCGTTAATTCATTACAAGTTGCAAAATCTATTTCTCCAGGTTTGGCTAAAGTAACTGTGGGAGTATACATAAATGGCCAGTTAACAGATGCTAAAGATATTATTGAGAATGATTGTGAATTAAGGCTTATCACAACAAAAGATTCTGAAGGCTTAGAAATTTTACGCCATTCATGTGCGCATCTTTTAGCTCATGCAGTCAAAGAGTTGTATCCAAATACAGAAGTTACGATTGGACCTGTTGTTGACAATGGATTTTATTATGATTTTTCTTTCAAAGAAGCTATCGGTGAGGCGGATTTGCCGAAGATCGAAAAGAAAATGAAAGAGCTTGCTAAGAAAGGGACGCCTGTAAGTTATAAAGTTGTTTCTAAAGACGCGGCTATAGAGTTTTTTAAAGCTCAAGGTGAGAATTATAAAGTTGATATAATAGATAGTATTCCAGCAGATCAACAAATTAAGATTTACACTCAAGGGGAGTTTAGTGATCTTTGTCGTGGTCCACATATACCAAGTACATCTGTTATCAAAGCTTTCAAGCTTACTAAGTTAGCAGGAGCATATTGGAGAGGTGATTCTAATAATGAAATGTTGACTCGTATCTATGGAACGTGTTGGGCGACTAAAGAAGATTTAGATCAGTACTTAAATATGTTAGAAGAGGCAGAAAAGCGCGATCATAGAAAAATTGGTAAAGCTTTGGATTTATTTCACTTTCAAGAAGATTCACCAGGCATTGCTTTTTGGCATGATAATGGTGTTAGAATTTGGCGTGAAGTAGAGGATTACATGCGTGCTTCAAATAAAAAATATGGGTGTAGTGAAATAAGGACTCCTTTGATAGCAGATTTTAGTCTGTGGGAAAAGTCAGGACATGCTTCAAAATATGCTGAGAATATGTTTGCAACAAAATCTGAAAATAGAGATTTTGCAATTAGACCGATGAATTGTCCAACTTGTGTACAAGTTTATAATACAAAGCTTCACAGTTATAGGGATCTGCCTATTAGAATGGCTGAGTTTGGAATAGTGCATAGGAATGAACCATCAGGGTCTTTGCATGGATTATTAAGGGTGCGCAGTTTTACTCAAGATGATGGCCATGTCTTTTGTGCTCCAGAACAAGTTGAAGAAGAAGTGATCTTAATGTTTAAACAATGTTTTGAGGTTTATCAAGATTTTGGGTTCAATGATTTTACAGTCAAGATCGCACTTAGACCAGATAAGAGAATAGGTGATGATGAGATCTGGGATAAGTCTGAGCAAATGCTAAAAAATGCTCTTGATGCTCATAATGTGAATTATGAGCTATTGCCAGGTGAAGGTGCATTTTATGGCCCTAAGATTGAGTTTCATTTAAAAGATGCTATTGGTAGAAGTTGGCAGTGCGGAACAATACAGTTGGATTTCTCTATGCCTGATAGACTTGGAGCTACATATATTGACAAAAATGGTAATAAGCAAGTTCCTGTAATGTTACATAGAGCTATTGTGGGATCTTTAGAAAGATTTATTGGGATGCTGATAGAGCATTATGCAGGGAATATGCCGTTATGGTTAACACCTGTGCAAGTAGCTGTCATGGGTATCAGTAATCATCAAGATGAATATTGTCAAGAAGTCTTTGAAACCTTAGAAAAAAATGGTGTTCGAGCGAAATTAGACTTGAGAAATGAAAAAATAGGGTTTAAAATACGTGAGCATACTCTTTTGCGTGTTCCATACCTTGTTATATTGGGTAAAAACGAGCAAGAGCAAAAGATTGTTACTATAAGAAAGCATAACGGTGAAGATCTTGGGCAGATGTCTACAGGAGATTTTTGCACTTTCTTAAGTGAGCAAATTAAAGCAAAAAAATAATAATTTCTGTGGAGGAAAAAAGTTATTAAAACGGATAAAAAAGCACCTATAAATGAGCAAATCAGAGCAAAAGAGGTGCGTTTAGTTGGTGTTGATGGAGAGCAAATAGGAATTGTATCTATCAATGAGGCTTTAGCATTAGCTGAAGAAGCTAATGTTGATTTGGTTGAAATGGTAGCTAATGCTAATCCACCAGTTTGTCGTTTGATGGACTATGGTAAGTACTTATTCGAACAGGGTAAGAAAAAAGCACAAGCTAAAAAGAACCAAAAGCAGACACAGGTAAAAGAAGTAAAGCTTAGACCTGTGACTGATGTAGGGGACTATCAGGTAAAACTACGCAACCTGATAAAGTTTCTAGAAAAGGGCGATAAAGTAAAAGTCACACTTAGATTCAGAGGTAGAGAAATGTCACATAAAGAGCTAGGCATGGAAATGCTTAAGCGTATGGCAAACGATGCTGCTGAATACGGTGCGGTGGAACACCAACCTAAAATGGAAGGTCGCCAAATGATTATGGTTTTAGGACCTAAGAAAAAGTAGTAAATCAATAATAATAACAATTAATACAATGCGGAGTATTTAAAATGCCTAAGTTAAAAACTAAGAGTGGTGCTGCTAAGCGCTTTAAAAAGACTGGTAAGGGTGGTTTCAAACACCGTTGTGCAAATCGTGCTCATATCAATACTAAGATGACTACTAAAAGAAAGCGTCATTTAAGAGGTATGAATCAAGTAGCTAAAGTTGATCAAGCTAGCCTAGTTCAACAGATGCCATACGCATAAGTTTGTTTATCAATTTTTAAAGTGGAGACTAAATAATGTCAAGAGTAAAAAGAGGCGTAACAGCACGCGCACGTCATAAGAAGATTTTAAATCAAGCTAAAGGTTACTATGGTGCTCGTTCAAGAGTATATAGAGTAGCTAAGCAAGCTGTAATTAAAGCTGGTCAATACGCTTATAGAGATCGCAAAGTTAAAAAAAGAACATTCAGATCTCTTTGGATTGTTCGTATTAATGCTGCTGCTAGACAACATGATATTAGCTATAGCCAATTGATCAATGGCTTAAACAAAGCTGGTGTTGAGCTAGATAGAAAAGCATTAGCTGAATTAGCTGTATACAACAAAGATGCTTTCGCTGCTGTTGTTGAAAAAGCAAAAGCTGCTTTAGCTTAATTGAGTATTCTAATCAAATTTTTTTCTTTATAAAATCTTGTGAAATTCATAAATTCCTTACTTGTTAAAAGGCTTATTTTAGTCTTTTTTTTAAGTATAGGTATTTTTGTGTTTTTAATTCTCAATGGCTATAAATATTTAGATTTAGATAAGATCAACTTTGCTTACGAGAGAGCTAATTCTTACATAGATAATCATACAATACTAGCCTCTCTTAGTTATGCTTGCATATACATTTTGACAGTATTCTTTTCTGTTCCAATCAAACCATTCTTAAAAATACTTGCCGGACTTTTATTTGGGCTCATGTTGGGTTTTTTTATTTGTTTATTCTCAGCCACGTTGGGAGCGATGTTAGCTTTTTTGATTATTAAATATAATTGGGGAGAGGTGCAAGCAAATCCAAGATTTAAGATCGTTTCAAGATTTAAATTGTTGGTAGAAAATTATCCTGTGTCTATATTGTTGATTTCTAGAATTTTACCAATTCCTTTTTTTGTTCCAAATATTTTGGCAGGAATTTTAAAAGTTAAAAACAGTATCTTCTTTTTGACTACTTTGATTGGCATTATTCCTATAACATTTATATATGTATGGTTTGGTGTTCATTTTAAAAACTCTCAATTAGATTATACTAAATTGTTCGATTATAAGTTTGTATTAGCTGTTGTAATTCTGCTATTGTTGACACTACTTCCTTTTATTTTCAAATTTATTTTGCGATGGAAGAAGAGTGCTTAGATAAGATTATATTTCTATAGATTTAAGCATGTTTCTTTAGGCCTTTTATTTTATAGACTTTAAGCTTAATATAGCGAACAAGTGATCGGTCCTGTATATGCAGAACCTCTTTAGCATTACGTGGATGAACCTTTTCGATATCAATAATTGACTTATTGAGCATTAGTCCGTGTGTATGGGTTAAAAGTTTATTTTTATTTGCAAAAGGATTGTGATACAACACGGATGATAGTTCTTGATTGATTTTCTCTAACTTTTTATCGTTTGGATTACTTACAACACCCATAATAGCAAAGTTTACATCAGTATCTTCATATTTTTTTTCATCATAGTAGTTTTGACTATTTGTGAAAATATTTTCTCTATTTATGGGGGCTTTAGTTATAGCTTCAGCATTTACTGCTGAAAACTGTACACATCCAACAATGGCAAAAGGAGATTTGATTTGATTGTAAATCTGTCGATATATATCAGCTAATGTACTTTCTTTATCAAAAGAAAAATATTTAGCTATATAGTTTACAGGAGTGTTTTTAGGAATAAGAAATATCCCAGTTGTTACGAATTCTGGTCCCCACATCAGGGGATCTCTTTCTGTTCTGCTAACATCTGTTCTTGAAGAATAAATCATATCATTAAGCAAAATGCATTCACCAAGGTTATAAATACTTTGAGGTGAGCCTAATTCAAAACCATAATCAAAATTACTTGCAAGGAAACGTTTATATTTTAACTCTTCAGGAACTATGCCTTGGATGACATTATCAACATGGCCTATATATGATAGAGTTTCAGAATTATCATTTTGTTTTTCTAGAAAGATCATTAGGAGCGAGTCCTTATTTTGTAAAAGATGAAATTGTCAAAAATTATTATAAAGTTACAATACTCCCATCATTCTTTGCCATAATTACTTGATCAGCAGGTTTTAATGCAAAAATTCCATTTGTTACAACTCCAGTGATTTGGTTTAGCTCTGTTTCAAGCTTTAGTGGATTATCTATTTTTAGGTTGTAGATATCTAGAATGACATTGCCATTATCAGTTGTAGTCTGCTCTCTATATACAGGTTGACCGCCTAATTTAATTATTTCTCTAGCTACATAACTTCTTGCCATTGGGATAACTTCTACAGGAAGAGGAAACTCTCCTAGAGTATTCACTTTTTTAGATTCATCAATAATACAAATAAATTTTTTTGCTGCTGCGACACATATTTTCTCGCGTGTAAGTGCTGCACCACCACCTTTGATAAGTTCTTTATGGCTATTACACTCATCAGCACCATCAATGTATAAGTCTATATTTCCAGCATAATTTAAATCTACTACTTCAAACCCTAGTGCTTTAAGTTTTTTTGTAGAGTCTTCTGAGCTTGACACTACAGCTTTTATTTTATCTCTATAGTTAGCTAGCTCTTCGATTAAAAAGGCTACTGTGCTACCAGTTCCAACACCTAAGGTTATTTCTGATGTGATATGTTTAGCAGCCTCACTAGCTGCTAATTTTTTTAGCTCATCTTGTTTACTTTTTTTATTAAAAAACATTTTAAAACTTTCTCTTGTTAAATATTTTACTGAAAATACTTCCTTTGATTATATATATGGTAATCAATACTATTGTTGCTATAAATTGCCACATAATAGACATATGTATGAATATATAGCCAATAGTAATAATAATGCATATAAACGGTATAATTATTCTTAGGGCTATATTGAATATTGGTGATAGTTTAGTATTTGTGCTTTTAAGTATTTCATAACTAAGCTTTTGAGCATCATAAATCCAACCTATAATGAATACGTCAAATAAGAAGATAAATATGATGACTATATGAAGAGCACTCATATTAGAGAAATCAACGTAAGCGATACCAGATTTGATAAAAAATATAGTTATAATAAAGGGAATTAATAGAGCTAGCAGTTTAGTATATAATTTCGTTCCAATTTGAAAAATATACTTCAATGATGTAACAAAAACTACTAGGTTAAGTGTTGTGAATATCACCTCAAGTAATAAGTAATACATCGGATAATTTGTTTTTACTATTTTAAAAATAGTTGTAATTTGTATACTTTCTGTTGGTTGTAGGTAGCTTCTGTAGTCACCTAATATGGCATATATAGTTATACAAATCATAAACGAAAAAATTATATTATAAAATATACTTTTAAATGCACTCGTCTTAAGCTTATTAAAGTTATTATCACCAATATTTATAATGTTTTTATAAAATGCTATTGATATAAAATTGCTTAATATTGCGTAAACTAAAGCCAATCCAA
Organism: Francisella sp. XLW-1; assembly: GCF_008711455.1. Classification (NCBI taxonomy): domain Bacteria; kingdom Pseudomonadati; phylum Pseudomonadota; class Gammaproteobacteria; order Thiotrichales; family Francisellaceae; genus Francisella; species Francisella sp. XLW-1. Next base: position 227,867 of record NZ_VXKP01000004.1, on the reverse strand, counting down.
ACATACAACGAAGTTGTTCAGCCTTTTGATAGTTTATGCCAAAAAGGAAATCTTTTATTCCAATTATCCCTTGTGGGGTATATATGACTATTAACATTAATACAGTCACTAAATATAGAGATATGTGAGCTGTAGTCTTAAGCGTCTCATTTAGGTTTATTTTTTTCTTATCCGCAAGTATAAACATTAAAAGGATTGTAATGAATATTGCCAATAGAGATGTGTATATTGGGAAGTTGTTACTAAATTTTAAGCTTTGATTACTCAGTCTATCAATAGCTGGAATATTATCAAAAAAATCTAAAACATAAGTTGACATGTTAAACATAATAAGAGCAACAAAGATAATCATTATTCCAGTTAATAATATACTAACAGGTTTAAACTTATTGCTGCCTGTGATTTTATAGACTAATTTATTATGAGAATTTAAGTCAGGGAAAGCTTTTTGGAAATATATTGCTATGAGGTTCATTGGATAGCATAATAAAACCAGAAAAGCGATATAAGCGTAGAAAAATTCTAGTCCGTTATATTTGAAAACATTTGAAAAGAATCCGAAGCTAAAGCATATAGATGCAGACACTAGCCCTGTAATCAAAGGTGTCGAAGTTTGTTTAATATTCATTAAATTTCCCTGTCATGTACTAATTAATAGCGCAGTAATTACCGCGGAATGTTATGTTTACAATTAGCTTAGTACTCTTGTTGTATGAAACCCAAGTTGTGCACATTAAAGCACCAAACTGTACAAAGTGAGGATTTCTATTTGCCATAATTAAGCTATTCATTGGATTACCAGCAAAAGCAGGTGTATTTGGATTTACTGCTTTTCTGACATATACATAAGTTTCAATATTAGGATCTGGAGATACTTGTATAACATCGTTGGGCATACCGAACTCTTTAGTATAAGAATAGATGTTTTTGCCAATCCATGCTTTTTGTTGTTCTATATACTTTTGTTTAGTAGCACATGAAAAAAGTGCTAATGCTAGTACTATTAAAGCTATTATTCTAAAAGAGTTTTTTTTCATATATTTTCTTCCTATTTTATAAAGCCAGTTTTTTTCATGTATATAGTAAGTAATGATACTGCAGCAGGGGTTATGCCAGGTATACGAGATGCTTCTCCTAATGTTGTGGGCTTTTGTTCAGTTAGTTTCTGAAGAACTTCATTTGAAAGGCCTTTGACTTGAGAGTAGTCAAAGTTCTCAGGTATTGCTTTTAGTTCAAGAGTCGATATTTTTTCGATATCTTTATTTTGACGCTCTATGTAACCAGAATATTTAGCAGAGATCTCTATCTGTTCAATCACAGCCTCATCATTCAGTTTTAAGTTAACATCTGGAATTTGTTGTAATTTTTTATAGTCTAACTCTGGACGTTTTAGTAAGTCAAAAAGAGTGCTTTCACGAGTCATTTTTTTATCTAAATACTTTTCTAAGTCACGAGCTTTTTGGGTTTGAGGACCAATCCAAGTATTTTTCATCATAGCTATATTTTCATCTATAGCAGTTTTTTTATTGATAAAAAACTCTTGATCTTGTTTGTTTAGCAATCCTAATTCACAGGCTTTATCGGATAGTCTTAAATCTGCATTATCTTCACGTAAAATTAGTCTATACTCTGCACGGGATGTAAACATGCGGTAAGGTTCTTTAGTACCTTTGGTTATCAAGTCATCTATCAATACGCCCATATAGCTATTAGAACGAGTTGGATACCATGATTTATCACTGTCTAGACTAATGGCAGCATTTATACCAGCAACTAAACCTTGAGCTCCAGCTTCTTCATACCCTGTGGTTCCATTAATTTGTCCAGCAAAGAATAAATTTTTAATATGCTTAGTTTCAAGGGTTGGTTTAAGGTCTCTAGGATCAAAGAAATCGTATTCAATTGCATAACCTGGACGCATGATAAAAGCATTTTCAAAACCCTTAATTGAGCGTATATACTCACACTGTACTTCAAATGGTAAGCTAGTTGATAGACCATTAGGGTACAGCTCAATACTGTTTAAACCCTCAGGTTCAACAAAGATTTGATGTCTGTCTTTCTCTGCAAATCTTACAATCTTATCTTCAATAGAAGGGCAGTAACGTGGTCCTATACCTTCTATAAGTCCACTGTACATTGCTGATTTGTCAAGATTGTTTGTGATAATCTCATGAGTTTTTGTGTTAGTGTAAGTTATATGGCAAGGTATTTGTCTTGGATGTTCAATTTTTCCTTTTGAGAAAAATGAAAAGTGTGGTGTTGGGGTGTCACCGTGTTGTACATCCATAACACTAAAATCGACACTTCGACAATCTATACGTGGAGGAGTGCCTGTTTTGAGTCTATCCACTCTAAATGGTAATGCTCTTAAGCGAGCAGCTAATGCGTTTGATGGCTGATCTCCCGCTCGACCTCCAGCTTTAGAAACTTTGCCTATATGTATTTTACCTCCTAAAAATGTCCCAACTGTAAGAACAACTTTTTTTGACTTGAAAGTTATTCCTGTTTTTGTGATAGCTCCATATACAATTCCATTTTCGACTACTAAATCATCTACAGAATCTTGGAAAATATCTAAATTTTCTTGACCATTAAGTAAAGAATTAATAGCCTTTTTATATAAAACTCTATCTGCTTGAGCTCTTGTTGCTCTAACAGCTGGGCCTTTTCGAGAATTAAGGATTCTAAATTGAATACCTGCCATATCAATGGCTTTTGCCATAATGCCGCCCATGGCATCTATTTCTTTGACCAAGTGACCCTTGCCAATTCCACCAATGGCTGGGTTACAGGACATTTGTCCAATTGTGTCAATATTGTGAGTAAGTAGTAGAGTTTTTGCGCCTATACGTGCTGAAGCAGCAGCAGCTTCAACGCCTGCATGACCGCCCCCAACAACAATAACATCATAAGTATTGTTATAAATCATAAAGATAAATGTGTATTTTATTTTAATGCTATTAAATTTTACTATATTTTAAAACAAAAATAACTATTCTAGTGATATTAATTAAGTAACTTTTGCAATATAATTTCTAAAATGTTTTTACTACTAAAAGTAGATTTGTAAATGCTTAGTATTAGTGAGATATATCATAAATATGTTGATCAAGACCCTATGAAAGTATTTCAAGATGGAGCTATCAAATCTGCAATTATACTTTTTTCATTTTTAGGTCTCGCAGCATTTTTAAATATTGATAAAAATCTTACTATTATAATTATATTATTTATGGCTAATTTGGCTGGAAGTATTCTGCTGGGGAGTATACAGGCTAAACGTTTGGCTTTTGCATTATATATGATTATAGCCATAATTATCGTTAATATATCTCCATATGTTCACCCTTTGTTTGAAACTAATTTTATGCTAATAGTGTTTGTCGCTTTTATAGCATTTTGGTTTAGAAGGTTTGGAGAGGCTTTTACTATATTTCCGATGATGATTGTAGTCATTACTTGTATTTGTTTTGTGCGCTACCCATTGGAGAAGGACAATCATTTACATTTTACTCTTACAGCTATTTTGATTGGTTTGATTGTTTATCTGGTGATTATTAGAAACTACAAACTAATGAAGGCTAATGATGTTAGTAAAGTATTTAATGAGTTTTTAAAAAATTTTGTGCGTAACTATATTGATACATTTGAAAAGGCAAAATATAGAAGGTTTACACAATCAAATGTTGTTGAAGTAAGTAATTTAAAGTACCAAAATATAAACTCGTTTAAAAATCATGGCTTAATGTTCTTACGTAAAAGCCATCAAGAGCAATGGCGATATTTAAGTCATAACTTAGTGGTTTTTAATCGCTTAACATCAAAATTTCTACTGGTTTATAAAAAACTTACTATTGATTATGTTCGTTTAGGTTTTGAAGAAAGTGAAGCAAAAAAATTATCACAAGATTTAGAAAAAATTTATAAAAACACAATGTTTTTGATGTTATATATACAAAAATCTGCTGAAGTTTTTGAAAAAAAATCTGAGGATATATCTCATTTGAAATATAAGTTTGAAATGAACTATATCCATAAATATCAAAGAGATAAACAAAAAAGAAAACTTTTATTTAGTAGTTTATTATTTTTGGATGATATGTTTATTGGTTTAGAAAATATCAGAGAGGCGTATTATGATCTTATTTAAGGATAGATATGTAGATAAGCTTTCTGATACTACATTATTAGCCATAAGGGTTTTTATAGCATCGATAGTTGGATTAATAATTTGTTATTTGATATTTAGTTTAAGTGGTGATGATGACTTTAGAGATAGGATATATTGGGTGGTTATAGCAGTAGTTAGTGTTGCAGCTAGTACCAGTACCAGTGTTGTTTACACTAGAGCTAAAGCGATTGTTATTTTCTCATTGCTGGGTACTTCAATAGGGTCTATAGTATTGTTACTAATCCAAAAAAATATACCTCATAATTTTACATTGGTTGCTGCACTGTGTTGTTTTGCTTTAGCATTGTATGTATATACGATGTTTTTAAACTATGCAACTAGTGTTTTTTTTATACATGTATATTTAGTAATGTACTTTGGATTATTTATTGGTTGGGACAAAGAATTATTTTTTGTTAGGGTTACATGTGTAGCAATAGGAACATTAAGTATAGTTTTGATAACTTTCCTTACTAGAGGGCGAAAGAATAGAGTGCTTTTTAACAGAGATATGTATAGGATATATTCTGAGTTTAAGGATCTTGTTAATAAAGTTGACTGTAGTGTTGAGAATAGGAAGATTATTTCATTGATAGAAAAAAGTATTAAGCTTAATGAAACTTTAGTAAATGCTAAATATGAGTTTTCTGATACAAAAAAATATTATGAATATAAGAAAATATTGATACTTATAGATGAATTGTTGATTAATCTGAGGACATATAGAACTTTATTTATGCAACAAAAAAAACATGATGATGGTCTATATAAAGAATTTGTGTATTTTACTAAAGAGCAAATACAAAGTAATTTTAAGAAAATAACAATTAGGTATGATAGATTATTAGCTCAAAAGTAGTTTAGTTTCTCTCACTTTTGTTTTCGTATTCTGTATTGAAGTTAGTTTTGAGATAATTTATTAAAGAGCTTATTCTTTTGAGTTGATATTTTACGGGTAGTGAAATGATAGAAAGCTTTGTTTCTTCTCTATATTGAGGTAGTATTTCGACTAATCTACCATTTTTGATATCCGCATCAACATAAATATCTACCAATCTGGTGACTCCTAATCCTAGAAGAGCTGCTTGCTTCATAACTCTGCCATTAGTTGCATGAAAACCATTGTTATGAATATGGAGGGTGTATTTATCATTTGTAGAGTTAAAATTCCATTGTTTGATACTACCGTAGATTAGAGGAACATCTTCAAGCTGTCTTGGGTCGGATATCTCACTATATCTCTCAAAAAAGTCTTTACTCGTTACATACTTGGTAGTAACAGTTCTAAGCGGTGAAACTATCAAGTTTGAGTCAGGTAAGTTACCCATACGGATAACTAGATCATAATCGCTATCTATGAGATTGATTCTATTGCTAGAGAAATCAAGATGAAGATTGACTTTTGGATGTAGTCGCTGGAACTTCAAAATTACAGTGGCGATAACATCTTCACCAATTATTCCTCCAACACAGTTGATTTTTATATTACCACTTATTTCGTTGTGTTCTTGGCTAGTTAGTTGCGTTGCTATATCAAGGTCTTGGAGAGCTTGCTTACATTTCTTATAATAATCTTGTCCTATTTCGGTAAGACGAACATGTCTAGTGCTTCTATATAGTAGTTGAACTTTAAGGTGGCTTTCTAGGTCTTTAATATTTTGGCTTAGGTTTGATTTGGCCATACCTAATATATCTGCTGCCTTTGTAAAGCTTTGCTGTTCTGCGACGTGGATGAAACATTGGATACCTCGCCAATAAATATTGTTCATTATTTAATAACAATGTTTTATGATTATTGGTATTTATCAGTTTAATAAGTTTGTATAAAATTTACAACCAATGAAACGGTGTAAATACTAAAACAAAAAATAAAGGAGAAATAGTATGTCTAAATCATTAGTTGTAATCACTGGGGCAAGTTCTGGAATCGGAGCAGCAATTGCAAAAAGATTTTCTGAAGCAGGCCATTCACTTTTGCTAATAGGTAGAAGAATAGAAAAAATAGAGGAATTAAATTTACCTAACACAATGATTCGTAAGGTAGATGTAACAGATGCTCAAGCTCTAAAAAATGCTATAAAAGAAGCTGAAGCTGAATACGGTCCAGTTGAATTATTGGTTAATAATGCAGGTCTAATGTTGCTTGGTCAAATTGATACACAAGATCCTATTGAATGGCAAAAGATGTACGAAGTGAATGTATTGGCATTATTAAATGGTATTCAATCTGTATTGGGTGATATGAAGGCAAGAAAAAGTGGAACGATTATAAATATCAGTTCTATTGCAGGCAAGAAGTCTTTCCCTAATCACGCTGCATATGTTGGTACAAAATTTGCAGTATCTTCAATGAGTGAGAATATACGTGAAGAAGTTGCTGATGATAATGTTAGAATAATGACAATTTGTCCAGGTGCTGTAGAAACTGAGCTTTTAAGTCATACTACATCTGATCAAATTAAATCAGATTATGAAAACTGGAAAGAGTCTATGGGTGGAGTTTTAGTAGCAGATGATATTGCTCGTACAGCTATGTTTATGTTTAGCCAACCACAAAATATAAATATACGAGAAGTTGTAATTGCTGCAACTAGACAGCCTGCATAATCTTACTTTATAAACACAAAAATTATTCTTTAGAGTTTCTGTTGAGTCTTTAAATCAAGCTTATTTCTAATATTCAAAATTATTAATCATTATAAAGGTATGTTAAAATTCTAAGCTAATAATTTAATTAAATATGAGCTTATTCTTTAATGTTTCAAAATCAAACTTTTTTATTTTATGACTTAGAAACTACTGGTATTAACAATTCTTTTGACCAAGTATTACAATTTGCTGCGATTCGCACAGATTTAGACTTTAATGAAATTGAAAGGTTTAATTTTTTTGTGAAGCTAAATCCTGATACAACTCCATCTCCAATTGCAACGATAACGCATCATATTTCTATTGCTCAAGCAAATACTGGTGTGTCAGAATATCAGGCAATTAGAAAAATTCATAAAATCATAAATACACCAGGGACTATTAGTATAGGTTACAATACACTTGGATTTGATGATGAGTTTTTGAGATTTGCTTTTTATAAAAATATGCTACCTCCATATAGTCATCAATTTAAAAATGGTTGTTCAAGGGCTGATTTGTTTCCAATAGTTACTTGCTATTATTTATTTTGTAATGATGCTCTTAAGTGGCCTAAAGTTGTTGATGAAGAAGGACAGCAGAAAATATCTTTGAAGTTAGAAAATTTAAATACTGAAAATAATCTATATAGTGGTGGTAGAGCTCATGATGCTATTACAGATGTAATTGTGACAGTAGAGCTAGCTAAAAAGTTAAGAATAGCTAATCCTAAAATGTGGCAGTTTTTATTGGCAAAGTTTAATAAGCAAAATGATGAAAATACTCTAGCTCAACTAGATATCGGTATAGAAGTTAGTGGTATTGGGTATAGACAAGCAATTGCTGTAAGTGGAGTTTTTGGCTTTAAAAATAATTTTATGTCGGCCATATTAGATATTGGTCAGCATAGGCATTACAAAAATCAAGAGATATTTCTTCGCTTAGATAGTTATTTATTTAGTGAATTTATAGAAGAATTTGGTAGTTTAGAAGCAGAACATTGGCGACTGACTGTAAATAAGAAATGGGGTGATATTCCGCTAATATTACCTGCTAAAACTCGTTTTGTGGGGAGATTACCTCAAGATAGACTGGATTTGATAAAGGCAAATAAGGAATTTATAAGAAACAATCTAGAAATATTTACTAATTTTGTTGATTATGTAATGGAATATAAGTATCCAGAGATTGAAAATGTTGATATAGATGCAGCGATTTATCAAAGTGACTTTATGAGTGCTGCTGATGAAAGGGGTTGTGATAAATTTCATACTTCACAAATTTATCAAAAAGTGCAAATGCTTAATCAATTACCAAAACCTTATTATGACAGAGCAGTTAGGATAGTTGGTAGATTAGACTTTTCAAAACTACCTGATAAAGCACAGATGGAGTTTCAAGAGTATTTAAATAAGATTGTTAGCCTAGATAATGATGAGCTTCTGATTGACCATAAAGGTAGAACTCGCAAAACTTTGGAAGATATCTATCAAGAAATGCAAGATTTACGCATGAATCGTGATCTAACAGAAGAACAACAAGCTTTGCTATATGAGCTCGAAGAATATCTTTTTTAAAAAGACTTTTTATACTTTAGTTTTAGTCACTACTTTTTTTAAGAGTTATAGTGATCCAAAAACTGTAACCGGCAGTGCTGACTTTAATAGATTTTTTGTGACAGCATCTGGAGGTTGGGGACATCTTAGTTCGTCTCCACATAATACAGGAGTTTTTACCACCACGGCAGGGTATTTTTTCACTAAAAATATTACGGGCGAATTTAGATATCTTGGTTATTTTGCGAGCAAACAAGACACTGAGCTTGATGGTAATTCATACTTAGGGCTTGTAAAGTATAATTATGAGTTGTTTAGTGGGATAAGAGCAGGTGCTGGTGTGGGCCTTGGTATTGGAAGTAGCTTTCAAAAAAATAAGCTTTTAGGGCTAAGTTCCAGTAAAACCTCGGGTTTGTTCGCAGTTCCAGTAAGTTTATCAGTTCCAACAGGTTTTATTGATAATATGGATTTCTTAATTACATATCTATATGTAAAATCTTTTGATAAGGGAGAAGCAAACTTTATAACAACAGGACTAAGCTATAGTTTTTAATACAGATATAAAGCTATGTTATAATAAATTCTCAAGGCTTTAGCACAGCTTTTTTATAAAAAAAATTAAGTTTGAAGAATGTCAGAATATAAGTTTAAATTAGTAACAAAATATAGCCCAGGTGGCGATCAGCCCAAGGCAATCAAATCGTTAGTTGACGGTGTTAATGGTGGGTTACAGCATCAGGTTTTGCTAGGAGTTACAGGCTCAGGTAAAACATATACTATGGCAAATGTGATTCAACAAACACAAAAACCATGTTTGATTGTTGCACATAACAAAACTTTGGCAGCTCAATTATATTCTGAGTTTAAGCAATATTTCCCAGATAATGCAGTTGAGTATTTTGTGTCATATTATGATTATTATCAACCAGAAGCTTATGTTGCAGCTTCTGATACCTATATAGAAAAAGATTCATCTGTAAACGAGCATATTGAACAAATGCGTCTTTCAGCTACCAAAGCAATACTTGAGCGTAATGATGTAATTATAGTCGCAACTGTATCAGCTATTTATGGTCTAGGCGACCCTGAGCAGTATATGCAGATGCTTTTGCACCTAAAGGTAGGAGAAGAACTAGGGCTAAAAAAAGCTCAAACTAAGTTAGTAGAGATGCAATATTCGCGTAATGATATGGACTTCAGTCGAGGTAGTTTCCGAGTTAGAGGAGAAATATTGGATATATTCCCGGCAGACTCTGAAAAAGATGCTATTCGAGTAGAATTTTTTGATGATGAGATTGAAGCGATAAGTATGATCGACTCATTAACTTCCAAAAAAATTAAAACATTACATAGAGCAACAATATTCCCAAGTACACATTATGTTGCATCAAAAGAGCGCAAAGATATAGTTATAGAAGAGATCAAAGCAGAACTTAAAGAAAGAGTTAAATATTTTGAAGAAGAAGGTAAATTACTTGAAGCTCAAAGAATAGAACAACGTACCAAGTATGATATTGAAATGATTCAAGAGCTAGGCTATTGCACGGGTATCGAAAATTATTCAAGATTGTTATCAGGTAGAGCTCCTGGTGATCCACCACCAACATTGATTGACTACCTACCAGAAAATGCCTTAGTCATAGTTGATGAGTCGCACGTCACACTACCACAGTTTGGTGGAATGTACAAAGGGGATTCGTCTCGTAAGTCTAATCTTGTTAATTATGGGTTTAGACTGCCTTCTGCTTTGGATAATAGACCTTTGAAATTTAATGAGTTTGAGAGTCTGCTGCCTCAGACAATCTATGTATCTGCGACACCAGCTAATTATGAACTTGAAAAGTCTCAAAACACTGTAGAACAAGTGATCAGACCAACTGGTTTATTAGATCCTGAAGTTTCTGTAAGACCTGTTGCTATACAAGTAGAAGATGCGTTATCAGAGATAAATAAGGCTATAGCTAAAGAAGAAAGGATTTTAATAACGACTCTAACAAAAAAAATGGCAGAAAATTTAACAGAGTATCTATCTGAGCATGGTGTTAATGTCAGATATTTACACTCTGATATTGATACTGTTGAGAGAGTCCAAATTATTCATGATTTACGTCATGGTGTATTTGATGTGCTTGTGGGTATTAATCTTCTTAGAGAGGGTCTTGATATGCCAGAGGTTGGAGTTTTATTAATTTTTGATGCTGATAAAGAAGGGTTTTTGCGCTCTGAGAAATCTCTTATCCAAACTATTGGACGTGTAGCTAGGAATCAAAATGGTAGAGCTATTTTGTATGCAGATATTGTCACAAAATCTATGAAAAAAGCTATGGATGAAACTTTACGACGTCGTAATCTTCAAAACGAATATAATCAGAAAAATAATATAACTCCTAAAACAATCATCAAGAGCATAGATGATATGTTAGATAGCTCTCCAGAAATGCAAAAGCGTGCTTATAAAAATAATTCGCGCTTAAAGGTTGATGATGTTGATGTTTCGGCTATACTAGGTATGACTGAAGCTTCGAAGGTTATCAAAGCTCTAGAAAAACGAATGAGAGCTTATGCAAAAGAGCTTGAATTCGAGCAGGCAACGGCAGTTAGAGATAAAATAACGGAAATAAAGCAGAAGTTTATTAATTTATAATTTTACGTTTTTAAACAAAGTATATTGGTATTATGGCTATTGAAAGTAAATTAAAAAAAGACAGGCTCTTTTTGCGCTTTACATGGGCTAGGTTAAGGAACTACCTGATTAGAGCAAAAAAAAGTCTATATGCATCTATTATTCTATGTGGTTTGATAGTTGGTGTTGATCTATATCTAGGAGATGTTGAATTTGTTACTCAATCGCTAGAGGTTGGATTTACATTAGCGTTTATACTATTTGTATTTTTCTTTTTAATAACAAAAGATGATAATCCTGTAGATATAATCATTTCAGGTGCAGAAGGCGAAACTACGGTTTTAGATGAGTTAAAAAAATTAGACAATAATTTTGTACTATTTAATCGAGTGGTTTTACCAGATGAGAAATCCACAGTTGGCAATAGAGAAATTGATTTTATTGCAGTATCTCGTAAAGGTATATACATAATTGAGGTTAAGAATAATCGTGGCTATATCGAAGTAGAGAACATGGCCGAGAGATGGAATGTATCAAAGACTTCTCAGAACAACAAAGTCTATGCAAAAACAATAAAAAATCCAATTAGGCAAACATTTGCACAGAAAAAAGCACTACAAACATACCTTTATAAACAAAAAATATATATAAAAGGTATTCCTGTTGTGACTGTTGTTATTTTTGCAAACGATGATGCACAGTTAAGTGAAAATTTCATTGCAGATGATGCTAATCAAGCAGTTTTGTCATTAGAAAATCTAATACCTTTTATTAAAGCAAAAGAAGAATATTTAGAGAAGATGCCTACGCGTTCACGTAGAAAAATAATTCGTAAAATAGAGAAAAAGTAATGCTTGACGATAGGCCTATAGGTGTTTTTGATTCAGGAATTGGTGGTTTAACTGTCGTCAAAAACTTGATGAATATATTGCCAAATGAGGATATTATATATTTTGGAGATATTGCTAGAATACCTTATGGGACTAAATCACGAGCGACTATTCAAAAGTTTGCAGCCCAAACGGCTAAATTTTTGATTGATCAAGAAGTTAAAGCAATAATTATTGCTTGTAATACTATATCAGCTATTGCAAAAGATATCGTTCAAGAAATTGCTAAAACAGTTCCTGTTATTGATGTGATAAGTGCTGGAGTTAGCTTAGTCGATAGTCTTAAAACAGTTGGTGTCATAGCAACACCAGCTACTATCAATAGTAACGCATACGCACTACAAATACACAAAAATAATCCTAGCACAGAAGTTTATAGTAGTTCATGTGGTCTTTTTGTATCCATGATTGAAGAGGGATTTATAGATGGAGAAGTTGTTGAATTAGTAGCTAAACAATATCTTGAGTATTTTAACGATAAAAACATTCAAGCTCTAATTTTGGGTTGTACACATTATCCTATTATCAAAGATAGTATCGCTAAAGCTCTTGATGTAAAGCTTATAGACCCATCATTACAAGCTAGTAAGATGCTTCAGCAACTACTTGTTGAAAATAATCTTTTGAATAAAAACAATTCTAATCCAGAGTATAAATTTTATGTTACAGATATTCCTCTGAAGTTTAGATCTGTTGGTGAGATGTTTTTACAAACACAGATGCAACATCTTGAAATAGTTAGTTTAGATAGTTACTAATATAAAATGCTGGTTACTAACTTGACTTTGATTTAGATATACTATTAACTTTATACCGAAAACACAGGGGTGCATGATTTTTTTTCGAATCATGCTGAGAGGATTTTCCAACCCTTTGAACCTGATCTAGTTAGCACTAGTGTAGGAAGTGTAGTTTGGTTGTATTTGCTATAGTTGTGATTCTATTACTGTATCAATTATACCTTTAATTTCATCTGCCTATACTAGTTTGAATTGAAAATAGGAGATGAAATGACTAACTCTAGAAATCAAGATATTCAAACTAATACAGAAAACTCAACAATAACGATTAAATATCCAAATTCGGAAAAATGTTATGTTGAATGTCTTAGTACAGCACTAAAAGTTCCTTTTAGAAAAATTGCTCAAACAAATACAAATATCGAAGGTAATATCAGTACAAATCCAGATGTTTTTGTCTATGATTCATCTGGAGAGTATTCTTCAGGTAACGCGGTTGATATAGAAAAGGGCTTGTCTAGACATAGATTAAGTTGGCTCAAAAAAAATGAAGATATACAAGGTTTGGGATGTTTCTCATCAGACTATACCAATGCTCAATTTAAAGAAGATAAATTAAATTTTAGAAATAGGCATGTACCTATCAAAGCAAAATATGGTAAAAATGTTTCGCAAATGCATTATGCAAGAAAAGGTATTATAACTCCAGAAATGTATTATGTTGCAATTAGAGAAAATATTCTAAGAGCTAATTTTCATTTAAGTGCTGAGTATACAAATCAACATCAGGGAGTATCATTTGGAGCAAATATTCAAAGAGAAATTACTCCTGAGTTTGTAAGAGAAGAAGTTGCTGCGGGTAGAGCTATTATTCCGGCTAATATTAATCATCCAGAATTGGAACCGATGATAATCGGTAGAAATTTCTTGGTTAAAGTTAATGCTAATATTGGGACATCGGCAGTTACATCTTCTACACTAGAAGAAGTTGAAAAAATGGTTATAGCAGTAAAGTGGGGAGCAGATACTGTTATGGATCTTTCTACAGGTAAGCATATTCATCAGACAAGAGAATGGATTATTAGAAATAGTCCCGTACCTATAGGCACAGTTCCTCTTTATCAGGCTTTAGAAAAAGTAAATGGTAAAGCTGAGGATTTAACTTGGGAGATCTATAAAGATACCTTAATTGAACAAGCTGAACAAGGCGTTAGTTATTTTACAATTCATGCTGGAGTTAGAAAAGCCTTTGTTACATTGGCAGCAAATAGAATTACAGGGATTGTTTCGCGCGGTGGATCAATAATGGCTAAGTGGTGTTTACATCATAATCAGGAAAATTTTCTTTATACTCACTTTGAGGAAATTTGTGAAATTATGAAAGCTTATGATATTAGTTTTTCACTTGGTGATGGGTTAAGACCAGGATCTATAAACGATGCTAATGATAGTGCACAATTGTCAGAATTAAGAACTCTGGGGGAGTTAACTAAAATAGCGTGGAAGCATGATGTACAGGTTATGATAGAGGGGCCTGGCCATGTTCCAATGCAATTAATTAAAGAAAACATGGATTATGAGTTAAAAGACTGTTTTGAAGCACCTTTCTATACACTAGGTCCATTAGTTACAGATATTGCTCCTGGATATGATCATATTACATCAGCAATTGGGGCTGCCCAAATTGCTTGGTATGGTACTGCTATGTTATGTTATGTAACTCCAAAAGAGCATCTTGGCCTTCCTAATAAAGAAGATGTAAGAGAGGGAATTGTTACTTATAAGCTAGCAGCGCATGCTGCAGATTTAGCAAAAGGCTTTCCTGGCGCTCAAATAAGAGATAACGCTCTATCAAAAGCAAGATTTGAATTTAGATGGGAAGATCAGTTTAATTTAGGTTTGGATCCTGATAAAGCAAGATATTTTCATGATCAAACATTACCCAAAGAGGGGCATAAATTTGCTCATTTTTGTTCTATGTGTGGGCCTAGCTTTTGTTCTATGAAGCTTTCTCAAGATCTTAAGAAAATAGAATCTAAACATGAGTAAAGTCTCAATCCTAGGATCAGGGCTTATGGGTAGAGTTTTAGCACTTTATCTAGTTAAACGATATCCTAATTTAAAGATCGATATCTATACCGATAGTCTGAATTATAAGACTAGCTGTGGCTATTGTGCTGGAGGTATGCTTGCTCCAGTAACTGAGCTAATAAGTTGCCAAAAGCATGTGTATGATCTGGGATTTAATAGCTACGATCTTTGGTATGAATTAAATGTGTTTGTTAATGAAAGTCTAGGTATGGATGACAGCTTCGTAAAAAAGATTAATACCTGTGTTGTTGCACATAATCAAGATAAATATGAGTTGGATTTAGCTATTAGAAATATAGATTTAAGACTAAAAAACTTAGATACAAAGCCTCTTATAGATATATGTTCTACAGAAAAGGTACATACCCTTAATAAAGGACTGTTTTTATCAAGTACTCTTTGTGAAAAAGCTCTAATAGCAGATGAAGCATTAATTGATGTTCCAAAATTCTTTGTATTAACACAAGAGTTATTTCTTAACCTCGAAAATATAAAAATTATTGAAACTACTAAAGAACAATTCTATCGAGACTGTTTTGATAAAGAGTATGAGCATATATTTGATTGTACAGGTATCTCAAGTGTTGATGATATCAAATTGTATGGTGTAAGAGGGGAGTCGATTATTTTAGAAAATAAAAGTATTAAGTTGGATTCTGTTATTAGGCTTTTACACCCGAGACACGCTATTTATTTGATTCCTAGAGAGAATGGTATTTTTTATCTTGGTGCAACAAGTATTGATAGTAGTGATTATTCTAAGATTTCTGTACAGAGTGCATTAGAGTTGCTAAGTATGTTAGTTACGCTAGATAAGCGTTTTTTAGAAGCAAGGATATTGAAAACTTTAACTAATGTGCGTCCGATGAGTATCGATGATAAGCCAATTATAAGTACTAAAGGGAATATAACATATCTAAATGGTTTATCACGACATGGATACTTGTTTTCACCAATAGTTGCACAAACTGTGATAAAGAATAATTATGATTTTGGAGGCTGAATATGCGTATTTTGTTTAATGAAAAAGAGCTGAATTTTGATAATAGTATAACAGTTACAGATTTATTAAAGAGCCAAAAATTTGAATACCCTTGTTTTGCTGTAATGCTTAATAATAGCTTTATAGCAAAAAGAAGTTATTCTGAAGTTTTTCTTAAAAATAATGATGTGGTTGTTACTGTTCAACCAATGCAAGGAGGATAAGTTATGCTTGAGTTGTATGGAGAGCAATTTAACTCAAGATTTATATTAGGAACAGCCTTGTATCCTAGTATTGAGATTATGCTTGAAGCTATAGATAAGTCAGAAGCAGATCTTCTGACCGTATCCTTAAAAAGGTCTGCAAAAAATGTGAATGTTAAAAATCAATTTTGGGAGGAGTTAAAAAATACAGGGTGTAAGTTTTTACCGAATACTGCTGGTTGTAGAAACTCTCAAGAGGCAATAGAAATAGCAGAAATTTCACGTGAAATATTTGCCACTAATTTTATTAAAGTTGAAGTTATAGGAGATGACTATAATTTACAGCCTGATTCTGTCGAGCTAATAGACGCATGTGAGAAGTTAGTAAAAAGAGGATTTAATGTTTTACCTTATACTATAGATGACTTAGTAATTGCTAAAAAATTAATTGACGTTGGTTGTGAGGTCTTAATGCCTTGGGCAGCGCCAATTGGTAGTGGTAAAGGATTGGTAAATCCATACGCTTTGAAAGTTCTAAGAGAACGATTTGATAAGATTAAACTAATTGTTGATGCAGGTATTGGCGTGCCTTCACAAGCATGTGAAATTATGCAGATGGGCTATGATGGTGTATTACTGAACAGTGCTGTAGCATTAGCTGGGAATCCCGCTAGTATGGCTAATGCTTTTAAATTAGCAATATATGCAGGAAGAGAAGCTTTTAAAGCGAAAAGGATGATTGAAAGAGAAATTGCTGTTCCATCAACTAATTTAGTAGATACGCCATTTTGGCATCAGTACTAAGAGATAGTGTTATGCGTGATATATTTTTGACCATAGGTGGCTCAGATAGTTCATCAGGAGCTGGTATTCAAGCGGATATCAAAACTACTAATAACATAGGTGTTCATGCTTGTACAATTATAAGCTGTGTTACTGCACAAAACTCAACCAATATCTTGAATATTGAAAAGGTTTCTAAAGGTATTTTCAAAGAACAAATACAAGCAATAAGTAAAGAGTTTAAGATTAAAGTCATCAAAACTTCAGTACTATCATCTACTGAGCAGATTGATATTGTTGTAGACTTGTTGAATGATTTAAAAGATGTGTTCTACATTTGTGACCCAGTGATGGTGAGTACCACAGGCTATAGCTTGGTTGATTATAGGGTTGTAGAATATTCTAAGCAAAAGCTTTATCCATTAGCTAATATTTTAGTACCAAACCTTGATGAAGCTAAGATGCTTCTTGATGAGCATGATTCTCCTAATGTCGAAATTGCTGAAATAGCTAAAGCAATACAAGAAAAATACAACTGTAAAAGTGTACTTTTGAAAGGGGGGCATGATTCTGATAAAAATATATCTTTGGACTGCTATTATACTCCTGAAGTTAACTATACATTAACATCAAAAAGATATAAGTTAGATGAAAAAGTAAGAGGAACAGGTTGCACTTTTGCAAGTGCTATTGCTAGTTTTTTAACTTTAGGGTTTGATGTCAATAATTCTATTATTCTAGCTAAGTCATATATTTCTAACGCTATTAAAAGTAGCCAAAAAATAGCATCGCATGGATTCTTCATTGTAGATTCTAAATATATAAATAAACAAGGATTATTTCCTAAAGTAAGTGTGCATGGTAAAGATCTAAGTATAAAATTTAGATCAATTAATAAAACTGGCTTTTACCCGATAGTCGACAGTGCTGATAAGATACCTAGTTTAGCTAACTTAGGGGTTAAAACTATACAGCTTAGAATTAAATCAAATGATAGTGAGTATATACAAAAGCATATTCTAGAAGCTGTAGAGTATCAAAACAAATATGGTCTGCAACTATTTATAAATGACTACTATGAATTAGCAATTAAACATAAAGCTTTTGGTGTACATCTTGGGCATGAGGATTTATTAAGTATAGATAGGCAAACTTTATTAAAAATTAAAAATACAGATATAGCATTAGGCCTAAGTACACATGATTATTATGAGTTAGCAATAGCTTTGGGAGTTAATCCTAGTTATATAGCTTTGGGCCCTATATATACGACAAATACTAAAAAAATGAAATTTGCACCACAAGGTATCAATAAGATTCATGAGTGGTTAAATATCACTAATACGCGATTGGTTACAATTGGAGGTATAAAGAAGAGGCATATTCAGTCTATAGCGAATATAGGAGTCGATGGTATAGCTGTAGTCACACTAATAGATGAGATATCTAATTATGAAATACAAAATATAATAAAGTTATTGGAGAAGTAGATGATTTATCATCATAAAATATCAGAATCTGAACTTGAATATTATAAGCGACAAATTATTCTTGATGGTTTTGGTATTGATGCCCAAAAAAAATTAAAAAAGTTTAAAGTGTTGCTTATAGGTGTGGGTGGAGTGGGCTCACCTGTAGCCACTTACCTAACTGGTTTGGGTCTTGGAGAATTGAGTATAGTTGATGATGACTCGGTTTCAATATCAAATTTACATAGGCAGGTTTTATTTGATATTGATTACTTAGGGGAAAGTAAAGCGATCATAGCTAAAAATAGGTTACAAAAGCTTAATCCGTATATAAGTATAACTGCAATTACACAAAGGTTAACTAATCATAACTATACTAAACTAGATATGGAGAAGTATGATTTAATAATAGATACAAGTGATAACTATTTAACTAAAATACTAAGTAATAAAATTTCATTAGAATATTCTATACCCTTATTATCAGGAGGAGTTTTAGGGTTGGACTTTCAAGCAGGAATATTTAATATTAGCCATAGTTCGGCATGTTTAAATTGTTTATATCCTGATCTGGATAAAGTAGAGCACAAGAATACTTTAGGAGTTATTGGCATAGTAGCTGGTCAGGCAGGCTTGACTCTGGCGAACTTAGCAATCAATTTTTTATTAAAAAAACAAGACTATCAGAGTTCTACTTTATATAGATATAACGCAACATCAATGCAACTAAATAAATTTGATTTGTCCAAAGACATTGATTGTAACCTATGTTAGTAATTTGTATTTTTTATAGATTTAAATTCTTCTAAATAAAGCTAAAAAAATGTATGATTTGCTAAACTCGATTATTAAAGTGAGTATTGTAAATGTACGATAAAGACAGTAGAAATGTTATTTTATTAGCTGGAATTGGTGCAATTCTTGAGTTTTATGATTTTGTTTTATATATGATTTTTTCTAAAGAAATCTCAGCAACTTTTTTTGCTCAAATTACAAATCCTACTATCAAGGCATTCTTGACAGTATTAATATTCTCCATAGCATACCTTGTTAGACCGTTTGCAGGAACGATATTAGGGATTGTTGGTGATTTGATAGGGCGAAGACGTCTACTATTATTTACAATATTATTAATGGGAAGTTGTTCATTGTGTATGGGATTGATGCCTGGATATGCTCAGTGGGGACTATATGCGAGCTTTGTGTTTGTGTTATTACGTATTTTGCAAGGTATTGCTTTGGGTGGGGAGTTGCCTGGAGCTTATGTTATTGTATATGAATCAGTTAAAGGTAAAATAGGTTTTGCCACCGCCATATTATTTACATTTGTAACAGGTGGATTTTTATTTTCTGACTTTGTAGGTTTTGCTCTTGAGTATATATTTGGTGATTTTGCATGGAGAGCAGGATTCATTATTGGGGGGCTATTAGGATTTGTCGGTTATTATGTGCGTCGCAATCTTCATGAAACTCCAGAATTTGAAAGTATAGATAAACAAAAAAGACATTCTTTTGGTTCTTTAGTCTCTACTTATGGACCAAATTTGTTCGCTGGGATATGTATAGTTATTATCGTAGCTTTTGGCGGTGTAATGTTGACTCTGTATATACATAAATTTGTTGAAGATATTTTAACTGGATATAATTCTGGTCAGATCTCATTGATTCTAACTCCAAGTGTTTTAACACTTACTTGTTTTACTTTTATTTTTGGTTTTTTATCAGATAAAGTTGGTATTGCAAAAATGTTTATAGCTGGTGCTGGGCTCGTTGTAGTTTGTGCATTACCAGTATTTTATTTGATGAGTTGTATAGGGAGTGTATCGGCAATTATTTTAGCATCTATAGTTATTATGTTGTGCTATGCATTAGTTGCGGCTACCTTTATATTTTTACTTTGTGATTTATTTCCGACAGATGTTAGATTATCTGGAGTAGGTCTTAGCTATAACCTTGCTTTTGCTATAGTTGGAGGAATCGCTCCTTTAGTGAGTACAACAATAATTACAATGACAGCATATAATTTTCTAGGTCCATCTATTGTTGGCATTGTTTGTGGTGTAATTGGATTATTAGGAGTGTATGTTTACTCTAAAAGAGGTGGTTATCATAAAAACAACAAAGATATGATAGTTAAACTGTAAGTAGTTTTAGTGATGAAAGAAGATTATAAAGTAGTATTAATTGCTGGCATAGGCGCAGTTTTAGAGGTTTATGACTTTTTATTATATGTATTATTTTCGGCACAAATTGTAAATACATTTTTTGCTGGGATTGATGATTCATTAGTTAAAAGTTTCATCACAATTGCTATATTTTCTCTAACATATATTGTTAGGCCTTTAGGAGCTGTTACTTTAGGAATCTTGGGTGATCGATATGGTAGGAAGAAAATATTTACATTTACAATAATTCTTATGGGAATATCTTCATTACTAATGGGGATTATGCCTTCTTATGCTACTTTTGGGGTGTTTGCAAGTATAGCTTTTGTAATGTTTAGGATATTACAGGGATTTGCTTTAAGCGGAGAGTTGCCTGCAGCGTATGTGATTGTTTATGAAACAAGTACAAAGAATATAGGATTTAAACTAAGTATTTTATTTGCATTTGTTTTATCAGGGTTTTTATTTGCAACAACAGTATGTCTGATTCTTGAATATTTATTTGATGATTATGCTTGGAGAATTGGTTTTGTATTAGGTGGTTTCTTGGCTATATTCGGCTATTACGCAAGATTAAGATTAACAGAAACACCATTGTTTAGGAAAATTGCAAGTAGAGATAAAAAGAGTATTATTACTCTTTTTAAACAAAACTATATAAACATATTTATTGGTTTTTGTTTCGCAATGTTATTTGCTTTAGGTGCAATAATTTTGCTTCAGTATTCTAATTTTTATATTGCAAAATTATTAAATACTAGCAACACAAGTTTAATAATGATTCCAGTACAGATAATAGTTTTGATATCTGTGATAGTATTTGGCTATATATCTGATAAAGTTGGACTTAGTAAGATGTATATTGTAGGTTGTTTAATTTTATTGATAGCCACTCCTGTAATATTCTATTTGATGTCAGATACTTTTAGTATTTTTATAGGCATGATTTTTTTAATTATTTGTTATTCAGTTGGTGCATCGACAACATTATTTTTCTTGTGTGATATTTTTCCAACAGAGTTTAGATTATCAGGTGTTGCCTTGAGCTATAGTTTAAATTCAGCCTTTGTTGGAGGTGTTTGTCCTATAGTTGCTGCAACGATAATAACAAAAACAGGCACTATTTGGCTTGGTCCTACTATTATTTGTATGATTTGTTTGATATTTGCTTTGTTTGCAATTTTTTTATATAAGAAGTTAGGAATAAGTTTTTATAAAAAATCATCAAAAATAATATGATCTGAAAAGTTAGTGATATTTAATTTTTGATAATAGGTGTCAAAAACTGATAAAAGCAATAATATTCACCTATGTTATAATTTATTAAATTTAAGTATCTTATAAATTTAATTATGAAAAATGCAGTTCTTGCTTTTTTGGGATTCTTTTTACTACAAAGTTCTCAAGCATATATTGTAAAAATTGTTAAAGATAATCATGTTTCTCAGCCTGGTTATATTGCAACTATTAAAGAAAAAAATACTCAGACAGCAAGTGTAAATAAGGATGGAACAGAGTTATTTTCAGTCTTTAGGCCATACGGTAGCTACTGTCTTAATATTACAAAATTAGCTGCTTCGATAAATAATGCAAATTCATTTACTAGTTGCTTCGATAATCAATATATTGTAGGTAATAAAGTCAAAAAAATAATCCTAACAGATAATGGAAAAGCTTTTTATACATTATCTGATAGTGCAGTCCTTGGATATACTATAAATAAGAATAAGAACATTGTTGGTCCAAAGTTTTATACTCAGAAATATCCGCAACAGATTATAGATGCCAAATTAGTAGATAAAGAAAAGTATTTTTATCTTGTGACAGCTAGCTACACAAATGAAAGTGGTAAGCTTTTTGTTTATGAAGTTAATCCTGTAGGGACTTTAAAGAAAATAAAAATAATGCCACTGAGTTTTAAGCCTAAGAAAATTATATTTGATGATAGCAATGATGTATATATTCAAAGTGATAAAAGTATCTATAGCTATAATCTTATGTCGGATGGTAAGATCAAAAAGCAAGAAGAGATAATTACTATACCCTCTGGTGAAATAATCGATTTTTCAGTATTAAATGAAAATAGTACTGAAAGTAAAGTGATATTAGCGAAACAAGATAATGAGTCAGGAGAGCAAGGTATAGTTGAGGTATATAAAGTTTCCAACGGTTCTTCAAGATTGCTATACCAGGAGAAATATGATGATATACCCCAGGCAATAGCATCATATATAGATAAGGGAAGTAGTCATGGGAAGGTATTAATAGCTTTTGACCATAAGTATATAGTGGCTAACCTTAATAATACATATTTTGAAGATGTTGATGAGTATAAAATAGACGGTAGCTTTTTGAAATTGTTGCAACATGATAATCTTGTTGAAGCTATCTTTTCTGGGTCTGTAGTAACTTATGATTTAAGACAAAATAGTTTACTCAGTGAGTTGTTCTTAAAGGATATTAATGAGAATAGTTCGTTTATATCCAAAGATTTCATAGGCTTTGGAGATGAGAATAATATTAATATTTCTCAAATATAGTTGTCCAAATAGAGCTAAATGATCATATCTATGTATCTATATATGCTCTACTTACTTTACTATCAAATATTCTATTATGGTATCCAAGAATGAAAAATATATTCGTTACTTTTGTGATTTTGTTTTTTTCACAATTTTCTGAAGCGTATTATGTAAAAATTGCTAAAGATAATCATATAGTTCAACCTGGATATATCACAACTCTAGCTGAGCCAAATATACAAGCAACAGCTATTACTAGTGATAGCACAAAACTATTCTCAATATTTAGACCAAGTGATAATTATTGTCTCAGTGTTACAAAGGTTTCATATTCAATTAATAATACTGGCTCAACAACAAGCTGTTTTGGTAATCAATATGTTGTTGGCAATAAAGTTAATAAAATAATTTTGGATAATTTCGGAAAAACTTTTTATATATTATCAAATTATAATATAGTTGCTTACAACATTTCTCCTATTACAGATCGAATAAAAGGACAAATTTTTAGAAAGCGATTTATACAAAAAATTGTAGATGCTAAATTAGTAGATGAAGGAAAATATTTATATTTGTTAACTGCAAGTGACAAAAGTCAAAAAGGTAAATTAATAATTTATAGAGTTAATACAGATGGATCATTAGATGAGCTTAATATTACCGTGTTGAGGTATAAGCCTAAAAAAATAGTGTTTAACAGTATTGAAAGTGTATATATACAAAGTAATAAAAGCATTTATTTTTATAGTTTTTTAAGAAATGGAAAAGTGATTAAAAATGAAAAAATAATAACTATACCTTCTGGAGAAATATCTGATTTTTCTGTAATAACTGAAAGCTCTACTGAAAGCAAAGTGTTGCTAGTTGGTCATTCTGGTAACGAAGGTTTTGAAATAGGTTTTGTTAATACATATAATTTTTCAAGTGGTATGGTGAGACAAACAAACAATAGAGTTTATAAAGATTTACCTTTGAAAATAGTCACATACAAAGATAAGTTCAGTGGACAGAGTAAAATTTTAGTAGCTTTTAAATCTAAGCTTATTAATGGCACTGATGAAAGCGTAAAGTTGTTGGGTGATGAATATAAGGTTAATGGGAATTTTGTAGGTTTATTACAAAATAATAATCTTGTTGAGGTCGTATATTCAAGCTCGGTAGTCGTTTATGACTTAAAAGAGAGCCGCTTATTATCAAACTTATTTTTAAATAAGACCTCTGATAGTAGTTTATTTCTATCAAATAAGTTCATAGGTGTTGGTAGTCAAAGCAATATTAATATTTTTCAATTATAAGGAGATATTGTTTTATAGAAACTAGGTAGTCTTTATACTACAAGTGCGCGAAAATTAGTTAAACTTTAATTTATTGTTTATACAAAAGTAATTTTTTTGTATACAAAAATAAGTATTTATTATACTATGAATTTGTTAGATTATTTTATTTGGAGGTCTCTCATATATGTCTAATGATAGTATTTTTTCAGGTTACGCTCCTTATCCTGGAGTGTATGATGAAATTTTTTCTAATGAAGGTCATGTGCGTGGTGATGTTTCTCAGGCAATTAAAACTATAGATGAGTTAAGTGTAGAATCTTTATACGAAAAGCAGAAGTTTGTAGATGCTTCTTTTCTAAAAAATGGAATTACTTTTACGGTTTATAGTGATATTCAAGGTACAGAAAAGATCTTTCCATTTGATTTAATTCCCAGAATAATCTCTGAAAAAGAGTGGTCTGAGCTTGAGAAAGGATTAAAACAACGTCTTAAAGCACTAAATGCTTTTTTGAATGATATATATGACGAGCAAAAAATATTAAAAGATGGTGTGATACCAAGAGAGCTTGTAGAATCATCAGAAGAGTATATACCCGAGATGAGAGGCGTGAAGCCTCCACATGGTGTATATTGCCATATTGCAGGACTTGATCTCATAAAAGATGAAAGTGGTTTTATGGTATTAGAAGATAATGTAAGAACTCCATCTGGTGTTTCTTATGTATTAGAAAATCGTAACTCTCTAATGAAAGTACTTCCTGAGGCATTTGCAAATGCTAATATCAAAAAAGTAGTGGATTATCCAACTGAATTGAGAAAAGCACTATCTAGGATTTCTCCGGTTGTAGACGGTAAAAAAGGTTTAAGTGTAGTTTTAACGCCAGGACAATATAATTCAGCATACTTTGAACATAGCTATCTTGCACGTAAAATGGGATGTAAGCTAGTACAAGGTTCAGATCTTTTTGTACATAATAATCATGTATATCTCAAAACTACTAAAGGACCTAAGCTTGTAACTGTAATTTATAGAAGAATAGATGATAAGTTTTTAGATCCGGAATTCTTTAATCCTGAAAGTATGCTTGGAGTACCTGGCATAATAGAGGCATATAAGGCTGGTAATGTAGTTTTAGCAAATGCTGTAGGTAATGGTATTGCTGATGACAAAGCAATATACCCGTATGTTCACAAAATGATTGAATACTACCTTAACGAAAAGCCAATATTAGCCCAAGTTAAAACATATTTTTGTAGTGAAGAAAATGATAGAAATTACGTTTTGAGTAATCTTGATAAATTAGTTGTCAAAGAAGCTAATGGTTCTGGAGGCTACGGGATGCTTATTGGACCACAGGCTAGTGCAGAGGAGTTACAAGAGTTTGCTACTAAAATAAAAGAAAAGCCGAGAGCATATATAGCTCAACCATTAGTAGAGTTATCTACAAGTCCTACATTTATCGATGGTAAGGTATTGCCAAGAAGGGTGGATTTGAGAGCGTTTTTAGTTACTGGTAAAGATACATGGATACTACCAGGAGGGCTTGCAAGAGTAGCTCTTAAAGAAGGATCATATGTTGTGAATTCTAGTCAAGGTGGTGGTTCGAAAGATACATGGGTTTTAGGGAGAGATAAGAAATGATGATATCTCGTACAGCAGAAAATTGTTTTTGGTTAAGTAGAAATATCGAAAGAGTTCAGATGTTAACTAATGCTATTGAAGTGGCATATAACGTCGAACTTGAGATATATGGTGATGCTGAAGATATTTGGTATCCTTTGGTTGTGGTATTAGGTGGTAAAGAGGCATTTATTAAAAAATATGGCTACAGTGCAAAATCTAACGCAAGAAAGATACAAGAGTTTTTGATTTGGGATAAAGAAAATCCATCTTCGATATATTCATCATTATCTTCTGCACGTGAAAATGCTCGGATAATTAGAGATCTGATAGCTGCAGATATGTGGGAGGAGATTAATGAGCTATGGTTGTGGATCAATTCAGCTGAAACTCATAGATTTTCTGTAGTAAATCTAGATGAATTCTGTAAAAAAATCATTAAGTTTTGCTTCTTGTGGATAGGTTTTTATCATAATTTTATTCTAAGGAATGATACTTATAACTTTATGAAGTTAGGTATGCTTATTGAGAGAGTTGACTTTACATTGAGGCTAGGCGACATACATCATCATAGACATATAAGTCTCGCGTCAAAGAATGAAACTACAGATGAATCACAGTATTGGCAGGAGATGTTGTTAAATACAATGTCAAAAGACGCATTTATGCGTAAAGCAGATTTTGACGTTAACAGAAAAGATGTAGCGGAGTTCTTGTTGAAATCAGATGATTATCCTAGAACAGTTACTTTTTGTTTAAATGATTGCCTTGCTGTGTTAAAAAGGATGTCATATCATTCGACAGGTATAGGTATGCAATCTAGAACAAAAGTAGAGGAAATTATAAAATACTTTGAAAGTAATGCTACTGAGTCATTGCTAGAAAAAAATCATGAATTTATTACATATCTGATAAACTCAATGGCACAACTTACAACTATTATTTCAAAAGAATTCTTTATATCTGATGTAGATTTCTACGTAGCAATGTTAGAAGGGTAGAAATAAAAAGGAAAAAATATTTAATGTTTAGTAATATCTTGGCTATATCTTCAGATTGCCCAATATCTCCACGAATTAACTTTTTAGCAGATGATACCGCAACCTTACAAGAATTTATGTGGGGTATAGGATGGTATCATGATAATCATAATGCTGTATCGATTATGAAAGATAATCATGTTGAAAATGTAGAAGCTTTACGTGCTTTGTTTGACAATAATCCAAACTTTTGTTCTAGCACTTTTATTGGACATATTTATAGTCATAGTTTGTTTGACAAAACTGATTTAAATCTTCAGCCATTTATGAAACCTCATGCAGGTAAAGAGTGGACTATTGTTCATAATGGCGATTTAAATAGGATGTATCAAAATACGTTATGCCTTAACTTTTCTGACTATGAACCTGTCGGTAAAACTGATTCAGAATATATATTATGCTGGATTCTTTCTCAACTTAGAAAAAAAAATATTAGAGAGCTAAATGACGATAATCTATTTTATGTTTATGACTTATTGAAGCAGATAAATGAGGTTGGTCAAGTAAACTTGGTTCTTTCTAATGGTGATATAACAGTAGTTTATCAAGATAAGGAGGATTTTAATCCAATTTATTATAAAAAGTTCTACCCACCGACAAATAGTAATAATTTAGATATTGGTTATGTGAATGTAGCAACAGGCTTGTATGGAGATGAGCTTAGAACTTATACAATATTTTCAAATAATACAAACGTTGACGGTACATGGAGAAAATTATTGCCAGGTCAAATGGTAGCTGTTTCGCATGGTCGTGTTGTATGGAATAGTGATAAAAGTAGTAGTAATTATGGAGGGCATACATACCAGCCTGAGCGATTAAATGTTCCTGTTGAGAATAAAGTTTTTGAAAGCTCAGAAAGAGTTTTAGACATTATTCATACTACAAAATACAGTTATGAGTTTCCAGTGAATTTGAGTAAACATGATATTCGTATGAAACCAATTGTAGATGCAAAACAGCGTATACTCAATTATGATCTTAAAATATCAGTTGCTTGCGAGAAAGAAGAATATACTGATGTTTTTGGTAATGACGTTGTGTTTCTCAAAACTAAAGAGTCTTATAAAGAATTTACAATAGAAATGAAGACAAAAATTGCTGTGAGTAATGATCATAGTGTGCGTAAAAGATCTATAAATTCTCGTACAACTATGCCAATTTCATGGATGCCGTGGCAGAGGCAGATGATGACTCCATATCTATTGTCTGTAGAGCTGCCACAAACTCAACTTGAAGAGTTGATGGATTATGCTGTATCTTTTGTCAAAAGGAATGATAGTGATATTATGGCAGTACTAGATGACATTAATAAAACAATCTATTACGAGTATAAATACGTCTCAGGTTCTACTAACTTTGCTACAACTGCTTATGATGTCTATATTACTAGGCAAGGTGTTTGTCAAGACTTCTCAAATCTATTTATTTGTTTAGCAAGGCTTTTAGGTATACCTGCTCGATATCGTTCAGGATATATATTTAATGGTGGTCATTATAATAATACTGAGATGAGTGACGCAACTCATGCTTGGGTAGAAGTATATATACCGTGGATTGGCTGGATAGGATATGACCCTACAAATGGTTGTGAAGTTAATAGTGATCATGTACGGATTGCATGTGGTAGAACATATATTGATGCTACGCCGACAGCAGGAACAATTTACCGAGGAGGAGGTGGAGAGTCTTTGTCGATAAACGTTAAAGTTTTTGATGTAACTAGCACGTTATAAAATTTTGTCTAAAGGAGTGACTTGTGATAGATATTAAAGTCGCACTCTACAGCTAATAGATGGTATGTATCAGGGAATAAGCTTTTAAATGGCTCTATAGAGTGGTGTATGTACCCACATTTGGTGTACCATCTTTTCAAAACCTCTTTGCTTGGATTAATATAGTGTTTAGGGGTAAGTAGTTCAAGTTGCATTATTTTAAAGCCATTATTCTTTGCCCAATTTTCTGCAGCATTCACAAGTTTAGTGCCAACGCCAAGCCTCCTATGGTTAAAGGCAGTAGCAAGCATTCCAAGTTCAGCTATATTATCTGAGAGTCTTGTGACTTTTACAGAGCCGATCATCTGATTATTATTTGTTGCGATAATTATCTGATTATTATTAATTAGAGTCTTTAATTCATTAAAAGTTGTTCTTTTTGCAGAATCTATCCATAGATCTCCTTCAGCACTCCTATAGGCATCATTAATAATTTTGACAAGAGTATTTATTTCCTCTGTAGTTATATTATTTATACTTGCAAAGCCTATTTTTGTTTTATTCATAGTTATTACTAACTTCATTATTTTTTATAAAATATTTTGCTTAATATAGCATTTTTTTGTTATTTTGGTCAAAGAGGAGTTTGTCTACAATAGCTATCTAACTTCTAGCTTGATATATAACTTAGATAAACTTAAATATTTTTCATAGTCATGTATACTTGCAAATACTACTTAATAAAATTATGTAGATATTACAATTTATGAGTATGGTGAAAAAAATATTTTGTATAAGCATATTGTTAACATTTTTTAGTACTAATACTCAAGCTAGCTTTGTTCGTGCCAATAAAGATAATCATAAGGCTCAGCCAGGTTATATAAGTACAGTATATGAGCCTAATGTTCAAACACTAGCTATGTCAGAAGGAAAAAACTCTAGACTATACTCAATATATCGTGAAGGAACACAGTACTGCAGTAGTGCTATAAAGCTAAACTATTCAATAAGTAATAGTGCTGTATCTTCTAGTTGTTTTGATAGTGAAACTAATATTGGTAGCAAAGTCTTAAAAGCGATTATCTCTGAAAATGGATCCCGATTGTATTTATTTTCAGAGCATATAATCTCTGAATATGGCGTGTCTCCTATATCAAGTAGAGTTAACTCACAGATATCAAGTGAACATATAACCCAGAATATTATAGCTGTTGAAAAGTTTAACAGTAAAATTTATGTATTGACACACGAAGAAGATAGTAATAAAGGCTCCTTAATTATATTTAACATAGGGAATGATGGGAGTTTAGATAAGACAGACTCTAAGTCTTTGAGCTATATTCCACTTGGATTTAAGTTTTATGCCGATGCAGGCTTTGATTATGTTTATGTTAGATCTAAAGAGCAGATATATAAATATGATATTTTGAATGATGGCACAATTAATCGCTCTAGTAAACTAGTGGATTATCCAGGTAATACGATTAAGGATTTTGGAATACTAAAAGATAAAGACAAGAAAACACTACGGATGGTAGTAGCTTTAAAAAATGGTGATTCTGGGCTTAGTCAAGGAGCCTTAAAAATGTATTTACTTAATGGTGTGGGAGTGAGACTTACATCAAGTGTTAATCTGGAGCTAGAGCCTTATCAAATATATGCATATGATGAAAAACAGATGTTTCTAGTAGCATATGAGTATAGCTTTGATATTAGAGAGATTAACGCTAAAACAAATGCGATAGAAGATAAACTTATTTTGCAAAGAGGTTTTGATGCTTCCCTTATTGATGTGGAGCATATCGATAAAGTTACAGCTATAATGAGTGAATCGGCTATACAAGTATTTAATGGGTTTGTCTTATCTCAAGCATTTTATCTAAAAGATAAGCCTCTTCAGCTTATATTCAGTCCTGATACTCATTTTATGGGGGTAGCTAATGAAGAGAGTGTTGATGTTTATGAAATTACGGCAACTTTTGATAGGCAATAAAAATATTTTAGATCTCGAGGTTAGCTAGTTTGATAACAGTTGTATAATAATTTCTTAAGTGTAGAATTTATCTCAATTAAACTTTCCAATTAATACTATTATGCAAGAATCATTGAAGTTAAGCGAGTTTCTTGAGCTTATAAAAAGTACTATTGAAATGAGTTTCGGCTATGAAGGTTTTTGGGTAGTTGCAGAGCTATCTGAATGGCGTAGATCTGGTAAACATTACTATGGTGAGCTTATAGAGCATGATGGTGTTAGTAAATTTCCTATAGCTAAAATTAGATGTAACTGTTGGGCAAATAAAGTTGATTATATCCATAGTAAATTTAGTCAAGCTACTGGAGAAACTCTAAAAACAGATATGAAAGTCTTATTTAGGGTAAGTGTAAATTATCATACTAGTTTTGGACTTAGTCTAAATATAATAGATATAGATCCTGCCTTTACACTTGGTGATAGGCAAGCTCGTAAAATTGAGATTCTACAAAGCTTGTCCGGAAAAGGTATTTTAGAGAGAAATAAAGTTCTTAATATGCCAGATGATTTTACCAATGTTGCAGTAATCACAAGTATAACGGCTGCAGGTAAAGGAGACTTCTTCGAAGAGGCTGATAAATTACAAGATTTAAGTTTATGTAACTTTGATATATATGAAGCAAAGATGCAAGGTGCAGAATGTGCGAAAAGTGTCTCAACAGCATTTTCTAAGATAGCAACAGTAGCTGATAAATATGATGCGATAGTATTAATCCGAGGAGGGGGCTCACAGGCTGACCTTGACTGGTTTAATAATATACTACCAGCTGAAAGCATTTGTAATAGTAAAAATCCAGTGTTAGTTGGTATAGGACATGAGAGAGATAGTACAGTTTTAGATGAGATATGTACAAAAAGATTTGATACGCCATCTAAGGTTATAAATTATATAGCTAATACAATCGTTGATAATGCAATAAACGCTAAATATAATTATGAATCGATAGTAAGAATCACTAAAAATTTAGCTAAACAAAATAAACATCAATTAGATAATCTGTATCATAATTTTAAAACACGTATAGAGCATTATCTCTATCAAATGAATCAAAGTGTTGATCATAACTATAAAGAATCTACTTCTATAGCAAGGGGAGTTACTAAGCTATATGATAAAACCGTGAATACTATGCATGAAAATATATTATCAAGCTCAAAAAGCTTGATAAGAAGTTATGGAAATAACATTTATAATTCATATAATCAATCAACTAATACAGCTCGAAATATTTTAAAATACTATAATCAAACAAGCGAATCTCTTTATAAGCAGATATTATCTGTATCAATAGAGCCAACTCTTAAAAGAGGCTTTAGCTTGACAAAGACAATAGATGGTAAATATATAACAACTCAAAAACAAGCACAAGCATACTCAGATTTAGAAATAGTTTATGCCGATGGAAATATACAAGTAGAGGTGAAAGAAAATGGCAACTCAAAGTAAAAAATTTGCAAAAAATTATCAAATATTAGAAGAAATTAATGAGAAACTTCAAGAGCAACAAGATAATCCTGCTCTGTTAGATGAATTAGCACCAATGCTAGAACAAGCCTCAAAAAGTTATCAGTTATGTAAAGAAAGAATTGCTGCAGCTCAGAAGTTTATAGATGAATTTGAAGGTGATGACTAGAAAACCATACCTGGCATTTGCCATATTCCAGCTGTTCTAAGAGTATCTTTGATTATTAGTATTTTTTCTTGTTGCTGTGCTGGTTTATCAATATCATAATTTGTTCTAGCAGTTATGTTAGACATTTTGATAGGTAATTTAGCATTGTAAATTTCTTGCTCAAAAATAGAGTTTGCTCTACGAATGTGAGAGTCAGAGCTTATTAGTATAATATTTTTAACAGGTCTATTTATTTTTTTGATTATTTTTATCGTATTAATGGCATTGGTGACAGTGCTAGTTGATTGATCCTCTTGTATTATGCTTTGTGCAGAAACACCATGCTTAATTAACCATTGTTTCATTTGATATGATTCTGTTACACCTTCGTGAGCAACTCCACCTGATACTATGATTATCGCATTAGGGTATTTTTTATATGCTGATAGAGTTATTTTTAGTCTATCAACTAATATATTGCTCATGGTGCCGTCATCATTTAATGAATATCCTAATGTAACTATTGCTAAAGAATTCTGATCAATGTCTTTTAACTGATCTAATTTTGAGTTTATGCCTAATTTGAAGTTAGTTTTAGCAGTTTGTATTGCTTGTATAAAGTGAGGCATTTTTGACCATTTAGATTCTTTAAGAATAGTAATATTTTGATCAAAATTATTAGGGTTCCAAATTAAAGAATATGCGGTTAAGAATATCTGTAATATCGGGTTATTATAAGATTTTATAGTGCCAAGAGAGCTTAATGTTTTTCTGGCATCATTTACTGAATTATTAGATATTTCTAAAGATGCTAATGCAAGGGTAAGCTGTGTATTGATATAACTATTGGGCTTAGATTCTTTAAGAGCACTTTTTAAAGAGTTAATTGAGCCTTGTAGGTCGCCTCTTTGAGTAATAGAGCCATCATTTTTATCATCAGTCGAAACACTCAAATCATACTGGATATTTGCTATTGCAGTTTGTTGGTTATTCAGGATATTAAGATTGAAGTTATTTGATCGATCTGCAAATGATAAGATAGGTGAAATTATAATTATTAAGCTTAGGATAATTTTTTTTGAGACTTTCATATTTAGGTTTTGTTAAAAAATATTACAAGATAATATAAAAAAATTACCATAAATTAAATATCTTTATAAAATTTTAAAAAATCATTCCTGGCATTTGCCATATTCCAGCAGCTCTAAGAGTATCTTTGATAATCATTACTTTTTCATAATCTGTAAGAGGGTACATTATATTGTATCCTTTAGTTTCAGAGGCTAAATTATGAATTTTTATATCAAGCATACTATTATCAAAAGCTTCTTGTTTGAATATTGCATTAGCTCTTCTAATATCTGCTGTTGAAGTAACTAAAATGATATCAGTAGGTTTAGGATTCATATTTTTTATAGTCATAAAAGTATTAAAACCTTGCCACACCATATTAAATGATTGATCTTCTAATATAATTTTTTTCAAAGGTACACTACTATTAACTAACCATTGTCTCATTTGATATGATTCAGTTTTGCCAGCTGTTACTCGACCACCACTTACTATAATAGTTGCATTTGTGAATCTAAAATAAGCTTCTAATCCTTTATAGAGTCTTTTGATTAGATACTCATTCATACTTGCATTAGAGTTTAACGGAGATCCTAAAATTACAATTACAGGTATAGAATTTCGTGTAAGTTGTATTTGGTTGGCGTTAGTATTTATATGTAAGTTAAAGCTTCTTTTGATAATATCAAATGCATTTATATATACTGGCATTTCAGGCCATTTAGATGTTTCTAGTTTAGCAAATGTTTTTCTAAAATTACTAAAATCAAAAATATATGAATATGCTGAGTCATATATTTGTACAATAGGGTTGTCAGGGAAATTTTCTACCAGCATATCCAGAGTTTCACCAGCTTGGTTATATTCTTTTGTTTCAATCTGAAGAGAAAACAATGATAAACCTAATTGTAGGAGCTCTTTGCTATCAGGATCAGTTTGCTTCATAGCTAATTCAAGAGCATTTATAGCATTATGCAAATATGTATCTGCGGCTTTTTGGTTAAAGATACTATATTGAACATTTTCAATAGCTTTTTGCTTTAGACTAATGCTTGCAATGCTTGAACTAGTACTTTTGTTAGCAAAGCCTGGACTCAATATACCGATTATAGCAAGTATAATAGTTGCAAGCTTTATATTTATATATCTCATTTTTATAGTAAATAAAAAAGTTTTTATAAAACAATGATATAAGAGTATTTTTGCAAATTAAATTATTATTCATCATAATAGTTAAAAATAAGTTTGAAATTATTGAAATGCAAAAAAAGGTATCTCCCAAAAATATAATATTTGCAGGTTTTGCAACAACTGTAGAGTATTTTGATTTTGCTTTATTTACGTATGTAACTATTTATATCTCTGCAACATTTTTTCCGGATAATAATTCTTCTGTTGCTATATTAAAAACATTTGGATTGTTTGCTGCTGGATATTTGATGAGACCCATAGGCGGGATTTTCTTTGGTAATCTCGGGGACAAAAAAGGGCGTAAGCATGTATTAATATTTACTGTGGCATTGATGTTTATATCTACAGCTATGATAGCATTTACTCCAGGTTATGGAAGTTTGGGAATTGCATCTGTGATAATTATTCTCCTGGCTAGAATGATTCAAGGTTTCTCAATAGGTGGTGAATATAATGGAGTACTTGCAGTACTGAGTGAAGGCGCTCCTGATAGTAAGCGTGGGTTGATTACTGCTTTTGGTACGTTTTTCTCAGGCTTAGGTGTCTTTTTAGGTACATTTATAGTCTATATCTTAACAAGTTTTTTAAATTCTGATCAGATGCATGCTTATGGTTGGAGAATTTGCTTTATTGTTGGAGCGATACTAGCTATTGTTGTTTTGATACTTCAGTTTGCATCAGATGAGTCCCCTGAGTATCTTAAATCAAAAGAAGATGGGATGTTAGATGATACTCCTGTAGTCTCTGCAGTTAAAGAATATCCTTATCAAATCTTTATTGTATTTGCTTTAGCAGGCTATTTAGGAATTGTATACTATATGGTTTCTGGCTTTATACCAACATTTCTAAAAAGTGATTTGGGTTATTCTGTACACACAGCGATGCTGATGTCTATGATTGCAGCGTTTTTCTATTTTACAACAGCTCCAATATGGGGTGGACTATCAGATAAAATTGGTAGAAAAAAAGTATTATTAATATCTTGTATTGGGATTGGGACTTTGATAATACCTGCGTTTTATATTATGACTAATACAGATTCACAAATTGTTATAACATTAATTATGACTGTGATAATGTTATTAATATCAGCAGCTACAGCGACATTTGTAGTCACAATCAATGAGCTATTTCCAACACATCTAAGATTTAGTGGTGTAGCAACTGGATATAATATAAGTAATGCATTGTTAGGAGGAACTGTACCAATGGTATCAGCAGCGTTAGTTATGTATTTCGGTAATGTTGCTCCTAGTTTTTATGCTCTAATAGCTTCTATAATTATAGTTATTATCATAGCAACTATGCCTGAGACTAAAGGCATCGAGTTAGAAGAGTAAAGCCCTTATTTCTGTAATATTTTTCTCTAATAAGTAAATATATTATATTAGCCAATATTTTTGTTTGTATTTGCTGTTCTTATGTACTACTATGATAGTACATTAATACATTATTTAATTGAATAATAGATGTCTGAAATAAAAAATAATGAAGAAAATCTGCATGATCTTTATGAGGTCTTTACAAACTTTGATTCTGTCGAAGAAGCTAAGCTTTTTTTAGAAGATTTATGTACTCCTGTAGACTTAATGGCAATGGCTGCACGTTGGAGAGTAGTTAAAGAGCTAAAAAAAGATAAGCCTTATAGGCAGATACATGCTGAAACAGGAGTTAGCCTTACAACTATTAGCAGAGTTGCAAGATGCCTTAGTTATGGAACTAATGGTTACAATACCATATATAATAAAATCAATAAAGAGAGCTAAAATGAGAGAAAGATTAAGAGTAGCTGTACAAAAAAAAGGCAGACTATATGACAATTCTATGGAATTATTCAACAAAATAGGTATTAAAGTAGAGTTCTCAAGCAAAAGTAACTTGTTATGCCATTCAATAAATGCTCCAATTGATTTTCTTTTTGTGAGAGATGATGATATTCCAACTCTAGTTAATGGTAATGTTTGTGATTTTGGAATAGTCGGTGAGAATGTTTTAGAAGAGTATTTATTAAGTATCAAAAATACCACTAAGAAAAATGACATTATCAAAACTAAGAAGTTGGGGTTTGGTTATTGTAGATTATCTATAGCAGTACCTAATGATGCTAGTGATGATATTAGTACACTTAAAAATACTCGTATAGCGACATCATATCCTCATTTAGTGCAGAAGTTTTCAGATGAAAATAATTTAAATCTAGATCCATTATCTATTTCAGGATCAGTTGAGATAGCTCCAAACTTACAAATGTCTAGCTCAATATGTGACTTGGTTTCTACAGGTCGAACATTAGAAGAGAATAATCTTAAAGAAATTCATACTATCATGAAAAGCCAAGCTATTTTAATTCGCTCAAATGAGAGTTTTGGTGCAGAGCTTGAAGAGTATTACCAATTATTGCTTAGAAGGATTGAGGGTGTCAAACATGCTCAAGAGCGTAAGTATATTATGTTCCATATAGATAAAAATGCTGTTGATACAATTACCCATATTTTACCAGGGCATGAGGGTCAAACTATAATGCCAATATATGGAGATACTAAAGTTGCGATACATTTAGTTACCAAAGAAGGTGTTTTTTGGGGAACTTTAGAAAAGCTAAAAGCAGCTGGTGCTAGTTCGATATTAGTTTTACCAATTGAGAAAATGTTGGAGTAAGTAACGACAATGATTGAAATATATAATTGGCAAGAACTTAGTCTAGCTAAGCAAACTGAGCTTCTATCTCGCCCAGTTTCAGCTAATAAAACTAGCTTAGTTGCAGGTGTCAGAAATATTTTAAATGAAGTTAAGCAAAATGGTGATAAAGCTCTTTTAGAGTTTTCTTCTAGGTTTGATGGTGTTGATTTAGATAATATTGAAGTCTCAGCAGATGAGATTAAAAAAGCTTATTCATTAGTTTCACAAGATGATATTGAGTTAGTTAAAAACTCTATTGCACGTATATCTAACTATCATGAGGTAATGAAACCAAAAACAACTGT
Source organism: Francisella sp. XLW-1 (assembly GCF_008711455.1). Lineage (NCBI taxonomy): Bacteria > Pseudomonadati > Pseudomonadota > Gammaproteobacteria > Thiotrichales > Francisellaceae > Francisella > Francisella sp. XLW-1. Next base: position 190,494 of record NZ_VXKP01000004.1, on the reverse strand, counting down.
TTGTGATACTAATGATGGTGTGGTTTGTAAAAAAGTTTATAAGCCTATCGAAAAGGTTGGTCTGTATGTGCCTGGTGGTTCAGCACCTTTAGTTTCTACGCTCATAATGTTAGCGGCTCCAGCGCAAATTGCAGGTTGTAAAGAGGTTTATGTAAGTACTCCTTGTGATAAAGAAGGCAATATCCATCCATTAATTTTAATAGTGGCTGATATTTGTAAGGTTTCAAAGATTTATAAATTAGGTGGCGCTCAAGCTATAGCTGCTCTAGCTTATGGTACAGAAACTGTAACAAAAGTTAATAAAATTTATGGCCCTGGAAATTCTTGGGTTACAGAGGCAAAACAACAAGTATCTAATGATAGCCAAGGTGCTGCTATTGATCTACCAGCGGGACCTTCAGAGGTTTTAATAGTTGCTGATGAAGTGGCCGATCCTAGATTTGTTGCTGCAGATTTGCTAGCTCAAGCTGAGCATGGCACAGATTCTCAAGCCTTATTAATTACAACTAGTCAAATTTTAGCAGATAAGGTTAGATATGAAGTTTCTAAGCAAACTAGTATAGCCCAAAGAAAAGCTATTATTGAAAAAGCTCTAGAAAATAGTGCAATTATCGTTGTAGATACACTTAGCCAAGCAATTAATATAGTTAATGAATATGCTTCTGAGCATCTTATTTTAAATATTGAAACTGCAGATAATTATATTGATAGTATCGAAAATGCAGGTGCTGTATTTGTAGGTCCTTGGGCGGCTGAAGCATTAGGCGATTACATTACAGGATCTAATCACGTGCTACCTACTTATGGATATGCAAAAGCCTATAGTGGTTTAGCAACTATAGATTTTATGAAAGCTATAAGTATTCAAAATGTATCAAAACAAGGTATAAAAAATATAGGTCAAATAGCAATGAGATTAGCTGATATAGAAGGTCTCAAAGCTCATGAAAATGCAATAGCTATTCGTTTGGAGAGTTTATAACATTATGCAAAAGATTGTGCAAAATCAAACTACAGAAAGTCTTATTCGTAAAGATTTACAAAAATTTAGTGCATACTCATCTGCACGCTCTTTAAAAGTAGATGGAGATATTTGGTTAAATGCTAATGAATCACCATATAATGATGAGTATTTGTATAATCGCTATCCTGAGCCACAACCAAAGAGATTGGTTGAGAAACTAGCAAAGATATATAATGTTGATACAAGCAATCTATTAGTTACTCGAGGTAGTGATGAGGGGATTGATCTATTATTTAGATTGTATTGTGAGTATCAAAAAGATTCAGCTTTTGCAGTTGAGCCTACTTTTGGGATGTATAAAATAGCTGCTCAATTACAGGGTGTTGATTATAAGACTCACAAGCTAAAAGAAGAAAATAACTTTGAGATTAATGTTACAGAGCTTTTAGCAAGTATCTCTGATAACTGTAAGTTATTATTTTTATGTACTCCTAATAATCCTACTGGTAAATCTATATCATTAGCTGATATTGAACAAATTTTAAGTAAATTAGCTGGAAAGTGTGTAGTTGTAGTTGATGAGGCGTATATTGAATTTAGTAATGAAAAATCTGTTTCTAACATTATCAATAAATATGAAAATTTAGTTGTACTAAGAACCTTGTCAAAATCTTTTGGTATGGCAGGTCTTAGGCTAGGGACAGTAATTACTAATTCAGATAGAATAGTTTGGTTGAGAAAAATATTAGCACCATATCCAATCCCAAAAACTACAGAAAATACTATATTAGCAATGCTTGATGATAAGAATTTAGTAAATATAGCTAGTCAAACTATTGAAGTAAAAGAACAAAGGGAACATTTATATCAAGCATTATCGCAAATGAAGATTGTTGATAAATTGTGGTCATCAGATGCTAACTTTATATTAGTCAGATTTAGAGAAAGTATCTTTAATAAACTGATAGATAATAAAATAGTAGTTCGTTCTATGGCACATTTTTTTAATGATGAAAAAGTTCTAAGAATTAGCATAGGAACAGTATCTGAAAATAAAAGATTAATCGAAGTATTACAAAAATTAAGTAGCGAATATGAAACAAAATAAATATTTATTCATTGATAGAGATGGTACTTTAATAGTTGAGCCACCTATAGATAAGCAGGTTGATAGTATTGAGAAGCTTGAATTTTTTGATGGTGTTTTTGAAGCTCTTAAAAAATTACAAAAAGCAGGTTTTAAACTTGTTATGGTATCAAACCAAGATGGTTTAGGTACTGAGTCCTTTCATCAAGAAGATTTCGATGCGCCGCATAACTTGATGATGAAGATATTTAAATCACAAAGTATCGAGTTTGAGAATGTATTGATTTGTCCACATTTCGCTCATGAGAATTGTAACTGTCGTAAACCTAAAGTTGGTTTATTGACGAATTATTTAGTTGAGCAAAAAATCTCTCTAAAAGATAGTTATGTGATTGGAGATAGAGAAACGGATGTACAGTTGGCTCATAATATTAAAGTCAATCCTATTCAATTTGGTGTTGGAAATTATCAATCTTGGGATGATATTACTACAGCTATATTAAATAAGTCTAGAGTAGCTGAAATCAAGCGTGTCACTGATGAGACTGATATTATTGTAAAAGTTAATCTAGATGTTCCTGGGACTAGAGAAATAGAGACAGGTCTTGGTTTTTTTGATCATATGCTTGATCAGATTGTAAAACATGCTGGGATAAGTGCCGTAATTAAGGCAAAAGGTGATCTTCATATAGATGATCATCATTGTGTTGAAGATGTTGCAATTACTCTTTCACAAGCAGTTGCTCAAGCTCTTGGTGATAAATACGGTATTAATCGTTATGGTTTTTTATTACCTATGGATGAAGCTTTAGTTGAGATTGCTCTAGATTTAAGTGGTAGAAATTACTGCTCATTTGAGGCGAATTTTGATCGAGAAATGGTTGGGGATTTATCAGTAGAGTTGGTGAAGCATTTCTTTGTATCTTTTGCTGAAGGTCTAAAAGCTACATTACATATCAAAGTAACAGGTGAGAATACTCATCATATGATAGAAGCGTGTTTTAAAGGCTTAGGAAAAGTGCTTAAACAAGCGATTGCTAAGAATGGTATAGATGAGATTCCTAGTTCAAAGGGAGTGTTATGATAGCGATAATAGATTGTTGTGGGAGTAATTTTGCTTCGATAAAATATGCTTTTGAGAAATTAGGACAACAAATAGTCCTAACACATGATGCTGAAGTTATCAAAAAATCTGATTGTGTAATTTTACCTGGTGTAGGACATGCTAAATCAGCAATGGCAAATCTAAAAAAATATGATTTGGGTAAGCTTATTCCAGAGCTGACTCAACCAGTATTAGGAATCTGCTTAGGAATGCAGATTATGTATAGTTTTTCTGAAGAGGGAAATACAGATTGTTTGGGTATCTTTCCAGAAAAAGTAAAAGCTTTTAAAAAAACGCGAGGTTTTAGTATCCCTCACATGGGTTGGAATAGTTTACAAAATATAAATAAGGATCATTTTTTATTTAAAGATATTGCAGGAGATGATTATGTATATTTTGTGCACAGTTTTTATGCTGAGCTTAATCAATTTAGTATAGCTACGAATGACTATATAAATGATTTTACAGCGATGGTAAATAAAGATAATTTTTATGGCATTCAATTTCATCCTGAGAAGTCGGGTAGGGTTGGAATGAAGATTTTAGAGAATTTTATACAAGGGGCTTTGTAAATGAATATATTTCCAGCGATAGATCTCATAAATGGCAAATGTGTTCGTTTAGAAAAGGGTGATTTTAATAAAACTACTACTTATGAGCTTGAGCCAAAAGATGTTGCAAAAGCATATCAACAAGCTGGTGCTGAGTTTATCCATGTTGTAGATTTAGATGGCGCTAAAAAAGGCCAAACTTGTCAATTTGAGACTATTCAGAAGATTAGAGAAAACTGTAATATGACTCTACAAGTTGGTGGTGGTGTCAAAGATTTTGAGACTATCGAAAAACTTCTAGAAATTGGAGTTGATAGAGTGGTTATTGGTAGCTTGGCTGTTAAGGACATAGCATTAACGAAGAAGTTTTTTGAGAAATATGGTGCTGAGAAGATAGTTTTAGCTTTAGATGTATTTATTAAAGAAGGAATACCTTATATCGCAACGCATGGCTGGCAAGAATCTAGTACAACAACTTTAGATGAAATATTACAGACTTATCTTGGAGATGGTCTTGAGTATGTTTTATGTACTGATATTTCACGAGATGGTATGCTACAAGGTCCAAATTTTGAGCTATATAGAATTTACTCATCTATATATCCAGATGTTCAGTTTATGGCTTCTGGTGGGGTTGGTAGCTTAGAAGATTTAGAAATTCTAGAAGAGCAAAATACTTATGGTGTCATCATTGGTAAAGCTCTATATGAGAATAAATTTACGCTACAAGAGGCTTTAGAATGTTAACAAAAAGAATAATTCCATGTCTTGATGTGAAAGATGGCGTAGTTGTCAAAGGTGTAAAATTTAGAAATCATAGAATCATTGGCGATATTATTGAGCTGGCTCAGAAATACTCAGATGCAGGAGCTGATGAGCTAGTATTTTATGATATTGGTGCTAGTCCTGATAATAAGTTACTTTCTATCAAATGGATACAAGAGATAGCCAAAAAGATAAATATCCCATTTTGTGTAGCTGGCGGAATAAAATCTGTAGAAAATGCTCGAGCTATACTTAATGAAGGGGCAGATAAAATATCTGTAAACTCAGCAGCATTAGCTAGACCTGATTTGATAGATGAGCTAGTTTATGAATTTGGTAGTCAGTGTGTGGTCGTTGGTATTGATAGCAAATTTATTGATGGTGAATTTAAAGTTTGCCAATATACAGGTAGTGCTGATAAAACTGTACAGACATTATTAGATCCAGTTAGCTGGGCAAAAGAAGTTGAGTCTCGTGGTGCTGGTGAGATAGTTCTTAACTGTATGAATCAAGATGGTGTCAAAGGTGGCTATGATCTAGAGCATCTTAGAGAAGTCCAATCAAATGTCTCAATCCCTGTTATTGCTTCTGGTGGAGCTGGTCAGATTCAGCATTTTATTGATGTATTTAAGTATACAGATATAGATGGTGCTTTGGCAGCTAGTGTATTTCACGATGACATTATTGCGATACCTGAGTTAAAACAAGAACTTTTTAAAAATAATATACCGACAAGAATAGTAAAATAGGATAGAAAATGGATAACAAAATTATAGAGTCTATAGCTTGGCAAAAAATGGATAATTTAGTTCCAGCTATTATTCAATCAACAATTGATAATAGTGTCTTAATGCTAGGCTATATGAGTAAGGAATCTTTAACAAAGACTTTAGAAGTTGACAAAGTAACTTTCTATAGTCGTAGTAAAAAACGCTTATGGACTAAGGGTGAAGAAAGTGGAAACTTTCTTGAGCTAAAAGATATAGCTGTCGATTGTGATAATGATTCTATACTTATCAAAGCTATACCATACGGTCCAACTTGTCACACTGGTAGTAAATCATGTTTTACTCAAGATGAAGAAAATAGCTCTCTGTATATAATTGATAAGTTAGAAAAATTAATAGCTGAAAGAAAAGATTACTTACCTGAGAATAGCTATTTGACTAGTTTATTTAAAAAAGGATTACCTAGAATCGCTCAAAAAGTTGGCGAAGAAGGTGTAGAAGTTGTAATTGCCGCAATGAAACAAGATTCAGAAGATGAGTTAATTTCTGAGACAGCAGATTTATTATTTCATTTATTAGTTTTACTGAGAGAGAAAGGTATTTCATTAGAACAAATTTATCAAAAGTTAGTTTCTCGAAATACTTCTAATTAAGTTATAATTACTATTTGAAGTTAACCAAAAATTTACTTATATGAAAATAACAATTCGTACCTTAGCGATTGTCTTCTTGGTATTAATTACTGCATCGGTATATGCGGTACCTGCTAAAGGTACATTTACAGCAGAGTCGGCGTGTCAAGCGTATATATCAAAAAACAAAATGACTAACCCTGATAATACTTATGTAATTGCAGGGCAAACTTACTCTATTCAGGAAAAAAATAAAGATACTAATCCTGATTGGTTTAGAGTATTTATTTCAAATGCTAGTGAAAGCCAGTTGCGCTGGGTAAGTAGTAGTTGCGGTATCGCAGATATCGAAGAAGGAGGTGATACTCCTGCTATACAATGTGTCCAGGAGCCTGGACTTGCTGATAGCTATGTACTAGCTCTTAGTTGGCAGCCCGCATTTTGTGAGACTTATGGCTTCAGTGCTGGAAAGCAAGAGTGTAAAAATCTACCTGTAGATAGTGCAGCGGCTAAGAGTTTTTCGCTACATGGATTTTGGCCAAATCAAGATACTTGTGGTACTAATTATGGTTTTTGTGATGCTCAGAAACAATCTGATTTTTGTAATTATGCGCCATTAAATTTAGATGATAAAACTATGGAGTTGCTGCATAGTGTGATGCCAGGATATAATGACTCTTCATGTTTACAACGCCATGAATGGTACAAGCATGGAACTTGTCAATTACATGATCAAAACCAATATTATACTCAAGCAGTTACTTTTGTAAACCAAATAAATGATTCAAAATTAGAGCAGTTATTTAGCCAAAATATTGGTAAAGATATAACTATTGAACAGTTTGATAATGCTTTTAATCAAAGCTTTGGGGCAGGTACTAGTAATAAAGTATATTTGAATTGTAAAGATGGTATGCTAGTTGATGTGTATATATCATTACCTAAAAATGCTGATGAGCCAAACCAGAAAGATTTGTCTGCTTTGCTAGCTAATGCACCAAATGCTAACCAAAGTACATGTCCAAATACATTTAAAATTTCTAATTTTTCTCATAATGTGGGTTAGTTCTATAGATATAAAATATCACTCTATTTTGTAATATTTTGGAATGACATAATGAAAAAATGATGTCATCCTATGGCTTGACCATAGGATCTAAAGGATATTGATAACATCTCTACTCTGTTAATGGATACTACGGTCGGAGCCGTAGTATGATGAATAGTATTGATTTTATTTTCTAATAATTTGTTTTATGGACTACTAACTGCTAATGTACTGTGATTATATATGTTAATTAATTCAAAACTCGATATTATGATAAGTATTTATTTTATTGAGATTGAAACTAGTTCAGAATGATAGAATATATAGAGGAACTTGCAAATTTAGTTTTGTATGATATTAAGTAAATCTCTATCCATCAAATGACTAGGTAATACATTTGAAAGCGAATTTAAGATGTTGCTAGGTACTTTCGGATTTTCATGTGCTAGATCTTGGATAAGTTTTTTAACCTTTTTTCTTTTAAGATTCTCTTGAGATCCACATAGATTGCATGGAATTATTGGGAAATTTTCTTCTTTAGCAAATTCGATAAGATTACGTTCTTGTACTAGTACCATTGGGCGGATTACAGTATTTTCACCATCTTGAGTGATAAACTTAGGTGGCATAGATTTAATTTGGCCCTGATATAGAATTGACATTAGCAATGATTCGATCAAATCATCGCGATGATGTCCTAGAATGATTTTATCCATTTTATGCTCTTTTGCATATCTGTAGATATTACCACGGCGAAGTCTCGAGCATAACGAACAATAAGTCTTACCCTCTGGAACCTTATCTATAACAACACCATAAGTGTTTTTTGTTTCAATCTCATAAGATATATCTAAATCGTCAAGATATTTTCTAAGTTGACTATCATCCCAACCAGGTTGAGACTGATCTAATGTATACACATGAAGATCAATATCATAAGTTTTATCTTTGATTAATCCATGCAAAACTTTTAATAATCCAAAAGAATCCTTACCTCCTGATAGACATAGCATAACCTTATCACCTTTTTCGATAAGCTTATAATCAGCTATAGCCTTAGTAATATAGTGGCGTAATTTTTTTTCAGTTTTGCTTATTTTTATTTCAGTCATTTTATCTATGCGCCTTCTTAAAGATCCTATCTTTTTCACGAGCCCAATCTTTATCTTTTTGAGCTTGACGCTTGTCGTGAACTTTTTTACCTTGAGCAAGAGCTATCTCAACTTTCACACGAGGACCTTTCCAATACATAGCTAAAGGCACACACGTAAATCCCTTTTGCTCAATTCGTCCCATGATTTTATCTATCTCACGGCGATTAAGTAATAGTTTACGATTTGCTGAAGCATCAGCTACAACATGAGTAGATGCTGATAATAGAGGAGTTATTAGACAATTAAAAAGCCAAGCTTCACCACGCTTGATATGCACATGACTATCTATCATCTGTACTTTACCAGCTCTGATACTTTTTACTTCCCATCCTTGTAGTACTACTCCAGCTTCAAATTTCTCGAGAATAGTATAATCATGGAAGGCTTTTTTATTCCTAGCAATAGTTGCTGGAGAAACCTTATGTTTACTCATAACTTTATTATTTTTTGTAAAAGATATACAATGTAACGCTATATATTATCAGCAAAACACAAAAGATTAAATAAATGAATAAAGTTAATAAATCTGCAATTGTTAATTATACTGCTTCACAAATGTATGATCTTGTAAATGATATTAAAAGCTATCCTGAATTTTTGCCGATGTGCTACGATATTGAGATTTTTGAACACACTGAAACAGAAGCAAAAGCATCTCTAAAAATCAAATCAGGATTTGTGAAATTGGATTTTGCTACACATAATACAATGGTAAAAGATGAGCATATTCATTTAAATCTTATGAATGGACCATTCAAAAGTTTAACAGGTGATTGGAAATTTGAACCTCAAGATGAAAATTCATGTAAAGTATCATTGGACATGGAGTTTACCTTTGAAAATAAATTTGTGGAAATGGCTCTTGGTCCAGTATTTCGTGGGCTTGCAGATAAGATGTTGGGAGCATTTTGTAAACGTGCAGAAGAGGTTTATAAATAGTGAAAGTAGAAGTCATTTATGCTTTACCTAATGAGCAGAAGTCTTTTTATGTTGAGTCTGATGATTCTCTGACTGTTAGAGAAGCTATTATTGAATCAAAAATCTTAGACGCTTATTCTGAATTAGACAGTATCGAAAATCTTAAAGTTGGTATCTATGGACAAATAGTCAATTTAGATCATGTTCCTGAAGATAGAGATAGAATTGAGATATACAGAAATCTAACTATTGATCCAAAACAAGCCCGTATGCTAAGAGCAGAACAAAAACGTAAAAGAGAAGGCATCAGAGGTTTTGGTGCGTAATCAAAAAATAGCTATTATAGGAGCTGGACTAGCAGGATGTTCATTAGCTTATGAATTAAGTAGAACCCTTAACTTTGATATAACTTTATTTGATAAAAACTCTGATATTGCAACAGAAGCTTCTGGGAACTTTGCGGGAATTTTAGAACCATATCTGACTTCAGATAACAATTTTTCAGATCAGTTTCATACACTAGGATATAGTATATTATTAGAGTTTATTAATCAGTATCGTAATGATATCGAAATTTGTAATCAGGGTGTCTTGCAAATATTAAGTGATGAAAAAGAACTAAATAGATATCAAAAGATTTTTACAAAAAGAGAGATAGCTGATGATTTAGCTAGATTAATATCTCATCAAGAGCTTTCGCAATTACTTGGCAAAGATACTCATAACATGGCTGTATATTATCCTAATGCTTTATCTGTGGTACCTAAAAGTATTTGTCAGCTATGGCTTAAATTATCAACTGCTAAATTAAAATTAAATAATGAGCTCTTGGATATTAAGAAATTAGAGAATAATACTTGGCAATTAGAATTTAATAATTTTACTGAAGATTTTGATATTGTGATATTTGCTGGAGGGTATCCATTATTTAAAAATATTTCTCTGCTGCAAAATATTCCGGTATACCCATCACAAGGACAGCTAACAGTTATCAAAAGATGTTTTGATATCTCAAATAATATTATGGATAAAGGATATATAATCCCTAATTATAAAGATAATCTACAAGTTATTGGAGCAACATTTCGAGATAATAATGATACTAGTGGAGATATAAGGCAAGAAGATAATAATTTTAATATTAATCAAATTAAGCAAATATTTGATAATAAAAATTATAATGTTGAAATTATTAATTCAAGAGTAGCTACGAGATGTGTAACTTCTGATCATTTACCACTTATTGGTAGGCTTGCTGATTATAATAGTTTTGAACAAGTTTTTTATAAGCCTCTGTCTAAAGGCTATCCAAAATCAAAAATGCCAAATATTGAGTATCAACAAGGTCTATATGTATCTTCAGGATTTGGCTCAAAAGGTTTATGTTCATCATTATTAGCAGCTAAGATTATTACATCATATATAACAAATCAAAGTCAGCAATGTTCAGATAAGTTACTTGAAGCACTTGCTGTAGAGCGTTTTTGGGTTAGAAGCTTCAAGAAAGGTCAAAAATTTTCATAAAATACTACTTCAGTATGTATATATAGCAATTATTAGCTATAATTGTGAGATTTTTAGGAATCAATTTAATAAGTTCATGAAATTAAAAATAAAAAAGAGTATTTTGTTACTCGCTACTATCATAGTACTATCAGGTTGTTCAGTTAAATGGGAGACACCTCTTAATGATAGAGATCCTTATGAAAACTATAATCGCGAGATGTTTCATTGGAATAATGAGTTATATGAGGATCTGACACCTGTAGCAAAAGCTTATAATTATGTTATGCCTGATGCTGTACAGACGGGTATATTCAATATTTTCCAAAATCTTTTTGAACCTAGTCGAGTAGCGAATGATCTTTTTCAAGGTGAATGGGGATATGCTGGTGATGATAGTATGAGATTTTTAGAAAATACAACTCTTGGGGTAGTAGGTATTTTTGATGTAGCTGGTAGTAGGTTTGGATTGCCAATGCGTTATCATCAGGATTTTGCAGTTACTCTTCATAAATGGGGAGTGTATAAGAAAGGATATGCTTCACCATATATTGTTTGGCCAGTTTTTGGACCTGGTACTATAGAGGGAGTTAGTGATGGCGTAGATGCTATGTTCAATCCTCTGTCGTATTTGTTTTTGGCTCCAGGAGTAGGTACATTTACAGCCTATGCTGTAAACTATAGTGTATATGGATTATATTATACCAATGAAGGAGTCTCTTATTTACCGGCATATTCAAACTTAGAAGAAGTATCGGTAGATCCATATGCAGCTATGAGAAATGCCTACCTCCAGAACTATGACTATGGTATGGCAAAAGTCCTTAAACAAAAAGATCCATCACTTGATAGTCCTCAAAGTGATCAAGCAATATTAAGTGTTTTAGGTATTAAAAACAAAAATACTAAATCAGAAGTTGCCTATAGTGATGAAAGTTTTGTCCAGGCATATCAAAATACTCCACCAGTTCTAAAAAGTAGTCTTGCTAGTGTAAATAAGGTTACTGAAGTTTAGTCTAAGTTATAAACAAGTCTTAAAAAATATCTTTTGTTTAGCTTAAAAAGTTTTTTTAAGGTATCGTTTTTTGATATCTTATATACTATGTTTGAAAAATAGTTACTGAGGTTTATTAGTGAAAAAACTATTTGTAAGTTTGATGTGTATGGTAATTTTTTTACCAAATTTAGCTTTGATTGCTGCACCAGTACCAACAGGTTATGATTTTATTCCTATTCAAGAAGAGATGCAAATTGCTCAACCAGTAGTTGCAACACATGGTATGGTTTCTTCTCAAGAGTCTTTAGCAAGTCAGGTTGGTTTAGATATATTAAAACAAGGTGGCAATGCTGTAGATGCAGCTGTTGCGGTTGGCTTTGCTTTGGCTGTTACATTACCTAGAGCTGGTAATCTTGGTGGTGGTGGCTTTATGATTATCCACTTACAAGATGGCAATAAGAATATAGCTGTAAACTACCGTGAAAAAGCTCCTGCAAAAGCATCTAAAGATATGTTTTTAAATGACAAGGGAGATGTTGATTATGCTAAGGTTTCTGGCTCATACAGTGCTTCTGGTGTTCCAGGTACTGTAGCTGGTTTAGTAGATGCGCAACAAAAATATGGTAAATTGAAATTATCGTAGGTTATTGCTCCAGCTATCAAGCTTGCTGAAGATGGTATCCCAGTAAGCTATGACCTAAATCAGTCGCTTATAACTGCAAAACCATGGCTTGAAAAATCACCAGAAGCTATGAAGATTTTTTATCATAAAGATGGTTCTGCTTATAAGGTTGGAGAAATTTTAAAGCAACCTGAACTTGCAAATAGTCTGAAACTAATAGCAAAACAAGGTAAAAAAGCTTTCTATGAAGGAGATATTGCTCATAAGATAGCAGATAGTATGGCTAAAAATGGTGGTTTAATCACATTACAAGATTTGAAAAACTACAATGTCGAAGAAATGAAGCCACTTAAAGGTACATATAGAGGTTATACATTATATTCTATGCCGCCACCAAGCTCCGGTGGTGTAATTCTGATAGAGTTATTAAATATTCTAGAGAACTTCCCATTAGCTGACTATGGTAACAATAGCGCTAAAACCATTAATCTTATGAGTAATGCAATGAGCTATGCTTATAATGATAGAAACTCTGATTTAGGAGATCCTGATTTTGTTAAGATGGATTTGGCTAAATTCTTGTCTAAAAAATATGCGAAACAGATTGCTCAAAAAATCACTACAGATAAGCATATTCCGAGTAAAGATATAAGCACAGTTGATCCAGAAGATCGCGAAAAGCTTCAGACTACTCAATTTAGTGTAGTTGATAAAGATGGCAATATGGTATCTAATACTTATACGCTTAATTATTCTTATGGGAATGGTATCGTAGTACCGGGAACTGGTATCTTGCTAAATAATGAAATGGATGATTTTGCAGCAAAAGTAGGCGTGGCAAATGTGTTTGGTTTAGTTCAAGGTGAAGCTAATACAGTTGCTCCAAATAAGCGACCATTAAGCTCAATGACCCCGACAATTGTTCTTGATAAAGATGGCAAGCCGTTTTCAGCTACAGGTTCACCAGGTGGAAGTCGTATTATTACAACAACATTACAGGTGATTTTAAACATTATAGACTATAATATGAATCTACAATCAGCGGTTAACAATCCTCGTATACATAGTCAACTATGGCCAGAAGAAATTGGTGTAGAGCAGGGTGTATCTGTGGATACTATCAATCTACTTAAAAAAATGGGTAACACTGTTACTCCTTATGCTGCTATGGGTGCTGCAGAGTCTGTAATGTCTGATGGACAATATGTCTATGGTGCAGCAGATCCACGTAGAGGTAATGCTTTAGCTATAGGCTATTGATTTATATCAAGTTATTTAAATTTTCTTATTCCTTTCTATCTCTTGGTGCAGCAGAGCTTCCTGCAAGTATTCCACCATCTACATTTAGTTCAATCCCTGTGACATATTTTGATTCATCAGATGCTAGATATAAAGCAGCATAAGCTACATCTTTTGCATTACCCATTCTCTTTAAAGGTATGTCTTGAGTAATAGTTTTAATAGCTGCTTGTTTTTGATCTTCATCTTTTGGCAGCATCTCATCCCACATTGGCGTTAATATAGCTCCTGGATGAATTGAGTTACACCTAATCCCATAATTCATATCAGCACAGTATAAAGCAACAGATTTAGTATGATTTCTTACAGATGCTTTACTCGAAGCATATGCAACAGCCTGAGGTATACCTACAAGTCCAGAGCGGGAAGAGATATTGACTATACTGCCGCCATTTTCTTTCATAAGTTTAATAGCATATTTACACCCTAAGGCTACACCATTAGAATTTATAGAATGAACCTTTTGCCAAGAATCCATATCTAAATCCTCAGGGTTATGAGGGCCAGAACTCTCTATAAAACCTGTAATGCCAGCATTATTAACTAAAATATCAAGTTTACCAAATTTAGATCTAATATATTTACTAATAATTATCCAATCATCTTCAAGACTAACGTCTAAGTGTTTATATTCACAATTTGATGAGTTAATATCTTTAACCGTTTGATTACCTAAACTGCCGTTTATATCTGAAATAATCACAGTTGCTCCCTCATTTGAAAAGAGTTCAGCAGTTGTCTTACCTATTCCTCTAGCAGCACCTGTTATTAATACTATTTTATTATCTAATCGCTTCATAAGAAAGTCCTATAAATTATTTAAATTTTATAAAAGTGATTTAGGAGTTAACTTTAGAGTGTATTATATGATTTATATAGAAATATATAATTATTTTATAAAATTAAAGAGTTCCACGAGCTGCTTTTTTACGATCAGATTCTGTTAGATGTTTCTTTCTTAGTCTGATTGATTCAGGTGTGATTTCAACAAGCTCATCATCTTCGATAAACTCAAGAGCATACTCAAGAGTTAGTTTAATTGGAGTAACTAGTGTAAGAGCATCATCTTTACCAGAGGCACGAACGTTAGTTAACTGTTTACCTTTACAAGGGTTAACCGCTAAGTCGTTATCTCTACTATGAATACCAATAATCATACCCTCATAAACATCTGTACCGTGAGAGATAAACATTTTACCTCTCTCCTGAAGGTTCCAAAGAGCAAACGCTACTGCTTTACCTGATAGCATAGAAACTAGAGTACCGTTTTGACGAGTTTCAAGAGTTTGCTTTTTCATAGGTCCGTAATGATCAAATACTTTGTTTAAAATACCTGAGCCAGACGTGATAGTTAAAAATTCTGTATAAAAACCAATTAACCCACGAGATGGTATTATAAATTCAAGTTTTACACGGCCTTTACCATCTGGTTCCATATTTTTAAGCTCACCTTGACGTAAGCCCATTCTTTCCATTACAGTACCTTGATGCTCTTCTTCGATATCTATAATTGCTTGCTCATAAGGTTCGTGTTTTTCGCCATCAACATCTTTAAAGATTACATGTGGGCGAGATACTGCAATCTCATAACCTTCACGGCGCATATTTTCAAGTAAGATCGAAAGGTGAAGCTCGCCACGACCAGATACTTTAAATTTATCAGGATCATCAAGTTGCTCAACTCTTAGAGCTACGTTTGTAAGTAGTTCTTTGTCAAGACGGTCTTTAATTTGACGAGAAGTTACATATTTACCTTCTTTACCAGCAAATGGAGAGTTGTTAACTTGGAAAGTCATACTAATAGTTGGCTCATCTACAGAAAGCTCAGGTAATGCTTCTACTTTATCAGGGCTACATAATGTATCTGATATATTCAAACCTTCCATACCTGTTACACATACAATATCACCAGCTTGAGCTTCAGGCACTTCAACTCTGTCTAGACCCATATAGCCTAATATTTGTAATACTCTACCATTACGAGTTTTACCATCTTTACCAACAATAGTTACAGGAGTATTTGTTTTGACTTTACCTCTTTGGATACGACCAATACCAATAGTACCTGTGAAGTTGGAATAGTCTAAGGAAGATATTTGCATTTGGAATGGACCATTTTCATCAACAGCTGGATGCTCAACATTTTCAACAATAGCCTTGAAAAGATCAGTCATATCTTCTTTTTGTTCGCCAAGCTCATTAGTTGCCCAACCATTGATAGCTGAAGCATAGATAATAGGAAAATCTAATTGTTCATCAGTAGCACCCAATCTATCAAATAGATCAAATACTTGATCGACTACCCAGTCAGGGCGAGCACCATCTCTATCGATTTTGTTGATAACCACAATTGGTTTTAAACCTTGAGCAAAAGCTTTTTCTGTTACAAATCTTGTTTGAGGCATAGGACCATCAACAGCATCAACTAGTAGTAATACTGAGTCAACCATAGATAATACACGTTCAACCTCACCACCAAAGTCAGCATGGCCTGGAGTATCTACGATATTAATTCGGTAGTTATTCCATTTTAGAGCAGTGTTTTTTGCAAGGATTGTAATCCCTCTTTCTTTCTCAATGTCATTTGAGTCCATGACTCTTTCAACTTCTGGACCACGAGTGTTTAGTGTACCAGATTGTTGTAATAGTTTATCAACCAGTGTAGTTTTACCATGGTCAACGTGTGCGATAATCGCAATATTTCTTAAATTCTCAATCATTAAATTTTACCTATTTTTATAAAATCACCAACAATTATAGACTAATAAGATTTAAAAGTACCTAAAAATTAAATACTTTGATTTGATAATTGGTTTTCTAATTTCAATATCAAAATAATCTTTTATGAATTTGGGGTTGCTGAATGGTTTTGTTAAAATATGAACTAAACTTATTAGCAAATTATAGTTGGGGTATTTTGTTACAGCTCAATAGAATAAAAGCAATCTTTAAAAGTAGAAACTCTTATAATAATACCTATGTTAGTGAACTAATATCATCGATTCATCGTGCTGATGTCAAAGCGGCGATACTATCTATACTTTGGGCAGCTGGACCAGTCACGATTATAGCTATAACTTTGGGGTATTATTTAAGTCATGGTCAAGGAGTTCCGCTAGTTACAGTTGCATATTTTTCTTTTTATGTGTTTTTTGTAGGTTTAGTAGGTTTTATTAGTAAAATAATTTTTGACTCTATCAAGCACCGTGAAAAAGAGTTGATGCAAGATAAGTTTCTATCTATAATTGAGGAATCATATCAAAGTTTATATATGTCTAAAAAGCTTACTCTTAGTAATCTAACCGATCAGGTAAGAGATAATAAAATTGCTTATGAGATTCTTGCTAAGTCTCATCCGACAAGTAAAGAAATCTTTTATGCTTTTGAGCTACATTTTGATAAAGAAATGGCAGAGTTTGCTGAGATTATATACTTGTATAGAGATAATGGTTTTCCTATAGACACTCCGAGTAATAAGCGTAAATTAAGAAGCTTCTATAAGCAAATAAATAGTAACCAGAGTATTCCTGATGATTTAAGGATCAAGTTTCAAAATGCTTTAGTTGGTAAATATTCAGATTTGAATAAAGGCCTTGATAGGAAAATTGGCTTTTTGTCTAAGATTTATAGCAGTGCAGGGATGTATAACTTGTATGATTTAGAAGATGCAAGTAATGTTATAACTCTTTTTATAGAATTATTATCTGGTAGAAAAATTTATTATTTGAAAGCAGTTTCTAAGTTTGAAGATACTAAAAAAGATTATTTATTTAATTCTATAGAGAAGTTAAGAACAGGAGTTCTTGAAAAATATAATCATATTCTAGGTATTTATAAACAATGTTATTTAACTGTATCTGAAGTTGCTCCTAATCTGGATTTGATAGAAGTTGTTGATACTGCTCCAGATATAACAAACAATCTAAATCAATTAGAGCAATCAATAAAACAGCTATCTACAAAAAATCAGCCTAAAGAAATCAAAAAGCTAATACAGCAAAATAAAAATAGGTTTCATCAAAGAATGCGCATCATAAAAACTCAGCTTAAAAGGATGAATATTCTATTGAACCAATGGAAGTCTTTAGAGTTTGGTAGTGATGAGAAGTTGAGTAAAAATATAGAACATCAATTAGCTTATATATTTCTCGAAGAGCAAATGAGAATGTCTATAGCTTATAAAATGTTTGAATATATCAACCATGAGCATGACTTTTCTTCGAAAACTGAGCAAATTAAAGCCTATGCTCGACAGATAGTAAAAATATTACAGGAGCCTCTAGATTTACAAGAATCTACAGTCTTAACAGCTATTGAAAGTTCTCCAAGGGCAAATCTTAGTAGCATAAGGTTTAGTAATTCAACAACAGAGAAGCTTAATACTACATATAATCTATGTAGATCTGTGAAAACAAACATTGTTGAATTAAGAAAGCAATTAAACAAAATATTAGTAGCACAGTATATTTAACAAGTTATTTTGTGAGTCTTGTATATCTAGCAATCATTGTTTCGTTGCCACTAGTTCCACCACAGTGAATGTAGATAATAGGCTTTGTAAGTTTATGATGTTCATTTAATAATGCGCGCCAAGCTATAGGGTCATATAGTAGCTCAAACTCAATTTCTGTCTGCTCTAGAAGCTTTTGGTATATTGCGTAATTTTGGGTATCTAGCTGCCCAAAATGAGTTTTAAAGTTTAAATTGAGAATTCTAGGATGATTTAAACTACTATCAATATCATTAAATTGTTTTTTTAAGTATTGATTATCACCAACACACGCAACAGTGTAGACTTTGTTTGGTAGATACTTTTCAAGGTATAATGCAGTTGTGCCAGTACCAGATGCCACAACGATACTATAATTGTCAATATTATTTTCTAGACAGTACTTTTTGATTTCATTAGCACAATCAGCTATGCCTTCTTCAGCGAGAGTATTCCTACCACCTTGATCAAAGAAATAAAGGCTATTGTCTATATTGTAATTCGTCTTTATATTTTTTAGCTTTAGAGAGCTTGTAGTCTCAAATAACTGCATGCCATTTTCTAGAGCTAGTTTTAGGTTGCCATTTTTAGCGTTTTTAAGAAATTTTGGTAATGGTTTTATCCAATAATGGAAATCCCAGCCTTTGATATTAGCTAGCTGTGATAATGCCAGCATGAAATTAGATTGATTACCGCCAAAAGATACAATAGTCTTGATGTGAGGGTATTTATCTGGATTTTTTAGAAGATAAGCTAGTTTTCTAGCCTTATTACCAGAGAAGATAGGGTGATTTAGATCATCTCTCATTACAATGAAATCTTTATTTTCAAAAGATATTTCTTGAAACAAGGAGACCATTTAAGAAATTATTCTTCTAATAGTTCAAACTCATCCTTACCAACACCACAGTCAGGACATTCCCAATCTTCAGGGACATCTTCCCATTTAGTACCAGGTTCTATACCATCTTCTGGCCAACCTTCAGCTTCATCATAAATTAAACCACAAACGATACAAATGTATTTTCTATATTCCATAATTAACTCTAAAAAAATGATTAGTGAATAAAAAGTTGCAATATTTTAGCATTATAAAAATCGTATATCCAGTACCTTATTAAAACATTACAAAAGGTTATACTTAGATTCATCAATACCAACCTTACGTGATTTATTTGAAAAGAATACAATATTATTTTCAACGAAAAGATCTGTAATTTGTCTAGGTATATCTTTGTCTAAGTGTCTTCTAATGAGTCTATAGAAGGCATCTTGATTTGTTTCATTAAAGTGTTTTTTGAATGTTTTATTAATAACGCTTTCATGGCATGACAGGAATTTTTTGATACGTATTTTAGGATCAGTATTACTATTACCAGTGTCGCATTGGTTAGGAGCAGCAGTAGCTATATTGAATCCCTTACGTGTATAGTATGATGCAATACCTCTAAAAATTCGATCATTACTAAAAATTGTGATGCTAAGGTAAGTACGGAAATCACGATATCTTTCGACATACTCACCAACTTTAGCACAGATATAACCATCCATATTATCTTTGTTGCCTTCACCATAAATTATTGGTACAAGCTCAAAGTTATGATAGATTTGGGTTTTATTGAAGTTTGCTTCTAATTCTTGTGGATTTGTAAAGACAATTACTCTGTCAAAATTACCCTCAGAAATATGAGAGAAATTGTTATAGTTTTCAGAATCAACTATTGCTAGTTTGAGATATTCCATAACTATTTGACTCCTTACCCTAGTGCTTATGGTATCTATTTTACCTCAAAAGCTATGATATTATCTATACTCTGCTAAAATTATACTAAAATAGTAAAGTATAGATTTTATGATTGATTTACAATATAGTTATACAGACTTATCTAATGAGTTTTATTCACAACAAAAAGTATACAGATATCCTGATGCAAAGTTACTGATTGTAAATGACTGTTTAGCCAAGGATTTAGGTTTGGATTTAGAAGGTAAATCAGCACAAGAGTTATTAAAAAAATTGTTAGGGTATAGTAGTAAAAAGCCAATTTCACAAGCTTATGCTGGTCATCAGTTTGGTAATTTTACAATGCTAGGAGATGGTCGAGCTATCTTAATTGGTGAATATGAAAAACCAAATGAGGAGCTGGTTGATTTTCATCTAAAAGGAGCTGGCTTAACTAAGTTCTCTCGAGGTGGTGATGGTAAAGCAGCTTTAGCGCCAATGCTTAGAGAATATATAGTTAGTGAAGCTATGCATAATCTAGGCATACCTACTAGCCGAATTTTAGCTGTGATATCAACAGGTGAGAATATTCAAAGAAATAAATTACAACAAGGAGCAATAGCTCTTAGAGTTGCAAGTAGTCACATTAGAGTAGGTACTTTTCAGTATGCAGCTATGCTTGGTGAGAGTTATAGCCAAGAGTTATTAGACTATACGATTGTTAGACATAATATTCCATACAGTGACAATAAAGCTTTGAGCTTACTTGACTATGTCATTGATAAACAGACAACTTTAATAACACAATGGGAAAGAGTAGGTTTTATTCATGGAGTTATGAATACTGATAATATGACTATTTCAGGCGAAACTATTGACTATGGACCTTGTGCATTCATGGATACTTATGATCCTGATACTGTTTTTAGTTCAATAGATCAAGATGGAAGATATGCGTTTGCTAATCAAGCATCAATCGCTGGCTGGAATATTGCAAGATTAGCAGAAAGTTTGTTGAAACTTATCTCAGAGAATGAGGAAAAAGCTATTGAATTAGCTCAAGATAAACTGCAAAGTTATTCGGAAATTTATAAGCAAAAATGGAGACAAATGTTTCTTAGTAAAATAGGTTTTAGTATCAATAGTGAATATGATGATGAACTTATTTCCGGTTTGCTCACTGATATGTTTAAACATAAGTTAGATTATACAAATACGTTCTATAATCTAAGCTATAATAATTTTGATTACTTGCGGAATAAAGGCTTAAAAGATTGGTTAGATAAATATGTCAATTACGATATCAATTTTGAAAGTATGATGAAATCTAATCCAGTAATAATTCCGCGTAATCATCAAGTTGAAAAAGCACTTGAGTTTGCAGAAAATGGTAATTTTAGTATTCTTCAAAGTCTTGTGACAGCACTTGAAGCACCATATAAACTCAACGCGTTCACTAAGAAATATATGTCAGAGCCTTTAGAGCAAGAGAAAGTTAGATTTACTTTTTGTGGTACTTAAATAGTTTATTAAATATTAGCGTGTTAAGAAGCTTTGGTAGTTTTATCTACTATTACTGCTGTAGTCATGCTTCCATGTATATTTAGAGGTGTTCTAAAACTATCAATAAGAGCGTCTACACCTAGTATTAAACCAATAATTTCCCATGGTAAATTAAAATATGTAAATACGACGCCAGCGGCTACATACGCAGTGCCAGGAATACCAGAAACACCTAGTGAAGCAAACATGCAGATTAGGGATATAGTAAGTATTGTTGCAAAATTTATATCCATACCTGTTGCAGACATAGCCATAATTGCTAATATTGCAGGAAATACTCCTGCACAACCATTCATACCCATAGTGGTGCCCATAGTAGGTGCAAATGTAGAAATAGTCTCTGATAATCCATATCTGTTAAGACCATTTATAGATAGTGGTAGGGTACCCATACTTGATCTAGATGTAGCAGCTACAAGTAAAGCTCTCCATATACTTTTATAGAATTTTACTAAATTTGTACCGAATATCAGAAGCAATGCTATATGCATAAGTAAAACTATAAACATAGCTATATAACAAGCTAAAACAAAAGAAATAACTGCAGATATACTTCCTTTATCTAATTCAATACTCATTTGTATCATTAGTCCTAGCACTCCATAAGGTGTAGTTGCAATAACTAACTTTGCTAGTTTTTTGATTACAAAAAAAGCAGAATCAATAAAATTTATAAATGGATCAGCTAGCTTACTATCTTCACGATGAGCTATAAGCATTGAGAAACCAATTAATATAGCAAATATAACAACAGCAATAACATTATTTTTATCCATTTGTTGAAAAATATTATCCGGTAAGAAGCTTAGTATATTCTCAGATAGAGTGGCTGATTTCGCTTCTTTGGTTACTGCAGTCATTGAGCTAAGATCTATACCTTGACCAAGCTTCATCAAAATAGCGACTGTTGAGCCAATCGCAGCACTTATGCCAGTAAGAACAAGTAAAATTATGATTGTTTTTGTAGCAAGCTTTATTATATATGAGCTTTTATGGTTTCTTAGGTTTATTATTGAGTGAATAATTGATGTCAATACAATAGGGATAATTAACATTTTAAGTAAAGAGATATAGCCATCACCTAAAATATTACTAATTTGTATGAAACTATTACTATAACTATTTGTCCAATTGTAAACAATGCCAATAATAATTCCTGTAACTAGTGCTAATATCGTTCTAAGGTTGAAGCTAACTTGCTTAACATGTAGATATATTAGGAGAGAGATTGATATTATAAGTAAAACCACCATATTTTTAACCTTATTATATAAAATTGTAGAGATGGATTTTAACATAGTTTACTAGATTGGTATACTACATACCTGGCATGAATTTTTCTTATCAAAAATTAATAACAATTATCTATATTTGATAGATGTTTTTATTGTAAAAATAAAAAAAAGAAGCCTATAATTGATTACCTATAATTTTTACTTTATCAATTAATATGACAAAAACGCTTATGCACCAAGAAGCTAGTAGTAGTTTCGAAAAAGTTGCCAATCAACTTAAACTTAACAAAGATATCATTAAATCTATAGTTAAAACTCTTAAAGAAAAGAATATTAAAAGAGTTATTACTGTAGCAAGAGGAAGTTCTGATTGTGTGGCAAATTATGCAAAATATTTATTTGAGACTCAGTTAGGGTTTAGTGTTTCTTCGCTACCACCTTCTGTAACGACTATTTATAATAAAAATATAGGCGATGTGCATACATTAGCTATAGGTATATCACAGTCCGGTGGTAGCCCTGACTTGCGTCTAGCTCTTGAAGGTTGCAAGAAAGCAGGATGTACTACACTAGCTATAGTCAACGTGGAAAAGTCACCTTTAGCAGACAGCGCAGATTTGGTCTTACCTGTGAGAGCTGATGCAGAAAATGCTGTTGCAGCAACCAAGAGTGTAATAACTTCATTAGTTGCACTAGTAAGTATTGTAGCTGAATATAATCAAGATCAAGCTCTTTTGGAAAGTTTGAATAGTCTCCCTGAAACACTGGAAACAAGTTTAAGTTCTGATTGGACTCCAGCTATAGAAGAGCTTAAGAAAAGTAAAAACATGTTTGTCATCGGAAGAGGTTTTGGATTCCCGATAGTCCAAGAGATGGCTTTGAAATTCAAAGAAACATGTGGGATACATGCAGAAGCATTTAGTTCAGCCGAAGTATTACATGGTCCATTTGCTTTGATGAATCAGACTTTTACAACATTTACCATACTGCAACATGATGAGAGCGCTCAAGGTACACGTGATATAGTCAAGAGAATGACTGATTTAGGAGTTAGAACTGTTTTCGCTACAACAGATAATCAATCTGATGCAAAAGTTCATCTACATGTTAATGCAGCAACACATCCAATTCTTGAAACTGTAGTTATATTGCAAAAATTCTATTTGATGGTTAATGATCTAGCATTGTCGTTAGGTTATAATCCGGATAGCCCTAGTAATCTAAAAAAAGTTACCGAAACAGTTTAATTTAGGTATTTACTATAGTTTTATCTTTGAAGGAGAAAACAATGAAAGAAGCTAATAAGCTAAAGGTGTTTATGATTATATTTTTCTCAGCGATGGGTGGAATGTTATATGGTTATGACATCGGTATAATCGGAGGAGCTTTGCCTTTTATTAAATCTGAGTTAGGTATGACTGCTGCTCAAGAATCATTTTTAGGTGGTTCTGTGTTATTTGGAGGAGCTTTTGCAATTCTTATAGGTGGAGTATTAGCAGATATTTTTGGTAGAAAAAATATTATCACGGCATCTGGATTAATATTCGTAGTATCAGTATTTATGATTTACTTTGCTGAAAGTTATAATTTCTTACTTTTTTCGAGGTTAGTACAGGGTGTGGCTGTTGGTTTTATATCTATAACAGTTCCATTGTATTTAACAGAATCTGTGCCTAGCATGATTCGAGGATTAGCCGTTACATGTTTTCAGCTATTTCTCACAGCAGGTATATTAATATCTGTTGCTGTAAGTCTACTATTTATATCAACTGATCCTACAACTGGTTTAGAAACTGGTGATTGGAGAAATATGTTTCTTACAGCTTTAATCCCTGGCTTAATCGTATTCATAGGCGGTTTTCTTTTAATCAAGTCTCCTAGGTGGTTGATTATGAAAAATAGAGAACAAGAAGCAGAGAAGATTTTGACAGAAACAATAGGTGTAGAAGCAGCAAAACAGCAAATGCAAGAAGTTAAGGCTTTGATTGAAAAAACTAAGAATGAAGGTAGTTTATTATCAAGCCTTACTAAAAGACATTATTTGATGCCAATGCTTATAGTATTCTCTGTTGCTATTTTAGCTCAAATGACAGGAATTAATAGTATTTTGCAATATGCTCCAACAATGCTAAAAGAAACCGGTTTAGGTTCTGTATATGCTGCTGTGGTTGGCGGTGTTGCAATCACAGGTCTTAATTTTGTTACAACAATTATAGCAGTAGCTATAGCAGATAAAATTGAAAGAAAATTTGTAATTACTTTTGGGACTTTAATGGTTTCTATTGTTTTACTGACTCTGGCTGTGCTTATGTATACGATGCCTGATACTTCAGCAAAAGGTATAGTTTTGCTTATAGGATTTATTTTATATATATTCTTTTTTGCAATTGGTCCAGGAGCGTATATATGGGTTATTATGTCTGAACTTTTACCAACCAATATCAGAAGTAAAGGTTTAGCAGTAGCTCTATTCTTAAATAGTATGGCTTCTGCAATATTAGCTTCTTCAGTGATGCCTGTAACACAACATTTTAATGGAAATTATGGTGTGATTTTGGGTATATGCGGAGTATGTACTTTGGTGTATAGCTTTATAGCATTTAAATTTGTACCAAAAACAAATGGACGTACCCTAGAAGAAATCGAACAAGATTTCATTAAATAAATTTTATTAATTCTATATTTTTTTTCATCTTTTATTTTCAATAATCAAATTGTTTAGATAATATCTTTAATAATTATTATCATTTTAAATTAATTCAATTTGATATAAGGCATATATGAAAAAGAATTTAATAGCTGTATTACTTAGCTCTCAGTGTTTAATTGGTAGTGGATTTGCAACTGATTTTGATGTGCAAAAAATTCAAATAAAAAATATCGGTCAAAATAATCGTAATTTTGATATGAATATTGATATCAAAGTTAATCAAAATCAAACAGGAAATTGGCTTTTTGGTTTTTACATGCCAAGAACTTATAACTCATCTAAGGATGTAAATCCTGATCTTACTCTTAAGGTAACTGATTTAAGCACTAAAAAATCAGCAAATCTAAGTTATGTTAAAAAAGCAGACAATCTGGATACTATGCCGATCTATGCTGATGGTTATAGTAATTTGTTTAGAGCTACTACTGATTTTGAACTAGAGGCAGGGCATACATATAGATTTAATTTCAAGAATAATAACCTGTGGGTTCCTGGTAATATATCATCTCTTCCTCAAAGCTTCTTTTTGATTGACTCTAACGGTAATGTAATAACTTCCAATGCTAATCCAAATGCTTATATATCTAAAAATATTAAGGAAATCTCAAGCATTCAAGGCTATGATTCAGCTAAGATTGATATAGAAATCCAACAAAATTTACAATCATATATTGATAACTCAATTGCCAGTGATTCTTCAGAGTTTGCTAATCAATATCATCTGATACCAACTCCCCTAAGTATTAGTGATATTGGCTCAAAGCAAAATATAAATTTAGACAATGGAGTATATGTGGATGATTCTAATAGTAAGCAGAATATCAAATTGTTAAATCAATATTTTAAAATAGATAAGATTACAACTAATGACTTAAAAGTAGTTACTGATAAAAGTCATGCGAGTATTATTCTTAAAAAAGACTTATCCATTAAAAATAAAGAAGGCTACATCTTAAAAATAGCTGATAATAAGATCTATATTAGATATCAGACAAATGCTGGTTTATTTTATGCTATCCAAACACTGAGAAACCTTTATCAAAAAGATAATGTTGGTATTGAGAGAAGTAGCAATCCTATGTTGATACTTCCTCAAGTAACAATCAAAGATCAACCAAGATTTGAGTATAGAGGTATATTGTTAGATGTCGCTAGACATTACTTTAGTGTTCAGACAATAAAAACACTAATTAATGCTATGGCAAGCCAAAAGTTAAATACTTTACATATTCATTTTTCTGATGATGAAGGTTTTAGGCTAGCTCTAGATAGTGTAGATGTTAAAAGAGCCAGTACAAGAGGATATAATGACAACTCAATTATTCCGGCACAAATGTATCAACAAGCAAATTTAGATAAATCAAATTACTTTAATCAGAAAATAAAAGATAGCGATATTATATCGCCTAATTACCCAACAGCTGCAACGATTTATGAGGGATATTATTCAAAAAAAGATATTCAAGAGATTATTAGTTATGCAAATGCTAGACAAATAACTATTATTCCTGAAATAGATCTACCAGGTCATGCTAAAGCACTAATTGATTCAGCACCTGATATATTTTTTAATAAATTTGATAAAAGTGACTATATAAGTGTACAAGGGTATTATGATGATGTTATACCAGTGTGTTTATATAACAAGTCAAATACTCAAGGAGAAAAGTTTACAGCTAAGATTGATCAGATTGTAACTGAGATATATAAGCTTTTTGATAACCAAAATACAGTATATTTTGAGCCACAAATTAGTGTAGGTGGTGATGAAGTTTCCGCTGATGCTTGGACTAATGACTCAACATGTGAAAATCAAAAAGATTTAAATGCATTAGAAAAGTCGCATAAGTTTTTCAAAGAGTTGCAACAAAATACTAATCTAAGAATATCTGGATGGCAACAAACTGTCCAAAATGATCCTAATGGAAATTTAGCTGGAGGTATTGATAAAGACTCAATACCTTCTGAGAAAACCGGATATATTTGGGTTTGGAGTGCATTTAATAGCTCTGGATACAATGAAGCACAGCAACTAGCAAAGGCTGGTTACTCTACAGTATTAGCATATGCTGATGATACATATTTTGATTTATCATATAATCCAGATTTTTGGGAGCCTGGTTTTTACTGGGCTACTGAATATGCAGATACACATGCCGCTTTACATAGTGCTTTAGATTCAAAAACTACAATTACAAGTTTATCAACAAAAGACGCTAAAAATATAAAGGGTCTAGAGGGAGCTCTGTGGTCAGAGAATATTAATAATGCTAATCATTTATGGTATATGGCATTTCCGAAAATGACTGGTTTGGCTGAGGCATCATGGGCAGATCCAAATATTACTGTCAAAGATAAAAAAATAAACTGGAATAGTTTAGTATATAGGCTAGGAACTGATAACACTAAATTTTTGGGATACACAGATAGAATTATTAACCCAAGTAATGATAAAAAGATTATCTCTTACAGGGGATATCCTGAAGGAGTCTCTCAAGAATTACCTCGGAAATAATGAGTATGACTAGGCTGGATTATCTATATCTATAAATTTTGTATCTAAAGTAAACTCTTGTTTAAGCAAATTAGCAATAGCCTTTACACCTTCTTTTTCTGTAGCGTGATGTCCTGCTGCGATATAGTTTATACCTAGTTCTCGAGCAGCATGAGTTGTTCTTTCAGAGATTTCTCCTGATATGAAAGTGTCAGCTCCTGCTTGATATGCATATTCAATATAGTCTTGTGCCCCACCAGTACAAATAGCTACTTTTTTATTTTGCTGTTTTGTAGAAATTACGGTTGGCTTTTTATCAAGTTTATTTTCTATTAAATTGCTAAAAGTATCTAAATCTAAATCATAGTTGCCTATCACTGAAATATCAGGCTTGGAACCTGTTTCAAAGAACTCTAAATTTGTAAGATCTAGTTTTTTTGCTAATAAGATATTATTACCAATTTTAGAATGTCCATCTAGAGGTAAGTGATAACCAAATAGGTGTATACCATTTTTTATAAGTTTTGAGATACGCTCATACTTCATACCAACGATAGGGTAACTTTCACCTTTCCAAAAATAACCATGATGTACAATAATGGCATCAGCATTCTCTTTTACAGCTTGGTCTATAAGTGCCTGACATGCTGTGACACCAGTGACAATCTTTTTGATATCTCTATCTCCTTGAATCTGTAGACCATTTGGGCAATAGTCTTTAAATTGAGCAATATCAAAGTAGTTATTTAAGTAATTTTCTAATTCTTTAAAGTTCATAGCTTATGAAAATTAATCTTTATGATGATATAATCTTACATTGTATACTTTTCGTGAAATTATTTAAAAATATAAATATAATTTTTTGGGTTCTTATATGAGTAAAACAAATGTTGTAAGAGTTGGAGATGTCTTAATTGGCGGAAATAATCCGGTTGTTGTCCAATCAATGACAGATACATATACTGCAGATATTGAAAAGACAGTTAAACAAATTTTAGCTCTTCATAAAGCAGGTAGTGAGATAGTTAGAATTACCGTTAATGATGAGCCAGCTGCTGCCGCTGTGCCAGAGATTGTTAAAGAGTTGGCAAAGCATGATTGCCATGTACCTTTAGTTGGTGATTTTCACTATAATGGTCATACTCTACTTAGCAAATATCCAGAGTGTGCAAAGGCATTAGCAAAATATCGTATAAATCCAGGTAATGTGGGTTTTGGTAAAAAGAAAGATACTCAGTTTGCAGAGATTATCAAAATTGCTATTGCAAATGATAAGCCTGTTCGTATTGGAGTTAACTGGGGAAGTTTAGATCAGGCATTATTAGCTAGATTAATTGATGAAAATAATGCTCAAGAAAGTCCATTAACATTACAGCAAATAATGCATAGGGCACTTATTACTTCGGCATTAGAGAGTGCAAAGTATGCACAAGAGCTTGGTCTAGCAAAAGATAAAATCATTATTTCATGTAAAGTTAGTGAAGTTCAAGACTTAGTAGCGGTGTATCAAAAGCTTGCTAAAGAGTGTGACTATGCTCTACACTTAGGGCTGACTGAAGCAGGTATGGGTACAAAAGGTATTGTTGCTAGTGCTGTTAGCTTGGGGATATTATTACAACAGGGTATAGGTAACACTATACGTGTCTCACTAACTCCTGCACCAAATGCTCCACGTACAGAAGAGGTTAGAGTTTGTCGAGAGATTTTACAAAATCTTGGTATGCGAACATTCACTCCAAGTGTGACATCTTGTCCAGGCTGTGGAAGAACTACTAGCTCATTTTTTAGAGAGCTAACTAGTACAGTTAAAGATCATTTAGATGAAAAAATGCATACATGGAAAGACCAATATCATGGTGTTGAAGCTATGAAAGTAGCTGTGATGGGTTGTGTAGTAAATGGTCCAGGTGAGTCAAAAAATGCTGATATTGGTATTAGTTTGCCAGGCAGTGGAGAGTCCCCTGTAGCACCAGTATTTATAGATGGCAAAAAAGCTCATACTCTTAGAGGTGATAATATCTCAAAAGAGTTTATAGAGATTGTCGAGAATTATGTTAAAAATCGTTACGCTAAAAAATAGGTAAGTTTAAGAGGATGTCAGTAGTTTTTGTAAATACGCCTTTTGCTAGACTTAAACTAGGTTATACAAATAATACTCAAGGCTTTAGTAAAGATAAATATGCTAAATTTAATCTAGCAAATAATGTTGGTGATAAGCATTTAGCTGTAGAAAAAAATCGTAATTCATTTAGATCGTACATCAACGCTGATATTAAATGGTTAAGACAAAATCACACAAATATTGTCACATATTTTGAAGAATATAGTGGTGATTTTTGTGATGCTATAGTTACAGATAAGCCTAAGCAGGCTTGTGTAGTTTTGACAGCAGATTGCCTGCCTATAATACTTTTTGATAAAAAGATGACAAAAGTAGCTGCTATTCACGCTGGTTGGAGAGGTTTGTTGCAAGGAATATTAGAGCAGACTCTCAAGGAGTTTGTTGGCTTAGATCTAGTAGCTTGGTTTGGTCCTTGTATCTCTGGAAACTTCTATGAAGTTGGCTGTGATGTTCATGATAAATTTGTAGAGCAGCATGAAGCTTATGGGCAAGCATTTCGCTCAAAAAGTGAAGATAAATATCTTTTTGATATGAAAATGGTAGCTCGACAAATATTAAATGATAATCACTGTTTTGATATAGTCGACTCTGGCTTATGTACTTACAGTAACAAAAGATTTTATTCTTATCGTAAAGAAGGTACTACAGGTAGACAAGCTACATTTGTATGGTTTGAATGAATTTAAATATATCTAATGGGGATAAAATGTCTGAAAAATTACAAGTTTTAAAAAGGTTGATGAAAGAGAAAGGCTATGATTTTTATCTAGTTCCATCTATAGATGATCATAATAATGAATATGTTCCAGAATGCTGGCAGTACCGTAGTTGGATTAGTGGGTTTGATGGCTCAGCAGGAGATGTGCTTGTAGGCTTAGATAGGTCTTATCTTTCTACAGATGGTAGGTACTTCACTCAAGCAGATTTTCAACTTGATAAAAATGAATTTGATCTATTGAAACAAACAACTTTTTCTTCAAAAATAGAAGAGTGGCTTGAAGAAAATTTAGCTGGTAAAACACTTGCGATAGATCCAAAAAAAATAGGTATTACTAGAGCAGAAAATTTATTATCAATAGCAAAAAAAGTAAATGGCAAAATTATCTTTGATAACAATAATTTAGTTGCTCAGGCTCAAAAAGAGCTTAATCAAGAAATAGCATTGCCTAAAGAGAAAATATTTGCTCATGAGATTCAATATTCTGGTCAATCTGTTGATTCAAAGTTGAGAAATCTTAGAACATATTTAAAATCTATCAAAGCTGAGTGTTTGATAGAAACAAGCTTAGACTCAATTATGTGGACTTTAAACATAAGAGGTAGAGATATCAAAAATACGCCATTAGCAATTTGTTATATGGTGGTTACAGTTGAAAGTACTTTCTTGTATATTGATAAAGATAAAGTCACGGAAGATGTTCTGAGTGATTTTGAGCAAAACAATATTATTGTTCTGGATTATAAAGAGTTTTTTACAGATTTGAAAAAGTTTGCTGCAAAGTTTGTTATTGATAGTAATATTGCAAGCTATGCTGTTAAATTAGCAATCAAAGAAAATGAGCATAGTAAACTTATCGAAGATACCAGCCCAATAACTATAAGCAAAGCTCTTAAAAATTCTGTGGAAATAAATGGATCAAAAGATGCTCATAAAAAGGATGCTGCAGCATTTATTTCGTGGTGGCATTGGATGGAGAACAACTATCAAGGGATAGATGAACTTGATGCGATGGCAAAACTTAGAGAGTTTCGTGCTAAGCAAAAGGGTTATGTTGAAGATAGTTTCTCATATATTGTTGGTCATGCTGCTAATGGTGCGATTATTCATTATTCAGCTAAGAGAGATGCAAATCTAAAGAAAATTGATGATCAAGCACCTCTACTATGTGATTCTGGGGGTCAGTACAAAGAAGGAACAACTGATATTACTCGTGTACTTCACTTTGGTAGGCCATCTAATGAACATAGAAGATACTATACATTAGTTTTAAAAGGTCATCTTGGTTTAGGCAGGGCAGTCTTTCCAAAAGGAACTACAGGATCTCACTTAGATGTATTAGCTCGTGAGCATTTATGGCATTTCTGTTCAGATTATGCTCATGGTACAGGTCATGGAGTTGGTAGTTTCTTAGGTGTGCATGAAGGTCCTCAACGCATAAACTCAGCATCAAAAGTTGAGCTAATGCCTGGTATGATTCTAAGCAATGAACCAGGAGCATATTTTCCAGGTCAGTTTGGTATTAGAATTGAAAACTTATGTTATGTAAAGCAACGCAATCAAGATTCTCCTACAGGACATGGACCTTTTTATTGTTTTGAAGATTTGACATTAGTACCTTATGAATATAAGTTGATTGAAACATGGATGCTAACTTATACCGAGAAAAAAACTATAAACAATTACTATAGTAGAATTAGAAAAGAAGTATTACCATTAATCGAAGATCAAGAAGTCAAAGATTTCTTATTATTCAAGACAAGACATATTAAATAGCTGAATAATTTTTTATTTCTAATATTTTTCAATTAATATAGATGAAAATTTCTAGTGATATTTTTGTGATAAAAAATAGGTAAACATGGCAGCAAAAAAGAAAAACTCTAACAAAGACAATAAGAAGTCAATTAGCTATTTAAAGATAGTATTATTTTTGACACTAACTATTAGTGGAGGTTTTTCAGGACTTCTATTTGATAAGTTTGATATTAAAGAAAAATTTATAGATTTACGTTATAAAATATATAACTATTTTACTAGTGAGCCACTAAAGCATTATACTGCCAAAGATAACCAGAATATAATTGCAAAATTCTTTTCTGAAAGTGATAGTGCAAAAGATCAGCAACAGCAAATAAATCAATTCGAGAATCTAAAACAGTATCCACCTGTTAGAATACTGCCTGCAGTGACTGATTATTGCCATGGATTTTTGGCTTATGGTAATCCTAGTTATGATATTAAAGAAGGGTTAGGACAATCAAATCTCTACCTATGTCGTGATGGTTATGTTGTTGGCTATAATTATCAAACTAAAGAGGCAAGCTGGGTAGCATTTAAGCTTACAAAGTCAAAAGTCGCTAATAAACTAAAAAGAGATGATAAATTTAAAGAGGATGGAGATATACCTTTTGTTTATCGAGCTACATTAGATGATTATTATCGTTCTGGTTATGATAGAGGACATTTGGCATCTTATGCTTCAATGGACTTTAGTAAAAAATCTGCTGATGAATCGTTTTTATTATCAAATATGTCTCCTCAAAAGGCCGGATTAAACAGGCAAGGTTGGGAGAGATTGGAAACAGATGAGCGAATTTGGGCAAATATGTATGATTCAATCTATGTATATACAGGTCCTATATATAAAAAACAGAAGATACATAAAACAATAGGTGATAATAAGATAGCGGTGCCGGATTACTTCTTTAAGATAATATATGTACCTTCTAAAAATCAAGCCATAGCTTTTGTAATGCCTAATGCAAGAGTTGAGAAGACAAAGATTGCAAATTATAGAGTATCAATTAAGGATATTGAACAACGAACTGGATTATACTTCTTGACTAATATTCAAGATAGGGATTCCGTTGTAAATAATGTCTCTTCTATGTGGCGTACATCTTATTTATAGCTATTATTTAATAGACTATCTGCAACTAGCTTAGATGCTTGCTGAATAATTTTTTCATTACTTGGCGCTTTTACATCACTAGGATTTGTATATAAAACACTTAGAGCAAAAGGTTGTTTATCCTGTGGCCAAATTATCGCTACATCATTAGTAGCTGCATACTCTCCACAAGTTCCTGTCTTATCACCAATTATCCAATTTTTAGGCATACTGTAAGCTATTCTATTTGCACCAGTATTATTTTTTTGTAAATATCCTATGAAGATTTCACGATGTTTTTTATCTAAAATATTACCAAATGCTAGATTATAGATGTCTTGAGTTATAGCTTTAGGTGTTGTTTTATTGATATTGCTATCTGGTTTTGTGTGGTTGATTTTAGGCTCATCATTCTTGATAATAGTATCTTTATCTCCAAGCTTTGTTACTAATTTATTAAGGTTTTCCAAGCCCCCAATCTCTCTAACAAGGATATTAGCAGCAGGATTATCACTTAGAATAGCTGCGTAATTGAGCTGTGATATTGTCAAGGTTTTACCAATATTTTTGCCTGTTACTGGAGCATAACCTAGAGTACCAATATCGTCTTGAGTTATTAGAATTTTTTTATCTAAAAAACCTTTGTCTTGCATATCATACTCTAGAACTGCACCAACTAATAAAAATTTAAAAACACTACAAATTGGGAAGTGATAATTTTCATTGTAGCTGATATTAGTTTTATCATCTGTATTGACGGTGTATATTCCGAGTTTACCATGATATTTATCTTCCAAATTATTAAAAGAGTCATCTATAGTAGTGTTTGCTAGTAAAAATATTGGAATTAAGGATAAAGATGTAAATAGTAGACGTTTCATTTGAGTTTAATATATTGTCATGAACCATTAGTTAGAGTTTATAGAAGAGTTGTATTAAATAAAAATTTTATATAGTAGGTATTTATCTTTTTTTAAAGTCGGACAAGGAATATCTAAATGTTTATAACATATCCTTTACAGGAGAAAAGTATAATTATTTGCGTATTCGTCAGGTGTTTATCACTTTTAATTTTAAGATATCATATAATACTACAGACGTAGTTACGCTATCATAAATATGGTAAAAAAAATTTTTGAGAAATTAACTTAGAAAAAGTTTTACTTAATTATTACAGTATACTTCAACATGTCTTGGTGTATAAATTGCTAAAGTTGCGTAAGACCACACTACATCACTAGTCGTTTGTATGGAACCAACTTTTGCAATATGATCTGCACCCTTACATATAGATGTTGCATCATAGTCTGTAGATTCACCAAATCCGAAGAAAAAATCATCTTGCTTTGAAAATGTTGGCTTTTCTGGCGCTGTAGTTTGAAACATAGCTTCTTGGCTTGCACAACTTGCTAAAACTGAACAAGCTATAAATAAACTTAATATTTTTTTCATTGCTTATCTCCTTGCTCGGTTTTTGGCTCGCTGACACAATAAATTTCTACCTGTCTTGGTGTGACAATACCAAGACTGAAGAATGTAATTAAACCATCTCTCCACCAACTTTCATCAAATGTGATTTTACCAACATTATCTATGCTACCACAGATCTCTGAAGGTTTTACAGAATCTTCCTGGTCGATTCCTCCTAAGAAAAACCATTGATGTTGATTTACTGTCGGATCTTGATCTTCTGGTATACTTTTCAATGAAAGTGTCTGATTCGCACAACCGGCTAGAATCAAACAGCTTAAAAATATGCCAGTTATTTTCTTAAAGTTTTTTAGCATTTTTTCTCCATAAAATATTTTAACTTTGTCCAAATTTGTAATGTATAGATACTTACAAACTCAAATATAATAGTAGCAGTGTAAACTTATTTTTTGAAGCTTTTAGAAAAACTATTTTGACTTAAAACTGAAATGTTCGGTTTTCTGTTACTTGATTTTGATTGTTTTTTTGATACTGTCTCCAAGGGTGATTTTTAGCTGGTTTATATCTGAAGTTTTTTTCCTTTTTTATGTTATTGATAATTTCATCTAACCTTTTTCTACAAGATATTTTAGTAACATTTTCTTTAGAGTAACACTCATAATTTAGCTTTTTAGCATTATAAAACAACTCAATAATAGCATTAAATTACTAAGACTTTAAACACTATAGAATTAACTACTGTAAGTTCTTCGCTTAGAAGCATAATCTCATAAATGGCATAGAGAACCTCTGGAATCAGTTAAGGGATACTTTAGGAAATTTAATGGTATATCTAGAAAATTTTATTTGTTTTTGAAGGAATGTGAGAGGAAATTTAACCACAGTGATTCTAAAGAGTGGCTAAAGCTGATCAGATATTGAGTTAGAGAGACTTTAAATTAAACTTATCTAGGACAGTCCCTTATTTTTTTTGTGATTTCTCTTTGAGAATTATACCAACTATTACACTGAATATTATTAGTAACCATATTAATGACATACCAACTTTCATCCAAATAGAATGATAATCATTGAGGTAAACCGTTTGCTCAAGAGAGGTGCGAGTATCTTTGGGTAGTTCTTTGACAATTATTCCATCTGAATTAATAACAGCTGTAATACCATTGCTTGTAGTTGTAAGAACATATTTGTTATTCTCTATAGCTCTTACTTGAGATATTTGTAGCTGTTGCTCACGTGCTATCGAGTCACCAAACCACGAATCATCGCTTATTATAGAAATAAGCTTAGCACCTTGTAGTTGATCTCGAACCTGTTCAGGATATGCAACTTCATAGCAAATAAAATTAGCAATAGGGGAGCCAAAGGCTGTCATAATAGGTTGTATATTATCACCAGCATTAAAACTACTAAGACCAACACTATCTACATATCCAAAAAACTTAATTGGAAAATATTCACCAAATGGGACTAAGTGGTGCTTATTATAAACGCCTTCACCTTTGCCAATAATGATTGAGCTATTATAAATTTTAGTTCCAGCAGTTGATTGATCAGCACTTAAAGATCCTATGAGCATAGCATTATTATTTTTATTTGCTAATTTTGTAAGATTTTTAAAATATTCACTCATGAATTGTCGATAATTAGGGATAGCATTTTCGGATAGTATTATTAAGGAATCTTTGTATTTAGATGCAGCTTGTTGATAGTACTTTTGCATTTTTGCAAAGTTATCACGATCCCATTTAAACCCTTGGACAAAATCGCCCTGAATTAAAACTACTTTTTGAGGTTGATTCGTTTGGATTTCAGGTTGATTGTGTTTAATAAGATAACCACCTAAACATAACGCTACTATAATAGCTACAACACTAATTATCTTCTTAGTAGAAGTATTGTCACAGATGAAAAAGACTATTAGACAAGCAATCAAAGCAACTATATAGCTTACTAAATAAACACCTCCAATATTTGCATACCAAATTAGAGGTGATTCTGTCTGTGAGTAACCGAGAGAAACCCAAGGAAACCCTCCCCATAGAAGGTTTGCTTTGACAATCTCAAATAGTGTCCACAATGCAGGATAAATTAATAGCTTAGTAAATTTACTAGCTTTACGTGTGAGAATGTAGCTAAAAACACCAAAAGGTATTATATGTAGGAAGCTAAGTAAAATTACTAATGCAATAGCAGCAGATAGTCCAGCAGCTACTGATTCGGTAAATAGATGAATACTTATATATACCCAAGATATACTAGTACCAAAGAATCCTATTCCAAATAATGCAGATGTGAAAAAAGCATCACGAATTCTAACCGATCTATTCAGTAAATAAAAAAAAGTTACTAAAGCTACAACAGCTAATACATCAATGCGAAATGGAGCAAAAGCTAACGTTAGTAAGGCACCACTTAATACTGGTGGAGTGATTTTTAGAATAATTTTTTTCATTACTTTTTAAACTTTTCGACTAAAATTTTAATGATTTTTCTATTATCTGCTTCTTGTACTATAAATTTCAAGCCATCAACAACAATACTATCGCCTTTTTCAGGTAATCTTTCTAAAGTCTGAATTATCATCCCAGCAATAGTGTCATAATCACCATCATCATCTATCGAGGTTGCAAAATATTCGTTGAAATCTTCAATTGATGTTGTAGCATCAATTATAAACTTATCATCAGCTATTTTGATAATATTTTGACTAGAAATATCAAACTCATCTTCTATATCTCCAACAATTTCTTCTAAGACATCTTCGATTGTTATTAGTCCAGAAATTGCACCATACTCATCAACAACAATAGCAATATGATTTTGACTATTTTTAAAGTCTTTTAGCATAGCATTAAGTTTTTTTGTTTCTGGTATAAAAATAGCAGGGCGAAGTATAGTTTTGATATCTTCTGCTTTTAACTCCTCATCATCAGATGATTCAATTTCTTTTTCAAAAATTAGTTTTAATAGATCTTTAGAATGCAAAATTCCTAGAACTTCAGATTTGTCTTTACAGTATACTGGTAAACGTGTGTGACTGGAGTTTATAGTCTTTTCTAAAATTTCATTTATAGACATTGACATATCTATAGCAACTATTTTAGTATGTGAAATCATAATATCACCCACATCTAAAGATGATATTTTCATAGCACCAATTAGCATATTTTGTGATGTTTTATCAATAACTTCATTATCTGCTGCTCTATTAATAGCATCAATAAGGGCATCTTCATTTTTAATATTAAAAATACTCGATGTAAGTTTTTTTATAAAATGATTATTTTCTGACATTTGAGTTCTCTTGTTCAATATACGGATTTGCTATATCTAGCTTAGCTAATAGCTCAATTTCTAAGCCTTCCATTTCTTCGGCTTCATGATCAGTAATATGATCATAACCTAGTAAGTGTAATAATCCATGGATAAAAATATGCTGCCAGTGATGATCTAGCTTTTTATTTTGGTCTAGAGCCTCTTTCTGAAGTACTTCCGGAGCTATAACAATATCTCCCCAAAAGTCATTAGCTATATCTTCAGGTAATCCTTCAGGTTTTTCAAATTCAAAAGAGATAATATTTGTCGGCTTGTCTTTATTACGAAATTGTTTGTTAATTTGCTGTATCTCATGATTTGATACAATGTTCACGTTCACTTCAGCTTGCGAAATATTATGCTTGTCAGCTACGAGAGCAAAACATTTTTCTAGTAAATCTTGATTAGGTATGGGGTGTTCGTCATCGTTGATGACATTTAAATTTAGACTATCCATTTTTAGTATTCTCTTCATGCTTGTCATAAGCATTTACAATTTTTTGAACTATTTGGTGGCGTACAATATCTACTGATTTAAGATATGTAATAGCTACTCCATCAATATTATCAAGAATTGATAGGGCGTGTCTTAGGCCAGAAGTTACATTCTTAGGTAAGTCAACCTGAGTTATATCTCCTGTTATGACAGCAGTAGTATTAAAACCAATTCTTGTCAAAAACATTTTCATTTGTTCTTTAGTAGTATTTTGACTTTCATCAAGGACTATAAAAGAATCATTAATAGTTCTACCACGCATATATGCTAAAGGTGCTATCTCAATGGCTTGTTTTTCTATTAGTTTAGTTACTTTTTCGACACCCATAAAATCAAACAAGGCATCGTACATTGGACGTAAATAAGGGTCAATTTTTTGTGTTAAATCACCAGGTAGAAAGCCTAGCTTTTCACCTGCTTCAACAGCAGGTCGAACAAGTACTATTCTTCTAACTTCACCTCTTTCATAAGCAGACACAGCACAGGCAATAGCCATATAAGTTTTACCAGTACCTGCAGGACCAACCCCAAATGTAACAAAATTATTTTTGATATTATCTAAATAAATTGCTTGGTTTTGTGTACGTGCTTTGAGCTTTTTACTTCTTAATTGAACTTCAGCTTCTTCAACTTTCTTTTGAGATTTATTGCTTGAAGCTATTTTTTCTTTTGCAGTAGCGTTTAGAATTGTTGTGATTTGTTCTAAATCAAGCTCAGTATTTCCAGCTAAAATTTCAGCATAACATGACTTGATAAATCTTTTTGCTTGAGTATTGTTAGCACTTGATTCACTTGTTATCTCAAATTCATCAGAACGATGCTTAATTTCAACAGTGAAGTAATTTTCAATCGCACGAATATTTTCATCAAGATTGCCACAAAGTAGCATCATAGCATCGTAATTATAAGGCTCTAGAACAAATTGAGTTTTATTCATAAGTTAAATAAGCTCTCCTCTAAGAGAATTTGGTAAGTTTTCCGTTATTTTAACCATAGCAAACTGACCAATCAAAGACTTATCGCCCATGAAATTAACAATTCTATTATTTTCTGTCCTACCAGCTAGAACATTATCATCTTTTTTAGATGTACCTTCAACTAAGATTCTTTGCTCTGTTCCAACCATTTGTCTAGAAATAATTTGGGCATTACTATTTAATAAATCTTGTAGTCTTTTTAATCTATCTTTTTTTACTTCCATTGGTGTATCATCAGGTAAGTCAGCAGCAGGAGTACCAGGTCGCTTACTGTATATGAAGCTAAATGACTGATCAAAATTCACATCTTTTACTAAATCTATAAGTTTTTGGAAATCTTCTTCAGTTTCACCTGGGAAGCCAACGATGAAGTCAGATGAAATAGTAATATCTGGTCTGATTGCTCTTAATTTTCTAATTTTTTGTTTGAATTCTAAAATTGTATGATTTCTTTTCATATTAATTAGAACTCTGTCTGAACCATGTTGCACAGGTAAATGTAAATGGTTAGCTAGTTCAGGTACACTGCCATAAGCATCAATCAGATTTTGTGAAAACTCAACAGGGTGAGAAGTTGTAAATCTAATTCTTTCAATACCATCTATTTCAGCTATGAAGTGAATTAGTAATGCTAAATCTGCAGTTTCGCCATTTTCCATTGGACCTAAGTAGTGATTTACATTCTGTCCTAATAGAGTAATTTCTCTTACACCTTGCTCTGCTAGAGCTGCGCATTCTCCAAGTACATCTTCAAATGGTCTGTTAA
This sequence comes from Francisella sp. XLW-1, assembly GCF_008711455.1. NCBI lineage: Bacteria > Pseudomonadati > Pseudomonadota > Gammaproteobacteria > Thiotrichales > Francisellaceae > Francisella > Francisella sp. XLW-1. Next base: position 150,186 of record NZ_VXKP01000004.1, on the reverse strand, counting down.
CTTCAGGTCCACGAGTATATGGTACTACACAGTATGAGCAATATTTATCACATCCTTCCATAATTGATACGTATGCTTTAGCACCTTCAGCTTTTGGCTCAGGTAAAAAGTCAAATTTCTCAACTTCTGGGAAAGATATATCAACCTGAGATTTTTGAGTTTCTCTTTTTTGCTTGATCATTTCAGGCAGTCTATGAATTGTTTGAGGACCAAACACTAAATCTACAAAAGGAGCTCTTTTAATTATATTTTCGCCTTCTTGAGATGCAACACATCCACCAACACCAATAACTAGGTCTTCATTTTTCTTTTTAAGATTTTTCCATCTTCCTAACTCATGAAATACTTTTTCTTGGGCTTTTTCTCTAATTGAACATGTATTGATTAGAATTATATCTGCATTTTTATAGTCATCAGTTTTGACAGTATGAAAATGCTCATCTAATACTTCATGCATTTTTTGTGAGTCATATTCATTCATTTGGCAACCCAAAGTTTTTATGAAAACTCTTTTTTGTTCTTTCATTGATTTGAAACCTTTATGTATTTATTCTGTTTAGTAATTTTTCTCTAAGTATAAGAGAGTTGTTTATAATAAAATGCTCGCAAATTCTATCATAAAATTTGATTAAAAGCACGGTAAGTGTCTAGACTAATGATTATCATTAATGCAAAATACTCGGAGTCAATTATTTTATATTCTTATTTGTCATGAAACAAAATCAGTTTACTGAAGATAGTATTTGGCAATACTGTATTGAGCATACGAGTGATTTATCAACTAATCTTAATCGTTTAAATGATATTACTAAAGAGTCTATTCATGGTGCTCAGATGCTATCAGAAAAGATGGTGACTAAATTACTACAATTTTTTGTATTTACGACTCAAGCAAGAATTTGTGTGGATGTTGGCACATTTACTGGAATGTCGGCTATCGCAATGGCAGAAGTATCTGTTAATACAAAAGTCTATACAATTGATAGAACTAATCAGTCAGGCGAAGTAGTTGCAAAAGATTTTATAGCTCAATATCCTAACATAGAGTACTGTCAGGGTAATGCCATTGATATATTACCAACCCTACCAGATCAGATAGATATAGCATTTATTGATGCTGATAAAAAACAAACGCAACAGTATTTTGATATCTTGATTGATAAGCTATCTGATAAAGGAGTTATCATCGTAGATGATATACTTTGGCGTGGTGAGGTAATAAACCCCCAAGATAAACGAGCAAAAGCACTGGATAGTTTTAATAAATATATAAGTCAAAGAGATGATTTGGAGACACTGGTTTTACCAATTCGTCATGGTGTGAATATTATAAGAAAAAAGTAAAGAGGATAAAATGAAGAAAGCTATATTATTTGTTTTTGTTGCCTTACAATTTTGTTGTGCTAGTGGGTATGCGGCCACATGTGACAGTCCAAATATTGATGGAGTTAAGTGGTATCATGATTCTGATGAAAGAAGAGCACTATATCTTGAAATCTATAATCTAGCAGGGCATAGAATAGAGTATCAAGTTGAAAAACAACATCTTAAAAAAGGTACTTGGGGTATTATCTTAGATGTTGATGAGACTGTATTAGATAACTCTTGGCAGGAGTATGATAATTATAAAGATTATAGTTATAGTGAACAAAAGTTTAGAGAAGGTATAGTTGAGCAAAGGGCAAAAGGTTTACCAGGTGCAGCGATGCTTACAAATAAAGTACATGAGTTAGGTGGATATGTTAGTTTTGTAACAAATCGTTACGGTTCAGATGATAAAATAATTAAAGCTACAGAAGAGAATCTAACAAAAGAAGGTATATATTATGATCAAATTTTGTTCTCTAATGATAGTGTTAAGAAACCTCATGATAAAAATGCCAGGTTTGAAGCTGTAACAACAGGTAAATATTCGGATAATATTATCTTTACTAGAAAATTACCAGCACATAGTGTGATAGCTTATTTTGGTGATAATATTCAAGATTTTCCTAAGATGACACAAGAGAATATGAGAAAAGTTGATAATGATAAGTATTCCGTATTTGGCAAAAAGTATTATATTTTTCCTAATCCTATGTATGGAAGTTGGCAGTAATTAAGGATTGAAAAAGTGGCAAAATTATATTTTAGATATTCAGCAATGGATGCTGGTAAAACATTAGATCTTTTAAAAGTGGCTTATAATTATGAGGATAGAGGTAGAAAACCTTTGGTTTTAACTTCTGCGATAGATAAGCGAGCAGGATTAAATAAGGTAAAGTCACGCATAGGTATAGATCAAGATGCTTATTCTTTGACAGATCAGGATAATATATTTGAGTTTATTAAAGAATATAATAAAAAACACAAAATAGACTGTGTATTGATAGATGAAATACATTTTTTTACTCAAGAGCAAGTTTGGCAACTTTCTGATGTTGTTGATTTAATGGATATACCTGTTATATGTTATGGGCTTCGTACAAACTATTTGGGCCAACCCTTTGAAACCTCGGCTTTATTACTTGCAATTGCTGATACTTTAGAGGAGGTTAAAACTATATGTTTCTGTGGTAAAAAAGCTAGTTTTAATATGATGGTGCAAAATGGTAAAGCTGTAAAAGAAGGGAATCCAATAGTTGTCGATGATGATTCTCTAAAAGATATTGATACAAAATATGTTTCAGTTTGTCGTAAACACTGGAAAAAGGGGGAATACCAGTAAGCAGAAGAGGTTTTTATTCAATAAGCATTAAAATATGTTGAGCGTTTCTTACACCTAGCTGAGCTGCCTTTTTGTAGTAGTACATGGCTTTTTGTTTATCATAAGGCACACCGTTTTGCTCTTCATTATAGTACAAGGATGCTAATTTATAGTAGGCTGGACCATACCCTTTATCTGCGGATTTATTAAAGTAGTCAAGGGCTGTTTTGTATTCTTTTGCGTTGTAGTAATATTCTCCAGCATAGTACATAGCATAAGCATCACCACCTTTTGCTGCCTGTTCTAGCTTATATAACTGTCTAAAGTCACCTTTTTGAGCAAAGATTTGCATTCTTTGGACTTTCTCTTCATGAGTTAATTGAATTTTTTCTTCAGGAGCTTTTTTAAGCTTGCTATTCTGCTTTCTATTTTCTTTTGTATTTTGAGCTTGATTATTTATAACCTTTATTTTTTCAAAATCTTTTAATTTTGGTGATAGTGATGAGTCTTTTACTTGTATGTTTTTTAAAGCCTTAATAGCATACTGCTTAATAAATTTATTTTCATTATTATAGAAAAAATAAACAATTCCCTCATACTTGTTACTGTTAGCTTTTTCTCCAAAGTCAAATCTTAAAGACGATCTAATATCAATGTATTTTGATAGTATTAAGAAGTCATCAATATAGCTATAATCTAAATTATCATTAATATCTAACATCTTCATATCAATAGAGGACTTTAGTATATCTGAGTAAAATTGCTGTAACTGACCTTTATTAACTCTTGATAGGTTTAAATAGATTAAACCATTTAGATTTGGTATCTCTTGTTTTGGTGTTGATAGAGCAAGTTCGATTTTTTGTTTTACTTGTTCTGCTCTTCTTGCTTTCTCAATTCGTTTTTTTCGCAAGTTTTGTTGTAGTTCAATACGCTTTAGTCTTTCTTTTTCTAGTGTTTCTAACCTTTCTTGCTTAACTAGTTCTTCGACTTTTACGATTTCTTTTTTTGCTAGTTCTGCCACTTTTGGGTCAGAGCTGTACAGTAGTGTCTGCCATAACATTAGAGCTCTATAGTTATCACCTTTTTTTGTAAAGTCTCGGGCTTGAACAATAATAGCTGGTTCATAACCATTAGCTGCAGCAGTTGTAATGTATTTATCTATGTTTTTTTCATTCTCATTGGTTAATTTACCATTTTGATAAGCTAGATAAATGTCATATAAAATTTCTGAATCAATAGTTGCAATTAGGTTGTTATCTGAATTAATCATGTTTGCGATAGATGATATTGACTTTTTGTAACCTAAATCGTAGGACTTTTTAAAATATTTTATGGCTTTTTTATTATCTTTATTGACTCCTAGTCCATCTCTGTAGAGAGTACCTATCTGGTAGAATGCTTGTGGATAGTTTAGGGCTGCTGACTTTTTATAATATTTATATGCATCAAAATAATTTTTTTCTGTACCAAGTCCATACTGGTAAGAGTATGCTAAATAGAAAAAATCTTGAGCTGATGCTTCATCATCATCTACAAGCTCTTTAATAATGTTGAACGCATTCTTATAACCACTTTTATTGTGACTTTTAATATCTGTGATAGCAGTATTATATTCTTTGAGAAACTTGCTATGTCTATAATCTAGATAACTACTTACACCATAGACACCTCCACTGAGAATAGTTACAATTAGTATGGCGCCAAGTATATTCTTCTTATTTGCCTTTATGTGACCAATTCTTTTTGGCTTTTTTGAAGTGTTTTTTGATTCAGACATTAACTATAGTTTCAAATAAATGTATCTAACTATTCTATATAATAACTTTATATTTATTTTAAGACAATTAGATATTGTTGTCTTGGTTTTTTAGATTTAGAAGAAGTTGTTCTTTTTCTTGCTGTATCGTTAGTGGGTCTTCTAAGGAAATTTTACCAAAATGTCCTGCTCTGAAATCATGGACTATATTTTTAGAAGCCTGTTTTATATTGTAGTTGGTTTTTACAGCAGATATATCTTTAATTATTTCTTGAGGGTGTTTTTCTAAAAAATCTTGCTCAGATATGAAATTGTATCGCGATAAGAAGTTTTTTGTATCTCTCTCTTTGAGAAAGTTTATAAGATAGTGAGCGGTACCTTCGTAGTCCATCGCCGTATCACGAATAGAGCCAATACTTGCAATTCTATAACCACTAGCTTCACTCTTGGGGCTAGGGAACATGATTCCTGGAGTATCAAAAATCATGAAATTTTTACTAATATCGATGCGTTGTTGTAGCTTGGTTACGGCTGGCTCATTTCCTGTTTTAGCAACTTTACGACCTGCAAGCTTATTTATCATTGTTGATTTTCCAACATTCGGTAGTCCAAAAACTATAGCTCTAGTGGGCTTTAAAACTGTGCCTCTTTTAGGACATTTTTTTTGAGCTAGCTCAACTATTCTTTTTGCTATATTTTTGTCTTGTAATGTATTAACTGCGATAGCGCTACCACTATAGAAATCCAACCATTGTTTAGTTACTTGAGGGTTGGCTAAATCACTTTTTGATAAAATTCTTATTATCGGCTTATCTCCAACAATATCTTCTAAAACATGGTTGCTACTAGAGTCGGGAATACGTGCGTCCACAATCTCAATAGCAATATCAGTAGATGGCATTTTTTTGCGAAACTCTTTAGTAGCTTTATGCATATGCCCAGGGAACCAATGTAACATTATATATAAATAGGCTAGGATCGGTTAATATAGAACATGATTTTACATATTGTATGTGATTTATGCAAAGTTATCTTTTTTTAATGAATGATGATTTTTAATTTATTATAGTAAGGTTTATAATTCTTCAGGAATATTTTTATTAAACAGGAGTTGTTTGGATAATGAATTTTTTGATAATTGACACATCGAGTAAGTATTGTTCCGTGGTACTATCTGCCAATGGAAGAGTATATGGTGATACTAGGGAGATTCCTAGGCAACACAATAAATACTTACTAGAGATGGTTAAAAGTGTTTTTGATAACTCTTGTATAGCTATGAAATCATTAGATTTTATAGCTTATGGTGTTGGTCCTGGTAGCTTTGTTGGAGTGAGGCTTGCAGCAGCAGTAAGTCAGGGCTTTGCTGTAGGTATGGATATTCCTGTTGTAGGGTTTTCGAGTATGTTTGCATTAGCTAAAAGTACACCAACAACATCAGACAAAGTAGCCGTGATTCTTGATGCCAAGATGGGAGATTTCTATTTAGGACTTTACGATTTGCAAACAAATCAAATAATTTCTGAGAATGTTTATAAACTTGAGGAATATTCAGAAAAGTTATACTCAGGTTATGAATTAATAGGAGAATCTATAGCTGAGATACAAATAGTTAATAATGATTTTAAAATTGACGTAGATAAGATTGTAGACTATGTATTTGATATGTATCAGCAGCAGAAACTAAATCAAAATTTAACTCAAGAGACTTTCCCAGTTTATTTGAGAGGGACTAGTCATTGGAAAACAAAAGGAGAATAATCTTATGTGTAGATGGCTAATGTATCATGGCGATAAAATTAAAATGAGTGATTTATTGGTAGATCCAGAGAACTCACTCATACATCAAAGTATACATTCATCTCAAGGCGCTGTTTCTGTTAATGGAGATGGTTTTGGTATTGGTTGGTATACAAGTTTGCACAAAGAACCAGGAGTTTTTAAGGACTCATTACCAGCTTGGAATAATCAAAACTTGATATCTATAGCTAAGCACATAAAAAGTAGAAATTTTATGGCACACATAAGAGCTAGTACTATTGCGCCAACATCTAGAGTTAATTCTCATCCATTTGTATTTGATAAGCATCTATTTATGCATAATGGTTCTATCGGTGATTTTGATGAGATTCGTCAAGAGATTGAGCAACATATCAAACCTCAGTATTTCAAATCAAGGTTAGGATCTACAGACTCAGAAGCTATATTTTTATTAGCTTTATCAAATGATATAGATAAGAATCCAACGACAGCTATAGCCAAATCTATTGAGCAAATAACAAAAATCCAATCTAGAAATGGTCTGAAAGAAAAAGTTAAAGCAAGTATTGCCTACTCGAATGGACATACATCATATTCGCTAAAAATGTCTACCATTGGTAATGAACCATCGCTATACTATATAAGTTATAAAGATATTATAGAAACTCTAAAACTATCAAAAAAGCATAAGTTAAAAAATGGTTATTTAGTACTATCAGAGCCCTTGGTTGATTCTGACTTGTACACATATATAGACAATTATTCTTGTATTGAGATTAAACATAATGAGTTTAAAGTAGAAAAGTTATAAGGAACTAAAATGGCATCACTAAACACAAAGATTCAGAATGTTTCAACTTCACCAACTAATGCGATGGCAGCATTAGCAAAACAAATTAAAGACCAGGGGCATGATGTTATTTCGCTTGCTATTGGAGAGCCTGGCTTCAGCACACCAGAAGTTATAAAGCAAGCTGGTATAGATGCTATTAACAATAATATCACAAAATACACTAATGTTGACGGTATTAAGGAACTGCGAGAAGCGGTTTCAGCAAGATACAAAAGAGAATATGATGTTGATTTTGCTGCAGATCAAATTTGTATAACATCGGGCGCTAAGCATAGTCTACACAATATATTTAACTGTATTTTAGAAGAAGGAGATGAAGTTATTTTCTTTGCTCCTTATTGGGTGTCATATCCAGATATGATTGCTCTTACTGGAGCTAAGCCAGTAGCAATTGAAACTAAGTTTGAAAATGACTTTGAAATAGATGTTACAGATTTGGAAAAGCGTATTACAGAAAAAACAAAGGCTATTATTATTAATTCACCCAACAATCCAACAGGGTTGATTTATTCAAGAAAGTGTATCGAGGATTTAGCTAATTTGCTTAGAAAATATCCTAATATTTGGATAATAGGTGATGATATATACGATCAGCTTTATTTTAATAATAGAATCACTCTAGTAACAGAAGTAGCTCCTGATCTGGCTGATAGATATGTAATTGCTAGTGGAGTTTCAAAAAACTTTGCTATGACAGGTTGGAGGGTTGGTTTTACTATTGCTCCGAAGTTGCTTAATGATGCAATGAAAAAATTTCAATCACAATCAGCTACTTGTGCTTGTTCTATATCCCAGTATGCAGCTATTACTGCTATGGAAATGCCTGCTAAGGATTTGCAATATTTTGTTGACTCATATAAGCAAAAAGAGCAATTTGTTACAAAGTCTCTGAAAGATATGCCATATATTGATGTCAAGAATGCCGGTGGTACTTTCTATCTTTTCCCAGATATTCGTGATTTAATCAAACACACAAAATTTAGTAGTGATATAGAGTTATGCAATGCGTTGCTTGAAGAAGAGTATGTTGCTATGATGCCAGGCACAGCATTTGGTTTGTCTGGATTTGCTAGAATAAGCTGTGCAAATGAAATGCCAGAACTTGAAGAAGCAATGAATAGACTTTCAAGCTTTGTAAAACGTCATACGTCTTGATTACTATTTATTAGATCTATTTCTTAATAAATCTCTTTAGAAAATATTTATTCCTAAGATTATGAAATAAATATTTGTATCACTGAAGTAACTTTAATTAAGCCACTTTTAATTGTGATTAAACTTATTGCTTACAAGCTCAGCGCATAATTTAGATTGAGTTTAGTAGCTCTTTAGCATCGACTTTACCAACAATACTTTTCTCTTTATGCCCCTTTTGGTCAAAAATAATCACGCTAGGTGGTCCAAAAAGATTAAATTCTTTCAATAACTTGCTACTATCCTGTCCAACATCGGTAACATTAGCTTGAATTAATTTGTAATTTTTAAGCTTATTAATCACTTTTGGATTTGCAAAAGTTGTATGCTTCATATACTGACAGTCCAAACACCAGTTTGCATAATAGTCAACAATAACAGGCTTACCTTGTTTTTTAACTTTTTCTAAAGCTCTATGCAATTGTTTTGAATTAGTAACTTGCTCAAACTCTAGTTGTGGTTGGTTTATTTGAGCTGCCGTAGCTCCTAAAGGTTCAATAATACTTGTATTACCCATTAGAAATCCAATTAATAATGTGCTTCCGTAAATCAAAAATATATAAGCAAAAAGTTGCCTTACTTTTGCGGATGCTGTTTTGATATAAAAACTAAATGCACCTGAGTAAACTGCTAAGCTTAAAATCAAAATCCCAGTTAGCAATAGAGTAAATCGTGCAGGGATAATTTTTGATAACATATAAATTGCTAATCCAAGTAGCATAAATCCGGATATATGCTTGACCGTATGCATCCAATTACCAGCTTTTGGTAAGATTGAGCCACTAGTTGTTCCCACAATCAAGATTGGCACACCCATACCAAGCCCCATCGCAAATAAGATAAGTCCTCCATAAAAGGCGTTACCCGAATAGCTAATATAAGCTAGTACTGCTACCAAAGGAGCTGTTACACAAGTTGAAACAATCAACGTTGACAATATACCCATTATAAATACGCCAATATAGGTGCCGCTTTTTTGTTTACTACTTAGATTATTTACAGAACTAAGTATGAATGATGGTATTTTTAATTCAAAAACTCCAAACATTGCCACAGCCATAACCACAAACAATAATGCCATAGCCCCAATTGCCCATGGTGTTTGAAGTATATTTTGGATACCACCTCCAAAAATTCCTGCTAATACCCCAACTACTGCATAACTAATCGCCATCCCTAAAACATAAGATAATGAAATGCTAAATGCTTTTGTTGTCGTTAATTGCTTTTGTCCAGTAACAATACTTGAGATGATTGGTAATAGCGGTAAAACACAAGGTGTAAATGTCAATAACAAACCTAAGCCAAAAAATATCAAAAATGCCCAAACAATATTTGTATGATTTAAAAAACTTGTATAATCGCTATCTCCAATATTTGAATGTGTAACATCTAATTTTTTCTGAAACTCTTTAGGTAACTGGCCAAAATATTCTTCACCCTCGTAAATTTTGTTAGTTGATGATAAATCAAGGTTAAATTTTTGCTGAATAGGAGCAAAACAAATACCACTTTCAGAACAACCTTGATAAGCAATAGCTAGTGGTAATTTATTAATAGTTTTATTGCTTCTACTAATTTTTAGCTTAATAGCTACACTATCTTTATAAATCTTTACTCGCCCATAAAAAGGATCATCTTTAATATGGTATGTTTTAGGAAAAATAACCTTTTGAATATTGACTTGTTGTGGGGTTAGACTATAAAAACTAAAATTCTTTAAATACAGATAATTGCCTGGCTTAATATTCCATGTTGTTATTAAAGTATTTTCATTAAGAATTTTGACTTGTAATTGAAAATTCCTATCAACACTGTATTGTTTTAACATACTTTTATCAGCTAGACTCATTGAGCCTGGAGCAATGCTATCGATTGCATTAGCTACTAGGTTTTGTTGCGTAGCTGAAGCATTAGCAAAGCTAGACAATAAAAAACCTATTCCAACTAATATTAAAACATAAAATAACTTTGTTTTCTGTAACATATAAATACCTTTTTTGCTATTTTTGGTATAAAACTAATAACCATTTTTACTGAGTGTTAAATGGCTAGAGATATTATTAAATCATTAACAAAAAACAAATTTTGGTGGACGATAAATACGCTCTATCAATAAAAAACTTAGTCCTGAAACCATCTTGATAAATAGAATACCAATAGGCCGATAGATATTTGAAATTTGCTTGAATCTTGCTAAAAATGCTGCAAGACTACTACTGTTACAACCTATAGTTGTTGAAGTGGATGCGCTACTAGCACTACTGCAAGGATTACTGATAGTTATGTGATTAGATATAGGTGTTACATTACTAGCAGGAAAGATGCTAAAAACAGTACTAATGGCAAATACCAATAACATCATTCTTTTTAAAATTAACTTACGACCTATTTGTTTCATATTTACTTAAGTTTTATATTTATTGCTTTATGTACCAAGCTCCAAAATTTTAACAAGGGGTTGCTATAATCACAAGAGACATCGTACTTTAAACATAGTTATGAGTAAATATTGCTTAAATATATTTCTATACCTGTTAAAATCAATATATTATTTTTATTGTGAAATTTTTATGAAAAAGTGTGGCTATATTTCAATTATTGGTAGACCTAATGTGGGTAAATCTACTTTACTCAACAATATACTAAAATATAAAGTTAGTATTACTTCGCGTAAACCTCAGACAACAAGACATCAAATAACGGGTATCAAAACGCTTGGAGATACACAGTTTATTTATGTTGATACTCCTGGCATTCATATAAAAGAACCTAAAGCAATCAATAAGTTTATGAATAAAGCAGCGACAACTATGGTAAAAGATGTTGATGTAATTTTATTTGTTGTTGAGTTGGGCAAGTGGACCGAGTTAGAGGATAATATTGTAGAGAAATTAAAGCATTCGCAAGTCCCAATATTTTTAGTTGTTAATAAGGTTGATAAAAAGAAATCATTAGAGGCGTCAATGTTTATTGAGTCCGTTAAAGAAAAATTAAGCTTCTATGATGTGATATATGTTTCTGCTAAGCAAGGTCATAATGTAAATGAACTTGAATCAAGAGTCGAGAAACTTTTGCCTGAAACAGAGTATTTTTTCTATGAGGATGATCAAATCACTGATAGAAGTATTAAATTTATGGTTGCTGAAATAATTCGTGAAAAAATCATGCGAACTATTGGTAGTGAGGTGCCTTATCAAATAGCTGTAGAAATAGATAGCTATAAGGTTGATCAAGAAAAAGATATCGCTGATATCTATGCTAGTATACTTGTCGAAAGAGATAGCCAAAAAGGTATAGTTATTGGTGCAAAAGGAGTTAAGCTTAAAAAAATTGGTACTGATTCCCGCATAGACATCGAAAGATTGGTTGGTATGAAAGTTAACCTTAAAACACACGTCAAAGTAAAAAGTGGTTGGTCTGATGATGATCGAGCATTGAAGTCACTTGGCTATGATTTGATCTAAAACATTACGATCATGCAGCGATTAGAAGTCAAAAAGTCTCGAAAATATAGGAAATTTATCTACTGTTGCATGGTCTTTCTGACAAGTTTTGTTATTGGTGTTTATTATAACCAAAATGTTATTCTTTTTTTGGTATATTTTTGATTTTAGTATCAATATTGTTCGAGGCTGTATCAAATAAGCAAGTAGTTGAAACTATTATTTTACCCAATAGCTTAGATAATAATTCTTTAACATTTGTTATAAATGCTAAAGAATCTGATTTTTGGACTGTTAGAAAGTATATTGTCATTAATAGCTGGATTTATCTTTATGCCGTCCAGCAAGGTTCGAATAAAAAAATTAAAATATGGTTGCATAAATCAAATTTTAAAAGTAAAAATGATATTCGTGACTTGGCTAAATATATGCTATTCACTGAAAAATAATTAATCTTCAGTATAATCTTAGGTATACTTCTATCAAGTATATATCTAGAGATTTTTTCCAATGTTAAATGAATTTAGATCACAGCTAAGCAAATTTTTAAAAGATAAACAAATTATTGAAAATGAATTATTGCGTTATGCATATTCTACAGATGCTAGCCTATATAGGATGGTGCCGAAACTAGTAATATTTGTTAAAACAGAAGTAGAAGTCGTAGAGATAATTAAATTAGCAAATCAATATAATGTTAAGCTAACATTTAGGGCGGCTGGAACTAGTCTTTCTGGTCAAGCGGTTACTGATGAAGTACTTGTGGTTTTATCTTCTGATGCTTGGCTTAATTATCAGGTTTTTGATAATGGTAATAAGATTAAGCTTGAACCGAGCATAATAGGGGAGAATGCTAACAAATATCTCAAGATATACAATCGTAAAATTGGGCCTGATCCTGGCTCAATTAATAGTGCTAAGGTCGGTGGTATTATTGCAAATAATGCTAGTGGGATGTGTTGTGGTACAGCAAAAAATTCTTATGCCACTTTAGATTCAATGCGAGTTGTGTTTGCCGATGGTCAGGTGCTAGATACATCTGATTCTGCTAGTATTACGAGTTTTAAAGAGAATAATGAGAATTTCATAAATTCAATATTAGCTATTCATAGTCAGATAAAGAGTGATGAAGATTTGATTGCTTTTCTTAAAAAGAAATTTTCAATCAAGAATACTAGTGGATATAGTCTGAATGCTTTTTTAGATTTTGATGATCCAATAAAAATTATAGAAAGATTAATCATTGGTTCTGAAGGTACTCTTGGTTTTGTTAGTAATGTGACATTAAATACTGTTGCTGACCATAAATTTAAGGCCTTGAATTTAATATATGGAAGCCTTGATGAGCTAGTGCGACTGACTACAGAGCTTGAGCCATATACCCCTTCATCTGTTGAATTACTTGACTACCTATCATTGAAATCAGTAGCAGATGTAGTGGAATTACAGCCCTTTTTGATAAACCTTGAAAGTTCTGATATTGCTGCGATTATGGTTGAAGTATCTGAGGATAGTCAAGATAGCTTGGATAATAAACTTGATATAATAAATCAAAGTATTGAGCAGGCAAATATTCTTCATCAAGTCGGCTTTAGGCAAGATGAGCGAGAGATTCAAACCATTTGGAAAGCTCGGAAAGGTGTCTTGCCTACAATTGCTGGGCAAAGGCCAAACGGCAGTACTGTGCTTATTGAGGATGTAGCAGTAAATATTGCTGATTTACCAGGCTTGATAACAGATGTTAAACAGCTATTTATCAAATACAATTATTCCAATGCTGCAATATTTGGTCACGTTTTGGCTGGGAATATTCATTTCGTTCTTACTCCTGATTTTAATGATGAGAAACAGTTAATTGAATATGATGAATTTATGCAAGAAATTACTTCTTTAGTTGCAGAGAAGTATAATGGTTCACTTAAGGCAGAGCATGGAAGTGGACGAAATATCTCACCATTTGCGATAGTGGAATGGGGTGATAAATGTTTGAATATTATGTGGCGCATTAAAAAGCTTTTTGATCCTAAAAATACTCTTAACCCTGATGTTAAACTTACTAAAGATAAGAGTCTGCATATTAAGAATCTCAAAGAATTAAATAGTGTTGATGAGAAAGTAGATCAATGTATGGAATGCGGCTTTTGTGAGCCTGTTTGTCCATCAAGAAACTTAAGTTTGACTCCGAGACAAAGAAACTCTGTTGCTCGTAAGATTCAGACTCTAAACGGTAATCAAAAACAACAATGGCTTAAAGACTATGATTACTATGGTATACAAACATGTGCTACTACAAGTTTATGCAAAACTCGTTGTCCAGTTGATATTGATACTGGTGATTTTATTCTTAGTCAGAAAAAGCTGCAAAACAAGCTAGTTAATCATGACAAAGAAATAACTAAAGCGAAACAAAAAGTTAAATTGGGGAACTTGGCTGCTAATTTTATAGGAAAGAAGAATCTTCAAGGTATGACTAAGCTACTACATAATAACTTCAAATCTATACCTGTATATTTGGAAACTATGCCAAAAGTACAATCCTCAAGCTTTATAGACTCTAATAGAGAAAATACAAAGCCAAAAGTATTATTGTTACCAGCTTGTCCAAATAGAATTTTCGCCAGTAGTAAAAAATATACAAAGTATCCAAGTCAACTAATATTAGAAAAGCTGGGTTTTGAAGTTAATTATCCACAGAATTTGAATAATCAATGTTGTGGACAGATGTATCACTCACAGGCGAATAATACTCAGCAATATGCATCTCAAGATTTATTGGAGCAGAGTATAGATTATACTCAGTATGACTATGTGGTTACTGATAATAGTTCCTGTGCTAATTTTGCTAAAGATCAAAATTTGGATATTATAAATATTAACAGTCTAATTATAGATAAATTAGATAACATCAAATTAACAAAAAAGTATAATAAAATAGCTTTGCATATTGATTGTTCTACTCGTAAACAAAATATTGATAATAGTTATGTAAATGCACTAAAAAAATGTGGTACATCAGTAGTTGTTCCTGAGCAAATATACTGTTGCGGGTTTGCAGGAGATAAGGGTTTTACAACTCCTGAGCTAAATGCTACAAGTTTAGAATCTCTTAAGCCGCAAATTAAAGACTGTGAGGTTGGAGTTAGTTTTAATCGCAGCTGTCAGATAGGACTTTCATATCATGGAGAATTGGAATACATATCATTTACAGAATTGTTGCTAGAGTGTTTAGATTAAATAGCTATTTAAGTTGGTTAAAAATATCCTGTGATACTTTATCAACAGCTTGATCGCCATCTATTTTTATGTATTTTGGCGTTTTTGTATTTGCAGATGAGAAGTTTCTATAAAAATCAATTAGCTTAGACGTTTGAGCATGGTACACAGAGAGTCTTTCTTTAACTGTATCTTCATTATCATCAGTACGGGTTATCAGATCTTCTCCTGTAACGTCATCTTTGCCTTCAACTTTAGGGGGATTAAATTTAGTGTGATATGTTCTACCAGATGCAGGATGAACTCTTCTACCTGTTATTCTTTCTATTAATAGACTATCAGCAACATCAACTTCAACTATATAGTCTATATTTACACCCAATCTGTCTAGTTCTTCTGCTTGAGTTATTGTTCTAGGTACTCCATCTAGTAAAAAACCATTTTTACAGTCGTCTTTAGAAATTCTGTCTTTAACAATCTGGATGATAAATTCATCTGAAACTAACTGTCCGGCATCGAGCACTTTTTTTAGTTCTTGACCAATATTACTTCCTGATTTAATTGTCTCTCTAATCATATCTCCTGTAGATATATGAGCGATACTATATTTGTCTTCGATTATTTTTGCTTGAGTCCCTTTGCCAGCTCCAGGGGCACCTAAAAGTATTATACGCATAGTTAATTTAGCCTTAACGTTTTAAAACTATAGTTTACTTAATGTGGATTTAATTATAAAATAAACAAACTTATATATCTAGAAATAGAGTATCTAATTTTTGGCTACAGTTTTTTATAAGAAATTTTATGATATCGTTATTACTTGAGAAAAGACGCAAAAAAGCTCAAAGAACAGTTTTGGGTGTTGAATATGATAGGTGTTCACTTGCTAGTGTGAAGCTTGACAGAAAAGGCGATAGCTACGCGCTAGTTAGCTGTGATAGTGATATTTTTACGTCTGAAGCATATTTTGAAGGTGAGTTAACATCGGAATACGTTGGTAGCGTTATTGCGGAAATAATAAAAAGGAATAAACTTGGTCGTTTTACTAAACTAGGTTTTGCTAGTTATAATGAAATTGATGTTACAAAAGAAGAAATTTCTTGTGATAAAAGAGCACTAGAGATAATCAAAAAAGAAGGTGTACTTTTTTATATAGCTGAATACTTTTTGAAGAAGCGTTTTCCAGAGAGTTATGCTGATATTGCATATGACTATTACGATCAATTGGAAAGTAATGGTACGTTAATAGTCTATTATATATCTGATAATGAAAAGATGAAAAAGTTATATAATATTGCTAATAAAGCAAAGAGAGCCTTGTCTGCATGTGTTTTAGATAAACTTGCGATTAGTGATTTTGTTTCAAATCTTTATCTTAATGAAATATCTAAGTATGCAAATGATAGTATATTTTTAGGCTTATATTCAGATAAATTATCTATTTATAGCTTTTCTCCTCAAGGCGAATTAAAAAGTTATGAATCTGTTAAAATTTTTGATGAAAATATTAGTGATATAGCTTATGTTGATGAAGTTATCCAGCTGCTATTAAGGTTTATGGATTTTATGTCTTTGGATCTTAGTGAAAGTAATTTTGACAGTTTTGATGAAGTTCAAGATAATAATGTATACATATATGGAATTAAGCAAAATTTTGAAAGTATCTTTGAGTCAATAAAAGATTTATCTCAAAAAAATTGTAAAATACTTGATCCATTTGTAAATATTGATTCCCAGAGTTTTGGGAGCATAGAGCAGCCATATAGATATGTTATGTCAGTGGCGATTGCTATGAAGGAGGCTTTGTAGTAATGAAAGATCTTAATTTTGTGCGTGGCCGTTGGCGCCAAAAGCAGCTTACTTACATAGGTGTTGATCTAGCATTTATGGTATTGGTAGCTTTTATATCAATGTTTATTCTTTCGATAATATTTTCGTGGTCTAGTGATGAAGATATAAAGGTAGAGAGATATATCCAGACTCAAATTAGTAAGCTCAATAAAAATGTAGCAGAATACTCAGACGTAAAAAATCAAAGAGATAAACTGTTAGATGTATCATCTGACTTGGCAAATATTAAAGCTAACCAGTATTATATATTACTCGGTATAGAGAAGATTTCTAGAGCGATTACTGATCAGTTATATATTACCAATATTAATTATGTATCAAATACTGATATCATTGTTATTACAGGCGATGTTAGAGATTTGAAATTACTTTCAATTTTCATGAAAAACTTAGAAATAGAGTTTAGAGTTAAAAAAGTGGAACTTAAAAATCTAGGATCAGAAAAAAATGGTCAAAGAAGCTTCTCTCTAGAGTTTAAGTTTGGTGAAGGTAATGCGTTTAAAGGGGAGAGTGTGAAATGGTAGATAAAATTAGAAAATTTCTTTTATCTAACAAGTACTCTGTAATTGTTATTGATACTCCTCTGAAAATTAAACTACCTGTGTTGATAGTAACTTTTGTTCTATTTGTTTTTATATTTTATGGTATATTGGTAAGCCCAATTATATCAAAGGCAAATCAAAGAGAAAGCCATATAAAATCTATGGAATCTCAAATACCTAGATTAATTAAGAAAGAGAAAGACTTAAACGCACTTAAAGAGCAAGTTAAGGTGTTAGAAAAACATAATATTGAAGAAAGATTTAGTATTCCCGAGCGTCATTCTGTACCTATTTTTTTATCTGCATTAAATGAAGCTATTCGTAGTTCTGGTATTACAATTATTGATCTTTCACCTGCAGGAGTCGAAAAAAATAAATATTTAGATTTATACGCTCTTGATTTTAAAGCTAAATTAGTTGGTGATTTTCCCCAGTTAATTAAGCTCTTTGTTGCTCTAATTGATATGAAAGATATAGCGGTTATTACAAATATAAACATTAAAAAAGAGTCTGATACTAAAATAGTTACCGAACTAAATTTACAGACCTATTCACGTCAAGGAGTAGGAGCGTAAATTAAATGATTAGACATCAAAGATTAAAATTTCTAAGTTTTGTATTATTACTGAGTAGCTATGGCAGTTGCTATGCTAATTATGAAACTAGAATAAACCAAGTTAATGAGCTTATTCAAAATAGGACTAAAACTATGAAGAGTACCGAAAAGCTTGACATCCCTGAATATAAAGGGGATACATTAACCTTTGAAAGATTATCAAAGATACGTAATGTTTTTAATGTTGATCATGCACTCCCTTTTGAGAAGAAAGTTCCAATTAAAGGTATTGAACAAAAACAACAGGTTGTTAAGTTGAAGCCTATAATTGTTCCGGAAGAGCTTAAAGAGATTATGAATACTAAACCTACAGGTTTACAACAATGTCCTTTAAACTCTTTTAAATTTAAAGGAGTTGTTCTTCAAAATAAGCAAAAATGGGGTGTAATAGAGAGTTCAATGGAAACTAAGCCAATATATGTTAAGCAAGGCGAATTAATTGGACAAAACTATGGAAAAGTCAAAGATATTACCAAAGAGGGTATTGTAGTTGACGAATGGAAAAAGAATAATGAAAAAAGAGTTTGGCAAAAAACTCCAGTTGTTATACATTAGGATGAATTAATGTTTTTTAGAAAAAATAAATTATTAGCTATTTTGACCGTGATTGGAGGGTTCTTGGGTTGTGAAGTATCATTTGCTGACCCAAAAGAGGCTAACCAAACAGCTGTAAACCAGCTTCAAGAAACTAAGCAACCAGAAACAAAAATAGTTGGAAGAGATGAAAATAAAACTACTAACTATAATAAACATATAAAAGATTTAGAATTTCATCGAAGCTTGAATGGTAGTGCTGTTTTTGATGTGGCTTTTGAAGAAAATATTAGTAATTTTGCTGGATATAAAACTAAATTATCACAGGATGGATATACTCTTACGATAACTTTTGATGATACAACTATTTCTGATAAATGGGTCAGTAATATTGATACTAAAGTATTTAACACGATAGTAGACTCTATTAAGATTCTTAAAGATAATGGTAATGTTATTTTTATAATACACTCATTAGATAGAATAGCTTTAAGCGATTTTAAAGAGGGTAATACTTTTAAATTTAAGATAGATAGACGTAACAGTCGGGTTGAAGGCTTTAATGTTAATGAGCCTATATCTATATCCTTCAAAGATACTCCTGTGCAGACTGTTTTACAGGTTTTATCAGAGTTTGCTGGGTTAAACTTGGTTGTAAGTAGTAGTGTGCGTGGAAACATGTCCATAGACCTTAAGAATGTTCCGTGGAACGAGGTTATGAATATTGTCCTTGTTAGCAAAGGTCTTGCTACTAAGAAAATGAGTAGTATTTTGTATGTTGCGACTGCTGCTGAAATTGCTGCTCAGGAGCAATTAGAGCTACAAACAAAAAGGTCACTAGAGAATAATGCCACATTGGTAACAGAGTTTATTCCTCTAAACTATACCACAGCACAAGCAGCTCAAACTGTTATCACGTCTATGGCAAAACAGAATGGTGGAATTATGTCACCACGAGGTAGTATAACTTCAGATGCTCGTACAAATACTCTTATAGTAACAGATACAGAAGAAAAAATTCCGCGTATTAAAGAAGTTGTGAATGAAATTGATATACCTAATGATCAGGTGCTAATAGAGGCAAGAATTGTCGAGGTTACTAGAACAAGTGGATTAGAGCTTGGTTTTAACTATAGTGTTAAGCATGAGCCATATGTTAACCTAGGGCTTAATACTTTTGGCTCTAATACGAATTCTGATGAACAAAATGTTGTAGCTAGTACTGCAAAACTAATGTATACCTTAGCAGGAGGTCTTCAACTAGAAATGGAAATTAGGGCTTTGGAGAATGAATCTTTGGCTAATGAGGTATCATCTCCACATTTGGTTGTCGCAAATAATGAAACTGCATTTATTAAAGATGGTACAGATGTACCGTATCAGCAGGCTACTGCATCAGGTGCTGCATCAGTAGCATTCCAAGAGGCTGTGTTAGAGCTACAAGTTACACCTCAGATTGCACCAGACGGTAATATTGTAATGGAAGTGCTTGTAACGAAAAACAGTGTTGGAGCATCTTCAGGTAAAACTTCGACTGGTGAAGATTTGCCACCGCTTATTAAAAAACGAGAAGTAACTACAAAAGTTATGGTTAAAGATAGTGATACAGTTGTAATTGGCGGTATCTATACCAAAACTCAAACAGAGACTCGCAATAAGATACCATTTTTAGGTGATATCCCATATCTAGGTTATTTATTTAGCTATACTAAGATAGATGATAAAGATGCTGAACTTTTAATTTTCATCACTCCTAAGATTATTGAGTCACGAGTCCAAAAATGATAGTAGATAATAGTTGCAATAGTATTAATATTTAGGTATCTTATAGCCTATAATTTTTTATGTACAAGGGGTGATTAGTAACAAACTATCACAGTGTGTAATCAACTTATAATTTTGAGTCAAAAATGATAAGAACAAAAAATATTTTCTTAATTGGTCCAGTTGGTGCTGGAAAATCTACTATTGGTAAGCAATTAGCAAAACAGTTAAAATTAGAGTTTATAGATTCTGATGATACAATAGAAAAAAAATGTGGCGTTGATATTAATTGGATCTTTGACCTGGAGGGTGAAGAAGGTTTTAGGCAGCGCGAAAGAGATGTTATCGCTGAAATTTTAGCGGAAAAACAAAATATAGTATTGGCTACAGGTGGTGGTGCTATCCTAGATTCTGATACTAGATCATTACTATCATCACGTGGCAAAGTTGTCTATCTTGAGGCGACTATTGAGCAACAACTTGAGAGAACCGCTAAAGATACAAAGAGGCCTCTTCTGAGAGTCGATGATAAAAGACCTGTGTTAGAACAGTTAATGGCTGAGAGAGAGCCTTTGTATAGAAGTATTGCTGATGTTGTGGTTGAGACAAATGGTGCAACGGTTAAAAATATAGTTAATAAAATATCTACATTCCTAGTTGAAGAAACAATTCTGTGATTAGTAAATTATTAGTTAGTCCCACATCTAGTGCAGCTTATGATATTTTAGTAGATTCCTCGCTAGATTTTTCCCATATTTTCCCATGGATAGAAAACAAACAGATTTTGGTCGTTACGAACACTACCGTAGCTGATTTGTATCTCAGTATGTTTTTAGACTCAGTACCTAATGAGTTAAACATCAAAACATGTATACTTGAAGATGGGGAACAATATAAGTCGCAACAGAGCTTGGATAAGATTTTGTCATGTTTGTTGCAGAATCAGTATACACGTAACTCTACCGTTTTAGTAGCATTAGGAGGAGGTGTTGTTGGTGATATCACGGGATTTGCAGCTGCGATATATCAGCGAGGAGTAGATTTTATTCAAATACCGACTACATTATTATCACAAGTGGATTCTTCTGTTGGTGGTAAGACAGCGATAAATCATTCTCTAGGCAAAAATATGATAGGAGCTTTTTATCAACCAAAGCTTGTATATACATCTGTACAGTTTTATCAAACTTTACCCCAAAGAGAATATATATCTGGTATGGCTGAAGTTGTTAAGTATGCTTTTATATCTAGAGATTTTTATATTTGGCTTGACTCAAATAAAGAAAAAATCTTAGCTAAAGATACTTCTACTTTGATTGAGATGGTAAAAAGAAGCTGCCATATTAAATCGGAAGTCGTAGCTGAAGATGAAAAAGAAACTACAGGAGCTAGAGCTATACTTAATTTTGGCCATACTTTTGGTCATGCTATTGAGAAGTGTCAAAAGTATTTGGGGCTAAAGCATGGCGAAGCTGTCGGTGTTGGGATGGCACAAGCTATAGACTTTTCTTGCTATCTAGGGATGATATCAGAACAACAAGCAAAAGACTTTAAAAAATTTATAGTTAGCTTTGATATTTCTATTGATTTCCCTAGAGATATTTGTCAAAAAGAGTTTTTAGATGCAATGCTTTTGGATAAGAAAAATAGTAATAAAGAGTTAAAATTTATTCTTATAAAAGACATTGGCAATTTAGCTTTGCAAAAACAGTCTAAAAGAGACTTAGAATTATTCTTAATAAACTCTAATAGAAAATAAGTAGTTACTTTGGTAATATATTTTTATAAGTCACTTTTAATATGTTATGTAATATGAAAGGTAAAATTTTAGTAACAGGATTGATGTTTTTATCACTTTTAGGCGTTTCTTATGCAAGCTATGGTGTTTTAGATGATCAAGGTAAGGTTATAACTAATTGTGCTGATTTAGAAATAGAAAAAGATAATCAAGATAGGTTTTCAAGAGCTGTTTTTTCAAGGTGTAACAACAAAGAAGTGTTTTCCTATACTGGAAATTTTAGATATATCGATAGGTAGTATTGATTTTCTTAATTTTAATCGAAGCAAAGTAGTTATTTGAAACTAGCTATACTGATGATTTAATTTTTATTTTCTATTAGATTTTTAGTAGCTTTTTTTAGTTCTTTTCTATAGTAGTCTAGATTTTTTGAAGACTCATCTTTCAAATCTTTAATTTGTTGAGTCAAAAAAGTAATTTGACTTTCTAGACTTTCTTTCAAGTCAGATATGCGTTGTTTAGATTGTTCTTGAACAAGATCGCAATATGACCTAGCATCCTTAGCTAATCTTTCTGCAGTCTCACGACGGATACTTTCCTTTACTAATGCAGAATATAGTTTTTTGATTTTGATTTCTTCATCAGGTTCATTAAGTAGTGTTGACCACTCATCTGAAATATTGCTAAATAAATCCAGTTCGTCAATATCTTGAAGTATTTTTGTAACATTTTGACTGATAGCCATTAAATTTAAATCCTTTTAGTATTTTTTTGTTTGAATAAACTTATTTTAGATAGGTAATAAATGCTATGAATAAACCTAAAATTATAGAGCAAATAATACCGGAATGTTTAGCTAAATAAAAGAGTATTTTTTGAAATAATTCCTTTAACGATATTGGTTGTGTTAAGTGTATAGTATAAACTAGTGTAATCCTTATATTTAATAAGCTCGTCTATCATGAAAATAAAAAATGATCTTATATTCAATTCAGTTGAAAAAATAAAATACTCTGCACGTAGAGGGATGCTTGAACTTGATATAATCTTAGCGCCATATTTAAATAATTGTTATATGCAAGAAGATCTTACTGGTAAGAAACTTTTTGTTGAGTTTTTGGCTAGTGAAGATAATGATATGTTTGATTGGTTATTTAAAGGGGTAACTCCACCTAATAAATATAAAGAGCTTGTTGATAAAATTATTCAAGAGAAAAAGAAGTTTAATAAAAATATACTAAAGTAAATATAAGAGGAAACTATATGAATAACTTATTAAATCATTCAAGTGAGCATCCTATTTCAAGTGAAATAATGAACATCTCTAAATATTGGTTAGTAGAAGAAAAAGAAGCTGTAACTAAACTTGTTGAAAAAGCTCACATGACAAGTGTCCAGAAAGCTCAAGTAAGAGAAAGAGCATATAGCCTAGTAGAAAAAGTTAGAAAAAATAGATTAAAAAAATCTGGTATCGATGCTTTTATGATTGAGTACGATTTATCGTCTGAAGAGGGCATAGTTCTAATGTGTTTAGCTGAGGCATTATTAAGAGTTCCAGATAAATATACTATTGATTTGTTAATAAAAGATAAGCTCACAAGCGCTGCTTGGAAAAATCATGTTGGTAGAGAAAAGCATTTGTTTGTCAATGCTGCTACTTGGAGCTTGATGCTAACGGGTAAAATACTAAAAAATCCTCATGGAGCATATCGAAAAGTATTTCAAAATTTACTAAAAAAATCGAGTGAACCCGTAATTCGTCAGGCTATGAAGCAAGCGATGAAAATAGTTGGTAAGCAATACGTACTTGGTGAAACTATTGAAGAAGCATTAAAAGTATCAGAGGTGAAAGTCGCTAGAGGCTATAGCTACTCCTATGATATGTTAGGTGAAGCAGCGATGACAATGGCTGATGCTGACTACTACTATGAACAATATATACATGCTATTAATGAATTAGCTAAATATGCTACAAATAAAGAAATTAAAAAGAATCCAGGTATATCCATAAAACTATCTGCTTTGCATCCACGCTATGAGGTTGCTAAACACCAAAGAGTTCATCAGGAGTTATATCCAAAACTTCTAAAGCTTACTCAATTAGCTAAACAGTATAATGTTGGCATGAATATTGATGCAGAAGAAACTGAGAGGTTACAAATATCTTTGGAGCTAGTAGAGAGATTAGCTCATGAGCCATCTCTAGATGGATTTGATGGAATTGGTATAGTTGTTCAGGCTTATCAAAAAAGAGCTCCTTACGTACTAGACTACTTAGCTAATCTTGCTAAGAAAACAAATAGAAGATTTATGATTCGTCTTGTAAAAGGTGCATATTGGGATGCTGAAATCAAACATGCTCAAGAGCAAGGTTTAGATGGCTATCCGGTATTTACACGTAAATATCATACAGATGTTTCTTATCAGGCATGTGTAGAACAACTTTTTGAAAACCATCAATATATTTACCCTCAATTTGCTACGCACAATGCGCAAACTGTAGCTGTAGTTATGGAGTTAGCTAATGGTAATAAAGATTTTGAATTTCAATGTCTACACGGTATGGGAGATCCTCTATATGATAATATCGTAGGTAAAGAGGGATATGAGGAGATTCCTTGTAGAATATACGCGCCTGTTGGAGGCCATAAGCATTTACTTGCATATTTAGTTAGAAGATTATTAGAAAATGGTGCTAATAGTTCATTTGTAAATAGAATCGTTGATGAAAATTTACCTATTGAAGAGCTAATAGAGGATCCAGTTAAAAAAGCTATAGATTATGGCTGTGGTCAGCATCCTAATATACCTTATCCTAAAGATATAGTAGCTCCTAGGTTAAATTCTCAAGGTTACAATACAAATGACTTTGCTGAACTTGCTAGTATGTATAAAAATATTGAGAAATATACTCATAAAAATACATACAAAGCAAAACCAATAGTCTCTAATGTTGATATTGACAAAACAACTGCTGAAGAGGTTATAAACCCTAATACTGGAAATACAATAGGGTCTGTTATCAATGCTGATGCCAAAATGGCTAAAAGAGCATTGAAAAATGCTCAGAGTGCCTTTGAAGATTGGAACAGTACTCCTGCATCCCAAAGAGCAGAAATCTTAGAGAAATTCGCAGATCTATTAGAGAAAAATACTAATGAATTTATCGCTATAGCTATGATTGAAGCGGGTAAAACTTTATCAAATGCAATTGATGAAGTTAGAGAAGCTGTAGATTTTTGTCGCTATTATGCAGCTCAAGCTCGTAAAGAATTTAATGGACCTATTAATTTACCAGCGTTATCTGATCATTTGAAACAGATTGAGTTTACAGGTAGAGGAGCTATGGTATGTATTAGTCCTTGGAATTTCCCATTAGCAATTTTTTTAGGTCAGATAACCGCTGTATTAGCTGCTGGTAATACAGTAGTTGCTAAGCCAGCTGAGCAGACTCCAATCATTGCCTATAAAGCTGTTAAATTACTATTCAAGGCAGGTCTTCCTAAAGGGGTGTTGCAGTTTACTCCTGGAGATGGAGCAACTGTTGGTAGTGCTTTGGTTCAAAGTCCTGTGTGTAAAGGTGTAATATTTACAGGTTCAACTGAGGTCGCTGGAATTATAAACCAAACGTTAGCATCAAAATCTAGTGAGATAGTACCGTTTATAGCAGAAACAGGTGGACAAAATGCTTTAATTGTTGATTCATCTTCACTTCCTGAGCAGGTTACTGCTGATGTTATACGTTCTGCTTTTGATAGTGCCGGCCAACGATGTTCAGCATTACGTATATTATGCTTACAGGAAGATATAGCAGATAATTATATCAAAATGATTGTTGGTGCTATGAAAGAACTTAAAATAGGTGATTCAAAATATATCGATACAGATGTTGGACCTGTAATAGACAAAGAAGCAGCTGATAATCTAAATGCGTATATAGAAGAGAAGAAAAAACAATTTAAACTTGTGTACCAAGCTCAATCAAATGAGGATACTCAAAAAGGCACATTTGTAATGCCTACTGCATTTGAAATAGAGAAACTATCTGACCTTGGTAGGGAACAGTTTGGTCCGATTCTTCATATCCTTAGGTTTAAAGCTAATGAGCTTAATAAACTTGTAAAAGATATTAATTCTACTGGATATGGTCTGACTGCTGGTGTCCATAGTAGGATTAATGAAGTTATGAACTATGTCAAAAATAATATTAAAGCTGGTAATGTCTATGTCAATAGGAATATTGTTGGTGCTGTTGTAGGTGTTCAGCCTTTCGGTGGACAAGGTAAGTCTGGTACTGGTCCAAAAGCAGGTGGTCCTTATTATATGCATCGTTTGGCAAATGAGAAGCTATCAGGTGTTGGAGCAGTAGAAGAGATTTATAATCCTGAAAAAATTTCTAACGATGAAAAAGCCACAAATAAACTAATAAAAGATAAGTACAGTATTAGTAGTATTGTGGCTGGTGAGAGAGCCAAAAAGGATAAATATATCGATTTAAAATCGGCTGATGGCAAGAATATTGGTAAAAAACATATTGCTTCTGTAAGTACTGTAGATAAAGCTATAGAAATCGCCAATGCAGAAGCAGATATTTGGAATCATATAAATGCTGAAGACAGAGCTGTAATTATTGAGAAATTCTTAGATTTATTAGAAAAAGAACGTTATCTAGTAGCATCATGCTTGGTCGCAGAGTCAAATATATCTGTAGAAGATGCTCATATTCAGATTGATAAAACTATACAGCAGGTAGCATACTACTGTTTACAGGCTAAAAAAGAATTTGCTCATCCTGAACTACTGCCTGGACCAACAGGTGAAATTGATGAGCTAAGCTTGAAAGGTCGCGGTGTAGTAATTAGTATGTGTTCAAGCTGTGACATGTTAATAAGATTTGTTGGTCAATCTACAGCAGCACTATTAGCTGGTAATACTGTAGTTACAAAGCCGGCATATACAGGCAACCTTACAGCTTATAATATTGTTAAGTTAATGCTTAAAGCAGGAGTTAACCCTAAAGTTATCCATCTAATCTTATCTGATGATGAGGAGATTATTTCAGCATTACTCTTTAATAGTAAGGTAGCTTTAGTAGCTTTTTCTGGAAGTATTTCTTCTGTTAAACAGATTCATCAGGCTTTAGCGTTACGTAGAGGAGCAATTATCCCGTTTGTTGCTGAGAGTGTTGCTAAAGATGGTAAGTGTACTAGCTTGGCAATAGAAACAGCATCACCTCTATATTTGCGCAGGTTTGTTGTAGAAAAAACAGTTAGTGTTGACACTACAGCATCTGGTGGTAATGCCTCTTTAATGAGTCTAGAAGAATAAAAAATATTGTAAACTCATATTCTTGATGATAATTTAAAAGTTACGTTGTTAAATTTTTTTGTCAGTTAATGATCGAAAACTATCAAATAATCATAGCTTAAAAATATGAAAAATATTTTTTTGTCTAGTTTTAAATTAATTATAAGGAATGAATATGAGTGATAATGTATCTGTAAAAAAGATGTCGTTGTTTAGTGCCGTTTTAATCGGTACTACTTGTATGGTCGGCTCAGGTTGGCTATTTAGTGCACAGCTTACAGCTAAAAATGCTGGTAACTGGGCGTTCTTAGCATGGATCTTAGCAGCATTAATTGTTGTGATGATTGCGCTATGTCTTGGTAAAGTTGTATCTCTGTATCCAGTAAGAGGAGCTACTACTAGATCGAGCGCGATATCTCATAATAGTATTTTTGCAATGCCATTTGCTTTTGCAAACTGGTTTGGTATTGTTGTAGTTATTTCATCTGAAGCATTAGCAACTACTCAGTATCTATCTGGTGTTAAGTCTATGCAATGGTTAATGAGTGATGGCGTTTTGACTACAGCTGGTATGACTTTCGCATTAGCTGTATTATTTATATATCTAGTAATTAATTTTTATGGTGTAAAACTACTAGCTAGAGTTAATAATGCTATAACAGTTTTTAAAATGGCGGTTCCATTTATAATTGTCATTATATTTATAGCTTATGCACTTATGCATAGTTCTGATCATGTAAGTATGTTCTCAGATGATATCCCTAATAATTCCCAGTTTGGATTTAGCTCAGCATTAACAGCTATTGTTGCAGGTGGCTTAATATATACTTTCAATGGCTTTCAAACTGTAGTTGCTTATGCTAGTGAAGTTAAGAATCCTGGTAGAAATATCCCATTAGCTATTATTCTAGCGCTACTAATAGTTCTGACTTTATATCTAGGCTTACAATATGCATTCATGCAAGCGGTACCACATCAATATCTTTTAGAAAAAGGTGGTTGGGCTGGTTTAGATTTTGATTCACCATTATTACAGCTAGCGACATTATTAGGACTTGGATATATATCATTTTTGCTTATAGTTGATAGTGTTGTTAGTCCATCTGCTACAGGTTATACATATTTAGGTGCATCTTCGAGAATGCTATATGCAATGTCCTCAGAAGGGCAGATGCCTAGATACTTTGCTAAGATTACTCCAGTTGTAAATATTTCGCGTAGATCTCTTCTTGCAAACTTTATATTATCAGTTATATTTCTGTTTTTCTCAGACAACTGGACAGGTTTAATGTTGGTTGTGACAGGCTTTCATATTATTGGGTATATGGCAGCACCTGTGAGTATGGGAGCTTTAGCACCACGTACTAGATTATTTGGTTTAGTTGTATTTGTAGTTTTGACATTACTACTTAATACTGTAGAGATTCAAACACAAATTAATATGAGTGCTATACTCGTGGTTCTAATAACTATATATGCAAGTCTTGAGTTTAGAAGAATTGGAGTTAAGAACCTTCTGATGCTTATATTACCATTTATAATTTTTGTTTGTTTGACTACACCTATCACAAACTATTTTGCTGATGCAGTCGTTGGTATTGTCTTCTATTGGTTTGTTACTGATAAGCGTTATGTAGCATTTTGTAGATCTACAGCAAATGAGAAGAATATTATTGTCGATTAATGCTTTTTAGCTATAGTCTTTAAACTTTTATCTATCTATAATACATCTCTAATATTATCAATTTATTTTGAGTAATGAAAAATGCAAAATGGATTTTAATAATCCTTTGTTTAGGTTATTTTATAGACTTTTATGATTTAACGGTGTTTAGTGTTTCTTATGTTGATCTTCTAAAAAAACAATTTGGAATTTTTGATTCTACTAAAATTCAACAAACTTATTACTTGATAAATAATATTCAAATGGTTGGTATCTTAGTCGGTGCAATCCTCTTTGGTATCTTGGCTGATAAGTTTGGGCGTATTACTGTTATAAAATATAGTATTTTGCTTTATTCTTTGACTACTTTATTGTGTATATTTGTGAATAATATTTACATTTTTATGCTGCTAAGATTTTTAGCATACTTGGCTCTAGCGAGTGAGTTTGCTGTATCTAGTGTCTTGATAGTAGAATTCTTTCCGCCCCGATTAGCCGCTTGGGGAATGAGTCTTTTGTATATTTTAGGTGTAATGGGTGGAGTCGTTGCTACACTTTTTGGTGTTTTTTCTTACAAAGCGATGTTCGTTTTCGGTGGATTTGCTGGTTTGGGTATATACGCATTTCGAAGAGTGTTAGAAGAGTCCCCACACTTTATAGAGTTGTATAAATCTGATAAATTTAAAAATGCGGGAAGTATTAGTTTTCTTATCAGAAATTATAATAAACCGCTGATTCTTAATTTTCTAATTACGCTACCTTACTTCTTTGTGATAACTGTAATGTTTGCATTGGTGAAATTCATCGCTAATGATATAGATTTTGCAAGTTTAGTTAAGCTGTTTCTATTTGGATTTTTTGCAGGAAATATTATTAGTAGTATTCTTAGCGGAATATATAACCAATATTTTAAATCACCGAGTTTATTTTTTGTAATAAATATAGTTATATTTCTGGTGAGTATCTTTGCGTATAAATATGTATCTAGTGATTTTATATTTTTCTATGGAATACTTATTGGGCTTATTGGTGGTGGTTATAACATTATGTGGGCACAATATGCAGCAACTGAGTTTCCGACAGAAGTTCGTTCATTAGCTACTAATATGATATTTGCATTAGGTAGGACTAGTAGTATTTTCTTTGGGATTATTTTTGCTTATTGGATTACTAATGAAAGTACATTTAGGATGAATATAAATATCTTAGCTGTATTAGTAGCTATTATGGTTTTACTAATAATTATGTTTTATAAAAGAGAGAAGATATTAAATAAATAGAGATTAATATTTATGAGTAACAAGATTTTATTTGGGATTACTGGTAGTGTATCAGCTTTTAAGACTATAAATTTGATAAGACTTTTTATTAAAAGTGGTGTTGAGTGTAGAGCTATAGTCACTAAAGGAGCACAGCAGTTTATAAAGCCTGAACTTTTAGTTGCTTTAGGCTGTAATGTCTACACTGATGAATCTTTGAACATGTGTGAATATAGTCAAAGTATGGCTCATATCAATTTATCACGTTGGGCTGATAAGATATTTATAGTCCCGGCCTCAGCAAATACTATTGCAAAATTAGCTCATGGTTTAGCTGATGATTTATTAAGTCAAACAATATTAGCTAATGGTGATAATTGTAAAGTATATATAGCTCCTGCCATGAATGTAAATATGTGGCAAAATCAACTAACTCAGATGAATATTACAAAGCTTCAGAATATAGGATTTAATTTGATTGCTCCAGATCAGGGTGTTCAAGCTTGTGGAGATATAGGTAGTGGCAGATTACATGAGCCTGAAGTTTTATTTGAGTTATTGAATGTTGCTCAAGATTTCAAAGCTAAAAGAGTAGTGATAACCGTAGGAGCAACTGTAGAAGATATCGATGGTGTTAGATACCTATCAAATTACAGCTCTGGTAAGATGGGTTTTGCATTGGTAAGAGAGTTACTTGCAAGAGGAGCAAATGTAGTAATATTAAAAGCAAAAACGACAATAAGTTTTGATATTAAACATTCTAACTTAGAAATCATTGATACCAAAAGTGCTGATGAGATGAATCAGGCAATGCTCGAGAAAGCTAAAGATAGTGATATTTTCATTGGTTGTGCTGCAGTAGCTGACTATAAGATCAAAAATAAATTTACTAATAAGATTAAAAAAACTGATGAAACTTTAACTTTAGAATTTATTAAAAATCCTGATGTTTTAGCAAATTGTAAAAAGTCATATCCAAATATTTTTGCTATAGGATTTGCGGCTGAGTCTGAAAATATAGTTGAATATGCTCGATCTAAGCTTGTCAAAAAAAATCTAAATATGATAGTTGCTAATTCAACCGAAGTATTTGGTAATGATAATTCAAGTGTAACAATCTTATCTGAAAATAATTTAAAAGAGTATAATAATATATCAAAATCACAAGTTGCAAAATTGATATTAGACTATGCTAAAAGTATCTACTAAAAGAATTAAAATCGCACAAAACTTCCTAAATGTAATTTCATTAGAAAATGATAATATCCAATTAGAACTATTAGATATTGGAGCTACTGTATATTCTCTTAGAACTAGAGATAACAATGGTAAGTTTGAAAATATAATCTTACAGTATGCAGATATAGAAAATTATTTTAATAATCCATCATATTATGGTGCTAGTATCGGTAGGGTAGCTGGGAGGATCAAAGATGGTGAGTTTATCTTAAATAATAAAAAGTATAGTGTTAGTAAAAATGAGAAATCTATTAATACTCTTCATGGAAGTTTTAATAATATCTCTCATCAGCGATTTAATTATACAATTAATCAAAATAAAGTTAAATTTAGTCGTATTCAAAAATCATCAGATGATGGTTTTCCAGCAGATGTACAGATTGGTATAACTTATGAATTACAAGAAAATTCACTAATAATCTATTTTGAAGCTATAGCTAATGAAGATACATTACTAAATCTCACAAATCACAATTACTATAATTTATCTGGAGATTTTAAAGCTACTATAGAAAATCATAAACTACAAGTATCTGCAAAGAGAGTAGTAATAACTGATACAAACAGTATACCTAAGGAAATTATAAAAATTCCTTATGAAATGGATTTTAGTCAAGAATCAGTTATTGCAGATAAATTAGAAACTAATTTTGAATATTTTAGTGGTGGTGGGATAGATCATTGTTATATTGTTGATGGGGCTATTAAATTGACAGATGAGATCAGTGGACGAAAGCTTGTAGTAACAAGTTCTTATCCAGCTACGCAGATATATACTACTAATTTTCCTGATGGTTTGAAGTTATCAAATGGTTTAAATTCACAGAAATTTCATGCAATATGTTTTGAGCCACAGTTTGTACCAGTAATTGGTGAAAACTATGATAATTCAGATATCAAACTCAAGAAAGGGAAGCAATATAAACAGTTCATTAAACTTGAGTTTTGCACTGGCTAGAATTTGTTTAAATTATAAATACGATTTAACAAATTCAGCAATTTTTTTACGTTTTTAGTATGTTATAAGTGTTAGATTTTGTTGCTATTAGGAATTGTAGTTTTATATAGTAAGGAATTGAACTATGTTTTATGATATTGTCACAATAAGTATTATGTCAATTTTAAAATTAAAATAATTAAAATGACTAGTAGAGAAATAATGTAAAGAGCTATATATTGAAATTCATCTAAATATTTTGCTACTTTATGACCTATAGGTACTCCAACAAAAGAACATAAAATTAGTATAAGTGCTACAGAAAAATTAACATAACCAATACTATAAGCCGGTAAGTTTGATATGTTAGCTCCAATAATTATAAAGACTATTATTCCCATCATAGCGATTAGCATATTCATCGCTGTTATTACGCCTATTGTCTGTTTCATAGTAAGGTTAGAGCTTTTTAAGACAGGAGATAGCATTAGACTTGACCCACCTCCCGTACAAGATGACAGCAATCCTACAAAGAAACCAAAAATAGTATATTTTCTTTTGTCTATTTTGATCTCTTCCGATGTTTTATTAGAGCTTTTGTGAGATATTAGTTTTTGAATGAATCTTATAAAAGCATAGAGGGTAATTAGTATTAGAATAATAATATTCATTTCTGCAGGTATAATTTTCTCAATAAAACCACCAGCAATCATTCCAAATATTGTTAACGGAAGTAATATCAGGAAGATATTCCAAAGCATTTGCCCAGACCTATGACTTCTATATGTACTGGCAATGTTAGTTACTAGCATAACTAAAAAACAGGTTCCAAAAGCTAAGTGCACTGACATTGCCAGACTTACTCCAGTCAGAGGAAAATAAATTAATAGTGCAGGTACAATAGTTAATCCTCCTCCCCAGCCGAATAAGCTAGTGAAAAAACCACTTGCAATACCTGCTGCTATTAAAGTTATAATGTCAATTATGAGCATTTTATAATACTCCTTATGAATATTAGAGAAATTGAATGTGTAATAGTCTAGATCGAAAATATGTAGATTCAAGGTATATCTAGCAGTATATACTTTTTAAAACTTACTTAGGAACACATTTACAATAGTTAGCAGAAATTATCATAATTTGGATATCGAATTCAAGAAATGACAGCAATATGAATAGTTCATTAAACTTGAGTTTTAGTTTAATTTCTTATGCAACTCTAATGCCTTGTCTCGAGATTTTTTGAGGTCTACTACAGGTTTTGGATAATTATCGCCCAATTTAACTCCTGCTTCTTGTAATACTAACTCGCTTGCTTCCCATGGCTTTGCAAGTAGTTTATTGGGTAAAAGTTCGAGTTCAGGTACATACTTACGGATATATTCAAAAGCTTCAAATTTTTCAGCTTGAAGTACAGGATTAAAAATTCTAAAGTAAGGAGCAGCATCTAGACCACAACCAGCAACCCATTGCCAGTTAGCATTATTACTAGCAAAATCAGCATCAAATAAAGTATCAAAAAACCATTTTTCTCCATATTTCCAGTGGATAAGACAGTTTTTGATAAGAAAGCTAGCAACTATCATACGTACGCGATTATGCATATAGCCAGTCTGCCAAAGCTCTCTCATGCCCGCATCTACTATCGGGATGCCAGTATGTCCTGTTTGCCATTTTTTGAGAAGAGCAGGATCATTATCCCATTCAAAACTATCAAATTTTTGGTTGATGTTCTTGTTATGTAGTTTAGGATAATAATATATCTGATAATAAGAGAAATCACGCCAAACTAACTCTTTG
The DNA here is from genome assembly GCF_008711455.1 of Francisella sp. XLW-1. Taxonomy (NCBI): domain Bacteria; kingdom Pseudomonadati; phylum Pseudomonadota; class Gammaproteobacteria; order Thiotrichales; family Francisellaceae; genus Francisella; species Francisella sp. XLW-1. The sequence goes on along the minus strand of NZ_VXKP01000004.1, from coordinate 116,024 downwards.
ATAAAGTGCTCTTCATTGTTACCAATATAGTCTAGACTTTGCACGGCATTAAAAATTTGGTTAGGTGATATCTCACCAAAGTGTAAATATGGAGATAATTTAGAAGTTGAGTCTGTACTCATGAAGTCTCTAGCTATTTTGTATTCTTTTACTTTACCATCTAGAAACTCCTCAAGGATTTGATGCGAGGCATCTTCGCCAATTTGCCATTGATCTATTATATTTTGCCAAGAAAGTTTTGGTTCTAGTAGTTTTAAAGAATCTAATTCATCAGCAGTTTCTAGTTTTTTTAGGGAATTAAAACTTGGTTTGACAATATTTGAGCGATATTTTCTAATTTTGATAAGCTCCTTGTAGAACGGAGTATATACTTTATAATGTGTGCCATCATCTTTTTTACATTGCCATGGTTCGATAAGTAGACTTCCATTAAAACTACTTACATTTATATTTTGCTTTTGTAGAAATTGCTTAATCTGAGTATCTCTATCTATACTGTACTTGTCATAACATCTATTCCAATAAAAATCTGTGATATTATTTTCTTTGACAAGTTTTTTTATGATTTCTAGGGGATTACCACTAAAAAAGTTGAGCTTATTATTTAGAGATTTACTTAAACTGCCCAAAGAGTGATGAAGCCAAAGTTTGCTAGCTCCACCAATCTCTTGATTCTCGTCTAGTATAAATATTGTAATTGTTTCATCTGCTTGACTAGCCTGATGTAAAGCAGGGTTATCCGCAAGGCGTAAGTCTTGACGAAACCAATGTATAGCTATTTTTTTAGACATATTTCACCATCTATGATTTTGTATAACATATCGACATGCTCATCAGAGTCATTTAAACATGGAATCAGATTAAACTCTTTACCACCTTTTTCGACAAAGTTTTCTTTTTCGGTTATTGCTAGCTCTTCTAATGTTTCTAGGCAATCAGCACTAAATCCTGGGGCTATAACTACAACTTTTTTATTTTGCTTTGCAAATTCTCCTAGTTTGACAGTTGTATAAGGTTCTAACCATTTTTTAGGACCAAAACGAGATTGAAATGATAATTCAAAATCTATATTAGGATATTCATTCTGTAGGCTCTCTTTAACCAAGCGATAAGTTTTGTGACAATGGCAATAGTAGGGATCACCTTTATCAAAATATTCCTTTGGTAAGCCGTGGAAAGAAAATAAAATTATATCCGGATATGAGTCTGTAGCTTGCAGATAATTTCTAATTTGTTGACTAATGGTTTGAATATGAAACTTATTATTATAGTAAGGATTTATTGCTTTGATAGTAGGTTGCCATCTTAGCTTTGATAGGACTCTATAAACCTCATCATACACAGTTGCGGTAGTAGTCGCAGAATATTGAGGATATAGTGGAAATACTATTATCTCAGTTACTCCTTGATCTTGTAAGCTTTTAATCTTACTTTCAATGCTTGGATTACCATAACGCATCGCACAATCTACTATATAATTATCGCTTCTTTGGTCTAGTTTTTTCGCTAGATTCTCGGTGTATAGGAGCAGAGGTGATTTATTATGTGCTTTATTCCATACAGCTTCATAAGTATGAACATTCTTTTTTGAACGAATTGGTAGAATAATTAAATTTAGAGTTAGCTTCCATAATAAAGAATTAGCTTCTATTACTCTTCGATCAGATAAAAATTCTCTAAGATATTTTTTGATGGATTTTGCATCATAGTTATCTGGTGTACCTAGATTAACTAACAAAATAGCTTTTTTATTATATTTGTTACTATATTGTTGCATAGTTACTTATGTATATATTTTTACTAAGAATAATTGTAACAAAATATCGATAGTCTAAAGTTAAATTTTTTTCATATAACTAACTAAAAAAGGTTATAATTAATTTTGGCCTAAAAGCCTTTTAAAGGAGATATAAAATGAAAAAGATAATTTTAATGACACTTGGTTTGATGAGTGTAGCAATCAGCTACTCTTATATGCGTCCAGCAAATCCATATACAATGTATTATGGTCCTGAAGTTGAGCAAGAGAGAGCTCAAGGTGCTGCTTATGTGCCACCAGATAGACAATTCATTAATTCAAGATATGGTGAATATATAGACAATAAGCAAGTAGAATTTAGTCCAGGTGATGACGCAAATAGACTATTTTGGTCATATAGTCAGCCATAGGTTGGATTATTCTTGATATAAACATTTTGTAGAAGGACGAGTATGAATACTAGAAGAGCTCGAAAACTAATTAGAAAGAGAAAAAGATTAGAAAATTCTAAATTACTCGGTTTTGTTGCGCATAGAATTACAGATAAAAGTCTATGGATTGCTAATTATGACACTGTAGCAAGAGGTGTTTTTGTCGGCTTTTTTTGGATGATGATTCCTTTGCCCCTGCAAACGACTCCCGTAGTTATTTCAGCTATAATTTTGAGAGCTAATATGCCAATGGCTATTTCAACAGTATGGATTAGTAATCCTTTGACTTGGGTACCGATGTATTTGGGAAACTATATATTTGGATGCTTTTTGCTTGGAGAGCAGGTTTATATCTCAGACTGGGAAACATTTGGTTCTTATATGCTCAATCATTTACATGAATTTTGGAAACCATTGTTTTTAGGTAGTTTTGTCGCGGGCTTGTTGGTGGCTAGTGCTGGATATATGGCAGTGCATGTACTGAGGATTGTTAATCATTATTTGGTTAAGAAGAACTAGGTCAAAATAAGAAAATTAAAATGAAGATTGTTGAAATAAGGTTAATTATCAGACACTAAATAATAAATTTAATCTAGCCGTTAATTAGTATATTTAGTATTATTTTACGATATATGAAGTTTTTGAATTAATTTTTTATAAAATGCAACAATGGCACCAGTTAGAATTTACGCTAAAATCTAAATATTTTGATATAGTCGAGGATTATCTCTTTGATAACAATGCAGGTTCTGTAACAAGAATAGATAAATCCGATGATATAGTCAGTATTACAGTCTTATATGAGAACCATCATAATATAGATGTTATCATTGCTAATATTCAACAAAAGTTTGAAAATATAATTGAAAGTGAAATAAATTATAAAATAATCAAAGATCAGCAGTGGGAAGCTGCTTGGTTATATGATTACGAACCTATAGAAATAGGTAAGAATATAGTTGTTTATCCAAATTGGAAGCAGCCACCTCAAGATAATGAGCATACTTATATAATAGTTGATCCTAGTATTGCTTTTGGCTGTGGTAATCATGAAACAACTAAAATGTGTCTTGAATGGTTAGAACAGCATATTAGCAAAGATTCGAAAGTACTAGATTATGGTTGTGGTACTGGAGTCTTAGCTATTGGAGCTGTTAAACTAGGGGCAAATTATGCCGAAGGTATAGATATTGATCCAAACTCAATAGAATCATCTATCAAAAATGCTCAAGAGAATAGCGTAGCAGATAAAACCCACTTTAGTGATAACCTACCTACACAACAGTTTGATTTAGTTGTGGCAAATATTTTTTCAAATGTACTTATAAGTCTAGTTGAGAGTATTACATGTAGTCTAAAGCATGGTGGTAAATTAGCTTTATCAGGTATAATAGAAAATCAAGTTGATGAAGTTCAACAAGAGTTTAAAAAATATGGTATAAGCTTTGGCCAACCCAAACAAATGGGGCAATGGTTTCTATTAGATGGTGTAAAAGATGGGCTTTAAAATAGCTGATATTGAAATAGAAAATAATGTCGTACTTGCACCAATGGCAGGTTTTTGCGATAGTGCATTTCGTACTATATGCAAAGAGCATGGAGCAGGACTGATATATACCGAGATGGTTAGTAATAAGGCTGTAGTAGAGCGTAACTGGGAAACTATGGAAATGCTCTATATGGAAAACAGTGAGAAGCCTCTTGGGATACAAATATTTGGTACAGATTTGGAGAGTTTTGTTGGTGCGACAAAATATATCGCAGAGAATACCGAATGTGATTTTTTAGATATAAATATGGGCTGTCCTATGCCAAAAATTGCTAAAAAACTACAAGCTGGAGCAGCACTTCTTAAAGATGTCGATAGAATTCATGAAATACTAACAGCTGTAGTAAAGGCAGTACATAAACCAGTAACTGTAAAGATGCGTATTGGTTGGGATGATGAAAACATCAATGCTATAGAGGTTGCTAAAGCATGTGAGGATGCTGGTGTAAGTGCTATTGCTATCCATGGACGTACGCGTGAACAAATGTATACTGGTAAAGCAAATTGGGATATTATCCGCGATGTCAGAAAAGCGGTTGATACTGTGGTTATTGGTAATGGCGATGTGTTTTGTCCAAAGAGTGCAAAAGCAATGATTAACCATACAGGAGTAGATGCTGTGATGGTGGGGCGCGCATCTCGTGGTAATCCTTGGATTTTTAGGCAAATTGCCGAGTATCTCAATACAGGTGAGCTAATACCGCCACCAACAGCTTTTGAACGAGTTGAAGTTTTAGGAGAGCATTTGAAAAGGCTCATCAAACTTAAAACTGCAAAAGTAGCTGTTAAAGAAATCCGTACTCATGCAAGTTTTTATCTTGCTGATTTACCAGGTTCAAAAGAGTTTAGGCAGAAGTTAAATCAGTTAGAGCATGAACAAGAGATTTTCAGAGTTCTAGAAGAATATAAAAAGATTTTAGAATAAGTTCATCTGCCTATCATCAACTTCTCCAAGTCTTACACCTACACCAATCAATCGAATAGGGTGGTTTTGTTTTTGATATAACTCAATTGTTAGATTTTTTATCACTTCTTTATCTAGTATTTTTGCTACTCTAGTCAGACTGGTTTTATTAAATTTTGTATCTGTAAATTTGACAACAATACCAATAATAGACTTATAATGCTCGTCAGTTATACGACTAGTCAATTTATCATATAAGCTTGGTAGTTTCTCTAGGCAGGCCTCGAGAGTCTTTAGATCTTCAAGGTATGTATTTTCAACACTTATAGATTTACGAATACGAACTGGATTAACTTCACGATTATCTATACCTCTAGCATAGTTATATAAACTACTTCCAAATTTACCAAACTTATCTACTAGAGTAGCTAAGCTTAGTTGCTGCAAATCTGAACAAGTCTCGATATTCATACTTTTTAGTTTTTCTTGGGAGACCTTACCAACACCAAAAAGTTTCTTAACTGGTAAATTTTTAACAAAATCATTAACTTGCTCAGGAGTGATTACATATAATCCATTAGGCTTATTTATATCACTAGCTATTTTTGCAAGTAGTTTGTTTGGAGCTACTCCAGCTGATCCTGTGAGTCCCGTTTTGTTAAGAATTTCTTGCTTAATCGCTAGGGCAATTAGTGTTGCACTATTTTTATATACTGTAACATCTGTAACATCTAGATACGCCTCATCAAGAGATAAAGGTTCAACCTTGTTTGTGAAAGTGTTGAATATCTTTCTTATAATCGATGATGCAGCTTTATATTTTGCAAAGTCAGTATTTAAAAGTATTAGATTAGGGCACTTTTGCATAGCAATTGCAGTAGGCATAGCAGAATGTACACCATATTCTCTAGCTATATAATTACATGTTGATATTACACCGCGTTTGGGATTTGTACCACCTACAGCAAATGGTTTATCTTTGAGGCTCGGATTTGTTTTTTCCTCTACCTGAGCAAAGAAATAATCCATATCAATATGTATGATTTTTCTTGTTTTACTCATAAGGATATTTGCTGTATAAGTTTTTGGTTGACAACTACTCGCTATTATACACTCTAATGGATTGTAGTTTTTAATTTAGGATATGTATGAAAAAGATAATTTTATTTATAACAAGCTTTATAGCTTTTAATTTATGTTTTGCGAGTAATCCAGAGCTATATTTATTTTTAGGAGGAGATTCTGTAAAAGATCATCTCAAAGAAATTGATAATTCTCAGGTAAAAGGTGCTCAGATAGTTTATTCTTGGAAAAGATTGGAGCCAGAAGAAGATAACTATGATTTTTCAGCTATCGAGGAGGACTATCAATTACTCAAAAAATATAATAAAAAGCTATTTATACAGCTACAAGATAAATCATTTGAAATTAAACGTATTCCAGTCCCAAAATACTTACAGTCTAAAACCTATGATGATGGAGTGCTCAGACAAACTGATTTCGCAGGAGAGGGGCAGCCTTTAGGTGCTGGTTGGGTTACTAAACAATGGAATCCTAAAGTAAACAAGAGATTTCATAAGTTGATAGATCAGCTAGCTAAAAAGTATGATGGTAAAATAGCGGGTATAAACTTACCTGAAACATCTATTGATATAGATGATAAGTTTTTAACGGATAAGTTTTGTCAGACTTATGTAGATTCAGTAGTTAGCAATATGCTTTATCTTAAAAAACAGTTTAAGCAAAGCAAAGTAGTCCAATATATCAATTTCTTACCGTGTGAATGGAATAATGATCATGGCTTTATGCAAGAGATATTTGATATAGCAATCAAAAATAATATCGGCATAGGTAATCCTGACACAGTACCATATCGAAAAAGTCAGATGAAAAATAGTTATCAATTTTTATATAAATATAAGGCAGATATAAATACTATAGCTATTGCAGTTCAAGAGCCTGATTATACATACACAAATCCAAAAACATTGAAGAAATTTACACCAGCAGAATTATATGATTTTGATAAGAATTATATTGGAGCTAATATTATATTTTGGAATATTCAACAGCCTCAGCTTGATAGCGTTTTAAAACTCTTTGCAAATGACTAACTATTTATAAATATCTGCAAATTCATCAACATTTGCATCTTCTTGCCATGAGTATTCTAACTCAATACTTTTTTGTTTAGCTACATCATAGCCTAAGATATCCGCGATAAAACCTAGAGACATATCTATGCCTGCACTTATGCCAGAGCTTGTATAAATATTACCATCTTTTACCCATCTAGCTTTGTCGATCCAGATTACATCTGGAGCTATAGATTTTGTCCATTTTAGAGCTTTTTTATTAGAGGTGGCTTTTTTGCTATTAAGCAGATTTGTTTGTGAAAATAAGGAAGAGCCGGTACAGACTGTAAGTATATATTTAGTATTATTCGCTAGTCTAGTTAATTCAGTTATTAATTTTGTATTGTATATTAACTCTCTTGTACCAATACCCCCAGGCACAAATAATATCGAGTTTTTAAAATTAGCATCTGAAAGTTTTTTGGTATTTATACAGACATTCTGACTACTATATACATTACCACCTTCTAGAGAATAATACTCAAGTTTGAAGTGTTCTTTGAAACTCCCAAAAATTTCAACTGGTCCAAAAACATCTAAGGTTTCAAACTCATTAAATAAGACAATAATTACATTTTGCATCATAGATACCAATATAAATAAATGCTTTGAATAGTATAGCATTATTAGATCTGTAAAATGATTTATAAAAATACCAAATAGTGTAAACTTTTAGTCTATATTTTATAAAGGTATTTTTTATATGTTGTTGATTACTATAAAAATAATATTATCAGCTTTAATGGTACTAGGATTAATATATATATCTGAGAAAAGTCCTAGATTAGGAGGTTTATTTTCAGGTTTACCACTTAGTGTTGGTCTTTTTACTTATTTTTATGCGCGTGAGAATGGGTTACAGTTTTTGATAGATTCAATGCCTTATGCTTTTGCAGGATTCTGTTGTACTTTGTTATTTACAATAGGGTTTTATTTAGGTGGCAAATTATTTCTTAATAATCGTTATTTTAATACTTTAAGTGCTCTTTTTGTCGGTTTTATTATTTATTTTATCAGTGGTTATATTCTTACAAAATTTAGTATTAATATATTCTCTGGTTTCATGATATTTTTGGTCGCTATGTTTATCACGATTCTTTTTTTCAGAAGAGTTGCTGATAATAAGCATACAAAGGTAGCTGTTAAGCTTAAACCGGCTAATAAACTAATTGTTATTACATTTAGGATTATTTTAGTTGCTTCATTAGTTTTGTTGATTACTGGAGTGTCTCGTATAGTGGGTCATGAGTGGGCTGGTATTTTTTCATCATTTCCAGTTATGTTAACATCCGTGACTACAGTTTTGATATTTACATACAAGGATCAGCTATTTCCAGGTGTGTTAAAACATTTCTCTTATGGAGTTTCTATATTATTAATCTATGACTTATTGATATATTGGTTATATCCAATTATGGGTATTAATTTGGGTACTGTAGCCGCTTATATTGTTTGCTTTGTGTATCTATCATTACTAAATAAACTAAATCAGTAGCTTATATTTGAAAATCACTTTTATATAAATACTCAACGTATATAATTTAGCTAATGAAATATTTATATTAAAACAAATGATTTTCTTTAAAAATGTATCTTATCAAGTAGAGATAAAAGAACTTTTTGATAGTATTAACTTTTCAATTTTTCCTAATCAAAAAATAGGTCTTGTGGGCAAAAATGGTACGGGTAAAACGACACTTTTTAACCTTATACAAGGCAATTTAACACCAGATAAGGGCGATATTGAGATTGCTAAAAATACCCGTATAGTTACTGTTAAGCAAGAGGTTGATGATTTCGAAGCTAAAGTGATAGATTATGTAGTCAATGGTATAGAATCTTTAAAACAATTGAAGATCCAAATGCAAAAATCTTTAGAGTCTGAGAACTTTGTAGATTACTCAAAATATCATGAAGAGTATGAATCTTTAGGAGGTTATGCAATAGAGTCTCAAGCTGGTAAATTGCTCTCAGGTTTAGGTTTTAGTATTAGTCACTTGCAACAAAAGGTAAAAGAGCTCTCAGGTGGTTGGCAGATACGCTTAAATCTCGCTCAAGCACTACTACAAGAGTCAGATATTTTACTACTTGATGAACCTACTAACCATTTAGATTTAGATGCTGTACTATGGTTAGAAGAGTATCTACAAGAATATAAAGGTTCTTTACTACTTATTTCACATGATAGAATCTTTCTAGATAATGTTGTCAAGCAAATATTTCATATCGATAATAAGAATATAGATACTTATACTGGTAACTATTCATCTTATGAAAAGCAGTCTTATGAGCAAAAAGTACTACAACAAAAGCAATTTGAGAAACAACAAAAGCATATAGCTCACTTACAAAGTTTTGTTGATAGGTTTAAAGCTAAAGCATCAAAAGCAAAACAAGCACAAAGTCGTGTCAAAATGTTAGAAAAAATACAGCGAATAGAAGCTGTTAAGTCAGATTCTGAATTTGGCTTTGAATTTAAGCAAGTTAAAGAGCATCTTGGAGGTACTTTGGTCAGTTTACAAAATACTGATCTTGGTTATGGTGATAAGAAGATCTTAAATAATGTAAAATTAAATATCTATAATGAAATGCGTATAGGTCTATTGGGTTTAAATGGAGCTGGTAAATCAACACTTATTAAATCTCTTATTGGAGATATTGAGATTTTATCAGGTAAGATAGAAAAACATCCAAATCTTAGAGTTGGGTATTTCTCGCAACATTCATTAGATATGCTTGATTCTGAAGCTTCGCCATTATTACATATGCAACGCTTAGACTCACAAGCGACTCAAGAAAAGCTTAGAACTTTTTTGGGTAGTTTTAACTTTGTAGGAGACAAGGCTTTAGCAAAGGCAGGAACTTTTTCTGGTGGTGAGAAAGCTAGATTAGCTCTAGCAATGATTGTATATCAAGAGCCTAACTTTTTATTACTAGATGAACCAACAAACCACTTAGATATTGGCATCCGAGAAGCTTTAACTGTAGCATTACAGAGCTTCCAAGGAGCTATAATATTAGTTTCGCATGATAGATTTTTATTAGAATCAACAGTTGATGAGTATATGCTAGTTGGTGAAGGGCAGGTTAAGCCTTTTGATGGTGATATGAAGGACTACTATAAGTACATTCTTGAAGTCAAAAAATCTGAGAACAATACATCAAATATAGTAGTTCAATCTAATAATGATGCTAAAAAGCAAGATAGAAAATTATCTGCAGATAAAAGAAAGCAACTTAAACCACTTCAGGATAAAGTCAAAAAACTTGAAAGGGCATTAGAAAAATTACAACAGCAAGATCAACAAATGCAAGATGCTCTCCAAAATCAGGATTTATATGATGATAAGCAAAAACTTCAGCAAACTTTACTTGAGCATTCTCAGTTAAAAGAAAAAATAGAACAAACTGAATTAGAATGGTTTGAAGCCTTACAAGAGTTAGAAAGTTTAAAAGAAATGAAAAATTAATAATGAAGCTTTAAATACAATAGCTACTTATTCATTAGAATTTAATTGATCAAAGAACTTTAAAGATCATTGGCGATAAACTGACTACAGTCGATATGCCAATGACTAAATTCCTTGGGATTTATGCCACTGTTAAGCAAGTCTTTTGTATATGTTAGTAAGTTATTCTGAGAGTTAATCCAGAATTTACTAGCGTGTTGGGTATTTTCAGGAGTAGTAACAATATAGTTATTTGCAGTTCCTAAAGCTCCCCAGTTGTAGTATCTAAGCATGTCATAAAACCCATGAACATTTTCTGAGTTCCATTCAGATACATCTATTTTATCAATTAAAGCATTTGATAATGCTTGCATCTGCTCTGTGAAATTTGCATCAAAGTAGGCAAAGAATACAACATCTACTCCTTGATTATCCATCCAATTTTTTATTTCGTTAATATCTTGTTCATTCAAGGATTTTGCTTTTGTCGAGAGTTCAAATTTATTATAGTCTTGATTTTCTCTCTTTATGTAAGCTATATTTTCAATTGTTGAAGTCCCTTCTCTCTTTGCTAATTCTTCTCTTGCTTGGTCGAAGTTAATATCGTTGTCAACAACTGCATAATGCATAGCAGTCCTTTTTGCATCGAGAGTTATTAAATCTTGTGGGATAAATGTAACCGCTAGTCTAACTTGATTTGCTAAAAGATAACCTGTACTTTTACCATCCTCATCATTCACACTTAAGCACATTGCAGCCGGAAGAGGAACGGTCATTTTTTTACATGTCCCATCTTCTTGCTTAATACATGCAGAACTAGATGTAGGAGGAGCAAAATATAATCCACTAACTCTCAAAAAATCTACGGCCATATCAGGACCATTAGCCTGCCAAGGTCCTATATGTAGTCCATCAGAGTTTTTAATCAGAGATCCATAGCCGAAATATACCATTTTTTGCTGATATTGATCAACGTTAGCATATATATAAGATAAACAAAAAATAAATAAAGTAAAAAAACTTATAACTTTTCTTTTTGGCATTGTATAATTATTTCATAAATTAAAATTTATATTATATTATCAAAAAATAATTAAATGTAAATATAAAATTAACAATTAGCTTAGGATTTATTGAAAATCATTTTCTATTTCTTCTAATGTTTTGCCAGCAGTTTCTGGAATAAGTTTTTTAACAATCAATAAATATACAAATGAACTTATAAAAATAATTCCAAACATAATATTAAAGCCGTATCTCTCGCCTATTTGTAAAAAATATCCAATAAAGAAGAATGCAAATAACATTGAAACTACACCCGCTATGAAGATACCAATAATTCTTACTCTATTCGGTAATAGTTCATTTATAAGGGTTACGATGACTCCAGAAGGACCAAATGCTAATCCGGCAATACATGTTATTAAGAACAAAATTACTAGTATGTAATTATAGTCAAAAGTAGGTAGGCTATATAATACTACTAGCAGTATCATGCTTATTAATGCAATTGTTAGTCCTGTAAAGATAACTTTTTTTCTTCCCCACTTATCTATATAAAAGATGGTTAATATGGTGACTCCAAAGTTAACAACTAAAATTAGAGAGTTTGCTATATGAGTTATATAAATGCTATTTGTTAATGGTGAAAGAATTAGCTCTGAAGAAAAAATAATAAAATTAATACCAGTCAATTGATTTAATATTAAGATTGTTGTTACTAGTAAAACAGGCCAAATATCTTTTCCAATTAAAATTTTTTGTAAAAAAGTCTTAGGCTTGTGTTCTCTGAGGCTAACTCTAACTTCTTCGATATGCTTTTGTATTTCCTGCTTTGTCAAAGTGGGTTGAGTTTTACTTATGACTATATATGCATCATCATACCTTTTTCTTAGTACAAGCCAAGTAGGGCTCGGGGGTAATATGCAAATCAAGCTGAGCAAAACTATTACAAGAAATATTGTAATATATAAATATTGATACCAGCTAAGAGCATTATAAAAGAAAAATATTATAACTCCTGATAAACACATTCCAGCTGTCCAGAATAGTTGAAATAAAGTTACATACCTCTTCTATTAGCTGGAGATATTTCTGTAATATATATAGGAAATGCATAAGTACAAAGTAAAATAGCAGCCCCTTGAATAAATCTGGCTACTATTAGAGTATTATAGCTATTAGATATTACAAAAAGATAAGTTCCTATGATATACATTATTGCAAAAGAAATTATCATTGCTCTTCGACCAATTCGATCTGTAGCTAGCCAAACAACTTTTGCTAAAATACCTCCTAGGAATACTAAGCCTAATAAAATAGATAACTGGTGATTATCCAGGTCGAAGTTATATTGAATATCTTTACCAATGCCTCCAACAATTGCTAAGGCATAGCCACCAATGATAGCTGAGATGATATATACAGGAAGAATAAACTTAAAACTGTATCTAAAATTTAAATTCATAAACCTAACTCCGTATATATCGAGTCTATTAATTGTCCATACATGCCTGTTCTATAAGTTTTGCCTTCAAAAATTCTAGGATAGATAATAGGACTATGCACACTGTTCGACATAATTATAATGGTAATCTTATTTTGAGAATCAGAAATAAAGCATTGACCTGTAAATCCAGTATGTCCTATAGTTTGATCACTACATTTTTCACCAAAAAAAGGTCTGTTCTTGCGTCCATTTGCTGTCCAAAACCCTAATCCAAAAGAAGGGTTAATGTTAGATGGTTGACTAAATTCTTTTATGGTGCCTTGAGTAAAAAATGTATTTTCTTGATATAACAAGCCTGCTAGTTTGGTAATGTCGTCAATAGTAGAAAATAATCCTGCATGACCAGCAATACCGCTCATTGAGTAGAGTGCTTTTTCATCGTGAACTAAGCCTCGAAGAGTATCAGTTTTTATATTATTAAAATTAGTTGTACCACAATTAGCATGGCCGTCAATTTGAGTTGCTACTATTTGATTTGGTAAATAGCCTTTTTCCAAAGGATTAAAACAGGTATTTTGAGCACCAGCTTTCGAATAGATATTTTTTTCTAGGAAATCATCCATTCTTTGATTAGTTATAGTCTCAATTAAACATCCTAATATTTTCATACCTATATCTGAGTAGATACAATATTTTTGTGCTGGTTCAATGACAGACATCTTTGTTTTTAAGAATCTGATAGTAGTTTCTCTGTCTTGGCTATATAGAGAATCTGCAATATGATTATTATAAAAATCAAAAAACGGAGCTACACCAGTAGCATGATTTAATAAATCTCGAATAGTTGGGATATAAGAGGTATTCTCAAATTTAAACTCTGGAATATATTTTGTTATCTTATCATCTAGTTTGATTTTTTTTCGCTCATATAAGTACATGACTGCATAAGTGGTTGCAAAAATTTTTGTCAGAGAAGCTATATCAAAAAGCATATTATCTCTTAAAGATTGTGGGTTGCTGACAAGATTTCCTTCTTGATTATATCTATATGCGTAACCAAAATTATTTTTATAAATAGGTTTGTTATGAAAAACCACATTCACAGCTACTCCTGAGAAGCCATGTGAAATATCATGTTTAATAATATTTTCTAAATTTTGAAAATCCATTTTTAATATTTATCTATACTACCTATGAATATTAAAACATAGCTTTATATGAAATAGATATTTAAAATTTTTGTAAGGGATATAAAAGAAACTAATTATGAGAAAAAAATAATAAAAAGTAGAATTAGTGCTGATAAGCTTCATCCCAGTTACCTGTTAGACCTGCAACCTCATATTCTGTTACTCGGTTCTCAAAGAAGTTTGTATGATCAGCACCATTTAAGATCCACTCTAACCAAGTAAGAGGATTTTTATCAATATTATATATTTCATTTAAACCAAGTTGATTTAAACGTCTATCTGTAATGTGACGAATATACTCTTTTACTTCATCAGCTTTTAGACCTTCGATAGTACCAATCTCATAAGCTAAATCAATAAATTTATCTTCAAGTTCAACGGCTTTGCTAGCCATTAGATATATTTCTTTTTTGAATTGATTATCAACTATATAAGGATTTTCTTGGCAGTACATTCTAAATAATGCGGCGTTACCTTCGACATGCATTGATTCGTCACGGATTGACCACTCAACAACTTTACCCATACCTTTCATTTTACCGAAGCGTTGGAAGTTAAGTAACATTGCAAATGATGCAAATAAGGCTACACCTTCATTAAATACTGTCTTAGCAAGACAAAGTCCTAAACCACGACGAGTACTAGGATCCGCATCCATCATAAAATCGATTTTATCGGTCATTGCTTTATATTCTAAGAAAGCATGATATTCAGAATCTGGAAGGCCAAGAGTGTCATTCAAAAGGGCGTATGCTCTTTGATGAATACCTTCACGTGCAGCAAATGAGCCAAGCATATTTCTGACCTCATTATTCTTAAAAGCCGGAATAAATTGATCATAATAGTTTTGACCAACAGCCACATCCGATTGAGTAAATAACCTTAGAATATTAGTAATATATTCTTTTTCAACTTTAGTAATTTTACCATTTTTCCAGTCAGTTACATCTTCTGATAAATCTATTTCGTCTTCTATCCAGTGAGCTTTTTCATGTTTGACAGTTAGGTCAACAGCCCAAGGATAGCTAAATGGCTTGTATGTCTTAGAAAAAGTTGTTAGAGAAGAACCTTTGACACGAGCAATAACTTCACCAGCTCTAGCCATTAAATTGTCGTAGCCACCAATATGTACATCGTTAACAAATATCTGTGGTACTGATTTAACATGTTCCTCAACGAGTAGGATATTCTTATTTACTTCTGCATAGAAATTTAGTCTTTTTTCATCATCGTCAAGAGTAATTTGTGTAAAAGGAATATCATTTGCACCAAACCAACTTTTAGCGAGGTCACAAAAAGGACAGTTCGTTTTTGTATATATTTTTACTTCCACTATTATTACCTATTTCTTAGCTAAGATTTCTTTCTCATTGGCTTTAAGATCTGTAAAGCCACCAACATGCTCATCATCAATGAATATTTGTGGTACAGTTGAAATCGGGAAAGCAACTTTACCACTTTGATTCATTTCTTCGTAAAATCTAAGACGTTGAGAGTGATCATCCATTATGGTTTCTTCAAAGAATATTTCATTCTCATCAAACCATTGTTTCGCCCATACGCAAAATGGACAGCCATTTCTAGTATATATTTTTACTTTCATATTTTAGCCCTCACAAGCGATACATTCATTCTCAGATTGTTTTAACTCTGAGAATTCTACAAGCCTATTTTTTTCAACCTTCTTAGAAATATTTTCGGCTCTATTAGAAGTCTCTGTTCTTAAGTAATATAATCCTTTACAACCATATTTCCAAGCATTGAAGTGAACTTTATGGAGATAACCACGAGAAGCTCCAGCTGGAAAAAATATATTAAGAGATTGCCCTTGGCATAGATGGTTTTGACGTTGTCCACCTAAATATACAACCCAATCTTGATCCATTTCTATTGCTGTTTTAAATACAGCTTTAATATCATCACTCAAGAATTCTAGCTGTTGAACAGAGCCGCCATTAGTAATAATATCTGACCAAACTTCCTCAGTATTTTTACCAACCTTTTCTAACTCTCTTTCTAAGTATTTATTCTTAGTTAAATGTGAACCAACCCTAGTTCTTGAGGTAAAAGCATTTGCTTTCCAAGGCTCGATACTTGGCGAAGTGTTTAATATAAGAGAACTATTGGCATTAGGTGCTATTGCTAATAAGTGAGCATTTCTACGACCAGTACCAGCCATATCAGGAGCTTCACCTTTTTCAGATCCTAATATTAGAGTCTCTTCTACAGCTTGCTCTTTTATACGCTTAAATATCTCTTCATTAATTTCTTTGGCTTTTTGAGATTCAAATGGAACATTATGCTTCTGTAAATATGAGTGAAAGCCCATAGCACCCAAGCCAAGACTTCTTTCACGAGAAGCACTATATCTAGCTTTAGAAATTTCATCTCCAGCATGATCTATGAAAAACTGTAAAACATTGTCTAAAAATCTAATTAAATCTTTAATTAGAGATGTATCTTTCCATTCATCATACTTTTCTAAATTTACTGAAGAAAGACAACAAACTGCTGTACGCTTTTCATCAGTTACTAAATGAATCTCATTACATAGGTTAGAGCCTTTAATTGTTAAACCAAGCTCTTTTTGTGATTTTGGTAACGCTCTATTCGCAGTATCGATAAAGTTTAAATAAGGTTCACCAGTACGATAGCGAGTCTCTAGAATTGTTTCCCATATTTTACGAGCTTTGACTATATCTCTAACAGTTTTGTCATCAGGGTCTACAAGTTTCCAATCTGCATCGTCAGCAACTGCTTGCATAAAGTCATCAGTTAAATTAACTGCATGGTGTAGATTTAAGCACTTTCTGTTCACATCACCTGTTGGTACACGTATACCCAAGAATTCAACTATATCTGGATGAGAAACATCCATATAAGCAGCATAAGAGCCTTTGCGAGTTTTACCTTGTCTATAAGCAACCATATCTGCATCAACTGTGTGCATAAACGGTATCGGTCCCGGAGCTTTATTTGAAACAGCTCTTACATTTGACCAGTGTCCACCGACACCACCACCTTTTACTGACAGCCATCTAAGCTCCGATGAGTGTTCTATAAGACCTTCTAATGAATCTGGAACATAAGATAAAAAGCAACTTATCGGCAATGATTTAACTTTTGCACCTGGAAGAGGGGCATTTGAAAGCACCGGAGATGCAAACATAAACCAACCTTTAGATGCAGCATCATATATGCGTTGCGCAAGGTTCATATCGCCAAAAGAGTATGCAACAGAAGCTCTTGCAAAAGCATATTGCGGAGAGGGTTCATTCTCTAGACAATAATAATTAGTAAGCAATTGTTGTGCTTGTTCTGATAGCTCATGATCCTTAGATATATCTATATGGATGCCAAGGTATTTTTCATTAGACATAATAAACAAAAACCCTATTTAAATTTAAAGTAATTTCAAAAATATTGTATTAGTAATAAACCTATACTAATTTAGTATAATTGATTTTTTAACTAAAGAAATTTTATCAATTTTTTTTGATTTTAGAATACCAAAAAGTCAAATATTACACTTGACTTTGATGAATCACTTTTGAGATGTAGACAGTACAATGGTTACTGTCTAGACATGCTAGAAAATTATTTTGATAAAATTTCAGCAGCGGCAATATTAAGCTCTTTAACTGCATTAATTGATACTTGAAGTTGCTCTCTTTCTTTATCAGAAATTTCAACTTCAATAGGTCTTACGCCATTAGCAGAGATCTCTGTTGGTACACCTACGAATAGATCTTCGTCAACACCATACATACCAGCTTTTACTTTTGCAGCACATGGAAGAACCATCTTCTTATCTCTTAGATAACTTTCTGCCATTTGTATACCTGCAGCAGCTGGAGCATAGTAAGCAGAACCTGTTTTAAGTAAAGCTACAATTTCACCACCGCCACTTCTAGTTCTAGCTACTATAGAATCTAATCTTTCTTGGCTAATTTTGCCTTCTTTGACTAGTTGCTCTAGAGATACGCCCGCAACATTAGACATTTTTGTAAGAGGTACCATAGTATCACCATGTCCACCCATTACATAAGCCTGAACTTGCTGTACAGAGACATTAAGCTCATCTGCTAAGAAAGTTCTAAATCTTGCAGAATCAAGTACACCAGCCATACCAACAATCTTATTATCAGGTACACCAGAGAACTTTTGTAGCATATTTACCATGATATCAAGAGGATTCGTGATACATATAACAAATGCATCTGGGCAGTTGTGTTTGATACCTTCGCCTACAGATTGCATTACTTTAATGTTGATGCCAAGTAAATCATCACGAGACATACCAGGCTTTCTTGGCACACCAGCTGTGACTATTACTACATCAGAGTGTTCTAGATCTTTATAATCATTTGTACCTCTAACTTTGAAATCAACTCCTTCGATAGGGCAAGTTTGTAATAAGTCTAGAGCTTTACCCTGAGGCATGCCTGGAGCTATATCAAAAAGAACCACATCACCTAGCTGCTTGATTAGTGATAAATGAGCAAGTGTTCCACCAATATTACCAGCACCAATAAGCGCTATTTTCTTTCTAGCCATTAAAATCTCCTTAATTATGCTAAAAAATGAATCAAAATAGATATTTCATAATTATAACTAATAGTTTAGCTGTTATTCAATGAAAACTTTTGTAACGATTATAGTTTATAATTATAATAATTTTCAATTAAACTTATTTGTCTTTTTGTATGTTAAAAAAAATTATGAGTAATGCAGGCTTACTAGTGGGAATTGTAGGTCTAATAATATTTATGTTTGGTTTAGTTGAAACAGATGTTGCTCAGAAAAATCTTATAGTTTTTTTTGCAACTTTTTTCTTATTCTTATCAGCTGTAATCCAAAAAGAGCCGTTTTTTAGTGGTTTGCAAGGTATTGCATTTGTTAGTGCCACTATGGTTTTTTTTAGTTTTTCTCAGATATATAATTTACTAGTATTCATAGTATTGGCAATTATATTCTCAATTATTTATTTCAGTAAGTATAAAATAAATATAGCTAGAGTTTGTGCTTTTATAGGGCTTGTAGCGTTATGTTTTGGTATACTATTGAGTAGAAATGAACCTATGATTGTATGTGGTATAGTTCTGGCTATTTATGCTGTATTTTCAATTAGAGAAGGTTATACGGTGGGTTGGGTGTTCTTGATACTCAATCTGTTGTTTGCAATTGTCGCAGCTAATGCGATATTTGGTTTTATTTAAGAAAGGACTTCAGTTATGAGAAAATTATCTTTTTTAGATCGAATTGTTGAAGAAGTTGATAGTTATGCAAGATTTACAAAGCATCCTCTTAATCCCAATAGAAAGTCTCCAGCTGGTGATATAAGAGATGGTAAGTTATCTGATGAGGATAAAAAACACGCAGCTGGACTGATGCGAGTTGATTATACTGGAGAAATTTGTGCTCAAGGACTTTATAGAGGGCAAGCATCTGTAGCAAAATCAGTTGAAACAAAAGAGCACTTATATCACGCAGCTGACGAAGAGTATGACCATTTAGCTTGGTGTGCGGAGCGACTAGATGAGTTAGAGGCAAAGCCTAGTTTACTAAATCCATTTTGGTACTGGGCATCTTTTGGTATAGGAGCTACCGCTGGCTCTATTAGTGATAGTCTAAGTTATGGTTTTGTTGTGGAGACAGAAAAACAAGTTATGAAACACCTGGATTCACATTTAAAAAACTTACCAGTTAATGATAATCGCTCACGTGAGATACTTAAACAAATGTACCTTGATGAATCTGAGCATGCAATTGAAGCAGAGAAAGCTGGAGGCAAAAAGTTACCTAAACCTGTAAAAGCTATAATGAAGCTTCAGTCAAAATTAATGACTACACTGGCGTATAGATTCTAAATTTTACAGTCTTTCAACTGTGACTTATATAAATTAGTATAAGCTTTAACTTTATTTGCTATATTTTTATCTTCTTCAATTTTAGCCTTATTTTTGAATGTGCCAGCTTTGTAGCGCTTATATCCAGTTGCTCCAAGCATATATGCCATATATAGATTTTCGCTATCACTCATTTTAAGTTTTAGAGATTTTGAAAGTTGTGCCATATACCAGCCTATAAACTGTACACTATCATCAAAATTATTTCTTTTAGCATTTTGCTTAACTTCTTCTTGGAAGTGTTGCCATGTACTGTTTATAGCTTGAGCATATCCATAAGCAGTTGAGTAACTGCTTTTAGCTTCGGCATCGAAACGAGATTCTTGATATATCAGACCCATTGCAAAAGCTGGGGATAGATTATATTTATCTTGAGCTTTTTTTAGTGATAATTTCCAGTTAGGGTTTTGATCTAATATTTCACAAGCTCCCATATTTGCATCAACTTGTACATCTGAGGAGTTACTAGAGAAAAAAACGGCAGCTGCTACAATAATTACAACAAGTAATACATATCTAAGTCTAAACTTTTTTGGCATTTTCTAAATGACTTTTTAGTTATATTAATCATTAAGGGTAAATGATATGAGAGTATATTTCTAGGGTTTAAAATATTTTATTGATTAAAATGATTTCCAACAATTTCTTTGATAACAATACCTGCTATCGTAAGACCAAATAGCGAAGGCATATAGCTAAGAGTTCCATTTGTAGCTCTAGATCTGCCATGTTGATTTGGCTCGGGAGCATTAGGTGGGAGAGGGTCTATACCTTTTTGTGTTGAAAAGATAGCTTTGACTCCCTTTGCAACATGTAATTTTTTTAATCTTGTTCTCATCGCCCTTGCTAGAGCACATACATCAGTTTTGTATATATCTGCTACTTTTATCTGCGTTGGGTCTGTTTTTCCACCGGCACCCATACTTGATATTGTTTTTATACCTAAGTCTTGATGAGCTACCTTAATGAGGTTTACTTTAGCATTAAGTGTATCAATAGCATCAATTACATAGTCATATTTTTCATTGCTAAGTAGCTCAAGAGTATTTTCTGGGTTTATAAAAGTCTTTAAAGCATTAACCTTACATTCTGGGTTTATATCTGCGATGCGCTCTTTCATAATATCAACTTTTGATTTTCCAATAGTACTATGAAGAGCAATTAGCTGTCGGTTAATGTTTGATGGATCTACTACGTCCATATCAACTATAGTAAGCTTGCCAATACCTGCTCTGGCAAGAGCCTCTATCACATATGAGCCCACTCCGCCACATCCAGCTACAAAGATATTAGTATTCTCAAGTTTATTAATACCAGTTTCATCGACTAAAATACCGGTCCTCTGTGTAATAGCATTAATCATAGTTTTATATGTATACCTTATTTATATCATCAATGTATTTATATGCAAATAGATTAGCATAGGTTTCACCAGTTACATGGTCAATTTCATTAATATCAAGCTGTACCGGTAACCAATCAGTAGTGCTTGTAACAATTTTATTATTATCCAAAATAAAACCATCAACTATAGCATTGGCATTTTGCATAAATTTATCATAATTAAGTCGAGTTACTACAGAGTCCTCTTTGAGTGCAAATAGATACAAAGGAGTTCTGGTTTTTTTACCAAAATCAACAATATCTGCAGCTTTCATTGTCTCAATAAGTTCTTTATTGGTAAATATTTTTTCATTAAATAAGTCATACATTGAGTTGTTACCGGTAGGTATAGCGTAATGAGAAGCGGATTCTTGATTAGGAAACTTCTTGTATAATGCGCTATTAAATATTGCTCCAGCAAATTGTGTATTCGGTAAATGCTGCTGCAAAAATAAAGAATCGAAGTTATAGTGTTTGTTTTCAAGATTACACTTTTCTTGTGAGAATGTTGAACAATTCATTTCAAAGAAACCTTTATCAATATCATTTGTGCTTATAGTTTTAGATACATTGCTATAATTTAGATAACTCATAAAAGTGTTTGCCATTAAACCAGGTTTTAGCATTGATGTTATAAGTTTACTGTGTAGAAAATACTTACTAGAGTCATTGTTATCAGTCATAAAGTCTAGAGTGGTATTACTTACATCATAAGCTCCACTTAATCCAGCAGCAGCTCTATACCTATATAGTGTATCTAACTTATCTACTCCTTCACAGTCACCACGCCATCCTAAGCATTTGGCTGTCCATATAGAATATGCTCCGCCTTCAGAATAACCAACTGAAAATAGATTTAGTGTTGAGTTATCTTTCAGACCATATTTTTTGCGGATATCACTACTAACATTATTCAATAAATCAACAGCTGTATTTATGGTTTGTTTCGGATATAAAACATAGGGGTGATAGTTTTTATAGTCATCTCCTTGACCAATATAGTCAGGAGCAACAACAATATATCCATTAGCGGCATATACTCCAGCGTAAACAGTGTTTAGATACAAGCTAGTTTTATTTTTTTTATCTAGATTAGAAGGAACTCCAGCATTATCAAATACGGTAGGGTGGTAGTATAATACTACTCCCTTTGGATGATTGGTGTTAGGAAGCATTACAAGTCCAGATACATGAGATGTTATTTTTCCTGTAGCTGGGAAAGAATTGGTTGTAGTATATGATATTTTATCAAGTTGGATGTCTTTTATATTTTTATTACCAAGAGAGCCGACATCTATGCCATAATCTTTTATGTTCTTAAAATTTTTATCACAATCCTCTTTTGATAGATTCTTATTACAGAAATATTTTGTTTTGAAATCGTTTTCGATATCTTTAGTTGTCCATGTTGCCGTATTTACTACTTCTGTGTACCCCAAAGAAGATAACAGTAGTAGTCCTAGTAGTGTGCTTTTTTTTATCATGTGATTTTACTCTAATTAATTATATATCTAAGTTAATATTTCTAACATCAGTTACTGTCATCCCAGCCTTTAGAGCACTAATAAGACCTGGTACACCATCTTCAAACACATGACAGTCACGAGGTTTAACATTGTATTTATTCGCTAATAATGTAAATGCATCAGGTGAGCTTTTATTTGGGTGTGAGTCATCTGCTGTAATTATGCTGTCAAAATAATCAGTAAGTCCCAAAACGTCTAAAGACTTAATTACATTGGCTTGTTTGCCACCAGATATTACTATCATGGGTATCTTATTATGATAGTGTATAACTAAGTCAACTATAGGTTGGATAGGTCTAGTTTGGCTTAATAGTTCATAAGAAGCTTCTTTAATTTTTTCAGCGATTATGGGTGTTTCACTTTCATCAAATTTGAATACTTCTTTGAGTATATACTCACTAGGTAGTCCGTTATATTTATCAAAGTCGATAGATTCAATCTCTGGCTTGGTATTTTTCAATACACTAAGCCAAGCATTAACGTGTATTTTCATATTGTTTGCGATTGTGCCATCACAGTCAAAAATTAGAAGTTTTGTGTTTTTGTGAACAGGTAAAAGCATATTAAATTTTGTTAATAAGTATTGTTATCAATATTATATACGATAAATAGAGTTGACATAAGTATAATTAGAAAGCAAAATTAAGAGCGTTAAATTTTAATATTGACCATAAAACTTTGTATAAATGGAGGAATGAATTATGGTATTAGTAGGTAAAAAAGCACCTGTATTTAATACACCAGCTGTTTTAGGAACTGGTGAAATTGTTGATAGCTATGACTTTGCTAAAGCTATCCAAGGTAAATATGCTGTTGTGGTATTCTATCCACTAGATTTTACATTTGTTTGCCCATCTGAATTAATTGCTTTAGACAAAAGAACAGCTAAGCTAAAAGAGCTAGGTGTTGAGGTTGTAAGTGTATCAATAGATTCTCATTTCACACATAATGCATGGAGAAATACTCCAATTAATGACGGAGGTATTGGACCAGTTCAGTACACTATGGTTGCAGATATTAATCAAGAAATTGTTAAAGCTTATGATGTTCAGTCTGAAGGTGGTATGGCATTTAGAGGTACTTTCTTGATCGACAAATCAGGTATTGTTCGTCATCAGGTTGTTAATGATCTTCCTCTTGGTAGAAATATGGATGAAATAACTAGAATGGTAGAAGCGTTACAGTTCCATGAAGAACATGGTGAAGTTTGTCCTGCTGGTTGGAACAAAGGTGATGAAGGTATGAAAGCATCTCCTGAAGGTGTAGCTGAATACCTATCTGATCACGTTGTAGATCTATAATTTATCATTTATTCTTATACTTTCTAATTTAATCACGATTTTTGCTCATAGATGAAAAATATTTTTTTAATATTAATAAGTTTGCTAGTGCTGACTTATGATGTCTATGCGGCAAATGATGTTGCAGATATAGATACTCAAAAAAAGTTAGTTAATACTGATAAATCAAAAGCTAATACTTCTCAAGATAATTCTGCTTTAGATACGGTCGAACAGTATGAAGGAGAATCAATAGCTCCCGGCACAACGTTTGATGTTGGAAAAACTCTTCTAAAATTGTCTCATGCTGATAAAGTTAAGCCTCCATTCTACCAAGGGATAAAAAATAATGTAATACTTTCTCAAGCAATGCTTAATACCCAGCAAGAAACCGGAGATCCTGAGTTTATCATTTTATCACGCCAAAACGGTTTGCTAAAAGATGACTATCTATATGTGGGGGGAATGGCTTCTTTTATTCCAACCTGGGGGCGAGATACTCAAAATGGTGTATCATCACGTTCAATTAATAACTATTCACTAGAGTATTATGTAGCAAGTACTTTAGGTGATTGGACATCTGTTTTTGCTTCTTTAAATACCTATACTATTGATGGTAAGTGGTCAGCAACTCCTGGTGGAGTATATTTTATATTAGGTAATTTGAACAAATTACCTGTTTATTCATATGCTGCACTATCAACTGTGAATTTTGGGAATTTTGATGAGTCTACTAATATTATACCCACCTTAACACGTTTGTATTTTATGCAATCTGGGGGTAATGTGAATCTTTCGTATAATAAAGATGGCTTGCAGACAAATTTTGTATTCTTAGCTTCATCTAAGGATGATTTTTTGAAAGTAGCTAATGCATATGAAGGTAACTCTAAGTTAAGTTTTTCTGTAAATATGAAATATACCCAAGACTTACAAAGTGTTGGAGACTATTGGTATGTTGGAGCAGCGTACTCAAATGTTTCGGGCTTTACAAATGACTATAATGACAACGTCGGAGTCGTGGACTTTAATGTGGGGATGAATATTAGCAAACTTGAGCTTGTTAATGAATTTGTGTTTACAGATAAGGGTGTAACCTCAATGACAGATGTTTCGGGAGGTTTTAATTTAAGAGAATCTTTTGCATCATCAATTTTTCCAGATTTAAAGTCGAATGATTTTTTGACTAGTGGAGGTAATGTCTTTGGCTGGTCTTCACAGCTTGACTATACAGCGAATGTTATGAATAAGGATTTTGTACCATTCGTGAGTTACTCTCAAATCCAACAAGCATCTGATAATTATGCGGCATCTTTGGCAACTGGTTTTAGATATAATGTTTTTGCTGATGGGTGGCTTGGTTTTAGCTATACGTATGTTAAAGGAAGGGCAAAAACCTTCTCAGAGCAAGATAATATTATGACTATGTATTTGAGAATATTTATATAAAATTAGATTGTTTGAGTATATGGTGCGATTAAATATAATTGATAGTAATTAGCAGACTATAATGTTATATTAATGCACACTAAAGAATTTAAAGGGGATTATTATGTCTGAGTATCCTTCATGTCCTAAATGTCAATCCGAATATGTTTATCAAGATGGTGAGTTACTAATATGTCCAGAATGCGGTTATGAATGGCAAATTAATGAATCTATTGATGAACAGTTGGTTATCAAAGATTCAAATGGTAATCTTCTTGCTGATGGTGATACTGTAAGTGTTATCAAAGATTTAAAATTAAAAGGTTCATCAAAAGTTATTAAAGTTGGAACTAAGGTTAAAAATATCCGTTTAGTTACTGGAGACCATGATATAGATTGTAAGGTTGATGGTTTTGGGGCTATGAAATTAAAATCTCAATTTGTTAAAAAAATATAAAATGAAGTATATAAGGTTATCTTTTTTTCTTATCTTTGGATTTGTATGTAGTTTTTGTTATGCATATTACATAGAAGAGAATGGCAAAAAAATTCCTGTGAGTAAAAGAGTGGCTGATACTATAGATGATATAGAAATAAAAGAAGGTGAAGCACTAAGCCAACAACAAATAGTTGACATAATAGAAGAAAATGACAAGGACTTAGATAGCAAAGAATTGTAGTTTCATGTTTAGAAAGATAGTAGCTTTAGCAAGTATTTTAGTATTATTTCCATTTAGTGTAGCTGTCAGTGCTGATACAAGTTCTGATTCAGCTGATGCTAGTTCTGTAGAAAGTGGCTATGATCCTGATAATATTCGTCGGCTTGAATCTAATGCTTATAGAAGAGTCTTTCCTAACCAAGATTATATTTTTAATAAAGCTCCACTAAGTACAGCGCAGCAAGCGAAAGTTGCACAGCAAGCTATTCAAGACTTATCAGTTAAAGAGGGTGAGGCTCTTACAGATAGTGAAAAACGAGCACTAGCTAAGAAAACCTTTGATACTAAAGTTAACCAAGCATTGAATATTGATGCTATAAAAACCTCATGGTTTAATGGCTTTAGGGTCAGTGAGACACTAACTCATGCCATGCTTAACGTACAGTCAGATACTGGTGACCCTTTATTTATGCTCCAAGCAAGACAGCAAGGTATCTTAGATGATAATTATATCTACTTTGGAACAAAAGTAGCATTGATTGATTGGCAAAGACTCAATAGAGTTCCCCAAGGAGGTGAAAATAGACTTTTTTCTTATGCAGTAGATTTTTATGCGGCATCAACTATTTCTAAATGGTTTACGTCACTAGTTGGATTTACGTTATATCAAGATCATAGTGATGAGGGTTTTAATGTACGTCCAAATACAATATATCTAATCGTAGGTAACCTTTCAGAAAGTCCATTTTTTGGTTATGTGGCAAACTCTACTGTGATGTACGGTAATTTTGATATTGTTTCAAACTATGTCTCGACGTTGACTAGAACATACTTTATGCAATCTGGTGGTAATATTAACTTCTCGTATCATACTCATGATGTCCACCTTAATGCAGTGATCTTAGATGCTAATCCCAATAGCTACTTTGGTGTAACTAATGCTGCTAGTAAAAGTGGTGTGGGGTTTTCTTTAAATAGTAAATATGTCTACGAGATGGATACTGTAGGTGATTATCAATATTTTGGAGCAGCATATTCAAATGTATCTGGTTTTACATCAGATCATGGCGGTAGTGTAGGAGCATTTAACCTTAACTATGGTCTAGCTATATCAGACATAAACTTTGAAATAGAAGGACTAATAACAGACAAAGGAGTTACTGGAGTTAATGACTCATCTTCAGTAAGTCCAAATAATATTGCTGGAGTGCCCTTTTTTGGCTCGGTTGGTCCAAGTGCTAAGCTTATTTATGATGGTTTCTTGGGCTCAGGGAATGCAGTAGGGTCATGGTCTTTGCAATCAAGCTATACAGCAACGATCTATGATAAAAGATTTATTCCTTATGTTGATTACTCACAAGTTATGCAAAACTCAAAAAACTATGCTTATCAATTCGGAGCAGGCTTTAGATATAATGCGTTCTATGGATCTTGGTTAGGGTTAGATTATACTAATATTCTTTCTAGGAGTGAGCACTTTAAAGATAGGCAGAATTATATTTCTCTCAACTATACGTTATATTTATAGTAATCTGTTGCTATAATAAAGTTCAGTAATAAAATAGAGAAATTTTGATGTCTAGGCAAGTTTTTATAGATACTGAGACGACAGGTTTTGATTATAAAATTGGTAACAGGATTATTGAATTCGGGGCTGTTGAAGTCATTGATAGGAAAGTTACAGGTAATAATCTACATTTTTATTGTAATCCAAATTATGAAGTTGAGGCTGGAGCTTTAGCTGTTCATGGTCTAACTAATGAGTTTTTGGCAGATAAGCCACTCTTTGAAGAAAATGTTGAAAAGATGATTGATTTTCTTAAAGGTGCGGAAGTTATTATCCATAATGCTGCATTTGATGTGCCATTTATAAACTGGGAGCTTGGGCTTCTGAAAAATAATAAGTATGGCACTCTAGAACAACATGTTGCGAAAATCGTTGACAGCTTGGAGCTTGCTAGGAAGAAACATCCTCTTCAGAAAAATAATCTAGATGCTCTTTGTAAAAGGTACTACATTAGAAATGATCATCGTACTTTCCATGGAGCATTATTAGATAGTGAGTTATTGGCTGATGTATATCTTGCAATGACAGGAGGACAAACTAATCTTACTTTACACACTGCAAAAAATGCTAGTAAAGATAATATAGATATTGATTTTGGTAAATTAAATTTACGCTCAGCTAATGAAACAGTTATTAATACCTCTGAACATGATAAATATCTTTGTGAGTTATTAAGGTTGGAAGAGTCGGCTAAATGGTAAGAAAAATAATATTTCCCGAAGCTAAAAAGGAAGACTTAATCTATGCTGGCAAGGATTTTTTTGCTCGAGATTTGTTCTTAGAAAAAAATACTCATCAAGTTTGGTTAGAACTAAAAGAAGCAGCAGAAAAAGAGGGTATTCTTTTGTATATAGTTTCTGGTTTTAGAAGTTATGATTATCAGCAAAAAATTATAGATAGAAAACTAGCTAGTGGTCAAACACTTGAACAAATTATGCGAGTAAATGCTCTGCCTGGAGAGAGTGAGCATCATACAGGTAGAGCTATAGATTTGACTACTGGAGATGAAAAAGAAGTTTTAACAGAATCTTTTGAAAATACATTAGCTTTTGAGTGGTTAAGTAAAAATGCTCACAGGTTTGGTTTTAAGATGAGTTTTCCGCGTGATAATGATTATGGGTATATTTATGAGCCTTGGCATTGGTGTTATCAAAGATGAAAAAGAAAAAATCCAATAAGCTATTAATATTAGCGTTGTCAGTAGTTCTTTTGAGCTCGTGTACAACCACAAAAAAAGATGTTACAAAAATAAAATTTGCATCTTATAATTATCCATGGATATTTGCTCCAGTGCGAAAAAATCTCGTAGAAGATAATATATCTGAAGCAATAAATGAAAATAATAGTATCGCTAATATAAAGCAGTTAAAAAACCTTAATAATTTGGAGTCTGGAAGATTACTGCAGCTTAACGATAATTACTTAGATTCTATAAAATTTTATAATCTAGCGATTAAATCTATCCCTAAAGATAAAGGTCAGTCATTAGAGCAAGCAAAAAAGTTCTTATTAAATAAAAATACATACAACTATTATGACATCAAAACATCATATAATATTCCAGACTATGCAATAAGCTTTTTGTATACATATCAAGCACTAAATTATTTAAAAACGAATGATGTTAATCAAGCACTTAAATCACTGGATAGTTTAGAGACTGCCAAAATATGGAGAAATGAACAAAATATAATAGCAGGTGGTATGAAGGAGCTTGCTAAAGAGGATCTTGATAGAAATGATATCACTAGTGATGAATTAGGCTTAGATAACTTTAAGTCATTAAAAGCCATGCTTGAATTTTCATCAATAATTCCTAATGCTTATGGTAATCCAATGGCTTACTATCTAAAAAGTTTATTGGACTCAGCTATTTCAAAAAATTATCAGGAATCTTTGAACGACCTTGAAAATGCTCAAAAATATACAATTGGTAACAAATATCTTGATCAAACAGCTAATGAGTATAGATCTGCAGTAGCTGGTGAAATATCTCCTTTTTCTATGGGAATGGGTAGAGTTGTGGTTTTTTATGAACAAGGCCTTGTCAATATACGTAAATCTGCACAAGTTAATCTTGATTTAGGCAATATAGGAATCAAGAAACTGGAGTTTCCTGTATACAAAACAAAATATAGTTTTTTTGAGCCGAAAAGAGTAGTAATTTCATCGGGAGGTAGTACATTAGTAGATACTTATACAGAGACATTACTTGACACGACATTATATGCTATGAAATCGCTCATAGAGAGTTACTCTAGAGTTGTTACACAAAGTGTTGTTATTGAGGCATTTAAATATGATTATGATAAAAATTTTCCTCTAGGAGGTATTTTAGGAAGTCATCTTAAGTTTGATTTGTCAAATACAGATCCTAAAAGAGCAGATATGAGATCATGGTTATTATTACCCAATAGCATTGACCTATTCGAACAACAGATTGATAGTGGCAATTATACAATTCAGGTTAATAATATTCGTCAAAAAATAGATGTAAAACAAGGCAAGACTACTTTATTGTGGATTGTAGATATTGGCAAATTCAAAAAAGTATATTATTTTATTTTTTAGTAGTATAAAGTTGCTCTTATTATATTTTAAATTAACTAATCATTTGTATTTTTATTATTTTCTATTAAACAATTTCAAAGTAATCTAATTAATCCAGCACGAATTATATTTACTCATAGCAGTCCAAGTGATATAAATTAAAGTACAAGAAGCGCAATTTTGAGGTATTTATGAAAAATATCGTAATACTTGGTGCCGGCAGAGTCGGGTCTTTGGTTAGCTGCTTACTGGTTGAAAGTGGTGACTATACTGTTCATTTAATTGATAGATACATTCCTCATGACAAACCAGTTTTGGAAAAAAATGTAGATAATTTGATATATGTGGAACTTGATGCTACTAACTCTTCAGACTTAAAAAGCTATGTGCAGCAGAATGATATAAAAACTATAGTTTCATGTTTACCGTTTTTTCTTAATAAAGATATAGCTAAGATAGCAGGCGAGTTAGAGCTTAACTACTTTGACTTGACAGAAGATGTAGAGGCTACTAACTATATCAAAAGTATAGCGGATAAAGCAGAAAATAGTTTCTTTGCACCGCAATGTGGTTTAGCTCCAGGATTTATTAGTATTGTATCTAATAATCTTATGCAAGAGTTCGACTCAATCGATACAGTACGTATGAGAGTAGGAGCTCTACCTTTAAATGTTTCAAATACACTTCAATATGGTTTGACTTGGTCTACAGAAGGTCTTATAAATGAATATGCTAAGCCTTGTGAAGGAGTTGTTGATGGTGAAAAAAGAACTCTAGCTCCACTAGCTGATGTTGAAGAGATAAAGATAGATGGGCTTACCTATGAGGCTTTTAATACCTCTGGTGGTATTGGCTCGATGATCGAGACTTATGCAGGCAAGGTTAAAAATATAAACTACAAAAGTATCCGTCATCCAGGGCATTGTGATAAGATGAAATTCTTAATGCAAGATATGAAGCTAGGCGAAGATTTGGATACTATGGTTAAAATCATGGAGAGAGCGATTCCAAGAATAAATCAAGATGTAGTTCTTATTTATGTATCAGTAGATGGTATCCGAAAAGGTCTAAAAGCAGAGCGTCATTTTGCGCAAAAATATCCTTCAAAACGTATGTTTGGTAAATATTTCTCAGCATTACAATTAACTACTGCTACAAGCTTGTGTGTAAGTATAGATCTACTGCTGAACTCTAAAGATAATCCTACAGGATTTATAAACCAAGAGTCTATATGTTTACAAGAGTTTTATGATAATAGATTCGGTAAGTACTATAGAAATTCAGGACTTTTGATACAAGCAGATTAATTTGGGGGTAGTAATGAGTATTTTACAAGAATTAAATTTAGGTTTAGAAGCATATATAATTGATGATAACAAAAATGTTATAGAAACTTTAAGTCCAGCAAATGGTGAGCTTTTGGCTACAGTCAAAAATCAAAGTCTAGATGATATGCAATATGCTATTACAAAGGCTGCGGAGGTTGCTAAACAATGGCGTCAAGTTCCAGCACCTAAAAGAGGTGAGTTAGTTAGACTGATTGGCGAAGAGCTCCGTAAAAATAAAGATCATCTAGGAAGCTTGGTATCTCTTGAGATGGGTAAGTCGAAGCAAGAGGGTGATGGTGAAGTTCAAGAGATGATTGATATGGCAGATTTTGCTGTAGGACAATCCCGTATGTTATATGGTGTGATGATGAATTCTGAGCGTCAGGATCATAG
The DNA here is from genome assembly GCF_008711455.1 of Francisella sp. XLW-1. NCBI lineage: Bacteria > Pseudomonadati > Pseudomonadota > Gammaproteobacteria > Thiotrichales > Francisellaceae > Francisella > Francisella sp. XLW-1. Next base: position 84,135 of record NZ_VXKP01000004.1, on the reverse strand, counting down.
AATGTATGAGCAATGGCATCCATTAGGAGTAGTTGGAGTTATTTCTGCATTTAACTTTCCAGTAGCTGTGTGGTCTTGGAATGCTTTTATAGCTGTCATTTGTGGTAATACTGTAGTGTGGAAACCGTCCGAAAAGACACCTCTATGCTCAATTGCTGTACACAATATATGTCAAAAAGTAATTCAAGAGCATGGTTATCCTGAAATTTTTTATACAATAATTTCTAAAGAGATTGAGGTTTCAAAGGCATTAGTTAATGATGAAAGGGTAAATTTAGTATCTTTCACAGGTTCTACAAAAGTTGGTCAAGATGTAGGACAACAAGTAGCAAAAAGATTTGGTAAGTCAATTCTAGAGTTAGGTGGTAATAATGCTACAATTATTGATGAATCAGCTAATCTAAAATTAGCAATACCAGCAGCTGTTTTTGGAGCAGTTGGTACAGCAGGGCAGAGATGTACTTCTCTAAGAAGACTATTTGTACATGAATCAATCTATGATTTGGTCAAAGATAAAATGGTCAATGCTTACAAACAAGTTACAGTTGGAGATCCGTTAGATCAAAAAAATCTTATGGGACCTCTTATAGATCAAGCATCAGTTGATAATTTCTTAAAAACTGTAGATCAAGCTATAATAGAAGGCGGTAAAATTTTAACTGGTGGTAAAAAAATTGCAAAAGCTGGCTTCTTTGTTGAGCCAACAATAATTGAAGCAAATGCTAATATGCCAATAGTGGCAGAAGAGAATTTCTGTCCTATTTTATACATAATGTCATTCAAAGATATTGATGAAGCAATCAAATTCAACAATAGTGTTAGATATGGTTTATCAAGCTCTATATTTACTGATAATATCCAAAATGCAGAGAAGTTTTTATCTAGTTCAGGCAGTGATTGTGGTATTGCGAATGTGAATATTGGTACATCAGGTGCTGAAATTGGTGGCGCGTTTGGAGGTGAAAAGCATACTGGTGGCGGTCGTGAAGCTGGTTCAGATGCGTGGAAAGCATATATGCGACGTCAGACTAGCACAATCAATTATGGTAAAGATTTACCATTAGCTCAAGGAATCAAATTTAATCTGGAGGATTAGTTTATGAGTTTTAAGATTTTAGATAAACTTTGGGATCAGTATATTGAAACTAATTCACATGTTAAGCAAGTTTATGATTCTTTTGTGGCTGAGGGTGAAAAGCCTGTCAATGATCATATAGCATTAAGAACGTTAGATAATCCAAAAATAGATATAAATGTGCTATCAAAGCCCTTTATAGATATTGGCTATAAGGTATGTGGACATTATGACTTTGACGTCAAGCGATTAAAGGCTATTCATCTTGAACATAGTGATCATAATCAGCCTAAAGTGTTTATTAGTAAGCTTCTAGTTAGTGAATTTAGCCCATTCTTACAAAAAACGATGGAAGCTTGTGTAGAAGGTATACCTAATAGTTTACTGAAGAATCCTGAGGCTTTGTTAACATCAGGTGCAAGTTGGAGCTTTATAAGTTACAAGACTTATCAAAAGCTTCTCGAAGAGTCTGAATATGCCGCTTGGTTTTATGCTTTTGGTTTTAGAGCGAATCATTTTACTGTCTTTATCAACGATTTGAAAAAATTTAGCGAAGTTTCTGAAGTTAATGATTTTCTAAAATTGAATGGCTTTGTATTGAATAGCTCAGGTGGAGAAATTAAGGGAACACCAGCAGATTATTTAGAACAATCAAGTACAATCTCAGGCAACTCTGAAGTTAAATTTATAGAGGGGTGGAAAGAAATTCCTTGTTGTTACTATGAGTTTGCAAAACGCTATCCTGATCAAAGTGGTAAGTTATATCAAGGTTTTGTAGCCAAATCAGCAGATAAGATATTTGAAAGTACTAATGCTAAATAATCTATTTATAGTTTTTTGAAATTATCTCACTAATCTTGGTAAATAAGTCCTCATAGATAGAGCTTTTACGCATAACTAAATCAATCTCTCTGTAAAAATCTCTATTATCAATATCAATATATTTAACATTTTCAGTTTTTATGCGTGCTGTTTCGGGAATTAGTGTAATGCCCTCATCAATGGATACCATTTGTCTTAATGTTTCTAAGCTACTACCTTTGAAATCATTATTATTAAAATCTTTTAATGAGCAGAGTTTTAAAGTTTGATCTCTCAGACAATGTCCTTCATCTAATAGCATAAGATTTTGCTTAACTATTTCAGTTATGCAAATTTTTTTGCTTTTTGCTATGGGATTAGTCTTTGCTACAGCTACGTAGAATTTATCATTAAAGACTTTTTTTCTTTTAAACTGATAGTTATCGGTAGGAGTCGCCAAAAGAGCAAAGTCAATCTTACCTTGATCAAGCATACTTACAAGAGTATCAGTTTTTTCTTCGATTATGGATATACTCAGATTAGGGAAATCTTTCTTGATAGCAGGTAGTATTTTTGGCATTAAATACGGACATAATGTTGGAAATGCTCCTATCGAGATACTTATTTTCCCATTATTTAAGTGCAGTTCTGATATTTTTTTAAGTTTTTTACTTCGTCTAGAATCTTATAGGCTTGGTTAACTATTTTCATACCAGCTTTTGTTATAAGTACTTGTTTTGTACCTCTTTCAAAGATTTGTATACCTATAAGCTCTTCAAATTTTTTTATCTGCATACTTAGGGCTGGTTGACTAACATAGCACTTTTCTGATGCTGTAATAAAGCTTTTAGTTTCATATACAGAAATGATATATTCAAGAGTACGAGTATTCATATAAGTAAATCTTATAGCTAGTATAAATATAATATATTTTAAATTATTTATTAAAGCAATACAATAACAGTGTAACTTAACAAAACACAAGGAGTTAGACATGACTAAAAGAGTTCCTAATGTAACTTTTAAGACTAGAGTAAGAGATGAAAGTATCGGTGGATCAAACCCATTTAGATGGCAAGATGTAACATCTGCTGATATTTTTGATAACAAAAGAGTAATTGTTTTTTCATTACCTGGAGCGTTTACTCCGACTTGTTCTACATATCAACTACCTGGATTTGAGAATAATGCGGCTAGATTTAAAGAGCTGGGAATAGATGAAATTTATGTTTTATCTGTAAATGATAGCTTTGTAATGAATAAGTGGATACAAGCACTAGATGTTAAAAATATTAAACCAATTCCTGATGGTAATGGTGAATTTACGGAAGGTTTGGATATGCTTGTAGATAAATCAAATCTTGGCTTTGGTAAGAGATCTTGGAGATATGCGATGATTGTTAATAATCACGAAATCGAAAAGATGTTTGTAGAGCCTGGTAAGCGTGATAACGCTGAAGATGACCCTTATGGTGAGTCTTCTCCTGAAAATCTTCTAAAATACTTAGAAGCTAAATAGTAATAAGTGGAGTCTCAAATGAGCAAAAAAATAGTTCTAATAGGTGCAAGCGGAGTAATAGGATCAGCGACTTATGATAAGTTCATTAGCACTGGTTATGAAGTTATTCCTGCAACATTCAGTGGAAGTAATGGTTCACACCGTATTGATATAGAAGATATAGAATCTATCAAAAATTTCTTTGAAAAAGTAGGTTCTTTTGATGCTTTAGTATCTACTACTGGTAAAGTAGCTTTTAAAGCTGTTGATGATTTAACTCAAGAAGACTGGAACTTCAGTTTTAAAAATAAGCTACTTGGACAAATCAACCTAGTGCAAATTGGTGCAAACTATATCAATAAGGGTGGTTCATTTACATTGACTACTGGGATATTGAATGTTGAACCAATTGCTTTAGGTGCTGTGGCAGCTACAGTAAATGCTGCAGTAGAAGGGTTTGTAAAAGCAGCAACTCTTGAGTATAAGGACTTCCGTATAAATACTGTTAGTCCAACTGTAGTCAAAGAAGCATTAGCAAAATATGGACCATTCTTTGTGGGTTATGAACCTGTAGAAGCAGAAAAAGTAGCTAACGCATATCTTAAGTCAGTAGCAGGTATTGCTAATGGCAGTGTTATAAAAGCTGGTTATTAATTTTTTTATCAAAAAACTATTCTAGACTTAAAGTTCTTAACAATATTGACCAATTCTATTCATATATATACTATTTCATTAAGTGCCTATTTTAATAATGCGTTCGATATGTATTGCTGCGCTTAATAATGATTGATATTTATTTCAATGAGGAGAGAACATGAATAAGATACTAACTACAGCAAATGGTGCTCCAGTACCTAATGATAATACAAGTATTAGTGCAGGTAAAAATGGTTCGCTAACATTTGATAATTTTAGATTATTTGAAAAACTAGCTCATTTTAATCGTGAGAGAATCCCTGAACGTGTAGTACATGCACGTGGAACAGGAGCGTATGGTACATTCACTCTTGAAAAAGACTTATCAGATTTGACAGTAGCTGATTTCTTGAGAGATCAGAATAAACAGACTGATATTTTTGTACGATTTTCTACTGTTGGTGGAGGTCAAGATTCTAGTGATTATGTTAGAGATGTGCGTGGTGCAGCTATCAAATTTTATACCAAGCAAGGTAATTTTGATATTGTAGGAAATAACACACCAGTATTTTTCATAAGAGATCCTAATAAATTCCCAGATTTTGTACACTCACAAAAAAAGAATCCTCAAACTAACCTACCAGATCCTGCGGCCCAGTTTGAATTTTGGTCAAGAAACCCACAATCTTTGCATCAAATGACAATATTGATGTCTGATAGAGGTATCCCAAAGAACTATAGGCATATGCATTTATTTAGCTCTCATACACTTAGCTTTTATAATCAAGAAGGTAGCCGTTTTTGGGTTAAGTGGCATTTTAAAACACAACAAGGAATTAAAAATCTCACAAATGAAGAAGCATCTAGGCAGCCAAGCTATGGAGCTCAAAAAGATTTGTTTGATGCTATAGCAAGTGGAAACTATCCAAAATGGGATGTTAAGTTGCAAATTATGACTGAAGAGCAAGCGAAACAATTTAGTATAAATCCTTTCGATTTAACCAAGGTTTGGTCACATAAAGATTTCCCACTTCAAAAAATAGGTGTTTTAGAGTTAAACCGTAATGTTAATAATTATTTTGCTGAAGTAGAACAAGCTACTTTCGCTCCTAATAACTTGGTGCCTGGTGTTGGAGTATCTCCAGATAAGATGTTACAAGCTAGACTACTAGCTTATCAAGATGCTCATAGATATCGAGTCGGTGTAAATGCAAGTCATATACCTGTAAATGCTTCAAAATGTCCAATGCATAATTATCAGCGTGATGGAGCAATGGCTGGTACAGCTCTTAATGTATCACAGAATGAAATGCCTAATTTTTATCCAAATGCGCATTCTGATTCTCCTTCAGATGCCAAACAATATATAGAGCCACCTATAGAAATAGAGGGTTATATTGATTATTATGATGCACAAGGTGAAGATAACTATTCACAAGCTGGAGATCTTTTTAGATTAATGAGCGAATCTCAACAGCAACAGTTAGCTAATAATATTGCAGAAGGATTGATACATGCTAGTCAAGATATCCAAGAAATAATGCTTGACCAGTTTGCTCAAGCTGACAAAAACTACAGAAAAAAGGTTGAAGAAGCTCTTCAAAATATCTAAATAATATTTATTTCTTATTCATTTTCCAGAGTAGGCTACTAATGTAAGCTCGTCTATTTTCTTTACAAGCGACCATTAGCAATTTAGTAATTTTTAGATTATGCGCATCAGAAAATAAAATAATCAGCATTTCTCTAATATAGTTAGTATCTAAAGTAATGTAATTATCCGTACCAATACCTAGTTTGATACCTTTTTTCTCCCACCAGCTGAAAGGGTGGTCTTTGTAGTCTGGAATGGCTGTAGTTAATTTGAGATTAGAAGAAGGAAGACCAACAACACCAATATTTTTACTGATAATTCTATTTAGAACATCATGTTGATATCTTTCTATCTCTATAGCTGTATGGAATTTTATTTTTGTAAATTCTAAAATTTCATCAGAATTTAGTTTTATTCCATTTGTGATTTTATCTCTAATTGAAGAGTTATTTTCATTCCAATGAATTTCTTGTATTTCACGATATTCCATAGATTTGTCATCAAGAGGCTGAGAGTTCTGATTAAGTTTTAGAACCTTTTGTAGCAATCTTTGAAAGTAGTAGTTTGGATTGATACCTATTGATAGTCCATGCTCTAGTGTATCAATATTCCAAATATTTAAAGCATTATCAACTGCTTGAACACCTTTCTTTAGTGTGTGGAAAGTTTCTCCGTGGTGCGAACGAATTTTAAAACCATAATATTGCAGTTTTCTAATTCCTTGTTTTAATGTTTCAAAATGGGCTTTTTTATAGATATTTTTTTCATCACCGACAGTATCTATATCTTTCATTACATTCTGTAGAAATGGATATTTTTCTAATATATCGATTAGACAGTTTACTTGGTATTCAAAACTTTCTTTTTTTGTTTTAAACTTTGTAGCATCAAAAAAATTAGCTTCTTTTCTAAATGATGGAGAAAGTACATAGCCAAAATCTGGATATTCTTCTTTGAATTTTTCAAAACCTTCATAAAGTCCAAGAACTACATCCTCTTCTGTTGCTAAGTCCTCATTTAAAATTGCTTCTTTTTCATCACTTGTAGAGCGTGATAGTGTGAATTTGAGCCTAATACTTCCTACATTATGTTTATGATATAGTTCACTAGCCATGTGATAAGCGGCATCTATATGATCTTGTTTTGTATTGAGAATAATTTTTGCAAGATATAAAAGATCTAAATATCTAGAGAATTTTTCACCGTCTTTTAAAACTATAAGTTTTTCAACATCTTCTACAGAATTTATTGGTAGTGCATTTTCGCCATAGATATTTACTATTTTTTGGCTATAGATATTACCATTTTTACCATCTAAAAGTTTCTTGAGGCGTGGGTAAATAAACTCTGCTGAGAGAGAGCCTGTTAGGTGAGTATGCTCTTCATGATATTTAAGAGGGAAGCTCTTTAAAAAGTCATAAAATACTATACCAATAGGGTGATTTAGTAAGTCTTCTATATCTAGCTCATCATTATTAAATAATTTGAGTTTTTTTATGAAATCTTGAAGGCATTGCGATTCATGTTCATCTAGATTCTCATAACTTAGTAGTTCAAGAGTGTTAAATATTGATAAACCATTTGTTTCAATAATTATTTTATTTAACTTTTTATTTAGAGAATTAATTTCAGACATTGATTAATTGGTTAAAAACTTTTTTAATCGTGTAATTATAAAGTTATTTTTATCTATGATAAAGTAGAATTATTAGCAGTGTTTAGTTTAAGTGGAGTTAGCCCAATGAAAATAAATTTAAAAGATATCAGCCTTGAAGCATTTAAACCAGGAATTTCTAAAAAGTTATTAGCTAGAGATGACTCAAGAAACTTTCAAATAGATTTTATTAGATTAGAGCCAAATGCAAAATTAAGCCAACATAGTCATCCAGATGTTGAATGGGTATATGTTATAGATGGTTCTATGAGTGATGAAAGAGGAGAGTTTAGCAAGGGTGATTTTTTTATCAATCCTATTAACTCACAACATTCTGTTGTTTCAGGAGCTAATGGTTGTGATATTTTATGTTGTTGGTGTGGAGAAATTAAAGATTGTTAATATGATTTAAAACTTTTTGGAAAACTTCTTCGATAGATAGGTTGCTAGTATCAACTAAAATAGCATCATCAGCAGGCTTCAAAGGAGCTACTTTTCTATTTCTGTCTTGAAAATCTCTTTGTTCAATATCATTTTTAATTTTATCAAAATCAGGATTTTCACCTTTTGTCTGTAGCTCATCATATCTTCTTTGAGCTCTAACTTCTGAGCTAGCATCTAAGAAGAATTTGTATTTAGCATCAGGGAAAACAACTGTACCCATATCTCTACCATCTGCTACAAGTCCAGCAGCAGTTGCAAAAGAGAGCATTTTATCATGTAACATTTGGCGTACTTTTGGATATGCAGAAGTTTTTGATGCTAGCATCCCAGTTTGTTCAGTACGGATAGCTTTAGTCACATCAGCATTATTTAGAAGGACTATTATAGAATCATTTTGAACTTTAAACGATATGTTTAGTGATTCAAGCTTACTACAAACATCATCTTGATTATCTAAATTAGCACCAGCATTGTAGCAGTGTAATGCTGCTATTCTATATATTGCACCACTATCCAAAAGCTTATAGTCAAAGTACTTGGCTAATTTTTTTGATAATGTTCCTTTTCCGACACCACTTGGTCCATCTACAGTTATTATTTTAGAATTGTTCATTTTCAAAACCTTGCATAAATTGTACTAATTTTTCAACATCTTCTAGACTAACAGCATTATAAAGACTAGCTCTACAGCCACCGACACTTCGATGTCCTTTTAAGCCATAAAAGCCAGCTTTACTAGCCTCATTTAGAAATTTATCAGTTAGTTCTTCATTTGATAGATGAAATATAATATTCATGTTAGAGCGATATTCTGGCTTAATTTCATTTTTGAAAATCTTTGAATTATCAATAGCTGAGTAGAGTAGATTTGCTTTTTGGTTATTGAAAGACTCTACATTCTTCAAATTATCAAATTTGTTAATTAAATATTCTAGTGTCAACTCAAAAGTAACCCATGAGATAACAGAAGGAGTATTGTAAACTGAATTTGATTTCTTGGTAACTTGATAGTCAAATACTACTGGAATATTATCTTTTGCTTTGATTAAAGAATCTTTGACGATAACTATAGTTAAGCCTGGTATACCAGCATTTTTCTGCGCACCAGCATATATCAAACCGTAATCACTAATATTGATAGGCTTTGATAGAAAGCTTGATGACATATCACAAACTATTTCTGTATTGCAAGACTTGGCAAGTTTGTTAATCTGAAAACCATCTACAGTCTCATTGTCTGTATAATATATATAATCGTATGTATCTGCTTGGAAACTTTGAGCAATATTATTATCATACTTCGCAGCATCTACTGAGGTGAATTTAGTAGCTTCCTTGGCAGCTTTTTCTGACCATTGCCCACTACATACATATAATGCTCTATTATACTTATCTGATAAATTCATAGGTATAGCAGCAAATTGTGCTGTAGCTCCAGCTTGCATCAGAAGCACAGAGTAGTTATCCGGAATATTAAGTAAACTTCTGAGATTTTTTTGAATAGAGGCATGTACTTCATCAAAAACTTTATCACGATGTGAAATAGACAATAAAGATACACCTGTATTTTTATAATCAACCATCATTTGTTGTAACTGTTCTATTATAGATGTAGGCACAACAGCTGGACCTGCACAAAAATTAATTTTCATAATCTAAAGAAACCTCTAATAATTTGAGCTTATTGTAACATAATTATTTTTACATAAATGATATGTTTTTTACTTGTAAACACTATTTAATCCAATCTCTTGGCTTTATATATTCATATACTTTTTCTTCTTCAGAACCAGGCTCAGGTTGCCAGTTATACTTCCAAGTAGCCATAGGTGGCATTGATGATAGTATTGATTCTGTGCGTCCACCACTTTGAAGACCAAATATTGTACCTCTATCGAAGACTAGATTAAATTCGACATATCTACCACGACGGTAAAGTTGAAAATCTTTATGTTTTTGTGAATATTCGATATTTTTTCTTTTTTCTACTATTGGTATATAAGCATCTAAGTATGAATTTGCACAATCAGTCACAAATTTAAAACATTCATCAAAAGATTTGTCATTTAAATCATCAAAAAACAAACCTCCAACGCCTCTACATTCATCACGATGTTTGAGATAAAAGTATTCATCACACCATTTTTTAAAACTAGAATAATAGCTAGCGTCATGTTTATCGCAAACATTTTTTGCAGTTTGGTGCCAATGAATAGCATCTTCTTCAAAAGGGTAGTAAGGGGTTAGATCAAAACCACCACCAAACCACCATATAGGATTATCTGTATTAGCACCAGCAACGAAGATTCTAAAGTTAGCATGAGATGTTGGCACAAAAGGATTACGAGGATGAATAACTAACGAAACACCTGTGGCAATAAATGATTTACCAGCAAGTTCTTGTCTTTTTGCGGTAGCAGATGGTGGTAAAGCATCTCCGTGTACTCTAGAGAATGCAACGACGCCTTTTTCAAAAATTTCGCCCCCTTCTATAATCATAGAGTTACCATAGCCTTTGAGTTTTTGTTCAGGAGTGTTTGGCTTTTGCCATTTATCACTAATGAATTTAGCTGAGCTAGTTTCAGATTGCTCAAGAGTAAATGTGATTTTTTGTTGTAGTTGAGTTAAAAAGTTCTCAAATTGTGTGATTTTTTCTTGCATAAGAGTTATAGCCTTTTATGTTGAGAATTATATCTTAAAAGAAATATTTAAATATATTATATTTTAACAGTAGGAATATAAAATTGCTTGTAAAAAAATGATTTGAATTTTGATTGTCTATAAGTAGAAGTTAAATTTTACTTTTTGCTTTTTTACGAGCCATTTCTTTTGCTTGTTGTTTTTGTTGTTTGTTCAATTTTGCTAATTTTTTGGCATCATCACCAACATGTGAAAATCCTCTTTCAGCAGCTAGTTGAGATTGTTTTTCACGTTCTGTAAAGCGTGCTTTTTGCTCTTCTGTAACTTTATCGTAGCAGTGATGACAACTTATACCCTTAACATATTCTGGGCGTTTTTTGTCTTCTTCGGTTATAGGCATACGACAAGCAAAACATTGATCATAGTTACCTTTCTCAAGATCATGATTTACAGCCACTCTTGAGTCAAATACAAAACATTCACCTTCCCACATGGATTCTTCTTTAGGTACTTCCTCTAGATATTTTAAGATGCCACCTTGTAAGTGATAAACCTCATCAAAACCTTTAGCTTTCATTAAAGCTGTAGATTTCTCACATCTAATACCGCCAGTACAAAACATAGCTACTTTTTTGTGCTTTTTAGGGTCTAGATTTTTATCGACATATTCCGGAAACTCTCTAAAAGTCTCTGTATTTGGATTGATAGCATTTTTGAATGTACCTATTTCAATCTCATAATCATTACGAGTATCTACAAGTATAGTCTCTGGATCAGATATAAGAGCATTCCAATCTTTAGGCTCTACATACTTTCCGCAGACTTTATTTGGATCAATTTCTTCGATACCAAGAGTTACAATCTCTTTTTTAAGTTTTACTTTTGAACGATAGAAAGGCATTTCTTGATGATAAGACTCTTTGTAGTCAATATCAGCTAATCTAGAATCAGATTTTAGATATGCTAATAACGCATTTACACCTTCACGAGCTCCTGCTACTGTCCCATTAATACCTTCATTAGCAAGAAGTAGTGTACCTTTGACATTATTTTTTATCATGGTATCAAGCAGAGGCTGGCGCATAGCTTCATAATCTTCAAGCGTTACAAATTTGTACATTGCGCAAACAACTATTTGTGACATATTTATTCCTAGAAATTTATAATTAATATAATTAAAGATTTGCTATTATAACAAATATTACAATTTTTGTTAGAATGAGTTAATAATTGTGTCATCTCATAAATATAGTGTTTGGCTAATACCAGCACAGAAATATCTCTTAGCTCTAGCTAGATGTATCAACTATAATTCTTATATTGCTAGACAGCCATCATTTATACCTCATTTGACATTATTTAGCTCTGCTAAAAATATTGTTGAAGATTTTGGGTGTTGGGCGTGTCAGCTTGATTATCAGAATTTCTCATTAGATATTGATAGTATAGCTATAGATAGAAACTCTTATTTTATGAACTATTATCTCAAGTTATCAAAAACTGTACAGCTAGATAATCTTTTTGCTAGTGCAAGAAAATTAGATATAGAAAGTGAATATAATTTAGATCCTCATGTTAGCTTAGTGTATGGTGCGACTAATCATGACAAGCTTTTGAAATATCAATTTTCTAAAAAAATCATCTTTGACAAAATAGCTATAATCAAATATTTCCCAGCAGATACAGCAACAACAGTCATGAGTTTTGAGATAGTTAAATCATATAAACTATTAAATTTGTAGTTTAATAGTTTTACTTTATGATTAGATGTTTTATTATTTTGAGACAGTTTTATTATACTTAATCGTGTTTTATGTTTTTTAAAAACCTTACAGCATTCAAAATTATTGATATTAATATAGATATTTTTGAAGATTCGATGAATAAACTCGCATTTATTCCTTGTAGTAATTCTCAGAAATCTTCGAGAGGTTTTGCAAACCCATTTATAAAAGATGAACAATGCCTTTTTAAGTTTAATCATTTAGCTGCATTTTGTTTGCTTACTGAAGAAAAAATCCTTCCTGCTCAAGTTATCAACCAACAAGCACAAGAATATATTCAAGAGTTAGAGCTCACTAGATATGTGAGTAAAAAAGAAAAAACACAAATAAAAGAGGATATGGAGCAAAAGCTACTACCTCTAGCATTTAGTAAGTTTAGAAAGATTCATGGCTATTTGGATCTGACTAATAACTATCTAATAATTGATAGTGTTTCAGAAAAGCAGATTACAGAAGTTTTAGATCTATTGCATAGATGTGAAGCAAGGTTTGAGCCTGTCATCAAAGAAGAAACAGATATTCTAACAGAATGGCTTGTCGAAGATACTTATCCAGTAGATATTGAAATAGCAGAAAAATGTAAGCTCACAAGCGCTATAGGAGATAGTATTGCAAATATCTCATGTCAAGGTAGCTCGATGTTAAATGATAATATCAAATCATTTATTGATAGTGGAGGGTACATAACGGAACTAGCTATAACATGGAAAGAGCAGCTTGCTATGACAGCAAATACTAAGTTACAGTTTAAAAGTATTAAATTCTTAGATGGTATAAAAGATCTAAATAAAGAAGATAATGTTGGTCATGAAGTTGATTTATTACTAATGGCAGATATTTTTGCTGAGCTTATTACAGCTATGCAAAGTTGGATCAAAGAAGGTGAGAGTTTGTAAGTATGACATTAAATGATAATCAATTAAAAGCATACGAATATGGTCTAGCACATCACCCAAGTTTAAAAGAAGGGTGCAAAATTTTTCTAGAAAAAGATTTTTTGAAAATTCAGCTGACTGAAAATGACGCTACGATAGAAAAAATATTCAAACATGATAATACCAAAGCAGGCTTAGTAGCATTGCTAAAAAGTGATGAAGTTAAAAATTTATTAGGTTTTGATTTTTCAAATTTGATATCGATTATGTGTATTCGATAGTTGAGATAAACTACTGGTACTCGCAACTGGATTCGAACCAGTGACCCCTACCATGTCAAGGTAGTACTCTAACCAACTGAGCTATGCGAGTATTTAGAATAGATATTATAATTTTATATCTTATAAAATCAATAGATTTTCGCTTATTAATTGTTATTTATTGGAATTAATATATCATTTAACACATATTTTATATTTTATAATTTCTTATGCAAAATTTTACATTTTTCGCTAGCTGTGCAAAGGGTATCGAGCTTTTATTAAAAGATGAGCTAGATGCGTTAGGCATATCATCATCTGAAAAACTTGCTGGAGTTGAGTTTGAGGGATCTTTTGAAGATGCCTACAAAGTTTGTATTTACTCTCATCTAGCAAGCCAAGTTATGCTAAAAATAGCTACTCAAAAAGTTACAGATCAGCAAGCTTTATATGATTTTATATCATCAATAAATTGGTTAGATTACTTTGATGTTAACACAGCTTTTAAAATCATAATCTCAGGTAAGCATTATGATTTCAATAATACTATGTTTGTTTCGCAAAAAACAAAAGATGCTATAGTCGATCAGTTTCGTAGAGAAACTAATGAACGACCAAATATTGATACTGATAATCCAGATAATATCATTAAACTTCACTTACATAAGCAGTATGTGAATGTGTTTTTATGCTTAAATATAGAGAGTTTACATAAGCGTAGTTATAGACAGTTTCAGGGTCAAGCACCTCTAAAAGAGTCTTTAGCAGCAGCGATACTTATCAAAGCAGGGTGGTTAGATGAGCTTAAAAAAGAACAGCCTATATTGATTGATCCAATGTGCGGCTCTGGGACTATTCTTATTGAAGCTGCTCTTATGGCAAAAAATATAGCTCCTGTGTTGTTAAATAAAGAATTTAAACTATTCAATTCAAAGCTTCATGATCAAGACTTATGGAGTAACTTATTAGAAATAGCAAAAAAAGCTCAAAGGCCAACAAATGCAATTATTCAAGGCTATGATATTGATAACAATGTTTTAGATAAGGCTGATAGAAACATTTATCAAGCTGGTGTTGAAGATGTTGTTAATATTAAGCGACAAGATATCCGTGATCTTGAAAATGAGTTTGATAGTGAGGGCTTGATAGTTACAAATCCTCCTTACGGTGAGCGTTTATATGGTGATCAGCTTGAAGAACTTTTAGACATATTTAATGGTTTCGGTGATAGATTATCTCAAGACTTTTATGGTTGGAAAGTTGCGATTTTGACAAGTTTCGGTGAGTCAATTAAAGAAATGCAGCTACGTACTACTAAGAAGAATAAATTCTATAATGGCGCTATTGAAACAGTATTGTATCAGTTTGATATAAATGAGCATGCAAGATTTAAACATGAAAGCCAGCTTGAGAAAAATATTCGTATAGCTGAAGCATGTGCACAAAAGTCAGATGAGCATGTAGATTTTTCTAACAAGTTAAAGAAGAATCTTAAAAACCTAAAACCATGGTTAAAGCAGTCAGGAGTAGAATGTTATCGTTTGTATGATGCTGATATTCCAACTTTTGCTGTAGCTGTTGATATATATGGCGAGCATGTGTTTTTACAAGAGTATCGTGCCGATGCTACTATTGATCAAAATATGGCTAAACAAAGATTCTATCAAGCTATATATCAGATACATAAAACTCTAGATATTCAATACGAGAATATACATACAAGAGTTCGTCAACGTCAAAAAGGCAAAGAGCAGTATCAAAAAAATAATGACAAAAATAACTTTCATGTTATTAATGAATTTGATGCTAAATTTTATGTGAATTTTGATGATTATTTAGATACTGGTGTTTTCTTAGACCATCGTAAGATCAGACAACTTGTAGCAAAAGCTTCAAAAAATAAGACTTTATTGAATTTATTTAGTTATACATGTACAGCTAGTGTTCATGCTGCTTTAAAGGGAGTAAAAACTACAAGTGTAGATATGTCTAATACTTATCTTGAGTGGGGTAAGAATAATTTTGAATTAAATAATTTAGATATTAAAAAGCATAATTTTATTCAGGCAGATTGTATTAGCTGGTTAAAATCAAACAGCGAGAAGTTTGATGTGATATTTTTAGATCCGCCAACATTTTCAAACTCTAAACGTATGGATGATATTCTTGATATTCAAAGAGATCATGAGTTACTTATAAATTTAGCTATGGACTCTCTCAAAAAAGATGGAGTCTTATATTTCTCTAATAATTATCGTCGCTTCAAAATGTCATCAGAGATAATTGCTAAATTTGACTGTGAAAATATTGATAAAAAATGTTTATCAAGAGATTTTTTATCTAACAAAAATATCCATAATTGTTGGGAAATTAAATACAAGAAATAAAAATTATAAACTTAATGCATAATAGTCTTTGAGTATGCACAAATAATAATAGTTCCAATAAGTATAAATAGTGTTCCTAAGATAAATGGTAAATCCAACTTTTGCCTAAAAAATAGATATCCTATAATTCCTATTAGAATAATTCCAAATGCTGACCATACAGAATACGCAAAAGCAATATTCATATATTTTAATGTTAATGATAAAAAGTAAAATGAAAGTCCATAAAATATCAAAACAAATAGTGAAGGAACAATCCTTGTAAAACCATTGCATAATGGTAACGAAACTGTCCCAAGGACTTCAGTGATTATAGCTATAACTAGATATACGTATGGCATAGAAGATGTATAATTTAGGTATTATGTTATTAATAATATTGTAGAATTGGCTTAATTAAAATATCTTTTATTCAACCACAAAGCCACGTTTACTAAACCAATCAAAACTGGCACCTCAACCAGAGGACCAATTACACCGACAAAAGCTTCAGTAGAGTTTATGCCAAATACTGAGATTGCAACTGCTATAGCTAACTCAAAATTATTTGAAGCTGCTGTAAAACTCAAAGATACGGCTTGCTCATAAGTTGCTTTAGCTTTATATGACATAAAAAATGATATGCTAAACATTATCAAAAAATATATCAAAAGCGGAATAGCAACCTTGATTACTTGAAATGGTAGGCTAATTATTTCATTTCCTTTTGTAGTAAACATCAGCACTATAGTAAATAGTAGAGCGATCAATGTCAGAGGTGATATCGCTGGAGTGAATTTATCTATATACCATTGTTCACCTTTTTTAGAGATTAAGATAGCTCTAGTTAATATTCCAGCTACAAAAGGTATTCCTAGATATATTCCGACACTTTTTGCTATATCTAACATTGATATGTTTATATTGATGTTCGTATCAAATCCCAGTAGTTTTGGAATAACTGTAATAAATATATATGCGTAAGCAGCATAAAATATTATTTGAAAAATAGAATTAAATGCAACTAGTCCAGCACAATATTCTCTAGATCCTTTAGCCAGATCATTCCACACAATTACCATGGCAATACATCTTGCTAGCCCTATTAAAATTAGTCCTATCATAAAGCTAGGTTGATCATGGAAAAAAACAACTGCTAAAATAAACATCAGGATAGGACCAATCAACCAGTTTTGAATTAAGGATAAAAGCAAAATTTTAGTATCTTTAAATATTTTAGGCATTGTTGAGTATTTAACTTTTGCTAGTGGTGGATACATCATCACAATCAGACCCAGTCCAATCAACCAATTACCTGATCCAATATCAAATTTTGATATAAAGTTTTTAGCTTCTGGCAGAGTATATCCAATGGTGATACCCGCAATCATAGCTAAAAAAATCCATAAGGTCAGAAACCTATCGAGAAACTTTAATTTCATTTATTACTCCTTAAATTTTACAAATTTCAGAAATTTCTAGTTTAGATATTATTTGTTGAACTTCTTCGTCTTTATCTATTTGTTTGAAAAGCTCATTTAAAATATTTAACTGATATCCTGGAATATTTTTATCTAGTTTATAAAATACCCATTTGCCTTGTTTAAAAGACTCTAGCAATCCAGCAGTTATAAGATTTTTTAGCTGTATTGATAGCGCTCCTTGAGTTAATGAGATAAGTCTTTGGATATCACATACGCAAAGAGTATTTTTGTTTAATACATATAAAATAATTAATCTATTTTTATCAGAAATTACTTTTAAAAAACTTGTGATGGATGACATATTGAAATAAATATATATTTAAATTTATAAATATAATAATTGTTTTAGTTATGATTTTCAATTTGTTTCTAATACTTATCTGAATAACTTAATATTTAGCCAATATAGACTAGATGTGTTAAAATCTAGCTAGTTTAGAGTAATATTTAATTTTAATGAGTCGATTCAGTCAAAATTTGATGTATGTTGGTATATTGGTTATAGTTTTTATATCTTGTATATATTTTTTTGTTTCTAAGAATACCCCTGAACCAAAAGGTATCTATTTATCAAAATATAGTGCAAAGCTACCTGCGACAGACCCAAGCCAAGTCAAGATTTTCAATTTACGCTATCAGACAGATACACAAGATAGCATAGGTGAAATAAGAGTAGTAATAGGTGTGGATAAAGAGAGAGATTTCCAAAAACTATGCAATGAAAATATAAGAGAAGCTGCAAAATTAGCTGCTCAAAATGGAGCACATGAGATAAGATATGTTTGTCTGTTCCCAGAGGGGCAAATTACTGAATTAAGTAGTGTTCAGCTGAGAGCATACGCTTTTAGAGATTAGATATGACAAAAATGTATCAAAATATCTTATACACTTTTACTAGTGTAATTTTATTATTTATTTGTATAAAAGCTTTTGGTGGTGATTTCCAAAATGAGCCAAAAGGTATATTTTTGCCTGGTCATAATTTTGCTAAGTTACAGAAAATAGATCAGAGTGAAGTGATTACTACGAAGTTAGGACGTGAAGATAATTTGAATAATAGTGTTGGTGTTATAAATGTCGTAGGACATATTAAGTCACTAGCTCAAACAAAAGAAATGCTTTGCGCTGAAGATTTAAAAGTTGCTGTGGCGATTGCTGCTGACAATGGTATATTTAAATTAAAATATGTATGCTCATCAATCGACAAGCATAATAATGTTCAGCTAAGAGCCTTCGGATTTAGAGGATAAGTGTGAAAAAGTTAAATATAGTTTTTGCTGGAACTCCTGATATTTCAGCACAAGTTTTAAAAGACCTATACCAATCACAGCATAATATTCAAGCGGTGCTTACTCAGCCTGATAGAGCAAAAGGGCGTGGTAAGAAAATACAATTCTCACCTGTTAAAGAAGTCGCTATAGCCAACAACACACCAGTGCTTCAACCATTGTCTTTTAAGAAAGATCCTCAAGTACTTGAGCAAATTAGAGAACTAAAACCAGATGTTATAGTTGTGATAGCCTACGGAATTATAGTGCCTCAGGAGTTTTTGGATATTCCTAAATATGGTTGTTTAAATATTCATGTTTCATTACTTCCTAAATGGCGTGGTGCAGCACCTATCCAGAGAGCAATTCAAGCAGGAGACTCTAAAACTGGGATCTGTATAATGCAAATGGATGCTGGACTTGATACTGGAGATATATTGAATACTCTAGAGATTAAGATACAAGATACAGATACATCACAATCACTATATGATAAATTTGCTAAACTATCAATAAAACCATTATTAGAAACTCTAGAAAATATTGATACGATTAAGTCGCAACCTCAGCAAGGTGAGCCTACTTATGCACATAAGATTACTAAGCAAGAAGGTCTTATAGATTTCACAAAATCTGCCAAAGAAATTAGTTGTCATATTAGAGCATTTACCCCATGGCCATCAGCATTTTTTATGCTAGAAGGTGAGCAAGTCAAAGTAGGTGATTTTGAGATACTTGAAAAATCAGCAGATGATGAAGTTACAGCAATTATAGATATAACTAAAAATGGTTTTGATATCGCTACAAATGACAGGATAATTAGATTTAAGCAATTACAATTTCCCAACAAGAAAATGTTAAATATTGCAGATATTTTAAATGGTAAAGATTTAGATAAATATATTGGGTATAAAATAGGATAAATAATGAAAGTAGGATTTATAATAGATAACTTAAACTCTTTTAATATTTCAAAAGATAGCACGTATATGATGCTACAAGCAGCTCAAGATAAAGGCTGGGAAATTTATACTTTTTATTTAAATGATTTATCTATAATCAATGGTAAACCAAAAGGCTATGCGCTTAAGATAAAAATCCATAAAGCAAAAGAATCTTGGTATGAAGTATTATCTCAGCATCATGATTTATCACTGTTAGATCTTGACTGTATTTTTATGCGTAAAGATCCACCATTTAATATGGAGTATATATATGTGACATATATGCTTGATTTGGCAAAAAAACATGGGGTGTTAATCGTAAATAATCCACAAGCACTTAGAGATTTTAATGAGAAAGTAGCTATTTCAAATTATCCTAAATTTGCACCGAATACTCTTATAACTAGAAACTATAAGCAGATTAATCAATTTTACGCAGAGCATAAAGATATTATTGTTAAACCTCTTGATGGAATGGGTGGCAGCTCTATCTTTAGGATCAAAGATGGAGATAAGAATAAAAACGTCATACTTGAAACGCTAACGCATCATGAAACTAGATATATAATGGTACAAGATTATCAAGAAGCAATCAAAGATGGTGATAAGAGAATTTTGATAGTCAATGGAGAACCTATTAAATATCTCTTGGCTAGAGTTCCTAGTGATAGTGATAATCGCGGTAACTTAGCAGTTGGAGCTAGAGCTGAAGTAAGAGAACTTCAGGAACAAGACTATAAAATAGCTAAAAAAGTTGCCAAGAAATTAAAGAAAGAGGGTGTAATCTTTGCTGGTTTAGATGTGATAGGAGATAAACTAACAGAAGTAAATATTACTAGCCCAACAGGTATTCAAGAAATTTATAAAGCTACCAAAGTTAATGCTGCAAGCTTATTAATGCAAGCAGTTGAGAAAAAAATAAATAAAATGAGGCAGGAACAAGAACATGGAGAATAAAATTAACTCTCAAAGTTTATTCCAAGAAGCACAGCAATATATTCCTGGCGGAGTCAACTCTCCAGTTAGAGCATTTAAAAGTGTTGGACAAGAATTCCCAAGATTCATAAAATCAGCGAAAGGTGCTTATTTATATGATGTTGATTGGAACAAATATATAGATTATATCGGATCGTGGGGGCCAATGATTTTAGGTCATGGTGATGATGATGTCCTTGAAGCTATACAATGTCAGCTAAAAAATGGTCTAAGTTATGGTGCTCCTTGTAAACAAGAGATTGAGCTTGCTAAAAAAATAGTAGAGCTTATGCCAAATATTGAACAAGTTAGATTCGTAAATTCCGGTACTGAAGCGACAATGAGTGCTATTAGATTAGCAAGAGCATATACAGGTAGAAATAAAATTATAAAATTTGAAGGCTGCTATCATGGACATGCTGATGAGTTTCTTGTAGCTGCTGGATCTGGAGCACTATCATTAGGTCAGCCAAATTCACCAGGTGTACCAGAAGATGTAGTTAAGGATACTTTAGTTGCTAGCTTCAATGATATCGAATCTATACAAGCCCTCTTTGAAAAATACAAAGATGAAATTGCTTGTATCATAGTTGAGCCAATAGCTGGCAATATGAATATGATTTTCCCACAAGATGATTTCCTAGCTAAGCTTAGAGCAGTATGTGATGAAAATAATAGTCTACTTATCTTTGATGAAGTGATGACTGGTTTTAGAGTTGCTTTGGGTGGTGCTCAAAGTATTTATAATGTGAAGCCTGATTTAACAACATTAGGTAAAGTGATTGGCGGTGGTATGCCAGTAGGCGCTTTTGGAGGTCGTAAAGAAATTATGCAAAAAGTATCTCCCGCTGGACCAGTATATCAAGCAGGTACTTTATCAGGGAATCCAATTGCTATGGCAGCTGGTATCAAAACATTAGAAAAAGTTTCACAAGAGGGCTTCTTTGTTAGATTGGAAGCCAAAGCTAAACAGTTAGTTGATGGGTTGAATGAAGCTGCTGGAGCCTATGGCTTTAATTTCCATGCGAAATATTTAGGTGGAATGTTTGGACTATTTTTCTGTAATGAAAAGGTCGCTGTTAATACATTTACAGATTTAGGTAAAACTAATCTTAAAATGTTTAATCAATATTTTGCATATATGCTTGATAATGGCGTATATCTAGCACCATCTGCTTATGAAGCAGGCTTCATATCAATTGCTCATAGTGATGAAGATATCGAAAAAACTATTTGTCTTACTAAAAAATTCTTCCAGGAAAATCAAAGTTAATCAATTCCAATGAATAATAAATTTAAAGATATTTTGCTAATTTTAGCTACGATTATTGTAGCTTTTTGTATGTATGGTGTAGCTAATTTTTATGCTCCTGATGAAACTAGGTATTCTGAAGTAGCAAGAGAGATGCTCGCTAACCATAACTTTATAGTTCCATATATTGATGGAATGATATTTTTTCACAAGCCTCCACTAGTATATTGGATTACTTGTATATTTATGAGCATTTTTGGCGAGAATACATGGGGAGCAAGACTTGTAAATCCTGTATTACTAGGTATATGTTTAATTTTTACATATATAACAGTACGCAAAGTATTAGGTTGCCGTCAAACAGCACTATTATCAGTAGGAGTAAGTTTAAGTACAGTTTTATTTCTATTTGTTGGTAGATATCTGAACATGGACTTGGCTATAGCTGTATTTTCAAATATGACTATGCTTAGCTATTGGGTAAGCCTTAAATATGATGATTACAAGAAAAGTACATATTGGCTTACTTTAGCCTTTGTATTTGCTGGGTTAGCGGTTATGACCAAGGGATTGATGGGAATAGTTTTTCCTATGGCTATAGTAGGTCTATATTCTCTTATTATGGGACAGTATAAAAGGCTACTTGATATTAGGCTTTACTTAGGTTTGGTAATTGTAGCAGTCATTTCGTTACCATGGATATTTGCAGTTGAACAGTATCATCCTAATTTTGCTTATTACTACATAGTAGTTCAACAAATACTCAGATTTTCAACAGATGAGCAAAATAGAGAAGTTTCTAAAATTATTTATTTGTTAGCAATTATGGGAGCTTTTTTTCCTTGGACTCTGTTTTTACCTAAAATTCTTAAGAGTTTCTTCTCAAAACAAGCTTTTAAAAATCGTAAGCAAAATTCAGATAAGTGGTTTTTATTTATTTGGGCAACATTTATATTTATATTTTTTGGGATTTCTAAATCTTTCTTATTTGGTTATCTAGCACCATTAATATTACCATTATCAATACTTGTAGCTATGCACTTTAAGAGTATAGACTTACAAAAGTTTGATAAGTGGGATAGTATAAGCTTTAAATTTATTATCCTTGTTTTTGCTTTGCTACCTGCTGTGGCCTTAGTTCTTTTATGCCTTCCTCAGTATTGGAGTTTTGGCTCTAGATATATCTTAATTTTATTAGCAATTGCAATAATAGCTATTACAATCACGATTAAATTAATCAAAGAATTAAATATTTTTTCAGTAAATAAATTAGTTGCTTATATTTGTATTATGATGATGGTTGTTGCAAATTTAGGTTATTTATTGGGAGATTATTTTGATACAAGCTCTAAATATAAGACAGCTCAAGAAATATCTAAAATATATCAGAAATATCCAAATGCTCAAGTTTTTGAGAGTGATCGCTTTTATGATATTATCTTCTACACTAAACGTAATGTAATTATTATAAATGATGAGGGAGAGTTAGATGATGTTAGACAGTTCCCTAAATCGAATGTAGATAAATATTTAATGAAATTTGATAAATTTATTAAATATTGGAACAACTCAAACCAATTAAATATTCTTGTTGTAAAAAATAAACCTAAAGAGCATAGTCCTCTAGCTTTTGTTGACTATAAAAAACAACTTAATCCAAGTAAATTTTATGTAATCTCTAGTCAAGATAATGCGACGATAGTTGCTAGTGAAGATATAAAAATATAGTCTAAAGATTTAATCATTATTTTGATTTGAAGGCACGATATTGCATATATCAATAAATCTATAGTCATTTAATCGTGCTATAAAATCATTGCTTGCTTGATTTAGTATAAATTTGAGTTTACAGTTTGGTATTAATGGACAGGTTGCTTTATCCTTATCAAAACATTCTACAATGTTCATTGGTTCTAATTCTTTGACAATAGTTGATAATTTGATATTGTATGTAGCATTAGAAATTGATACACCACCAAATCTACCTTTATATGATTCTATATAGTTGAGATTGGATAGTTTATTAATGATTTTAGTAGCATGATTAAGTTTAATATCTAATAACTCTATAAGATCCTTAGTTTTATATTTTTGTTTGGGATTTGATCCTAAAATTATTAATATTCTAAGAGAGTAATCAGTAAAAGAAGTTAAATTCATACAAAATATTTTAGAAAAGATGTTTCCAAATTATAGGATAAATTTGCATAAATTATAATATGCATATATAATGCATATTATAATTTGAGTATATGGAGATATATTATGTTAAGCCAAAAGAATATAGATACTATAAAAGCAACAATTCCTGTTTTAGAAGAAAATGGAGTTGCTTTAACAAAACATTTCTATGATAGAATGTTTAAGCATAATCCCGAAGTTAAAAAGTTTTTTAATACCTCAAGACAAAAAAACTCATCTCAACCAGAAGCTTTAGCTGCAGCAATTTTGGCTTATGCAAAAAATATTGAGAATCTTGAAGTTTTAGGCAATGCAGTAGAGCTAATAGCCCAAAAACATGCATCATTACAAATCAAAGCGGAGCATTATCCAGTAGTAGGTTCTAACTTAATCGAATCAATCAAAGAGGTTCTAAACTTAAATGATAATGATGACATAGTTATAGCTTGGACAGCAGCCTACAATTTATTAGCTGAAATTTTGATTAATCGTGAAAAGAGTATATACGAAGAGAATTTAGAGCAGTATGGTTGGAATAATTTTAAAGAGTTTGAGGTAATCAAAAAAGAAAATGAGAGTATAAATACATATTCTTTCTATTTTAAAAATGATCTTTTCAGAAGATATGATTTCAAACCAGGACAATATATTACTGTTAGAGTTCCATATAATGGAATGACTACTATGAGAAATTATAGTATTTCTTCAGCTACTGGTGAGGATTATCTAAGAATAACAGTTAAACAAGAGGATCAAGGTTATGTATCTCAATACCTATCGCATGAGATAAAAGTTGGTGATAAAATAGAAATAGCACCTCCTTGCGGCGAATTTTTCTTGGAAGCAAATAAAAATCTTGATAAACCGATAGTTTTAATTTCAGCAGGAATCGGTATTACACCTTTAATGAGTATGCTTTTATCGGAGCTAAAAACACAAAATCGAAGACAAGTACTTTTTGTTTGTGGTAAGAAAAACAAAAATGAACATCCTTTTGCTAAGCTGTTGGAAAAACTATCAAGTGAGAACCCAAGACTTAAAACTATTTTTTTCTATGAAGATAATTCTGGATCTGATGCAAAGCAAGGACTAGTGTGTATAGATACTGTCCAACAACACATTAGTGAAGGTAAGAATGATGCTCAATACTTCTTTTGTGGACCTAAAGAATTTATGCTTTCTATACATGAAAAGTTATTAAAAAATGGCGTTAGAGAAAAAAATATTCATTATGAATTCTTTGGTTCAAAAACAGTTTAAGATATTAAATCTGAACAGGTAATTTTCCTGTTGGGATATTATCACTAAAAATATTTTCTAATGCTGCTTGAATATTAATTTTCAAAGAAGTCTTTGTATAATTTGTTTGATCCATAGAAGTCGCACCATAAATACAAACATAATTAATAATATTATCGATATAGTTAATATCATAAGGAGTAAGTGCTGCGATATTTATAGTTTGCTCTGGCTTTATAGAAGTTACATAACTATAAGCATTATTATATTCACGAAGATTTGCCGAAATTAGCAAAATTATATCAGCATTTTCAATACTAGTTTCAATATCTTGATTATTAATATTTTCAATGTTTATGATAGTAGCAGAGTTATTTTTTGATACTATTTTTTGTAACTCATTATGAAAATCTGCCATACGTTGGCTATCACTATCTACAACCAAGATATTTTTTAGCATATTGAGATTGCATGGAATAATACCTGAATTTTTAACTATAGTTGTACTTTGCTTAGCTATATCTAAAGATATCTGTTGATGTTCACTACAATTAACTATTTGATTAGCATATTTTAATTGCTCATCGTATGAGAGTTTGAATATTAAACTTTCATCGAGTTTATGTTTTGCTTTGAAATCAGTAATATTCGTGTATGCATTATCAACTGCATTAGCAAAATTAGGATTTTGATTATATTCTTGTTCTAGTTCACAAAAAAGCTCTTCTAACTTATAAATATCATTTTCTGACCATACTCGAATAGGCATTAATAAAATATCTATACCAGCTAAGATAGCTAATTTAGAAGCTTCAATAGTTCCAAAGTGTTTAGCAATAGCGTGCATATCCATAGCATCAGATACTACTAGACCATCAAATTTCATTTGTTGTTTTAGTAATTTAGTTATTATCTTATAAGAAAGAGTAGTTGGCACATAAATATTTTCACTTGTTGAAACTGATTGGTACTGGGTATCATCTAGGGCTGGTACACTAATATGAGCTGTCATTATCATACTACAATCTCTAGCAAGTTTACTAAAGGGTAGTAGTTCTGTTGTCTGTAATTCTTTCAAAGTTTTATCTAAGATTACATTACCTAAATGACTATCTGTTGCAGTATCACCATGACCAGGGAAGTGCTTAATGCAGTCTATGATTTTAGCATCATGATAACCATTTATAGCATTTTTGGCATAGTCAGTAACTACATTGGGATTATCTGAGTAAGACCTTACACCAATAATAGGATTATTTTTGTTAGAGTTGACATCTACAGCTGGAGCAAAATTAATATTGATACCTAAAGAATATAATTCATCACCAATTATTTTAGCCATAGTATAAGCATTACTAGTATTATCTGTCGCAGCTAGTGCCATATTACCGCAGCCACTAGTACCTTGTTGTAAGCGATTAACTCTACCACCTTCTTGATCTGTAGCGAAAAATATTGGTGTATTAGTGTTAGCTTGAAGATCTCTTAATAGAGAGATGACTTGCTCATTATTTTGAATATTCTCTCTAAAAAGGATAAAACCACCTAAGTTATAATCTTGGAAGATCTTATTGACGATATCATTGGTTTTTGTAAAAGGTATACGTTGATTATTTGAATCTTCACCCCAATAGCGAAAATCCAACATAATTAGTTGACCTAGTTTTTGTCTTATATTTGAATTTGTAGGCATCTACAGTTTTAGAATAAAATTAATATGATAATAAATATATCACAGAAGTATTAGCTTTGTTTACATTCCCCAACCATGACTTACCAAAATCTTCTGACCTGTTAGAGCATTCGTTTTGAATCCAGCTAAGAATATAGCTGTATCAGCAATATCTTGAACAGTTGTAAATTCACCATCAGCAGTACCACCAAGCATAACATTTTTGACCACTTCTTCTTCACTGATGTTTAGCTCTTTTGCCTGTTCTGGTATTTGTTTTTCTACTAATGGAGTTAGCACAAACCCTGGGCCAATTAGGTTTGAAGATATATTATGCTCAGCACCTTCTTTAGCAAGAGCTCTGACAAAGCCAACTTGAGCATGCTTTGCTGCTACATACGCAGCTTTATTTTTTGATGCAAGAACTGAGTGAACAGAACCTACAACTATAATTCTACCACCAGTTTTTAGTTCAATCATATGTCTCATAGCTGCTTGAGTTACAAGTAATGTACCAGTCATATGAATATCAAATAATTTTTTCCAAGCTGATACACTAAAATCTACTATAGGTGATATTATTTGAATACCTGCGTTATTAATCACAGTATCAATACGACCAAATTTTTTAACAGTTTGATCTACACCTGATTTTACTTGGTCTTCATTTGTTACATCCATTTGTACAGCCATAGTTTCTACATCATATTTTGATGATAAATTTATAGCTACTTCTTGCGACTTTTCTAAATCCAAATCTGCAATTACAACTTTAGCTCCTTGTTTTGCAAATTCTGTCGCCATACCTAGTCCAAGACCCGATGCAGCTCCGGTAATTAAAGTCACTTTATTTTTAACTGACATTTAAAATCTCCTTGAAATATTTTATTTAAGGTAATCAAAGACCACTTCACCAAAGCCTAATGTGACATCAGCGATAAAGTGAGAGCCTTTGACAATTTCTAAAACTGGTAAATGATGAAGAGCGGCTTGAACATGGTTAAATACTTGTAAATCTACAGGCCCAGTCCATGCACCTTTTACAGTTACATCTTTAACATGGTATTTAACAAGTTCACAAATACTTACATCTCTACCATTAACATGAGGTATGGTTTTAAGTAAGAAGTTAGGGGTTTCTTCTAGCGATTTTTTGATAGCATCTTTATCAAGCTCTTGATATTTATATCCCATTGTTCCAAAAGCTACATCAACACTATTATATTTTACTGTCCCTAATAATGTATCAGAATCTACTGTAAGAGTAGGGTGAGCATATTTTTTTGGAAAGCCCCATATTTCACGACCAGCTGCAATTGATGGTAGATTATCTAATAGCATGATGTGAGAATATAAGCCTTTCTTACCCTCAAATTCAACTTCGATAAGTTGTCCAGCCTCATTAAAACTACCAAAACCATTTGCATCATGCATTTTCATGAATTCAAATTTTACAAGACCAGTTGGCTTAAGAGGCTCTGGTACATATTTTTTTAGGATTTCTATATCAGCCATATAGTCGATTATGAAATATTCTCTATTAGTGAATTTATAAGCTATTCTATTTGCTGTAGGTGATACTAGCGGCATCGAAAAAACATTTTTTTTAACATCTTCTATTTTCATTTAGATCTCCAGAATTGTTTTTGTTCCAGTTAACATTATAAGCTTTAATATTTTTTTTAGTAATAGTAATAACTCAAAGATGTTTGATTAAAAAGTATATTTACCATTTTTTGAATTAAAAATACTCTATAAAAATATCTATTTAATAGTATAAACTTGAATTATGTATTATATTTGTTAAAAGTAAGCTTTTGATTATCTTATAATTTTATTAAGTGGTAATTTAAGGCAACGGGTTCATACTTAGAAATTTTTTGAGGCAAATTTTATGAAAAAAAACTATTTAATAGTATCGGTCGTGATGATTGGCTTTTTTGCTGTATCATTTGTGACTAATATTTTAGGACCTATAATCCCAGATGCAACTAACGATCTGCATTTGACACTTTCGCAAGCTGGGGTATTACCTTTTGCATTTTTTATAGCATATATTATTTCTATTCCTGCAGGTTATGCGCTAGAGAAATATGGATCTAAAAAGATGATCTTATTTGCTTTTTTATTGGGCTCTCTGGGTTCAATTTTATTCTGTCTAAAAGTTAGCTATCTTACTTATATCGTAAGTTTATTTACTGTTGGGACAGCGGCTGCTATTTTACAGGTAGCATTTTGGCCTTTATTAAGAGTTGCTGGTGGAGAGGAGAATTACTCATTTTTCTCTGTATTACAGCAAGTATTTTTTGGTGGGGCATCATTTGTTAGTCCATTTGTACTTTCTTATTTAGTTATGAATCTTCCATATTCTGGAGATAGTAATTATTTTTTACTATTTTTTAATAAGCTAACAGGGACAAACTTTAGTTGGGTTGCTATTTATTGGTTTAATGCAATTGTAATGTTTTTGCTAGTAATATTTATTGCTTTAATTAAATTTCCAAAAGTTGAGTTGAAGGAAGATGAGAAATTAGAAGGTTTTGCTACTGTATTACATCTTCTAAAAAATAAAGTCGTAATAATATATTTTTTAGCGATCTTTGCTTATGTTGGTCAAGAACAAGGAATTAGTGTCTGGATTTCTAAATTCTTGAGTGACTATCATGGCTTTAATACCGAAACTGTAGGCAATACTACTGTAGCATTATTCTGGATCATGCAATGTGTTGGCGGTATTTTAGGTATAGTTTTATTGAAGTTATATAATGTCAAAAATATTTTGAAAGTATTTCTAATTTTACAACTAATATCATTGTCTCTAGCATTGTTTGGACCGGCTACTATGGCTTTGATATTTTTCCCTGTTTGTGGCTTTTTGACATCGATAATGTATGGAGGAGTTTTTTCATTAGGAATGAATTCTCTAAAATCACATCATGGAACAGTATCAGGAATATTCTGTACGGGGATAATTGGTGGTGCTATAGTGCCATTAGTGGTTGGTAATATTGGAGATATCTTAGGCTTAAGAATAGGAATGTGTTTTGTATATCTAACTATAATATATATTTTATATGTAGCTATAACAGCTAAGTCATTAATTGACAATAAAACTATAAAGCTAACAGAATTATTTAAAAAATAAGTTGAAGTGATATGAGTAAAGAAATTCAAATTAAGAATAGAACTGTGGTTGGTGTTGATATCGGTGGCACTAAAGTCAATGCTGGTAGGGTATGTGGAGAAAATTTATTAGACTCTTACTTGAGCAAAATTCCGCCAGATGCAGAACATAATGCTCAATCTGTTATTGATGTTGTCATAGATACTATAGCAAAAGTTTTCACTTCTGAAGTAGAGGGCATAGGCGTTGGTATTCCTAGTGTTGCAGATCGAGAGAAGGGAATTGTATATGATGTACAAAATATTAAATCATGGCAAGAGATTCATCTAAAAGAAATACTAGAGGCAAAGTTTAAAGTACCAGTTTTTATAGATAATGATGCTAATTGCTTTGCTATAGGTCAAAGACTATATGGCAAGGGCAAAGAGCATGAAAATTTTGTTGGTATTACAATAGGCACGGGTATTGGTGGTGGTATTATCAATAAAGGCTCTTTACTAAAAGACTCTAATTGCGGAGCAGGAGAGTTTGGCATGTTGCCATATTTAGATGGAATCTTGGAGGATTATTGTAGTGGCCAATTCTTTATAAAAAAGATAGGTATTGAAGGTGTTGAGATCCTTAAACGAGCAAGAAATAATGATAGCGATGCTATAGACATCTATAAGCAATTTGGTAAACATCTTGGAGTAGCAATAAAGTCTATAATGTATACTTTAGATCCAGAGGTGATAATAATTGCAGGATCAATAATGTCAGCTAGAGAGTATTTTGAAAAAGCAATGTGGGATGAGATTAAAACATTTGCCTTTACTCAGTCAGCTAAAAAAATTAAAATAGAATGGTCAGAAACGGAAGGTGACTTCCAAGTTTTTGGTGCTGCAGCTGTTTATTTGGATAGAAGTAGCAATTTATGATTTTGTTAAAAGAGCAAGGTTAAATGAACAAAACTCAACAGCAAATATTAACCTTTTTAAATGATAAAAAATATGTAAGTGGTGAAGATATTGCCCAAAAGTTAGGTATATCAAGAGCAGCGATTTCAAAAAATATCAAAGCACTTAAGGATAACTATCAAATAATAGTATCTTCTAACTCCAGGGTTGGATATCGACTCCAAGAAAAATTAGATCTAATCAAAGTTGATGAATTAATCAAAGTTTTCAACAATATAAACTATTTTTATTCTATAGACTCAACATCAAAATATGCAATAGAAAATCAGGCTAAGTATAGTGAGAATGCAATTTTCATCTCAGAATTCCAAACAGATGGATTTGGACGATTTAAACGTAAATGGATTTCACCATTTGGCAAAAATATCTACTGTACTATGCTTGAAATAGTTGAGTTAGACATATCGAAACTTAATGGATTATCACTAGTTGTTGGAATTAGTATCGCAAGAGTTCTAAAAAATATTAACTTAGATGCTAAATTAAAATGGCCTAATGATATCTATGTAGATGATAAAAAGATAGCTGGTATTATTATAAATGTTAGTGCCGAAATTAATGGTAGAGCGAAGCTATTTATAGGTTTTGGTATAAATGTTAATATGCAATATAATGAAGAAATATCTAAAGATTGGACATCAATAAAGTTACAATCTCAACGCCATGCTAATCGAACTAACTTAACTATACAAATTATCAAAGCTATTAAGGAAGATTTAGCAGTTTTCATTAATGAAGGTTTTACATATTTTAAAAATGAATTTGAATCACTTAACTATCTAAAAGATAAAGAGTTTTCATTAGCTTTAGTTGATAAAACTTATAATAACTGTAACTATGTTGGCCTAGCAAATAATGGCGAAATTCTTATTAAGAATAGTGAAGGGAATTATTCATTTTCTTCTGGCGATATTAGTATCTTGGATAAATCTATAAAATCTAAATAATCAGCATTTTGAGAAATTTTTGCACTACACTTATATCCTGATAGCTCTTCTATAGTATTTATTTGTTCATCAATGTATTGGATATTTGAGTCATTACAATTAGCAATCCAACCAGTTAATTTAATATTATGACGATTTAACTCATTTATAGTTAGTAAGGTATGGTTTATGCAACCAACTTTTATAGCGGATACTAGTAGTACTGGTATTTGCAGAGCCTTTATTAGATCAAACTGGGTAGCATGATTTGAGTATGGAGTTAATAATCCACCAGCTCCTTCGATAAAGAGAATATCTAAATCTCGACGAGTATACTTATCTTCAATAAATTGTTTGAGATTTTCAATTGAAATATCTACTTTTGATTTTGCTGCTACTATGTGTGGAGCTACAGCTTCACTAAATGAAATTAGGTTTATTTCATCTGCTGTAAATTTGTTCTTATAAGCATTTAGAATACTCTCTACATCTTCACATAGTCCTGAAAATTGGTTTTTACCAGACGCTACAGGTTTCAAACAAAGTGATTTAATATTTTCATACTCACAAGCTTCGATAAGTTTAGTTGATATATATGTTTTGCCTACTTCGGTATCCGTACCAATTATAAAAAACTTTTTCATAAACTACTCCTTAAAACATATAAATAAACCAATATGATAACTAAGGTTTATACAGTCAGTATTTGTAAGAAACTTTTTGATATTTGAAAAGCTAGGTTTATTATTGTTTCCTGTATAAGTATTAACTCCTGTAGATTTTAGGTGATTTGTTAGTTCTTTAAAGTTATTGAATTTAATATCTAAATATAAATCTTCATGATGTAGACAGTTTAAGTCAGATTTTCTGATAAATTCTAAAATGCTAGAACTACTGTGCATTTTATTTATTCTTAGTATGTCTTTTATCTGATGAAAATTGTTATCTAAAACAGTGCTAAAAGCTAAAATTGCACGATTATTTAATTTTTTTGCCAGATTCTTGATTAATATTTCTATGTCTTGACTCCATTGAAATGACATATTTGAAAATATTAAATCATAGCTATTTTTAAGCAGACGTAGATCTGTATCAAAATTAAGTTTTAGTGTGTTTATATTTGTATATTTTGAGTTTTTTGTTAAAGCAATATCGCAAGCATCTATTTGCTTTGCTGAAAATATCCTATTAAGTTCTAATGGCTCTGATAAGTCGCGTACTCCTAGATTTAGAATATTATTAGTATGATTGTAGCTGACTAGTCTTGAATAGTTTAGTGTCTGCTCTAAAAGTGATTGGCGTACTTGATTTTGGATAGTTGAGTTTTTAGAGTAATCTGTAGCTTTTGCAAAGTTACTTTTAACTTGATCATATATGTTCATATTTGACCTCTTTTGAGATAATTTCTAAAGCCTGATGAATTTGGTCAAAGGTATTATTACTATGTAGTGAAAATCTCAATATAGCTTGATCTTTAGGTACTGTAGGATATCTAAAACAAGACACTATTATTTTATTTTCAAAGAGTTTATCTTTTAATCTAAGTGCAAGATTAGCATCATTTAGTTGGATACTTCTAATAGGTGATAAATCTTTAGATACTAGTTTAAGATCTTTATCATCACATAGTCCATTAAAAAAAATGATATTTTGTTGAAGTTTTGTTCGATTATCATTAGCCTTTTCAAGGTTTTTTAGTTGTATCAAAGCAGCTTTTAATATCATTGGTGGTAATGCTGTTGTATAGATATAGTTACGTGCAAATTGTATTAGGTATTCTGCAATTGCTTCTGTAGTACAAACTACAGCACCGACTCCACCAAATGCTTTACCAAGAGGAAAAATACAGATAGGACAATTTTTATAACTTATTTGAAAGCTGTTGATCGCACCACGACCATTTTTACCTAAAATCCCAAAACTATGAGCCTCATCAACTATAAGCTTTTCTGGTGTGATTTTAGCAAGCTTATCAAGTTGAGTAATTGATCCTGAAGTACTAAAGATTCCTTCTGTTGTAGTGAAGCTCTTGCCATCATATATATCTTGAAGGTGACCTAATTGTTGATGTTTATATCTTTTTAGTTTAGCTTGTGAAAGTTTGATTCCATCAATAATAGACGCATGTATATACTTATCTGCAAAGATACTATCATGTTTACTAAATAGCGTTGAATAAATTGCTAAATTTGCCATAAATCCTGAACTAAAAAATATAGCTCTAGGATAGTTAACAAATTTTGCAAACTCATATTCAAATTGTTGTGTCTCATCGGTGTAACCACAGACTATATTAGATCCCTTACTTCCAAAACCATACTTATCAAAACCAGTTACTATGGCATCTTTGAGATTGTGTGCTGATGATAGATCTAAATAATCGCTAGTTGTAAAATCAATAGTAGAATCATCCTTTGCAAAAGGAGTTAACTCTCTTAATAAATTATCCTTTTGATATTGAGTATATTTGTCTTGTAGGTTTAACATAATTCGACATTTGATTCCAAACCAAGCTTAGCTAATAAAAAATTATCAGAATTAACAGTAGCATTATTCTCTGTTAATAGCTTATTACCATAAAATATTGAGTTGATGCCAGCAAGAAAACATAGAGTCTGAGTCTCTAAAGACATATTCTCTCTACCTGCTGATAATCTCAAGCGTGCTTGTGGAAATAGTATTCTTGTAGTTGCTATAAATCTTACTAATTCAAAACTATCAATTTGAGCATCTGTATACTTATCTCCTAGAGGAGTTCCTTTGACAGGTATTAATGTATTGATAGGGATACTTTTTGGAGCAGTGGGTAATTGTAATAGCTCAAGTAATAAATTAAATCTATCATCTAGAGATTCGCCCATACCCAATATACCACCACAACAGACATTTATATCGGCGTTAGCAACATTTCGAATAGTTTCAATTCTTTCTTCAAATTTGCGTGTGGTAATTATTTCAGGATAAAATTCTCTTGAAGTATCAAGATTATGATTGTAGTAATCCAGTCCTGCTTGCTTTAGCTTAGTTGCTTCATCAGAATTAATACTTCCTAGAGTTACACATGTTTCTAAGCCAAGATTTTTGACTTCAGTGATGATCTCAGCTACTTGATCAAAGTCTTTTTTGGGAATGTGCTTCCAAGCAGCACCCATACAGAATCTTTTGGATCCAGCATCTTTCGCATTTTTTGCTTCTGCCAATATACTATCTTTATCTAATAGTTTATGCTTTTCGATACTAGTATTGTAATGGCCACTTTGAGGACAATATTTACAGTCTTCTGGGCAAGTACCAGTTTTGATACTTTTTAGAGAGCATAACTCAATATCATTACCAAAGTTTTTGTTGTGAATTTCTAAGGCTTGTAAAATTAATTCTGTTAATGGTCTTGAGTAAATTTCTTTGATTTGTTCTAATGTCATTTTTTATAAAAAATTGTTTTAAAGTTGTAAAGTATTTTATATCTTGTGTACAATTTATGTCAACTTAATATTTCACAAAAGGTTTACAATATGTATAGCTCAAACATATGGCATCCATGCACGCAAATGAAAGACTTTGAAAAATCACCTCCTATGAATGTTTCTAAAACAGACGGTAGGTATATCTACACAAAAGATAATAGAAAGCTTTTTGATGTTACATCAAGTTGGTGGTGTAAATCTCTTGGACATAGACATCCATACATAATAGATAAGCTTAAAAAACAACTAGATAAATATGAGCATACGATATTTGCAAATACTACAAATGATGAAATAGATAGGTTTAGTCAAAGAATTTGTAATTTGACAGCTATGGATAAAACTTTATACGCAAGTGATGGGTCTTGTGCTATAGAAATAGCCCTAAAAATGACGACACACCTTAGAAGCTTTCAAAATCAGACTAAAAAAACTAAGTTTGTTTGTCTTGAAAACTCATATCATGGTGAGACATTGGCAACTATGAGTGTTAGTGATTGTGGTTTATATTCTGATCCGTATAAGCCATTATTATTTGATAGTTTTAAACTGAAAAATATTCCGTATGTTAGTGGCAAAAGTGATCCACTCTGGTCAGATGCTGAAGGGTATTGGAATAAATCGCAGGAATATCTTGAGCAACACAAAGAATTTATTAATGCGTTAATAGTAGAGCCGATCTGTCAAGGTGCAGGAGGTATGTTGATTTATAGCAAAGATTACTTAAATAGACTTTGTAGGTGGTGTAAGGAAAATGATGTTTATATTATTTTTGATGAGATAATGACCGGAGTAGGGCGACTGGGTAAATTTTTTGCTTATGAATATCTTGATATTAAGCCTGATTTTTTGTGTGTATCAAAAGGATTAACCTCTGGGATTATACCTTTTAGTATTGTTTTGACAAAAAATCAATATTATGAGATGTTTTATGATGATCAGTTAACTAAAGCCTTTTTACATTCACATACTCATAGTGGTAATGTTTTAGGAGCTGTAGTAGCAAATGCAGTATTGGATATATTTGAAGAAGAATATATACTTAACAATGTTAAAGATCTTGAAAAACAATTTTGTGAATCATTTTTAGAACTACAAGAGCAATTACCGATTATAAAAAATATCAGAGGTATTGGAGCAATTATTGCAGCAGATTTAAATATTGATAAAAAAAGAGCTGGCTTAGATGTCTATCGAGAAGCTATAAAATTAGGAGCATTATTAAGACCACTAGGAAATACTATCTACTGGCTACCACCACTAAATAGTACACAACAAGAAATTGAGTTGTTAAAGAACGCAACAAGACAATCTATATTAAATACATTTAGTTAAACTACTTTTTACGATTATTGAAATACTCTCGATCGGCAATATATATAGTTTTGGTTGCTTCAGCATAAATATTATTATCAGTATCTTCATAGCAGACAGGTAAGCTAATTACAGATTTATTCTTAGTTATAACATCTTGCTTTATTTTATTGATAATCTCTTGTGATAGTAGAAATCTTGCATAAACATGATGCGTAATAGGTCTAAGATAATCTATATTAGCTGATAAATCCCAAACCACATAATCATCACCAAGAATATTACATAACTGTAATGGATAAATTGGATCTAATGATGAGTATATAGCTCCACCAAAACCAGTACCATGATAGTTTTTGGTATTATCTGTTAAATTAAATCTTAGATGTACTTCCAAAAAGTCATTTGAAACAAAAACTATCTCACCACCAGTTGCAACAAAAGCAGGTAAGTCATTAAATTTTCTAATAAGTTCTTCTGATTTCTCACCAGATTTTTTATCAGTTTTAAAAATTGGAATCATATATCTAACCAATATCTATCGTTTATTTATAAACTCAATTACTTTATCTAAAGCTATCTTAGGATTTTCAAATGGAACTACACCAAGTCCTCCAATAAAACCATGATACATTTCATCATCATAGTGAGTTTCAACATAAGTACCTTGTTGTTTTAGCTTCTCTTCATAAGCATAAATCCCATCTATAAGGATATCATGAGTAGCCGCTACAATTAGTGTATCAGGTTGTTTCGTATCTTTATAAAATAATGGAGATATTGTAGGTTGTCTAAGTTTTTTAGGCTCTGACATTATGTCTTCACCTATATATCCTTTTAGAAATAGCTCGCACCATTCGGTAGTTAGGTGATATTTATACTCATCAAATTTAGTATTGCTGTCATATTTAGTATACATATCAACAGCAGGATAAACCAAAATTTGTGCTTTTGGCATATTTTCTTGACGTTCATGGCATATTATAGTTACAAGATTTCCACCAGCACTATCGCCCATTACAAAGATATTTTCAGTAGATAAATTAAACTTAGTAATATTTTCATAAAGCCAGTCATAAGCATATAGCGCATGATTAACAGCAGCAGGATACTTATCTTCAGGACCTAAGCCATACTCTAATGAGAAAATATTTAAATTACCTTGATCACATAAGTATCTACATACGTGATCATAAGTATCTATAGAGCTCAAACACCAACCACCACCATGAATAAAAAGTACAGCTTTATCAGATGCTTTTTTAGGTTTATAGTGCCTTAATATAGTATCATTTTCTAACTTAATATCTTCTTCGATAATATCAGGGTGAGGTAGGCGCTTGATTTGTGCTATTGAAAGATCTGCAAATATCTTACGCTGATCTCTTAAATCTAATTTTTTTATTCTTCTTATTTCCGGAGTATCTAATAGCGACTCTAATGCTGGATGGTATGGCATAATTTTTCCTTACTAAATTTTATGTACTCTTATAATATCAATATTGAGTTTTTCTAATTTTCTTGAAAGTTCTCTTGTGGCACTATCTAAAGTACTGATGTTACTATCTTTAGGAATACCTAATACAGATGGTTTACGTGAATGTCCAACTAGTGCTTTTAGATTTAGTTTTTGTTTTATATTAACAATATTTTCTAATAAGTATTTTGCAGTATCTGTTTTTTTACCAAAACCAAAGCCTACATCAAAATATATATTTTGTTGCTCTACACCATGGTTTAGGAGAATTTGTTTTTTGTTTTCAATAAATTCACATACGTTAGCTATAGCATTTTCTTTATCTAAATACTGGTTTCTATCTGTGATGCCTAAATTATGAGTTATTACATATTTCTTTTTATATTTAGCTATAAGTTGAACTTTTTTCTCAATATCATTACATTCAACATCATTTATCATCCAGATGATATCATGATGTTTTTCTAAGATTTTACTCATGACTTCAAATCTACGTGTATCAATACTTACAAGAGGTTTATAATTCAAATCATTAAGTTGTTCTTTAAGATATTCTAAGAAATCATCTAATTTATTAAACTCTTCATCTACACTAGTAGTAGTAGCATTAGGCTTGGTTGATTCAGCACCAATATCAATAATTTCAGCACCATTATTTATTAGCTCAATAAAATTTGATTTACGCTGAGTATCATCAAAATCTCCGTCTGAAAAAGACTGATCTGATAAGTTAACTATACCCATGCGCATTGTATTTGATAGTGTTTGATTAAGTTTTTCAATTGGTTCTAGCTCTTTTAGTCTTAGGCTTAGATTCCATTCAACATATTTTGGATGGTGCCAACCTTTGGATAGTTCTAGTAATGGAGCTAGAGCAAAGCTACGGTTTATTAATTCTTTGTGAGGGATTGTAAGTTTAGCTGTATCTACTACTAAATCCTCAGCTGATAGTATATCTAAATCAATAAGCCTAGGAGACCAAATTGGAGCATCTAAATCTCTACCAATTTTTTCTTCTATATCTTTTAAAACTATCAACAAATCTTGAGGTTTGAGAGAGGTGCTAATTTTTACAGCGGTATTTAAAAATGTAATATCCCATTCTTTTGGGGCATTTTCTTTGAGTAATGCTTTACTACTATATAAGCTAGCTTTTCTAATAATTCTTATGTTTTGGTGTGATGCTAGAGCATCTAACGCAAGATGAACATTCTCGATAGTGAAACCAATATTTGTTCCAATCCCTATAATATATTGCACATTAATTCCTAATAATAAAAGAAGCAGAGCCTATCTGTGAAACTGGGGGCTTTTTGTTAAGTTTCAAGTATTTGATTGTTATATCTCTATGTTTTTCTCCAATAAACAGATAAATTTGCTTAGCTAAGTACTCTATAAGATTACAGCTAATGTTATCACAAAAGTGTTGAATGTTATTTCTAAGAGTATAATAGCAAATAGTTTCTTCAAGATTATCAGAATTACTTGCGCTATAGTTTTGGCTAAACTCAAGTTCTAAGTCTAGAGTTATCATTTGCTTGTGAGATCTTTCCTCTTCAGAGCAGCCAAGACTTACATATATTTCCATATTAGATAAAAACAGAGATTGTTTCATTTTGTTAGATAAATTAGAGTAAATTTTGTTATTTAATATATCATATTGGCAAATGCTTATATAACTTATTGCCCGCAAATATGTATCAACTTAGAGATTTTTTAGCAAATATAGAAAAATATGGTAAAGATACTTATATATATTTTGATAATACTAAATATAGCTATTATGAAATTTTGCAAAAATCATATAGTTTAGCTAGGTTTTTAGAGTCATTCGGTTCTAAAAAAATATACTCAAATCTCAAAAACTCGCCATTATCTGTAAGCTTATATATAGCTAGTTGGATAGCAGATATAGATATTTTTGTGCCAATCAATCCAAGATTGGTTGATAATGAGCTAGCAGCGATAATTGAAGGTGATAGTTTATTTATCACAGATAAAATATCTAGTCTTGAAGTAAATAAATTATATATAGAAAATCCGACATCATTTTTTGAAAGTCTTGAATATACGCAAGATTATTCGATTTATGCTAGATCTCTAACAGTGCATGTAAGTTCTGGGACAACAGGATTTTATCAAAAGCATTTTCATGATATTAATCAAATAATCAATTATGCTAATGATAGAATTAATGATTTAGGTCTTAAACAAAATGACCACTTATTAGTAGCATTGTCAATAAATCATGCTTTTGCTTTTTCTTATCAAATCTTACCAGCATTAGCTATGGGTTTAAATATAACGATTATCCGTGAATTTGATGCAAAATTAATAGCAGAGATTATTAACCAAAATAATGTAACTGCTTTAGCACTGTTACCAACAATGTATCATTTTTTGTTAGAGCAAAATATTCATAGTAACAATAATTTATGCTATCTAAGTGTTGCTGGTGATATAGTTAGCGAAAGTTTAGCAAATCAAGTTGAAAATAAACTTGGTATACCATTGCTAAATGGTTTAGGTATGACAGAGGTTTTTGGATATGGTCAAAATATATCTGCCAATACAGTTAATAAAGTTAAAGTTTTTGCAGATACTCAAGTAAAAATAGTTAAATTTGAAAATAGTGACTATGGTAAAATCTTCATCAAAAATAATATGCTACCTCTAAATATTAAAACTGAGTGGTTAGAAACAGGAGATATAGGTAGTTTCGATTCTCAAAGCCATGAGCTTAGTTTTTATGGACGCTATAAAGATATAATTATAAAATGCGGCTCAAATATATCTCCAATTGAGTTAGAAGCAGCGGTTTTGAAAATACTAAATATTGATGATTGCATAGTTACATCTAAAAAAGATAAAATATGGGGGGAAACTGTTTGGGCATATTTGGTGGCATCTGAGCAGTACTCTTTAGAGTTTATAAATAACCAGTTGAGTAATTATGTAGCTGAATACAAAAAATTAGATGGAATTATTTATATTGATGAAATTCCAACTACTACAACTGGTAAAACTGATAGAAAAAAACTAAAAGAAATGATTAATCATGAGTAATATCCAATTACCACAATTTGCAATTCTTGAAGATACTTTAATGAATAAGCAAAGCTACTATTTTTACAATCCAGTTGCAGAAGTTATAGCTAACGATAAAGAATCACTTGAGTTAGCTTTTGGGCAATTGGAAGAACTGCAGCAACAAGGCTCATATCTAGTTGGGTATTTAAGTTATGAAGCTAGTTATTATCTTAATAATAATCTTTATGATTTATGCGATTTTGATGATGGTAAATTACTTCATTTTGTCGCTTTTAGTAATTATTCAAATGAAATCCCCAAGAATATAGTTTCAGATAAAAATATAGGTCTAATGATAGATAGTCTTCATTTTGCAGATTATCAAAGAAGCTTTGATGAAGTTCAACAAGCACTTATTAATGGTGAAAGCTATCAGATTAATTTAACTAAAAATATCTTAGCTACTACAAAGCTTACTAGCTATGAGTTGTACAATAAGCTCAAACAACAACAATCAGTTAAATATGCTGCATATTTACCATTTTTAAACCCAGATATAATATCAATTTCACCTGAGCTTTTCTTTAAAAAAGAAGCTGATAATTTACTTGTCAAACCAATGAAAGGTACAGCAAAGCTGACTGATAATGACTTAGAAGGTCAAAAGATATATCAAGAATTATCATCATGTGATAAGAATAGGGCAGAGAACTTAATAATTGTTGATCTTTTGCGTAATGATTTATCCGCTATTGCAAAAACTCATACAGTTAATGTAGATAAACTTTTCTCAATAGAGAAATACAAAAATCTATTACAAATGACTTCACAAATCTCAGCAAAAGTAGATGAGCAGATATCCTTTCGAAAGCTTTTAGATGGCTTATTTCCTTGTGGTTCGATTACAGGAGCTCCTAAAAAACGAACTATGGAACTAATCAAACAAATAGAAAAAGGTAAAAGGGGAGTCTATACTGGAAGTATTGGATATATTATGCCAAATAATGATATGTGCTTTAATGTTGCTATTCGCACGATTCAACAATATCATGATAACTTACAAATTGGCGTGGGTGGTGGTATTACTGTTTATTCAGATGCACTGTCAGAATGGCAAGAAATGAATACTAAGATAAACTTTATACGACAAATTTACCAACCAGATTTTTGCTTAATTGAGAGTATTTATTACCATAATAAATTTAGAAATTTAGAGTTACATTTTGATAGGCTTGGGGACTCTGCTAGACAGTTATTTTTTGATATCGATATTTGCAAGATTAGAGATCAACTATATGACTATGTAGAGCAATTAACTGATGATAAAGAATATAAAATCCGACTAGAATATCATTATGATAAGTCTATAAATATCGAGCATACTGAAATTAATACTACAGATCAACAAGCTATTAAACTAAAAATCTGCCCTGAGAAAATAAATTCAGCGAATAAATTATTTCAGCACAAAACTACACATAGTTCGACACGAGGCTTTTATACTCAAATGCATCACAAATACATTCATGAAGATAATTGTGAGCTTATCTATTTAAATGAAAAAGATAATATTACTGAAACTAGGTTTCATAATATAGTTATTGAGAAAAATGATAAACTTTACACGCCAAAATTAGAAGATGGTGTCTTGGCTGGTGTTGCAAGAAAATCTTTAATTTCTCAAGGCAAACTGCAATCCAAAAGCCTAAGTTTTGATGATCTAAAAACTGCTGATAAAGTATATCTTATCAATAGTGTCAGAGGCTTAATACCAGCGTATCTGGAGATTTGAAATGGTTTTATATATCGATCATTATGATTCATTTAGTAGTACGATTGTTGATTATATAACTTATCTTGGCTATCAAGTATCAATGGTAAAAACTGATGAGCAAATTGATAATATTGAGCAATATTCTCATATTATTATTGGTCCAGGACCAGGTCATCCAGATGAGCTTAAAAATATCTATCCAATCATTGAGTATTGTCAGCAAAATAATTTGCCTTTGTTAGGAATATGTTTAGGTCATCAGCTTATTGCTCAATATTATGGAGCAAAAATCATAAAAGCTAAACAAATATACCATGGTAAACTCTCTGAGATTAAACAACTTCAATCATCAGCATTATATAAAGATCATCCACTGAAATTTGCTGTAACACGTTATCATTCTTTAACTGTTAA
Source organism: Francisella sp. XLW-1 (assembly GCF_008711455.1). Taxonomy (NCBI): domain Bacteria; kingdom Pseudomonadati; phylum Pseudomonadota; class Gammaproteobacteria; order Thiotrichales; family Francisellaceae; genus Francisella; species Francisella sp. XLW-1. Next base: position 41,014 of record NZ_VXKP01000004.1, on the reverse strand, counting down.
TGATATTAAAGAGCCTTTGATTACTTTAGCCTCAACCGAGAATGATGAAATTATGTCTTTTGCTCATCGAAATGCAAATATTTTTGGTGTTCAATATCATCCAGAAGCATATTTGACCGAATACGGTTTATTAACTTTAAAGAGTTTTTTAGCTCTTTGATTATATTTTTTGAGGTTTTATATAAAAGCTTAAAATATTAGCAATAATCAATAATCCCAAGAATAAACCATAAGCTATTTTATAACTCAAAAAAGTAGCAAAACCATAATCTACGGTAGCTTTTTGGATATACGCAGCTAGTGGATTAATAATGCTATTTAAGATATATTCAACCAAAAATAATAGTGATATAATATACTGACAAGATAACTTTGCTTACGTTTATTTGCAGTATCAAAAACTATACCTGTAAAACCAAAACCAATACCAAAAAACAATGCAGCCAAACTAAGTATATAAATATTACTGATGTTGGTATAAAAGATCATAATAACTGAAATACTAGTTAGTGATGTAAAAATAAAAATATGACTTCTTTTGAGAAATTGAGTAGCAATAATTAGACCAACAACGATTGAAGCAATACCAGAAGCAAGTGATGCAATACTATTACCTATTAAACCAGCTTGTTGGCTAGCTAGCTTAGTATTTAATAAGATAGTATTTCCCCAATAGCCAATAGTGTTGAAAAAGACACAAGTAAAAAGACTAGCATAAAGTATCGTAAAGATTATTTGTCTATCTTTGAAAATATCTTTAATACCAGCAAAATAATCACTAAATGATTTGATATCATCGCTTCTAGGAATCCTACCATATTTAAATCTGCTAATAGAGTAGAGCATCAATATAACAAGCATAATACCTGCTAATGTCACAACTATGTAAGTATAATTATATTGCTTAACAGCATAATTTAGTGGCGCTCCTGAAATAGAAACTGCTAACGAGCCAAAGAAATAAATAAAACCTGTCGCAATTGCAAATAGACGCTTACTAAGAATAATACTTGTTAGTCTATAAGCACTCATCATAGCAAAAGCTGTTCCGACACCTATAATAAATCGTGAAGTCAGTAGAGTCGTTGAGTTAGTAGGAAACGCAAAAATTATAGTTCCAACTAGAACTATTGTCATCGCAATCATTACAGGGATATCAATACCATATCTATCAACAATAACTCCAACAGGTATTTTCATAATTAGCATTGCGATGCTGTATATTGATATAGCAAAAGCAATGTCAATACTAGAAAATCCATATTGATTTATCAATGGTATAGAAAATGCTGAAAGTGAAGTATTTATCATGCGAGTATACATATAAAATGCTACTGCACTTAACCATATTAAGATTAGGAAGATTTTTTTGGACATTTATTTACACTTTTTTTCTTAAAAAAAATATTCCTAGAATACTTAATAATATAAAAATAATACTTATTACAGCCGTAAGATTAACAGAAAATATGATTATAAATCCTCCAAATATACATATTAAAGCATTACCAAGCATTGCAAGAGATGTGCGAAAACCTAATATTTCACCTTGTTTATTATTTGGAGTAGCATCAGAAAGCATAACAAGTTGTAGATTATTAGCAGTACCATAAGCAACCCCTAAAATAACAAATTGTAGAATAACCAAATATAAGTTACTTGAAATTAGTAACATATAGCCAAGAATCATAATAAAAAATACAACATATAGGCTTTTCTTAGTTGCAAATCTTTTATTTAAAAAAGAAGGGACATATATAACTCCAAGACAGAGACTTATACTATAAACAGCTGTTAATATCGCAATAGGAAGAGCATCCATATTCCAATTACTAGCTAATATTATTGGATAAAACTCGTAGTATGTCATAATTGATAATGATAAAAAAGTGCTACTCAATAGTAGGTGTCTTATTGTGAGATTATTTGCTACTTTTGATAAATTCTTGAAAATTCTAAATTCACTTAATAAATTAAATTTTTCATGAGATATTTCAGAAACCGTTTCTGTAAGTTTATATTTAACTAATACTACCAATGCAACTGATATGAAAGATGCAAAGATAAAAGGAGTCTCATAATCAAACCAAGATACTATATTTGAATTGCAAAATATAGCACCTAAAATAGGTCCAAGCACATACCCTAAGGAGACTGTAGCAGATAATATCCCTAAGTCTTTTTGTTTATTAGTTGTGATATCTACAATATATGCTTGAGCCACAGCATAATTAGCTTCAAAAATTCCAGTTAAGAATCTCGTTATTACTAATAGTAATATGCTACCTTTGAGTATAGCAATAAAAGATAGGAAATATCCTATAGCTGCAAAGATAAGCGTATTTGTTAATACTTTTTTACGACCATATCTATCAGAGAATTTTCCAATTATCGGAGCACCTATAAACTGACCAAGAGGGTATGCAGCTAAGGTAAATCCTAAACCTATATTTAGAATATCTCTAGAAGAGAAAGAAAATAAACTATCATCATTAATAAATAAAGGAGCAAAAATAGCATAAGGCATTGACGTACCAACAACACTAAAAAATATTATTAGTAATAAAAAATATATTTGTATTTTATTGCTTAATTTATTATTCATTTATTTATTAGAACGGTATTGGATATTTTCTTCTAACTTTTTCGATATCTGCTAATACTTCAGCTGACAAATCAAGATTTATAGCATCAATATTAGTCTTTAGTTGTTGCATAGTAGTTGCCCCAATTATACTAGAGCTCATATATTCTTTTCTAATTGTGAAAGCTATCGCCATTTGGCAAACATCTAGATTATGTTTCTTAGCGATTTCTAAATATTCTTCAACAGACAAGTCAACTGTAGCATTTTGTCTAGTTGCAAATCGAGCTTTCTGCTCAGGTGATCCCATAACCTCATCAGACATTCTACTTCCAGCGGGGATATTACCATCTAAGTATTTACCACTTAAAATTCCCATTTGTAGTGGTGACCATGCTAGATAAGATATATCTTCAATAGCACAAGTCTCCATTACATCAGTTTCATCTCTTCTTCTAAGTAAGTTATACTCATTTTGTAAACTAACTATTCTTGGTAGATTATGTTCTTCTGCTAAGTTAATAAACTGATTTAGACCCCAAGCTGAATCATTTGATAATCCAATATGTCTAATCTTTCCAGCTTTGATTAACTCATCACATGCTTTAAGTGTTTCAAGAATATTATCTTGTATTTGTTGTTTAGCATTAGCACCCTGAGCTGGTTCAAATGACCACCAATCTGCAAAATGATAGTTCGGTCGATTTACAGTCCAGTGAAATTGATATAAATCGATATAGTCTGTCTTTAATCTTCTAAGACTATTATCAACAGCTGAAATAATATTTTCACGATTTATCTGAGGATTTTTCTCATTTCTAGCCCAAGGAATAGGCGAGAATTTCGTAGCTAATATAACATCCTGTCTTTTCTGTCTAGAAGCAAACCAGTTACCAATTATCTCTTCTGTCTTACCATAAGTATCAGGTGTTGGTGGAACAGCATATAGCTCAGCAGTATCCCAAAAATTAACTCCTTGAGAGAGAGCATAATCCATTTGTTCAAAACCTTGATCCTGAGTATTTTGTGCCCCCCAAGTCATAGTTCCAAGGCAGATTCTACTTATATCAATATTAGTTTTACCTAGTTTTGTATATTTCATATTTATCTTTAATTATTTAAAACTGTGAAAATTATAACAAATAATAGCCAAAATTTGATTTGTATTTAGTTTTTCTAAAATGGGACAGGATATTTTCTTCTAACTTTTTCAATATCAGCTAAAACTTCATCAGATAGGTTTAGATTTATCGCTTCAATATTTGTTTTTAGCTGTTCCATAGATGTAGCTCCAATTATGCTACAACTCATATAGGCTTTTCTAATTGTAAAAGCTATAGCCATTTGACATATATCAAGATTATGTTTTTCAGCGACTTTGATATATTCAGTGACAGCATCATCATTAGTAGCAAATCTAAAAGCATAACGGTCTTCTTGTCCGTCTAGAACTTCAGCAGACATTCTAGTACCAGCAGGGCGAGCACCATTGCGATATTTACCGGTTAAAACTCCTTGTTCAAGTGGTGACCATGCAAGATATGATATCTCTTCAAGAGCACATGTCTCCATGATATCCGTTTCATCTCTACGGCGATTCAGATTATATTCATGCTGAATACTTGCAAGACGTGGTAGATTATGTTTTTCTGCTAAGTTAATAAATTGATTTATCCCCCAAGCTGAATCATTTGACAGCCCTATATGTCTAATTTTTCCAGCTTTAACTAACTCATCACAAGTAATTAGAATTTCATAGATATTATCAACTATACGTTGTTTATTTTGTTGACCTGCTAAAGGTTCAAAATCCCACCAATTACCAAAATGATAGTGAGGTCTACTTGTCGGCCAATGGAATTGATATAAATCTATGTAATCAGTTTGTAAGCGCTTTAGACTATTATTTACAGCATCAATGATGTTTGTCTTATCAGTAATAGGATTTTGCTCATTTCTAGCCCATGTCATAGGCGAAAACTTAGTCGCTAATACTACATCATTTCGTTTCTGCCTTGTTTTAAACCAGTTACCGATTATTTCTTCAGTTTTGCCATAAGTCTTAGCAGTAGGAGGGATTGCATACATTTCTGCTGTATCCCAAAAATTAATACCTTGTGCAAGAGCATAATCCATCTGCTCAAAGCCTTCATCTTGAGTATTTTGACGTCCCCAAGTCATAGTACCAAGACATATTCTACTAACATCAATATCAGTTTTACCAAGTTTAGTATATTTCATAGTTAACTTTTAAATTCAAATCTGTGTAGAAATTATAGCTTAAAATTGAAGTTATTCTATTTAAATATTTTTATTGGGTTATAGATACTAATTTAGTCGATATTGTTGGATTATATTTAATATCTGCATTAGGGAATGCATCATAATTTTTACGAGCTTGGTGTAATTTTGTAATATCTAGTTTTTCGACAACTACATCTTCTTTATTGAAATTACCCATATTTAAATGATTGAGTTTAAAAGCTTTATTCTGAGGAGATGTAAAAATTATTTGACTTACACCATCAACTCCTTGGGTATTTTGTTTATCTAAGCCTGAAGCCATACCAACTACCATACCGTATGCAAAATTTTGGATAGATAGCATTTTCATTGCAGTATGAACTCTATTTAAACCATACAAATCATTGGTGTAAGAAGGTGCGATTATAATATCTGGCTTAACTTTTGATAGTTGCTCAGAGACATTCGGAAATTCGCTTGTATAACATATTACAACAGCAATTTTAGTGCCTTTATAATCTAGTACTAATATATTTTTACCAAACTTATTATAGCCAACATTTCTTTCTTCTGGAGTTAGATAAATTTTATCATTTTCTATTACTTCCCCGTTGGGCAAACCTACCAAAACAGTATTGGATATTTTAGCATCATTATTTTTGGCAATAGTTCCACCTATAACAATCATCTGGTACTTTTTAGCTAGATTAGCTATTAAGTTTCTAGTTTGACTATAATACTCGCTAAGTTTGATTATGCTTTGCTTATTCCATGGTAAACCATCAATTAAGTTTACCGTGTTATCTTCAGGAAAAACTACAATTTCAGCTCCTTGGTCTTTAGCTTGCTTAGTTAGTCTATTCATATCTTTGGCAAACTCATCAAAAGACTGTTGTTTGATTAGCATCTGCGCAGCAGCAATATTAATTGTTTGGCTATATCCATAACTGCTAATAAATATGATGATAATTATTAAATATTTTAGGTGTTTAACCATTCTAGTTATTCTCCTACCTAGGAAAGTAATTTACTTTCTAGATCTTAAGATGCCTGAGACTGTATACTTAGATATTCTGATTTAGTTTGATAAACTTTAGAGCCATTCTTCATTAGTTTAAGAAATGCTTCTACATCTTTATTTTTAAGAGCTTGATTCATAGCAGCATGAGCATCATCTATTGATTTCCACTCAATGATATCAACCCATTGATTTGGATTAACAGTATTTTGCGTTAGAGTCCTTTTTATAAAACCCTGATATCCTTTTAGCTCTTGTGTCACTTTACTAGACAAATCGAGTACTTGTTTAGTAGATGTATCTTCTGATGTTTTAAAAGAGACTATCTCTAAAATAGGTGGATTGCTAACTGCATGAGCATCAGATGTATCTAAAAGCAAAAAAAGCATACCAATCGTGAGACCGAATATAATTGCGACTTTCAATAACATTTCTTTGAACATATTATTCCACAATATAAAATTATAACATTTATACCATTATATAGTTTTAAAATCTTTCTTCAATCTCGGCTCAATCTTTTAATAAACTAAAAATATCTTTTTAAGTAAAATTTAGCTATTCCTAAATACTCATGGACTATAGCCTGCGTTATATAAAAATTATACGCACTAGGTAGAAGACCTATTTCAGGAGTTACTTTAGATGAAGCTATGTTTATTGTATTTATATTAAAGCTATCAAAGATTAACTTAGCTCTTTGATAGTGAATACCTCCTGTAATTAAGCAATATGTATTATTGTGATCGCTTAAAATCTTTTTGGTAAATTGAGCATTCTCGTAAGTGTTTTTAGATTGTTTTTCTAATCTTATTTTTGATTTAGGAATTCCTAACTTATAGAGAATATCAGCATAAACTTCAGCTTCTGATAACTTATAACCAGATGGAGAGCCACCACTTATTATAATATCTTGAGGATATTCGTTATAGACTTCAGCAGTCTTAAGGATACGATCATAAGCACTAATGCTAGGTTCTAATTTATCAAATGCTTGATTGATACCAGCTCCTAATAGAATAATTGCTTTGGTATTCGTACATTGTTCAATATCTGTGGATTCTAATCTAATAGGTTTAGCCAAGATATTACCAATAACACCATTACCCACAAGATAGTAGATAATTGTTACAATGATAACAAAATATCTAAGATAGCCTGTTGCAAATATACAAATAAGTATTAGGATAATAAAAAATAAAAATCCAATATCTAATAAACTACTCATTTTAGAATCATTCTTTTTTAGCAAAGACACCACCAAGCATTTCGGTATATGTTTCAGAGTTTTGATTATTTGTACCTCTAAATGATACACAGGTATGTTTTGCTTTTATCTTTACACTTACATCATCTGTTGATAGGATGAATTTTAGAGCTTCAAATATTTGAGCAGTCATTCTTTCTTGTATTTGTGGACGTCTTGCAAAGAAGTTGCAAATACTATTGATACGACATAAACCTATAATATTATTATTTTTAGGAATAAATGAAACTTCAGCAATACCTTCAAATGGCACAAAATGATGCTCACAAAATGACATTATAGTTATATTTTTTTGTGTAAGTATTCCTTCATATTTGAATTCATTCTCATATAATGCACAAGCTGGAAAATTAGCATAATCTAAGCCATTGAATATTTCTTGAGTAAACATCCTAGCTATTCTAAAAGGTGTTTTTTCAAATTCATGTGTCTTTAAGCCTAGAGCATCTAATATTTCACGATATGCTTTTGAAATCTTAGCAATTTTAGCATCGTTATCAAGTTCAGAATCTCGGGCTTGTTCTAGACCTAATTTTATTAGATGTTGTTGCACATCTCTACCTAGCTTAGAACAGTATTTATCATTCATGTTTTATTAGCTTTCAATTTAATTAAATGGGCTTTAGGTATTATATTATTTAATAACTCATCTTTATAGAGTAAATAGAGGCTATTAGTGTTAATATAGCTATGCTAAAAAATACCGGAAATAAAAAATTCATGCAATTCTCAGATTTAGGTTTAAATCCTTTGATATGTAGCGCTTTAGAAAAAAAAGGCTATACAAAACCAACCCCAATTCAAGCCAAAGCGATTCCATTAGCTCTAAAAGGTAATGATGTCATGGCATCTGCCCAAACAGGAACAGGCAAGACAGCAGGCTTCACATTACCGATTATCCAAAGACTTCTTGATCAACCAAAAGCTCAAGCAAATCGAATCAAAACTCTAATCCTAACTCCCACAAGAGAGTTGGCAGCACAAATACAAGAACAAATTCAAATATATGCAGCGAATACTCATATTCGTTCAGCAGTGGTTTTTGGTGGTGTTAGTATCAATCCTCAAATGATGAAGTTACGCAAAGGAGTTGAGATTTTGATAGCTACTCCAGGTAGGTTGCTTGATTTATATAGTCAAAATGCTCTCAAATTTGATAGTTTAAATACATTTGTTTTAGACGAAGCAGATAGAATGTTAGATATGGGTTTTATTAATGATTTAAAAAGAATTCATAAGCTTTTACCAAAAAAATTACAAACATTAATGTTCTCAGCTACATTTTCACCAGAGATAAAAAATCTTGCAAGTGAGTTTCTTGATAATCCTCAATCAGTATCGGCTGATGTTGTAAATACAACAGTCAAAAAGATTACGCAGAAAATTTATACACTAGATAAATCAACTAAGATTAATGCTTTGATTTCACTAATAAAAGATCAAGATCTACATCAGGTTTTAGTTTTTTCGCGTACAAAGCATGGCGCTAATAAGATATCAGAGAAACTAAATAAAGCTGGTATAACAAGTAGTGCAATACATGGTAATAAAAGCCAAACAGCTAGAACAAAAGCATTAGCAGATTTTAAATCCAAAGATATAAACGTCTTAGTTGCAACCGATATTGCAGCACGAGGAATTGATATTGCCCAACTACCATGTGTAATCAATCTTGATCTACCAAATGTAGCTGAAGATTATGTACATAGAATAGGTAGAACTGGTAGAGCAGGGCAAGATGGTCTAGCTATTTCTTTAGTAAGCGCAGATGAAGTTGAATCACTATCAAATATAGAACATTTAATTGGACATCTGTTACCACGAGAAGAGTTAGAAGGTTTTGAGGCTACTCATAATGTACCTATTACAAGTATGTCACGTAAAACTAAGGCTAAAAAAATTGATGAAGTCAAAATAATAGCAGCCAAAAGAGCTAATAAAAATAATAAAAACACTAATCAAAAGAAAAGCTCAAATCATAATAAAGATTTTGCAAAAAAGATAAAACAAAAAATTCATCAGAATAAAAGTGTCAGAAAGTCAAAGGCTCAAGATTAATTATTTTGTAGGTAATACCGCAGTCTCTTCATGCATTCCATGAGTGTTCTCAGATACGAAATGTACTCTCGTACTTTCAATGATAGAATTTAAGCATCCGCGAGCAATCCACATAATAGCAGCGATTACTGCTACAAATATTCCTATAGTTAAGAATACGTGTCCATAAACGGCTAAACCTTCTACTTTTGTAAATACAGTACCTGCTTCTGGAGCAGTCAAGGCACCTACATAACCACCAATTGGACCAGCAACCATTGTTGTTAGAGCCCACATTCCTAGAGCAAAACCACTCATTTTGCGTGGGAATAGCTCAGCAACCATAGATAAGCCTAATGCTGAGATTAAAAGCTCGCCAGTAGATTGGAAGAAATAGCTAGCAACTAACCACCATCCAGATACAATACCATCAGTAGCTGTAAACTGTGGGAAGTATAGTACTAAAAATGCCATAGCACATAGTGTCATACCAAAGCAGAATTTTGTTACATGCGTACCAGGTATCTTCTTATATATTACAGATAATAAAGGTGACATTAGTACAATTACTAATGGATTAAGTACCTGCCATTGCTCACCATGAACAGTCATACCTAAGAAGTGAGGATCAACATTATTAACTGCAAAGAAATTAAGTGAAGTAGGCATTTGTTGATATAGTACAAAGAAGATAATTCCCTGAACAATCAATATTAGAGCTACTAACATTCTTTTTCTTTCATGGTCAGATTGTTTGAACATTTGCATAAAGAAGTATATTAGTGCTAATAGTGCAATTACTACCACTATACTAGTACATAAAGTAGTATCTTCTAAAATATTACCTGTAATAAATATAGCTATACAAGCTCCTATAATCACTACTAAGACTTTCATCCAAGACATCTTTTGCTTACCAGCTTCTGTAGCAATTCTCTGGATTTTTGGATAGAAAATAGTATAACTAATCAAACCAAGAAACATACCAAATGCCGAGCATAAAAAAGCATGTAAATAGCCATACTTTGCAGCCAATATAGGAGTTATAAGCATAGATACAAATGAACCAATATTAACAGCCATATAGTATAAAGTCATAGCACCATCTAGAGCTGGGTCACCTTTTTCAAATAATTTTGAAATTAAAGAAGTAGGATTAGTTTTAAATAACCCGCCCCCAATAGCAACACCAGCTAATGAGTACATTACGATAGTTTTTTCTGTACTACCGAATGAATCTGCTATAACCGCACTAAAACTAAGAGATAGGTAAGATAAAAATAAAATTCCTGCTCCGATAAATATCGTACGCTTAGCACCTAAATAGTTATCACCAATCCAACCACCAATTAATGGACCACCATATAATAGTGCCGAAAATGAACCAAAAATCAACATTGCCTCAGATTCACTGAAGCCTAATTTTTTAGCAAAGTATATGGCTAATATAGCTTGCAGACCATAATAACCAAATCTCTCCCATAATTCTAATGTCCACAATACCCAAAAAGGGGTAAGATTACTTTTTTTTGAATGATTTACATCACTAATAGTCACAATTATTCTCCTATTTTGAACAATACAAAATAACCTTTTAAAAAAGGCCAAAAATTCATCATAGAGTATTTAAGCTGTAAAAACAATGATAAATAACGGGGAGGATTATATTTTTATTCAATATGTATTAATATAGGTTTAATATCAACTATCTAACAATTACAGCAGTCCCATAACAAAAAACTTCTGTACCACTAGTAGTTCCACCTAAACTGCTTGAATCATATCTTATAGCTACTATAGCATTAGCACCTAACTCTTGAGCTTGATTTATCATCTCTTGCTCAGCATGTAATCTAGCGTCTTTACAGACATTAGTATAAGAGGTATTTTTGCCACCTATTATATTTTTTAGTCCACCTAGTATTCCCTGAGTTATAGTTGGAGTTCGCACAATTATGCCTGTAACTAGACCTTTGTGTTCTATAATTTCTCTTTTACCAAGAGTATCAGCTGTAGTCAATATCATAAGATTTTCTTACATAGTTACAAGCTCTTCTGAGCTAGTAGGGTGGATAGCTATAGTATCATCAAAGTCACGCTTTGTAGCGCCCATATTGATAGCTACTGCAAATCCTTGTAGCATCTCATCAACATTTATACCAATCATATGACATCCAACAACTCTTTCATTATCACCTGTTACAACAAGCTTCATAACAGTTGGTATTCTATGACCAGAGATAGCACAATATAGAGCTGTAAAGCGAGATTTGTATACTTTCACATTATCATCACCATATTTATCTCTAGCTTCTTTTTCGGTTAATCCTACAGTACCAATAGCAGGGTGCGAGAAGATTACTGTTGGGATATATTCTAGATTAGCTTTTAGATTAGTTTCACCATTAAATAGTCTACGAGCTAGATATCTACCTGTTTTGATAGCTACAGGTGTAAGTTGTGGCACGCCTGAAGCATCACCTAAAGAGTACACCCCTTTAACATTTGTTTCAGACCATTCATTAGCAGGAATTATACCTTTATCAGTAATTTCTATATCAGTGTTTTCTATACCTAAATTATGAGTATTTGGCGCGCGACCAGTTGCCCATATTAGAATATTAACATTTTCTAAAACCTTACCTGTATCAGTAGTAATTTTTAAAGTACTACCAGCTTTTTCAACTTTAATGATATTTGTATGATTCATGATATTTAGGTTTGTCATTTGCATACATTCAACCAGAGCATCACTAATACAATTATCAAACTCCATCAATGGTTTATCTCTACGCACCATAACAGTTGTATCTGTACCGTGAGCATTTAGTACTCCAGCAATCTCAACACCTATGTAGCCACCACCAACGATCACAGCTTTTTTTGGAGTTTCTTCTAATTCGAAAAACTCATCAGATGTGATACCAAGTTCAGAACCTTCGATATTTTTTGGCACAATAGGGTAAGCACCTGGAGAAATAAAGATATGATCTGCTGTCAGTTCTGTACCATCATCTAGAATAATAGTTTTATTATCTTTAAACTTACCCCAATTATTAAAATGAGTAATGTTCCATTTGTCTAATAGTCTGTCATAGAAACCATGAATATTACCAATATATGTAGCTCTTTTTTCTTTAAGCTTAGCCCAGTTAAATCCTTTAACTTCAACGTCAAAACCATATCCTGCAACATCGTGTTTTAAAGCTTCTGCTAGATTAGCACCATACCACATAGCTTTTTTAGGTACACAACCTCTATTTACACATGTACCCCCGAGTTCACGTTTTTCGATAATTGCAACTTTTTTACCAAACTTAGCAGCCTGTACAGCAGATGCTATACCACCAGAGCCACCACCTAAACTTATTACATCAAAATGATTATTACTCATTCTATTTCCTTACTATTTATTTTATGAATACAATTTTACTTATTTAGTTTGTAAATATGTAGAGTTTTAGTTACTTGTCCATTTTCATCTACTTCACCAAAACCAATTGCTTTAATCTTAAAGCTAATTGGTTCTAGTTTCGTATCTTTGATAATCGCATTAAAATCTTTGTCAAAGCTATCTCTTTCTTGATCTGTTTGTAAATTAGCAGCTAATATACTTATATGAGGATTAAATTCCGCAAAAGCATTTGGTGAACCATATTTTTCAAAAGATGCTAATTTAATCGGATAAAACTTAACCCAACTTGGAGCAGGATAGTCCTTATCTCTATATTTTGCTAAGTTACTTATTACAGTGTTGGATAATTGTTGTAATGATTGAGAATTTTTGATATCAAGCATTACAAAGCCACTTTTACCAGCACTAAAACCAGTAGTTTTTATATAAAATGGTTTTGTGTTCTTAGCAAGGTCAGCTAATTGAATCTCAATATCATTAAGATATTTGCTTTGAAAACTTGTTAAATACAATGTCAAATGTACTGGATGATTTTTGATAAATGGAGTAGTCTTGTATTTTTCTAGTACATTTGTTTTAGCTAAAGAATCATCAAATTCTTTAACATATTTATCAGCTGTAGTATCTGGGATTAGATAAACATTATACTGTTTGAAACTCTCTGCAAAGCTATCTAGTGTGATAAACAGAAATGCAAATAAAATAAATAACTTATAAAATAATTTATCTTTCATTAATATTCCTCGAGTTGATTTATAAGTATATTAAACGATTCTATAATATCAGTTTCTCCGGTATCAATTCTAATAATGTCTTCTTTCCATGATTGATAAGCTCTACTTACAACATCTTGCCAAGTAGGGTACTTGTTTGGGTTTGATTTATATCTAGTTTCTATTCTATTTTGATGAGCTTGTATATCGCTACAGATAATTTCTATATTTATAGCTTTTGTATTATTTATCTGTGATAATGAGTTCCATAATTCTCGAGATTCTAAAATTGGGTTGCAACAGTCTATAATTATATTTTTACCAAGCTCAAGATTTTCCTTAGCTTGATAATAAACTATTTCATAGCCTTGTTTATTTAGCTCTTGCGAATATGCTTTCTTGAGATAGTACTCAACAGTATCTACTCTGAAGTAGGCTACATTAGTCAGAGCCTGAGCTAGTTGCTTAGCTAAAGTTGTTTTGCCTACTCCTGGCAAACCTGAGAATATATAAATATAGTACATTGTTATAAACTTCCACCACCGTCAACACAGATAACTTGTCCTGTGATAAAAGATGCTTCATTTGATAATAAGAAAGCTATTGTTGCAGCTATTTCTTCAGGCTTCCCTATGCGTATCATAGGAATAGAATCTAAAACTTCTTTTTCTTCACTACTACCAATAGGTCTAGTTTTTCTAAATAATTCAGTATCTACTGGACCCGGAGCTATAGCATTTACACATATCCCATACTTAGCAAGCTCTAGAGCCCAGGTTTTAGTACATCCAACTAAAGCAGATTTTGCAGCGGAATAACTTGTACGATTTTTAACTCCAAAGATAGCTCTACTTGCAATATTAACAATTTTGCATTGTTCTTTTAATTTCATTTTTTCAATAAAAAACTGCGATACTTGTACAGCACTTCTAACATTTAAATTATAGACGTCATTAAGTGCTGAAATAGAAATTTTTCCAAATGGTTCTGGAATAGCTATTCCAACATTATTAATAATTGCATCCGGACATCCGTGAATCTCATTTATTTGAATGAGTGTAGAGGCAGTTTGTTCTTCATTAGCCAAGTCACATAAAAACAACTCTCCGGGAAAATTATCAATATATGATCTCGCTATTCCAATAACTTGCCACCCTTGATTATTTAAATATAAGCTTGTAGCTAATCCAATTCCTTTTGTGGCACCTGTAATTAAAACAGTTCTATTAAGCATTTTGAGAGCTCCTTGATCAATTAAACCTCATAATCATAACTAATAGTTAGTGGCGCATGATCTGAGAACCAATTTTCTTTATAAACATAATCAGACTCTGGTACAACTTTATCTTTTAGAGCAGACGTTGAAATATGATAGTCAATTCTCCAGCCGACATTATTTGCTCTAGCCTGACCACGGTTTGACCACCAAGTATATTGTAACGGCTCATGATTAATCACTCGGAAAGTATCAACCCAACCCAAATCATCAAAAATATGATCTAACCAAGCTTGCTCTTCTGGTAATACCCCAGATGTCTTACCATAATTTGACTTCCAGTTTTTGATATCTATCTCTTTATGCACAATATTAAAATCACCACAAACTATAAAATCTCTACCAGATTCTGCTTGTTCTTTTAATATTTCTTTATATTTTTCAAGAAACTGCATTTTGTACTCTTGGCGAATATCTCCACTAGAACCACTAGGTAGATATAGACTGGCAATACTAAATTTTTCATAGTCAAATTGAATATATCTTCCTTCATCATCAGCCCAATCTAATCCAAGCTCTTTGATTACCTTTAGAGGCTTTTTCTTAGCGTAAATAGCTGTACCACTGTAGCCTTTTTTAACTGCATCTTTAAAATCATAGTAATAACCATCTGGGAAATGCTGTTCATCTTTTTCTATCTGATGAAATTGGGCTTTTGTTTCTTGTATACACAAAAAATCAATATCTTGAGTTTTAAACCACTCCCAAAATCCTTTACGAGCAGCTGCGCGTATACCATTAGCATTGAATGTCATTACTTTTATCATCAGATTATTATTAAGTTTTAAGATTTATTGAGACATTTTAGCATTTTAGAACTAGTGGTGTAATAGTAAATACTTATTGAATCAATAAATGTTTTTGATAGTAAATATTCTTATAGTACAAGTTTTATATTGTTATAATTATGTAATCATAAAAAATTGAATTAGCATTATGTCTAACTATATTTCCAAACAAAAAATCAAAGTAAGTCAATCATCGACAGGTGAAGATATTCATGTAGGGAAAATAACTATCAAAGGTTCTGATTCATTAGCACCAAGTGTATATATGCAAGCAAGTATGCACGCTTCAGAATTACAGGGAAATGCTGTAATGGTTGAGCTTCTTGAGTATTTTAAAAAGCATCAGCCCAAAGGTGATGTCTATCTAATCCCTCAATGTAATCCTATCGGTAAAGATGTATTTATAGGAGCAGGGCACCAAGGTAGATTTGACTCAGCAACAGGAGATAACTTTAATAGATACTATTTCTACCCATCTATCGATTATTCTGGATTTGTCAAAGAACATATCAACTCTACTACAGCGGAGTATAAGCAAGCTTTTGAAAATCTTTTACAGCAAGAATTAGATAAAGAACTAGCAAATGAGTGGGAGCTATCTAGAGCAAAAAGATTAAATCTTCTAGTCCAAAGAGAAGCCCAAAAGGCAGATTATGTCCTTGATTTACATACTGATACAGATGCTACTACTTATTTATATACTGCAGATTTTGCAAAATATACAGCAGAAAAATTTGGCTATAAGGATATGTTGATTATAGATAATGATAAAGCTGGTGGTGCTCTTGATGAAGCTATATTTTGTCCATGGTGGCACTTATCTCAAGAGTTCAGAAAACAAGGTAGAGATGAAAAAATACTAAAAGAGGGCTATACACTTGAATTAGGTTCTGAGGAATATATAAATTTTGCTAATGCTAAAATGCAAACTCAAGGCATCCTTAATTACCTGAAACATAAAGATATTATTGATTCACCGTTTGATACTGATTTATTGAATACTGATATTAGACATCATGTCTATGGGCCTAACTACAAACACCTAAAAGCAATTGAAGGTGGATTATATGAATGGTTTATAAAGCCAGGTGATATTTTCAAAGCTGGAGATGTAATTGGTCAATATATTCAGACATCTACCATGCAAAAGAAAGACTTAATTCTACCTTATGGTGGTGTTGTAATTAGTATTCATAATACTGGTGCAGTCTGTCAAGGAAGCCAATTGATTAACTTGGCTATTATCTAATTATTACTGGCAAAATATATGAAAAAAATATTATTAATTAATGGTAAAAAGGAATTTGGGCACTCGAAAGGTGCTTTGAATCAATATCTAAATGATATCGCTGAAAAGCATCTTAAAAGCTTTGGTCATGATGTCAAAGTTACAGATATTGATAATGGTTATGATATAGATGAGGAAATCCAAAAGTGGCTTTGGGCTGATACAGTGATTTATCAAATGCCAGGTTGGTGGATGGGTCCACCTTGGATTGTCAAAAAATATATTGATGAAGTATTCACCACAGGTCATGGTGTTATGTATGCTAGTGATGGTCGATCTAGACATGATGCTAGCAAAAAATATGGTTCTGGTGGTTTACTTCAGGGTAAAACATATATGCTCTCATTAACATGGAATGCTCCATTAGAGGCTTTTGTGGAGAAAGATCAGCTTTTTGAAGGTGTTGGGGTTGATGGGGTATATCTACACTTTCATAAAGCTCATGAATTCATAGGTATGAAAGGATTACCAACATTTATTTCAAACGATGTTATTAAAGATCCTAAAATTGAGGAGTATACTGAGAATTATAAAAACCATTTAGATAAGGTTTTTAACAAATAGGAAAACGTCATGAAAAAAGTATTAATGGTTACAACTAGTCATAGCAAAATGGGTGATTTGAATGAAAAAACTGGATTATGGCTATCAGAGCTTATTCACCCATATTACAGTATTCTTGATGAAAATATCATAATTGATATTGTGTCAATTACTGGTGGAGAAATCCCTATTGATCCTAATAGTGTTGCTGAAAAAGATCTTCTAAATGATAGATTTTTAGCCGATGATAATTTGAAAAATATTATGAAAAATAGCACTAGTCTTAGAGATGTAAATATCAAAGAATATGATGCAATAGTATTTGCTGGTGGACATGGGACAATGTGGGATTTCCCAAATGATTCTAATGTACAGAATAAGATTTTAGATGTTTATTCTAGAAATGGAGTAATTGGTGCAATATGTCATGGTGTAGCAGCTCTGATAAATGTTAAAGATGATGACGGGCAAAATATTATTAGAGATAAAGAAGTAACCGGCTTTAGTAATAATGAAGAAAAAATTGTCGGTTTAACGGATGTTATGCCTTTTTCTCTAGAGGATAGCTTAGTCAAAGCTGGTGCTAAATATAGTAGTGCTTTGGAGTGGCAACCTTGTGTAAAAACTGATAGTAAAATTATTACTGCGCAAAATCCTCAATCAGCTACAGATTTTGGTAAACAGATAAAACAGACATTAATTAATAACTAATAATTTTCCTATTTATCTAACTACTCTGCAAGAATCATTACAGGGGCAGCATATGAAACATTATGAGAAAAACCACTTATTGGGTGTAAACTACCACCAAAACCTAAGCTTGCTAGACTAAACATAACTACTACTGATAGAATTAACTTTTTCATTTTTATACCTTTTAATATTTTGATTTATTTTCTGAGAGTATTATGACAAAGAATTGTTTTAATGTTAAATATATAGATTTTATAGTGGTTATAAGTTTTACTTATATCTTATTTTTTGCAATAAATTGCTATGCTACGAGGAGTATATATACCAAAAGTGGCCCATGCTATGATCAAATCTGAGGTTGTCTGTTCAGCATCAACTTTATAAATATTGTTGCTACCTTTACATATTTTACTAGCATTTATATTAGTTGATGGTCCCATACCTAACAAGAAGGTATCTTTTTTATAATAAGTAGGCTTTTCTAATACTTGTTTAGGCTTTTCAAAATTTACAGTTTGTGTTGCACAGCCAGCTAGTATTATATATATGGTAAAAGTTATAATCTTCTTCATAAGGGCTACCCACAGTAAACATAAGTATGTCGAGGAGTTATTATACCTAAGGTTATCAATGATATTAGTCCATCCCACAGAAAAGGTTTTGTAAAAGTGACTTTTGCAACTTTCTCTTGATGTCCACCACATATATCAGTAGGAGTTACCTCTGATGTTTGTCCCAATCCACCTAGTATATAGATATTAGGAACTTTACCAATAATTGGTTGCTTATCTGGAGGAAGATTTTTGAAAGTAACGCTCTGATCGGCACAATTAGAAAGTAATAAAATACTGAATCCTATCAGAAATATCCGAAAATATTGTAGAATGCAGTGTCTCATTTGTATCAATAAAAGTATTTATAATAAGGAAAATTGAGACTCTTCCTTAGTTTCTTTTTTCTCTTGTGAGTTACGTCTAGCTTTAACTGCATCGGCTAACATTTCAAGCATTTTGATTGTTTCATCAAAATCAACACACTTATCTGTTATACTTTGTCCGTAAGTTAGAGGCTTATTATTAATATCCTGATTACCTGCAACAAGATTACTTTCAATCATTATTCCAAACACATCATTACTAGTCTTAATTTGCTCGCAAATATCCTCTAATACTGCGATTTGCTTAGTATGATCTTTTTTACTGTTACCATGACTACAGTCAATCATAACTTTAGTATCAACTTCAGACTTTTTCAACTTTTCGATACAGTCATCAACATGCTCTTTGCTGAAGTTAGGTCCTGATGCTCCACCACGAAGAATTATATGACCGTTTTGATTGCCTTTAGTAGCAAAGATAGCTGTAGAGCCAGATTTTGTGGTACTCAAGAAATGATGAGGGTAAGTAGCTGATTTAATTGCATCTACAGCTACCTGAATATCTCCGTTTGTAGCATTCTTGAAACCAATAGAAGCAGAAAGACCTGAAGCAAGTTCTCTATGAACTTGGCTCTCAACAGTTCTAGCCCCAATAGCTCCCCAAGTGATAAGTTCTGCAAAATATTGAGGAGTAATTACATCTAAGAACTCCGTTCCACAAGGTAAGCCCATATTTGTAATTTCGGACAGCAAAGTACGTGCCATGCGAAGACCTTTATTGATATTATAAGAGTTATCAAGATCTGGATCATTAACTAGTCCTTTCCAACCTATAGTTGTACGAGGTTTTTCAAAGTATACTCGCATAATGATAAGGATTTCTTTTTGAAATTTTTTGACTTGTTCTTTTAGCTTTTTAGCATATTCTACGGCAGCTTCTGTGTCATGAATAGAGCAAGGTCCGACTATAACAGCAACTCTATCATCCTTACCATGAATAATTTCTGCCATTTCTTTACGAGACTTTTTGACAGTTTCATAAGAAGTCTTTAAAAGAGGTATATCTTGGATTAGAACTTCCGCTGGAATCAATACTTTTTCCTTTTTAATATTTATATTTGAGACTTTATCAAAGTTTTTATCACCTATCATTTAGAGATTTCCTTATAATTTTTATTCTTATTTTCTTTTACCAAAAAGACCTGGCATATTTCCCATACCTTGCATAGCAGACATACGTTTCATCATATTAGCCATACCTCCTTTTTTACCAACTACACTTTTCATCATTTTTTTCATTTGTGTATGTTGTTGTAGAAGTTTGTTAAGGTCTTGTATTGTTGTTCCAGATCCTTTAATGATTCTTTGTTTTCTACTGTGTTTAATTAATTCAGGTTTCTTACGCTCAAGTGGAGTCATTGAGTCTATCATAGCTTCAATTTTTTTGAACATTTCATCACCAACATTACCTGGCATATTTGCTGGCATATTTGGTAATTTAGACATGATTGAGCCAACACCACCCATACTTTTCATCTGTTGGATTTGGCCTTTAAAGTCTTCTAAGTCAAAGTTTTTACCACTTTTAAGCTTCTTAGTTAATTTTTCAGCAGATTTTTTTTCCGTTTTTTGCTCAATACTTTCAATCAAACTAAGAACATCACCCATTCCTAGTATTTTAGAAGCTACTCTATCAGGGTGGAATGGTTCTAATGCGTCTGTTTTTTCTCCAGTACCTAAAAACTTAATTGGCTTACCTGTAATTTCTCTAATCGAAAGAGCAGCACCACCTCTAGCATCACCATCAGTCTTTGTAAGAATAACACCTGTTAACTCTAAAGCATCATTGAATGCTTTGGCAGTAACAGCAGCATCTTGACCTGTCATACTATCTACAGTGAAGAATGTCTCTATTGGATTTGCAATTTTATGGATTTGTTTTATTTCATCCATCATATTACTATCAATATGCAATCTACCAGCAGTATCTATTATCAGAACATCTATCAATTTTGTTTTAGCAGTTTTAATAGCTTCTGTAACAATATAGTCAGGTTTCTGAGATACATCAGATTCAAAAAAATCTATGTTTAAACTATTTGCAAGAGTTCTTAATTGATCAATAGCAGCAGGGCGGTAAATATCGGCACTGACTACCATTACTTTTTTCTTGTGTTGCTCTTTTAGATATTTAGCAAGCTTAGCTGTAGATGTTGTTTTACCAGCACCTTGTAAACCAGCCATTAGTATCACAGCAGGAGGCTGTGTTTTTAAGTTAATGGGTACAGCTTCTTCACCTAATGCCTTCTCTATTTCTTTCTTTACAAATGAAATGAATGTTTGGTCTGGTGTAAGGCTTTTTTTAACTTCTTCACCTATGGCTCTTTCTTTTATATTTTCTATAAATTTTTTGACCACTGGTAACGCAACATCTGCCTCCAAAAGAGAAACCCTGATGTCACGCAAGGCTGACTGTATATTTTCTTCTGTTAAAGACGTTTGTCCTTTTATCTTCTTAAATGAAGACTGTAATTTATCTGATAAACTAGTAAACATATTTCAATAAGTTTTCAGCTCTTATGAGCACAATTATCACAATAGAGAAAATATTAACATTTTTAGAATAAATATACTATCTAACAGACTATACTAACAGCTATTATTAGGAATAATATTAAACATATAAGTATGTAAGTGTAATTTTTTGCTTTGATAAAAAAGATAAGTTCTAAAAGAATCCTTAAAACTGGCGTTACTATTATCAAAAAGATTCCAAAATTAACGATATTTTTTGCAATTTCGCGACTTCCAAAAATAGCATCTATAGCACCTAGACAGATTATAAAAACAGCTAATGAAAGATTTAATTTTATAGCACGATATATGACATTATCTTTGATCATATCAATCCTTTAATTATCATTTGTAATGCTGAAATAAATAAAACTATAAAAAATGTAAGCCTCAAAATTCTTGTTGAAATATACGGCATAATTTTAGAGCCTATGGTAGCACCTAACAAAGTCCCTAAAGCAACAGGAGCCGTTATAGAACTATCAATATATCCTGCAAAATAATACGTTGAAGTCGCTGCAAATGCTGTAATACCCATAATGAAATTACTAGTAGATGCACTAACTTTAAAAGGTATTTTCATAACTTTATCCATAGCAATTACTTTAAAAATACCAGCACCAATGCCCAGCAACCCCCCAATAAATCCAGCTCCAGACATAAATATAAAACCAAGAATAGGGTGTTTGATACTATATTGTTGTTTTACTTTATCTACAATGATTGAATCATTAAGTTGAAGTTTTTCAGCTATAGTTGATACTTCGCTAGATTCTTGAATATTATTATTTTGTTTCTTTTTTATAAAGCTTAAAACTGCAACTATAAACAATATTCCACCAAATATAAGAAATAATGCTTGTGATTTTAGCGATAAAGCTAGTTTAGCTCCAAATATAGCCCCTATAGCAGTAGCTAATGCCAAGAATAATCCTAATTTTTCTTTAGTTAATCCATGAGATTTTAAAGAAACAAGGGATGTTGCAGTTGATGTACAGATTATAGCTACTAAAGATGCTCCTATAGCGTAATGAAGAGGTACATCTAATATAGTAGATAGTAGAGGAGTTATTACCAAAGCTCCTCCAATACCGATGATAGCACCTATGCCGCCTCCTAAGACGGCTACTACAAATATTACTAGTTCAAAGAAAAAGAATTTTTCCACTATGGAATGCTTAAATATTGGAATTTTGATAATAAATTATAACCTTTTAATAACTATTTTTTCAAAAGATTTGAGTTTTTAAATAATTCCTTTTAAAATAGATGCTGTTTTGTGTAATTATTAAAAACTAATTTAACCGGAGATGAGGCCAATATGGCAAAAGAAGATTGTATAGAAATGGAAGGAGTTGTTTTAGAAGCTCTTCCAAACACAATGTTTAGGGTAGAACTTGAGAATGGGCATGTTGTAACAGCTCATATCTCGGGTAAAATGAGAAAAAACTATATTCGTATATTAACTGGAGATAAGGTAGTAGTTGAAATAACTCCTTATGACTTAACTAAAGGTCGTATTAAGTTCCGTAGTAAATAATCCTCTTTATTTAATCTAGTCACTCATAAGCTTTATAGAAATTATAAGACCATATTCTCTAATACTAGGAGAATAGGGGTTATGATAGTCATCGTTAGGCCAATAGTTATAGCTAATGGAACTATTTTATTACCATAATTATTTCTAAGGATTGGTAAGCAGAAATCCATAGCTGTATTTGCGGCATATCCGACCATCTCTACAGAAAAATATCGTTTGAGTAATGGTACCATCGCGATTACTAGTATTTCTCGTAAGAAATCAACCATAAATGTTATCATTCCATAATATTCACCAATGAAGTCAGTATTTAAGACAACTGATAAAGAGTACCAGCCTAAGCCTGAGCTGATCATGATACTTTGTTTGACTGGTATATTAATCATATAACTGATCAAAATAGCTGAAATTATCGATGTTGCAATTACTATAACAACCGCGGACATAGCTAATTTATTTTTAAAGAGACTTATAAGTGATATATTTTCAAATCTTAATAAACCACCAATAATCAGCATAAGAAGTAATAACATTACAAATACAATGTCGTTTATAAGTGAAGTAATATTTATGTTAATAATTTCACCCAGTACATAACCTATAACTAAATATATTAGATATTTGCTTGCTTTGAGGATTGTAATAAATAGATTTTCTTTAGCTTGAGTTATGTTATCAGATACAAAGTGAGCTTTTATACTAGGATCTTTCTTACAAAAAACAAAAATCCCTAATATATTAGCAACTGTAATAATTGTAATGTATATCAAACTTATACCTATAACTTCTAGAACTATAGTATTTGTATTAGTAAATATACTAAAATTATAACCTAGTAAAAAAATTATAGAAATTACAATAATGTCTAATGATAAGTTTATAAGTCTTATAACTTTTAATGATTGTGAGAAATTAAAAATATAATAGCCAATAATTAGAAATATAAAGAGAATTAATGATTCAAGCATTAGATATTTTTAAGTTTGATCTTTCTATAAACCATGAATAATACTACAGGAAGAATTGATAGTACAAAACATATTGATAACATTTGAATAAATTCAAAAGGATTTTGATATAAATTATCAGGCGGAATAAAACCAACTATTACACAAGAGATTGTTCCTACAATACCTAAAACACATACAAAAGTCATACCAAATTTACCGCCAGGGATATTAAAATCCTCTGTATTCTTCATAGATTCTTTACTCGATAACTTTAGCTTCAGTGCTGCAAAGAACATCATCAGGTACATCAAAGAGTAAATTTGTGTACTTAAAGCAGTAAGAAGCCAATAGTAGGCCTGAACTGATGGTACAAGCTCTAATAAAAGACATATTATTGTCATAATAATTGCTTGTAATATAAGGATACCACTTGGTACATCATGCTTATTAGTTCTGTCTAAAGCATCAGGCAAAAAATGATCGTCTGCAGCTTGTAATAAACCTCGAGCGGGTGAAATCATCCAATTGATCATCGATCCTATAGAACCTATGAAGATCATTAATCCTAGAACATAATAGAAAAACATAGGTATGCCTAAGCTTTCTAGATAAACTTTAAAAGTCTTAATTGTTCCATGTACAACATCTATTTCAGATTGAGGGAATATCATTGCTACAGCCAAAGCACCTAATACCATCGTAAATACAATGAAAACCACTGAAATTAATAGAGCTAGTGGAAATGTTTTTTTAGGGTTTGCAACATTTCTTATGTGAACTGTTGCTAATTCAAGTCCTAAAAAAGAAGCAATTATTGCTGTCAAACCCATCCAAGACTCGGTAGATGTAAAGCTAGGTATTAAATTACCTAATTCAAAATGAATGTTTATAGTATAGCTATTTAATAACCATATTAATGCGAAAATAACCATAAGCAGCATAGGTACTACCATACCAAAAAATGTACAGGCGCTTGCAAAAATCGCAGAAACACGTAAACCTTTGAGATTTAGGATAGTCAATGACCAAAAAACTACTGTAATAAAAATAATGGTAAATTTAATATTCTGTGCTAGATCGGGATTGAATATATATGCAATAGTTCCTGCAATAAATGTTAGTATACTTGGGAACCATATTAAAGTATTGATCCATTGGAACCATATTGCTAACATTGCTATATTCGGGCCAAAGGCTTTTTTTACCCAACCATACACACCTTCCTCACCCTTGGCAGTATATGTTGCTGTCATTTCCGCTGATACTAAAGCTACAGGAGCTAGAAACAAAAATACTGCGACAATAAAAAAGAAAAATATATAAGTTCCTGAAGTAGCAGTAGAAGGAAGGTTTCTTATATTATCAATTGCTCCTGTCATTAATAATATAAGCAGAATTAAACCAATTTTTTCTTTTCCAGTTGAGTTTGATACCATGGGTTAAATATGAACAAATTATACGATAGATTTATATTAACCTAACCACATATATATTATCAATATTTTATGCGATGTATAAAGGCATTACTTGAAAAAGTTTTTCAAGGGTCTGCAATGCACTTTTATTGTCAACTTTTATAACTAGTCTATCTCCATCATTAATGAGAGAATTATCAGTAAAAAATTTAGGAGTATTATCATCTTTCATAATTGCTAATATTTTTAAGCCACTTGGCAGTTTTAGATCTGTTATTTTTTTGCCAATAACTGTAGACATGTTTTCTTGACCATGTACTTTTAGCTCCACAAACATCTCCTCACTATCTTCAACTTCATACATTTTAAGCATATCTACCTGGGTTAGAAACGCTTTGATTGTTGTGTATGAGAAATTATGAGGAGAAATTGAGATGTCTATAAGTTTCAAATCTCTAGTTATATCATAGTATTCAGAGCTATTTACAGTAGCAACTGTTTTTTGAGCACCAAGTTTTTTTGCCAAAATTGACGACATGATATTTATCTCATCGGAGTTAGTTAAGGCAAAAAACATATCTGCTTCATCAATACCCTCAGCAACTAATAAATTATTATTTACAGGGTTGTAATGTAAAATTGTAGACTTTGATAACTCATTCAGAGCAAATTCACACTTTTCAGCATTAGGATCAATCATTTTTATTATATAGCCTTTATTTTCCAATGATTTTGCAAGGGTGATACTTGCATAGTTAATCCCAGCAATGAAAATCTTTCTAATATTTGCTTTTTTGGGCTGAAAAATTGATAGAATTTGAGAAGAGTATGCTTTTTCTGACAAATACATAACTCTATCACCTGGTTCAACTAGAATATCAGTGTCGTCTATATCTAACTTTTTACCATTTCTATGTACTGAAATTATGTCAACTTTAATATCACCTAAACCTAAGTATATATCTTTAACAGACAAGCCTATTAGCGGTGAGTCTTGTGAAACCTCAACTCCAACCAGTTGGATACGCTTATCAAAAAATGATGAAATAAAATACGCCCCTGATAAAAAAATTAGCTGTTCTAGTCTCTTAGTCGTTTCAAAAAATGATTTTATAACTAAGTCGATATTATTAAGCAGTTTTGGGAATCTATTATATTCTGTATCACGGATTCGCGCTATTTTATATGGTGTTTTATATAGCTTATAAGCCATATCACACACAGCTATATTGGTTGTATCATTAGATGTTACCGCTATGATCATATCTGTATCTTTAAAATTAGCTTCCATCATTATGTTAGGTTTTGTAACATCTCCAATAATCGTTTGGACATCAAAAGCAGAAGATATAAACCCAAGTTTTTCTTCATCTAAATCAATTATAGAAACCTGATGATCCAGACTTAATCTCTGTGTTAAATATATTCCAAGTTGTCCTGCGCCTAAAATAGCTATTCTCATAATTAGTTGTTATAATAACAAATGTAGTATTTAACTATTTACAAATACTAGTCTAAGGTTTAAAAATAATCAATTTTTTAATTTACTTTAAGCATTATAAATATTATTATATTCACAATATGATACTAAATTAGTATAGATTAGAGTTGATTATGCTAAAAATAAGTAAATTACTCGACTACGGTTTGCTAGTAGTTGTAACAATTGCTGAAAATAACTCAAATCCTTATAGTGCTGCAAAAATTGCAGAAACCACGGGACTGAATATTCCTACAGTAAGAAAGTTGTTAAATCAGCTTTCAATATCAAATATTGTAGTCTCAAAGCGCGGTATAGAAGGTGGATACACACTTGTTGATGATCCTCAAAATATTACTGTATTAGATGTGGTTAGATCTGTAGAAAAGGATGTAAATCTTACAGAGTGTTGTGATTTACAAAAAAAGTGTAGTATAGGAAACTGTACTGTAAGTAGTTATTGGAAAGTGTTGAATAACCAACTGTTAGATTTACTTTCAAAAACATCAATCTATGATATTGTCAACAAGAAGGGCAAAAGTTAAGATATGAGCGAAAATTTAGATAAAATCATTGAACAAGATTATGAGCATGGTTTTGTAACTGAAGTAGAAGCTGAGACTATCGATGCAGGTCTTAATGAAGATGTAATCCGTCTGATATCTGCGCGAAAAAATGAACCTGAATTTCTACTAGAGTGGCGCCTCAAAGCGTATCAAAAATGGTTAGAAATGAGATCACCGAAATGGGCGGATTTAAGCTATCCTCCGATTGATTTTCAAGCCATAAGCTATTATTCATCGCCAAAATCATTAAAAGATCATCCTAAAAGTTTAGATGAAGTTGATCCAGAGATTATTGATACGTATAACAAGCTTGGTATTCCTTTGCATGAGCAAGAGATGTTAGCTGGAGTTAAAAACATAGCTGTTGACGCTGTATTTGATTCAGTTTCAGTTGTAACAACATTCAAAGAAAAATTAGCTGAAGCAGGGGTAATATTTTGTCCTATTTCAGAAGCTGTACAAAAACACCCTGAATTGGTGCAAAAATACCTAGGTTCTGTAGTACCGCAAGGTGATAACTTTTTTGCAGCTCTAAATTCTGCGGTTTTTAGTGATGGTTCATTTGTATATATCCCTAAAGGTGTGACTTGCCCTATGGAACTGTCAACATACTTCAGAATAAATGCAATGAATACAGGACAGTTTGAAAGAACATTAATTGTTGCAGATGAAGGCAGTTATGTTAGCTATTTGGAAGGATGTACTGCACCAATGCGTGATGAAAATCAGCTTCATGCAGCAGTGGTGGAGTTAGTAGCCTTAGATGGAGCTGAGATTAAGTACTCTACAGTACAAAACTGGTATCCAGGAGATAAAGAAGGTAAAGGTGGTATATACAACTTTGTTACTAAGAGAGGTGTTTGTCATAAGAACGCAAAAATCTCTTGGACACAAGTTGAAACCGGCTCTGCTATTACATGGAAATACCCTTCAGTAGTATTACGTGGAGATAACTCAATTGGTGAATTCTATTCTGTAGCCTTAACTCGTCACGCTCAACAAGCTGATACTGGTACGAAAATGATTCATCTTGGCAAAAATACTAAGAGTACGATTATCTCAAAAGGTATTTCTGCAGGTAAAGCTTCTCAAGCTTATAGAGGGCTCGTGAGAATATCGCCTAATGCCTCTAATGCTAGAAACTTTTCTCAATGCGACTCATTACTCATAGGGCATAATTGTGGTGCACATACATACCCGTATATAGAAAATAAGAGCAACTCATCTCAAATTGAACATGAAGCTACAACTTCAAAGATCTCTGATGATCAGCTTTTCTACTGTAAGCAAAGAGGTCTTTCGGAAGAAGATGCAATTGCTATGATTGTTAATGGTTTTTGTAAAGAAGTATTTAAAAAGTTACCACTTGAGTTTGCAGTTGAAGCTCAAAAACTAATGGAAGTTAGTTTAGAAGGTGCTGTTGGTTAAACTTTAGAATTATATAAGTTAAAAGGTTAATAAAATGTTATTAGAAATTAAAGATTTACATGTAAGTGTTGGCGAACAAAAGAAACAGATTCTAAAAGGCTTAAATCTAAAAGTTAACAAAGGTGAAGTCCATGCAATTATGGGACCTAATGGGGCTGGTAAAAGTACACTAAGTAATGTTTTGGCTGGTAAAGATGGCTATGAGATTACTCAAGGGTCGATAACATTTAACGGTAAAGATTTAGATGATCTATCTATATCCGAAAGAGCCGCAGCAGGTATCTTTTTAAGCTTACAGTATCCTATTGAGATTCCTGGTGTTAGTAATGTTCAATTTTTAAAGACAGCTGTAAATAGCATTAGAAAGCAAAATGGCGAAGAAGAAATCAATGCTATAGATTTTATGAAAAAGCTAAAAGCAAATATGCAAGTTCTAAAAATAGATCAGAAATACATGTCGCGTGGAGTTAATGAAGGCTTCTCAGGCGGAGAGAAAAAACGTAATGAAATGCTACAACTAATGATGCTTGAACCTAAGCTTGCTATCTTAGATGAAACTGATTCAGGACTAGATATTGATGCTCTTCAGGTGGTATCTCAAGGTGCAAATAATATGAGATCTGATGATAGAAGCTTTTTAGTAATTACTCACTATCAAAGACTCTTAGATCATATACAACCTGATTTTGTTCATGTTTTAGCTGATGGTAAAATTGTCAAAACAGGTGGTAAAGAGCTAGCTCTTGAGCTAGAAGAAAAAGGATATTCTTGGTTAAATAGCTAAAGGTTGATAATAATGTTAATAGATAATAAATCTCTACCAACTACTAGACAAGAAAGCTGGAAATATACTAACTTAGCTACTATATATAGCAAAAGTGGCATATCTGAAATGCTTAAAGATTCTCCTAAGTCTAAGGATTATTTAGAAGGCTTTAAATTTGATACGGAAGAAAATGTTGTAATAATACTAGATGGTGTTTTAGCTATTGATTACAACAAAAAACTGAATCATATTAGTGCTTTAGAGCTACATAGAGATCAAAGAACTATGTCTAAGTTAGCAATAGAAAATTCTAAACACTTGGCTATAAGTATACCTAAAGATACTAAAGATTCTTTAAGTCTAATCTTTATAAATACTGATATGGCTAAAGATAAGCTAACAAATATATCTCTAAAATTAGACGTTGATATGTTTGCAAATCTAGATTTAGATATCGACTTTGTAAGTCTTACAGAAAATTCAGCCATAAACCTGTTTTTAGACATAAATATTGCAGAATCAGCAAAAGTAAACTTCACAAACAATGCTGATAATCCAAATAATACTCAGTTAATTACTACAGCTAATTATCTAATCAATTTAGATCGCGCTGCTGAATTTAATGGATTTAACTTATTGAATAAGGATGCACTTCTTAGAAATGATTTTGTAGTAAATCTAAATAAGCCATACTCTAGATTTGATATCAGAGGATTATATTTAGTAAATGATAATGCTATTGCTAATGCATGTTTTTTAGTTAATCATAATGCATCTCACACATATAGTAATGTAAACTTCCGAGGTGTAGCTAATGGTAGCTCTAAAGCATGGTTTAATGCAAAAGCAGTCGTAAATAAAGGTATAGAGCAAATTCAAGCTTTTCAGAACAATAAAAATATTCAATTAAGTAATAAAGCTGAGATTAATACAAAACCAGAATTAGAGATTTTCTCTGATGATGTAGTGTGTACACATGGTGCAACAATAGGGGAGCTTGATAAAGATGCTCTTTTTTATTTACAGTCTAGAGGATTGTCCTTAGAAAGTGCTCAGCATTTACTTTTAGAGAGCTTTGTTAAATCTCAATTAACATCAGATGATTTCCCATTTGAAAATGAAATGAAAGAGCAAATCTTAGAGGCATTAGATGATATTCTTCACGATATAATATAATTCTTAGTAACAATTGCTACATTTGAACCTGATTAATATCTCATTATCTGCTAGACTAAATTTATATAAGTGTTTTCTTAAAGGACGTATATATGAAAAAGTTAGTTCCATTTTGTTTGATTGGGTTTGTTAGCTCTATCTCTCTTGCCGTAGCAGCATCAGATAACTGTGCCGAGTACAACACCATTAAGTATACAACTCAAGGTGAAACCACGATAAAGAGTGATAGCATACTTGTCGAAGTGACTTGTTATGCAACAACTTCATTAGATAAACAAAATAGTATAGAAAATCAAATTACAGATAGTATCAACAACATTGTAAAGTCTGACTGGAAAGTTAAAAACATTGAACAAAATACTAACAATAGCGGTGCTATTAATATTACGATACAACTTCAATCTAGAATTTCTCAAAGTGATTTGAATAAATTACAACAAGCAATTGAAAATCAAGACAGATCTTCTGGAAAAAGATTAGCTGTAAAAGTATTAGATTATAATCCTCCTGCTAAAGAAGTCGAGGCTGCAAAACAAAAACTTATGATACAACTTTTTAAGGATACAAAGGATTATCTTACTAATTTTAATAAACAGACTAATAGTAACTATATTATTCAATCAGTACAGTATATTGATACAGACGGATATAAGCCTAGAAATACAGTTATGTTAATGAAAACAGCAGCTTATAATGAAAATGATGCAAATAGCTATAATCCAGTAGCTGTATCTCAGGATATTAATATAAGAGCAAATGTAACATTTATGGAGAGATAGTATGGCATTAAGCAAAGTAATAAAGACTGATGAAGCTAACTTTGATAAATTAATAAGTAGTTCTGCAAAACCTATATTAGTAGACTTTTATGCAGATTGGTGCGGTCCTTGTAAGACTTTATCGCCGATACTTGATCAGTTATCAAAAGATTATACAGGAGCTATGATTGTCAAAGTCAATGTCGATGATAATCAAAGTCTAGCAGCTAAATTTGGCATAAGAAGTATACCAACTATGATAATTTTCAAAGCAGGTCAGCCTGTAGAAACGCTTACTGGTGTCCATACAGGTAGCCAATTAGAGCAAAAGCTAAAGGCTTATGAATAATAGTTCTAATTTAGATCTTTGTGAATGGTATTTTACAACTAAATTTGAAGTTCCTATATTGCCTAGCAGGTATCCTAACCAATTTGCGATTATTACAGCATACAATCCATTTAATCAGCTTCTTGAAGATCAAGAAAATTTAGCTAGAAATCAAATATTAAGAAATCAATTAGAAAAGTCATATAGTTGGCTCTATGAAATTAATGGTTTCGATAAGTCACCTAAGCACAAAGAAAATGGTTTTATGTTTGATGCTAAATCGCTTGATGAAGCTTGTAATTTAGGTGCGGAATTTTCGCAGGATGCGATCTATTATGTAATTAATGATATTTTGTATGTTTCAAAATGTGAAAAATCAAAAAGATATCTCACGAAAGTAGGGGACTTTCAAAGCAGAATTTATTCATTTTTCTAAAGTAGATATGACATAAACTAATAATTATCCAAATCATACATCCAACCATACCTGAAGATGAAACTACGAGTATAAATATTTTCTCAGCACCAACAAATTTTGTAATCAAACAAAGACAAGATAGTATAGCTACAAATATGACGCTTTATTGCACATAGCACTGATTTTTCTTAACTATCCCTCTCAAAGCACTACCAGGATAATGTTTTAAAATTTGAATTAAGTGTTCTTTAGTTTCAATATCTATATTGTTTGTAATTTCATCTAATACAAGTATTTTTGGTAGATTAGCAGAAATTAAACAAAGAGAAAGCCTAGCTTTTTCACCACCAGATAAATATCGCACTAATTTAAATACTTCTTCATTTTTCCTAAATAAGAAACCATTTAAATAACTACGTGTTTCACTTTCATTCCAATCAGGTCTTGTCTTTCTGACATGATCAAAGATTGAAATCTCTGGATTAAGATTAGAATAGTGCTGATCTATATAACCAATATATTTACATTCAGGTAAACTCCAATTACCAGTTGTTATAACCTCATCATACTCTAAAATTGCTTTTAATAAAGTAGACTTACCAGAACCGTTTTTACCATAAATTGCTATACGTTCTCTCCCACCTAATGATAGACTAAGATTTTTTAGAAGAGGCTTACCTTGTACATAACCAACATCTGCATTATTTATTGATAATATATTTTTAGAACTTATATTTTCAGTTGTTAAAGAGAATTTTGGTAAAATAATATCTGGTAAAGTTATCTCGGATAGTTGATTGACTAGTTGTTGTTTCTTTTTATCAATAGCACTTTTTTTCTTGCCTGATGTTTGAGCGGCCTTATTTGCTTTAGCATTACTTACAACTGTTGGCCATTTTCTTTGACTTATACTTTTTTGTCCTTTAGATTTGCTTTTGGCTGCACGTTTTTGTTCTTTCATCAAATTATTATGAGCATCTTTTTTCTCACGTTTAAGAGATATTAGTTCTTTTTCTACGGACATTCTATTATGTTTAATCTGCCTTATATAATCATCATATGAACCTGTGAACTCATAAATTTTATTATTATCAATGTGCCATACAGTATCAATACAGCTACGTAGTAATTCTATGTCATGGCTAACAATAATCAAAGATCCTGGGTATCTAATAAGCATATTATTTAAGCTTTTACGATTATCTTTATCCAAATGATTTGTCGGCTCATCTAATAAAAGTAAATTTGGATATTTAGTTAATACTTGAGATAATTTTTTATTGAATCTCTGTCCACCACTTAAATGAGTAAAATCATTAATCGTTTGCTCAACATAACCAGTGCAAATATCATCGGGAATAGTTAATTCACCACTTGATGGCGATATTTTTCCACGTAGAATATTTAGTAAGCTTGATTTGCCACTACCATTTCTACCAATAATAGCTATCCTGTCACCAGGATATATAGTTGTTGTAAAATCTTCAAAACAGGTTTTATTTTTAAAATTAAGACTAAGGTTTCTTAGGAAAATAGGTTTGTGTATCATCATATTTCTTAAAATCTTTAAGGGCTTGCTAAATAACAAATATATTTATTATTTGTCTACGAATTGCCCAAATTGGGCAGACCTAAGAAATTTTGTTCATGATAATTGACAACTTTGTGTATATGAATTTGAAATTATTCTATACTACTGAAATTATTTAAGCAAGAAAAATGACCGTTTTCTTGGTTGTTGGAATCATTATGACATTTTATCATCTATAGCTAATTGTATGATTTACTGATACTTAATTATTATATAAAATAATCAACATGCTTAATTATACATTTAGTCCAAAATGATAAACTCTATATCTCCAGAAACAATGATGCTCATTATACAAATATGTGCAGTAGCTTTAATAATTACATCTTTGATTGTTTCAGTTTTATTTATTTTATCGCAACAAAAATTAGCAAAAGCTTTAGTTACTATAAATAGTGGTCAGCAAATACACCCAGCATGGTTATAGACTCAACTAATACCAATATGGTCATATATAGCATTAGTGGTAACAGCTGTAAAGTTAGATGAGCAAACTAAATTATATAATCAAACGCACGAAAAAAAATTAAAATTTAAAGCTTCACTTGTATATTGGTATGTGGGCTTGACTTTATTAAATGTAGTTCCTGTAATCAATATAATAGTTGGCATAGCAACAATTGCTATATTTATAATAATTTGGGCAAATATAACTAAATCAACTAAGATTATTACTGCGGAATAATAAAATATATAAATTCGCATAATATATATTATGTTAAATTACATACTTATCTTATAGATCATTAATTTATATTCTAACCTTTTTACAAAATGCTTAATTATTAACTGATACTAACTATCGTATGAGTAATCTTGTTGTAACATTGCTATTACTTCTAAACTTGCTGGCAGAAACTTATAATTATTAAGCTCAAGGATGCTTATACATTTTAATTGCTGGTTTTCCTTAGCATAAGGTTTACCTTCATAATCCTTAATTATAAAAAACTCTAGATTAACTTCATCATTATATTTATTTATATGTTTTTTGCGAAAATAAAAACTTACTGATTTGGCTATTACGCCAACTTCTTCATAAACCTCTCTTCTTATACATTGTTCAAAAGTTTCATTTTTTTCTACCTTACCACCAGGAAATTCCCAGTAGTCACTATAGCTTTGAAACTTTTGTCTTAGACTTATATAGACTTTAGCACTTTGTTCATCTAAAATTATCGCCACTGCGGCATTTATTTTTGCCATTTTTTACAAAAAATTTTTATACTTAAGAAATATAATATGTTCCAAAACCACAAAAGTGAAATTTTATTAGCAACTCCACTTATCAAAGATGATGCTATATTTACTAAATCTGTAATTTATCTATGCCAAAATGATCGTCATGGTGCTATGGGTTTGATTATCAATAAACCTTTAAGTGATACACTAAAAGATGTCTTTGAAGAATTAGAGATTCCTCATAGCAATACATTTAATGAGATTTTAGACTACCCTCTTTATATGGGTGGTCCTATTAGCCCCCATAAAATTATGATTTTGCATACTACAAATGGCAGAAACTATAGCTCTACAATTAAACTAGATGAAGGTCTTGCTATAACTGCTTCTATGGATATTCTGGAAGATTTAGCAAATAATATTTTACCTGAGTATTTTTTGCCAGTAGTTGGCTATAGTTGCTGGACAGCTGACCAACTTACGGATGAAATAAAATCCAATGATTGGATTGTAACAAGTAAATTAAGCAAAAAAATATTATTTAATCATGAGAATAAAGTAAAATGGCAAAACCATATTGAACATGCTGGCTATACTTTACAAAGTCTAGATAGTTTATTCAAAAACATAGGGAATTGCTAATGTTTCAATCTTTAATAGCAATAGATTATGGTAAAGCTAGAATTGGATTAGCTAGTGGGCAAATGATTACCAAAACAGCTACTCCTATAGGTACAGTTGAAGCCTATGATGGAGTGCCTAACTGGATTGAGCTTGATAAGATTGTTAAACGCTGGAATCCTTCTGATATTATTATAGGATTACCATTAGATACTCAAGATTTTGAAACAGATATAACAAAGGCAGCTAAAGATTTTGCTAAAGAAGTTAAAGAACGCTATAAAAGAAATATTCATCTTATCAATGAAGCATATTCAACTCGTGAAGCAAGATGGCGTTTAGAAGAAGTAAAAAGTAAAAAAGTATCACATATAAAAGTAGATGCCTTGGCAGCTTGTGTAATCTTAGAAACTTGGATGGCAGAGAATTAAGCTTATTTTAGATAAATACTGTTAAATATTTCTTTTGGGCTAAGTAAATACTATATCATAATAAACTTCCTAGATATTTTACTCATTTTCAAATAAAATTAAGCAATTATATTTTCAATAAATTATTAACTGGAATTAATATCTAAATGAACGAATATAACTTTACTCAGATTGAGCAACAAGCGCAAGAATATTGGCGTAAAAATGATTCATTTAAAGCTACAGAAGATAAGAATAAAGAAAAATTCTATTGTTTGTCAATGCTACCATATCCAAGTGGAACTCTTCATATGGGACATGTACGTAATTATACTATTGGAGATGTAATTGCAAGATATCAAAAAATGCAAGGTAAAAATGTTCTTCACCCTATGGGCTGGGATGCTTTTGGATTGCCTGCAGAAAATGCTGCAATAAAACACAAAAAATCTCCTTATGAGTGGACAAAAAGCAATATTGCATATATGAGATCACAGCTAGATTCTCTTGGGTTTAGCTTTGATTGGTCTAGAGAAATAGCGACTTGTGATGAAGATTATTATAAATGGGAACAATGGTTCTTTATTCAACTATACAAAAAAGGCTTAGCATACCGTAAAAATTCAGTAGTTAATTGGGATCCTGTTGATCAAACAGTACTTGCAAATGAGCAAGTGGTTGATGGCAGAGGTTGGAGATCTGGAGCTTTGGTAGAGAAGAAAGAAATTCCGCAATGGTTCTTGAAAATCACAGATTATGCAGATGAACTTCTAAAAGATATTGACCAGTTAGATGGTTGGCCAGAAGCTGTGAAGACTATGCAGACTAACTGGATTGGCAAATCAAAAGGTCTGACTGTTAAGTTTAAAGTTCAAAATTCTGATCAAGAAATTGAGGTATTTACAACTCGTCCAGATACTCTTATGGGAGTTAGCTATCTGGGTATAGCACCTGAGCACCCTCTTGCTCTTGAACAAGCAGAAACTAATGTTGAGTTAGCCTCTTTTATAGAAGAATGTAAGAAATTATCAACTATGGAAGCTGATTTGGCTACTCAAGAAAAGAAAGGTTTCAAAACTTCTATAAAAGTAATCCACCCTATTTCTGGTGAAACTGTAGATGTATGGGTAGCAAACTTTGTTCTTATGGGATACGGTTCTGGAGCTGTAATGTCAGTCCCAGCACATGATCAAAGAGATTGGGAATTTGCACAGAAATATAATATTGCTTTAAAACAAGTTATTAAGCCTAATGATAATAAGTCAAAATTAGACTTAGATAAAGAAGCCTTTACAGAAAAAGGTATTTTGACTAACTCTGGAGAGTTTGATGGTTTGAATTTCAAAAAAGCATATCAAGCAATGAAAAAATACCTTTTTGATAACAATAAGGGCTATGAAACTACTAACTTTAGAATTCATGATTGGGGTATCTCACGTCAAAGATTCTGGGGATGTCCTATTCCTATGATACATTGTAATGACTGTGGTGTTGTTCCTGAAAAAGAAGAAAACTTACCCGTTAAATTACCAACCAATGTAACTCTTACAGAAGCTGGGTCTCCACTAAAAGATATGCCTGAGTTTCTAGATGTTGCTTGTCCAAAATGTGGAAAACCTGCTAAAAGAGAGACTGATACGTTTGATACGTTCTTTGAATCATCTTGGTATTATGCACGATATACATGCCCTACTGCTAATGAAATGCTAAATGAAGAAGCTAATTATTGGTTACCAGTTGATAAATATATTGGCGGTATTGAACATGCTATTATGCACCTGCTTTATGCAAGATTTTTCCATAAATTAATGCGTGATGAAGGTTTAATAACTTCTAATGAGCCATTTAAAAACCTACTAACACAAGGTATGGTGCTAAAAGATGGCGCTAAAATGTCTAAATCTAAAGGCAATACTGTTGATCCTCAAGAGCTTATCAATAAATATGGTGCTGATACTGTTAGGTTGTTTAGTATGTTTGCAGCGCCTCCTGAGCAATCACTTGAATGGTCAGAAACTGGTGTTGATGGAGCTAATAAGTTCCTACGTAAAGTATATAATTATGCTTATACAAATAAAGAGATATTAGCAAAAAATGTCACTATAGATACTGGAGCATTATCAAAAAATGATAAAAAAGCTCGTTATGAGATCTATGCTAATTTGAAACAAGCTATTTTTGATTTTGAAAAGAGTCAATTTAACACAGTTGTTTCAGCATGTATGAAAATCTTAAATACGCTTAACAATTATGATAATTTATCAGATAGTGTTAAGTCAGAAGGCTTTAGTATTTTATTAAGAATACTATCACCCTTCACACCACATATTTGTCATTATTTATGGCAAGAGATCGGTCTAGGAGATGATATTCTACACACTAAATTCCCAATAGTTGATGAGAAAGCTCTTGAAAAAGATGAGTTTCTTTTAATTGTACAGATTAATGGTAAGGTTAAAGCAAAACTTGAGTTAGATGCCTCATTAACAAAAGATCAAGTTGAACAAGAGGTATTAGATGATGAGCATATCAAAACTTTTATCGAAAATAAGCAAATAATAAAAGTTATATATGTGCCTCAGAAATTAATCAATATTGTAGTCAAATAGGTATATACAATGATAAAAAACTATACTAAGACCTTATATTTATTAATAATTGCTACATTATTATCAGGTTGTGGATTCCACCTTCGTGGTGACCTTGCTGATGGTAATGCTGGGAATTTTAGTAGCCTTATTGATACTAAGTTCTATATTTATAATGCAGGTGGAGCACCTCCAAGTTTAATTACTGAGTTAAGACGTAGGCTTATTGGCTATGGAGCCACTGTTATAAAAAGTAAAAAACAAGAAAAAGATGCAGATTATATAATAAATATTCAAAGTGCTACCAAAAATACCCAAATGACCAGTGTTGTCGGTGGAGCATCAAATAATACTTTCCTTGCGATATATACGATAACATATAATGTTGTTAAACCTAAGGTCAAAACACCAGTTGTTCCTGATAGTACCGTTAATGCACAAATGTTCTGGCAATCAAACGCAAGTACCCAATTAGCTCAGAATAATGAATTAGAGAGGATCTGGAGTTATTTACAATCAGACCTTATGACAAGAATAGTCATTCAGATAGCAGAATTATTACCTAGTAAAGAGACAAAATAGAAAACTAAGGAAGTTTGACATAATGGATATTATAAAGGAATATTATATAGAATTGACAAATGATTCTACGTTAACGGTAGTATTGAGTTTTATAGTAATATTGTTAGCTGTTCTATTCTTCTCATGGCTTATAAATAAGATAATTAGCAAATATATATCAACCCTTGCTGAAAAGATTTTTTTTAAGGCTAACTCATCATTAGGCAAATCACTTATAAGAAACAAAATATTTGATAAGTTGGCTCATATTGCTCCTGCTGTTTTTATATATATTGTAATTGGATTTATAAGTAGTAATGAGTATCCGTGGGTTACACAATTAGTTTCCTTTATCCAGTTAATAGCTGAGGTATACATTACAATATCAATAATTTCTTTTTTTATATCTTTGATTGATGCTATTTTTAGCTATTTTCAGTCCCTGCATGAATTTAAATATTACTCTCTAAAAAGCTATGCACAAGTAGTAAAGATTTTATTATATTTAGTTGGAGTAATATTAGTAATATCTTTGTTACTAAATAAATCACCTATTGCATTCTTAACTGGCTTAGGCGCACTATCAGCAGTGTTGATGCTAGTTTTTAAAGATACAATTTTAGGCTTTGCTACTAATATTCAAGTAGCAGCTTTAGATATGGTTAGAGTTGGTGATTGGATAAGTATACAGTCATTAGGTGTAGAAGGAACTGTCCAAGAAATATCAATT
Source organism: Francisella sp. XLW-1 (assembly GCF_008711455.1). Taxonomy (NCBI): domain Bacteria; kingdom Pseudomonadati; phylum Pseudomonadota; class Gammaproteobacteria; order Thiotrichales; family Francisellaceae; genus Francisella; species Francisella sp. XLW-1. The sequence goes on along the minus strand of NZ_VXKP01000004.1, from coordinate 1,189 downwards.
AATACTGTAAAAATTAGAGGTTTTGATAAAACAATCTATAACATTCCTACTTACTCATTAATCACAAATAGCGTTAAAAACTGGCGTGGTATGTTTGAAATGGGTGGCAGACAGATTAAAAGATCTTTCAATATTGATGTTGATAGTATTAAGTTTTGTGATGTCGGAACTATTGATAATTTAAGAAAACTAAATTATATGGATGATATTATAAACTCTTGTAATAAGGATGAATTGATTAATACAACATTGTTTAGAAAATACTTAGAACACTATTTAAAAGATCATCCAAAAATTCATACAGAGCCCGGTTGGTTATTTATTGTAAGAGAATTACAACCTACAGAGAAAGGTTTACCAATCCAACTGTATATGTATACAACAGATACAGTTTGGGCTAATTATGAAGCTATACAAGCTGGAATCTTTGATTATATTTATGCAAGTATGCACTTATTTGGTTTAAAAGCATTTCAAGATATTAGAGGTAGAATAGATAGTTCTAAAGCCTAGGTTTTAACTGAAGCAAAAGATATTTTGTGGTTTAACATTAAGTAAAATTAATACAAAAATTATCAAAAATAAACATATGTATTGTTACAATTAATGATATACTCGTGAATATGGAGTAAATTATTAAAGGATATACTCTTCTCAAATTGATCGTGATAATAGCTATAATTGGAATATTATTAGCAATGCCAGCGAAGATTTATAACGACTATATTTCAAGAGCAAGGATATCAAGTTTATTGAGCGGTATAGGATCTGAAAAAATTAGAGTAATAGAAGAGATTAAAAAAACAGGAAAGATTAATAGTCGACATAATATAGTAATTGATACTAGCAATATAGAAGACAAAAGTATGTTGATATTAACACCAATAGTAGTGAATGATAGTGTATATTGGGGGTGTAATAGGATAGGTTTATCCATTTCTCAAGTTCCACATTTTTATAGATTAAACGACTTTACGGAACCACCACAAGTAGAAGTAAATACTGATACTTTAATAAAGTGTGAGATCAGTCAGGGAATTACATATAACTACAAGACCAATATGACCTCCGGCCGGGATTCTGTCAAAAAAGGGTCATGCATGTATTTAGATAGTTATTTAGTACCATAAATAAAATTTACAATTTCATTATAAAAAACTTTTGGTTGGTCTACAGAAACTGTATGTTT